>JACQWY010000017.1:65697-116681 GCA_016209015.1 Gammaproteobacteria bacterium | reverse complement strand
CAATCCGCGCCGGCTCACGAGAGCGGGCGATACAGACGAGCCCCTTCTCGGCACCCTTGAAGTACATGTTTCAATCCGCGCCCGCTCACGAGAGCGGGCGATACCGGCTGTGCAGGCCGACAAAACCCAAGCCAACGTTGTTTCAATCCGCGCCCGCTCACGAGAGCGGGCGATACCAGATCCACGCAGCGGCGCCATACGCAAATGCCATGTTTCAATCCGCGCCCGCTCACGAGAGCGGGCGATACGGCCCAAGAATAAGGCCATCAACTTCAACAGAATTTGCACCGAAGTTCGCGAACCCCCGAGGAGCGCGACTGTCATCGCATGTCTGCACTGCTTCCTTCCAGCGAATTGTTTTTTCCAATAATGACTTACACCTCGCGCGAACCAGCCGGCGAATTCGCCACCGCTTGCGGTTCGCGCTATACGACCAGAGGAGCATCGAAATTGACTGCCTTGAAATTCCCGAACTCCTTGACATGGTCTTTCAACGGCTCCGTCAACCGGTACACGCGGAGGCTATCCTCGACAGTGTCGATCTCGTCAAGCAGATGTTTCTCCAGAATCTCATAGGTTGCGGCATCTACAGTGCATTCGAAAACGGACTTCTGCACTCGTTGTCCGTAATTCTGGCACGCTTTGGCAACGCGCCTGAGCCGTCGGCGACCCGCCTTCGTCTCGGTAGATACATCGTAGGTGACCAGGATCAGCATGATTCCCTCACCGATGAAGATAGGGCACGTATGCGGCCGCGTCGCCTCGCAGATGGCGAGCCAGCAGGCGTGCCTGGACGTGCGCCAGCAAACCAATTGGCACCTGCTGCTCCAGCACCGGATGCGTCAGGGTTTCCAGTTTCCGCTCTTGATAGGCCGTAATTACGATTTTGCGGCCATCATCGTTGAGCAAGACAGCACCGCCTTCGCGTTTCTCGAAGTGACCGATTTGTATCTGGCCGCGGTTTATCAGCGTCAGTGCCAACCGATCGGCTATCACGGAACGGAACTCCTCCATCAGGTCGAGCGCCAACGCGGCACGGCCCGGGCGCACCGCGTGCAGAAACCCGAGCTGCGGATCGAGCCCCACGGTTTCGAGCGCACTCCGGCAGTCATGGAGCAAGACTGCGTACAAGAACGACAACATCGCGTTCATGGGGTCGGTCGGCGGCCGGCGAGTCCGTGCGTCGAACGAGAAATCGCCCCGCACCGGCGCCCGCATGAGACTCCGCATTGACTGGAAGTAAATGCGAGCGGCGTCGCCTTCCTCGCCGCGAAGACTATCGAGGTCCGGAGCATGCGGGAGTTTGCGAAGATGGCCCGCCACGAGCCGTGCGTTCTGCACGAGCGCGGCGCGCTCGCCGTCATCCTGGCTGTCGCGCGCACCTCGGAGCAACACATTCCGGCTGTTGCGCAGCTTGCCCGCAAGGAAGGCGCGAGAAACTTCGATCGTTTTCGCCCCATCGTCGGCCGCACGGTATTGCGCCTGACGCAGGAGAATATTGCCGTTCACCGGACCTTCCATGCGAGCGCGGAATCGACCTCCTCGTTCCAGCCATACCACGCTCCGCCCCTCCTCCATGCAGCGTCCGAGCAGGGCTGGGCTCAGCATCACGTCTCCGAAGTTGACGACACTTCCCAAGTGATGCAGCGGCACCTGCAGCCGCTTTTCCTTTTCCACCATCACGCACACCGTTTCGCCTTCGAGGCGCAAGTATGCCTCGGGCGTGGTGACGTAAAGCGTATTAAGAAGAACGGTCATCTGCCGCTTGGCAATTCAGCCGCTCGCCAGTCCCGAGACCGACGGAATCATCCACCCTTACCGCGCGCACTCGAATAGCACGATCAAAGCCACGCGGTATGCGTGAAAGCGCGCCCACCGTCATACCCGATCGGCCTTGCTCCGAATCTCCCGCGCCTCCGCAAGCAGTCGGGGCACGTGCACCGTGGCCACCTCCCAGATCATCTCGGCGTCCACAGCGAAGTAGTGATGCGCGATCAGGTCGCGCATGCGCGCTGGCCCGGAACCGCCCGCTTCCGGCATTGTGGCCCGCACCTCGTCCGGGAGTTTCTTGGCCGCTTCGCCAATCACTTGCAGGTTGAACAGCACGGCGTCAAAAACCGCCTCGTCGGCATTGAAGCTATCGAGTGTGCGGCCGGACACCATGCGCACGATCTTCTCGGCGCTTGGGATCAGATCGTCGAGATAGAGCAACCAACTACGCGACACGTATCAGATCCTTCTCGACCTGCCGGCGCGCGCGGGGCTTAAGACCCTTTTCCGTGACGAGATCGACTCGCCGTCCCAGCAGTTGCTCCAGATGCGCCTTGAGATCAAAATAGCCGTCGAACGTCGCAGGGCCCTCGAATTCCACCAGCACATCGATGTCACTCTCCTCGCGCAGTTCGTCCCGCGCCGCCGACCCGAACAGCGCTAGTCGCTTGGCGCCGAACCGGCTCCGCAGTTCGTCTCGATGCCCGTTCAGTAACGCGAGAACTGTGGCTCTATTCACTGCATGCATTCCATAGGTTTAGAGGCGAAGGACAACGCGCCGTTTCCCGCCCACCGTATCGTCAGCCTAAACGCCACATTGGCGCAACGGCCTCAGCTTAGCAAAACCCGATTCCTTCACCCATCGTCAGGCTCGAACAGTCCATCGCGAAGCTCCGAAAGCCGGTCGGCGGCGCGGGCCAACTCCGGCTGACAGGTGTCGTGCAACGAGCACTCCGGGCACCGCCGCGCATCGTCCACCGGCGCCGGCAATTTCCCTCCCGATAGAATCCGCCGAATATTCTCTGCAGTCATCTCAACGGCCTGCCGCAGAGTCCCGTCGACGTCGACTTCGCGTCGGCGCCGCGACTGCTGGTGGAAGATCGCCCCTTTGGGCACCGGATGCTCGAGCATCTCCTCGAGACACAGTGCCTGCGCTGCAAGCTGCAAGTCGTCGTTGATCCAGCGCTTGCGCTTGCCGTGCTTGTACTCGACCGGGTACACCGCCCCATCCGGCCGAAACTCCACCGCATCGCACTTGCCGGTAAGGCTCAGCCGGCGGCTCCACACCGGCAGGCCATACTCAACACGCACGCCGACGCTGACCTCGTGCCGCTCCCGGTCGACGCGCTCGTGCTCGTGCGTGCCGCGGAGCGTGTGCACGTTGTCCCGGAACTCGCCTTCGGCGTGAATCAGGTAGCAGCGCCGCGGGCAGTAGGCGTACTGATTGAGCGCCGAGAGTGGGATGAGGTCGTCGTCACTGCTCGTCATCCTCAGTAGTACTCGATCAGCTCCACACCGGCGGGCAGCCTGTCCTTGTGAACCGTCACGGCGTAGTCACTAAAGGATCGGGGTGAGCCGTCTGTCGCCTTCGTTACGTCGACTATGGCGTTCGCGACGTCCCGTTTGTGAGTGGAGAAATCGAGCAGCCGGTGCGCCGGCGCGCAGCCAAGCATAGCCTGGCGGACACGCTGTGACTGGTCGCTGTCGGTGCCAACGTGCTTGAACACGTAGAGTCCGCGGCAGGACATCACCCCTTTGGAAGCGGAGCGATCGTGGTCCCACATGGCCTTGAGCGCGTCCCAGAGATGCTTCAAGTCTTCGTCCGAAAAACCTGTGCCCTCGGCCAGGTGCGCGGAGACGAAGCCCTTGCAGGCGTAGAGGCCGTATGGAATGAGCGCTTTGCGACCCATGGTGCGAAGCTCATCCTCTGGTTGTTTGGCCTCCCAAGCGCGGAATTCAGCCGAACCGATATTCGCGCCTTTGATCTCGTTGTCTGCAACGGCCATGCGGGTGATCGACGCATCAATCGGCAATATGGGGTCGAGCGAGCGGGAGAAAGCCACTTGTACCGGGCCGCGCACCTGACCGGCATTGGGTCCGGTTGACATCACAGCGCCAAAGGTTCGCACGTCGAAGAAGGTCGTGCAAAGCCAGGCCCGAGCTCCGTTCGCTTTGTCTTTCGTTGTAACCCATTTCTTCTTCTGCCCATCGTAGGGCGGCATACCCCCCGATTCTTCATGGCCGAGGGCTATCTTGGTATTCAGGTTGGTTGCATGTTCGACGAACACGGCATTGGGCGCGGTGTTGCCGAAGGCGGTCTGAATGTAATTCCGTACGCGCCGCTTGATGGCCACATCGGACACCAGTCCGTGCATATCCTCCGGGTCGATCCGAGGACTGTTGCCCGCATCCGGATCGCCGTTCGGGTTGCCATTCTCGCAATCGAAGAGATAGAGGAACTCGTAGCGGTTCTGGATGGCGCTCATTTCGGCTCTCCGTGTTCGGTAATTGATTCGGACGTGGCGTTCTTGTTGCCCGCGCGCAGAGCGGCAAGCTGCTGGTAGTAGCCGAGGGCGAACAGCCCCTGGCCTTCCAAATCCAGAATGCGTGGCGCGCTGTCTTTCAAGCGGCTCATCACGTCGGCAATCTGATTCTCGTACCAATACGCCAGACCACCCTCGAGCTTACCCAGATGGTTCCGTGCATTGCCGACCAGTCGACCTAGCATCAGACCAGGCGTTTGACTGGCGGCCGCATAGTAACGCTGCACCACGCCGGCACCCACATCGCCCAGCGCCGCGCGCTGGAGATTGGCCAGCACTGCAAGCAACCGCCCGCAATGGTAGGCCGCGATTGGATGGTCAGGATTGAGATAGGCAGTCATGGTTGCATCACCTCCAGGTTTGAGTCGGACGAAATACGCTTTGATGAGGCCCATGCGGGCGTGGTCAAACACTTCGCGCTTCTGGTCGTTGGGATGAAACCGTTCTGCGCGGAACCGTCCCAATGCCTGCGCCATGATCGATTGCGGAATAGATAATCCCCGCACGGCCGCCTTCCAGAGCGAGGCCGCCGTGGGCGCGGGGAGTTGTTCCAAGTTCTTCCAAATGGACTTGCTGCGATCGTTCCTAATCAGGGCGAGACATACCTCATAGAACTTGGGATCAAACGCTACTCCCTGACCGTCCCATTTCGTAATTTCGAGATCACTGAACCAGGCTTCGACGTTGCGCAATAAATCCTCAAATCGACCATCCATCCAGTCACGCACCATGACGCGACCGGATGCGCCTGAAATGGTCAGTGCGTAGTAATAGTTGTTCCCCAGGTCCGCGCGTTTACCGTTGCGGATCGAAGATAGAAGGCGTTTTGCAGATGCCAACGCTGAGGCCTCAGTTGATTCTTGGGGCTCAAATCCATTTAGCCACTCCAGCGGGTCGTCCTTCTGCGCAACCTGCTGTTTGAACCAGTGAGCTACCAGCGAGTGGCCCAGCTTGTACGAGTGATTCCGGATCAGGTCGTTGAGACTATCCACATATTTTTGCGTTGCCCCAGCGCCCATCGCGGCGTTTGCCGATTGGTCGAGACCGTAGGAACCGAAAGACGCTTTGTCGAACCCAACCATGACGTCACCGGTTCCCAAACCACCGACACTAGACAGGCCTATGATTTTTGGGTGAGTAGGTAATGGAGCAACCGATTCGCCGGTGAGCAGACAGAGCATTTCGCCGTCGCCGCCCACTTCAGAATCCCCATTCTCGGCAGTTGCGCTGTCAACAAGATCAGTCCGTCTCCATTCTCGCCACCAATTCTGTACGTCCGGATTTTCGCGGGGGTCAGCGCCATCGATGCGCCAGCCGATCCAATCAGTCGGTTTCGCTTTCTGTTCGGACAATGCATCGCGAATCTGGGCAAGCCGCTCCTCGTCTACCAAGACGCTAGACAGCACTGAAAGCGTGGGAATCGTGGTTCCGGCCATACACAGCATGTCTGCAAAGAACTGGTGTTTCACCTTTGTGCCGGCGATCTTCTTCGGATCTTCGTTCGGTTTGAAAAGCAGCCCCACGGTCTGCGCCGTCTCCACAAGGAAATGGGACTTTCCACCTGCATTCATTCCGTGCATATCCGGGCAGCGGATCTGGTCTTGTCCGCGCTTTCCATCGCCAAGGGGGACGACGCCGAGAAACCCTCCATTGCCAGCGAGTTCGACGCTCCAGCGCACTTCCCGGGACCTGAAGCCGGGTTCCGAATTCGGGAGTTGCCGCTCGGCGTACTCAACCAACGCGTTCAGCATCGCTATTTCCTCCCCGGTTTTTTCACTGCTTCACTATCGAACGGAGGAACGGCCAGCACGCCGCCGCACAGTGACGCATCGAAAAGCGTGATAAAGGGCGCGTCGCTGTCGCGCACCACTTCCTTGCAGAGGTCAAATACGTCGTAAAGCATCAGCCCCAAATGCTGGTCAGACACCGGATTCGGCGAATGCGTGCTCGGATCTTCGACGTAGTCAAAAAAAGCCGGAAATTCGCGGCAACCGAGGTACGGTTGCTGGAAACACTTCCCCGCCCGCGCACGCCGTTGAAAGCAAGCGTTGAGCTTGCCCCAGTCACTGCCGGATTTCGGGACGATTCTGGCGGTGAGGCGGTAGCGGACATTTTTCAGCGCCATCGTCTGACGCTGCGTGCGACCCTTCTGATCGGTGCCCAGTTCGTCCTTGCCACCATCGGCCCAAATCGGTTCCGGCGGCTCGTGCCCATCCATCCACGCCCTTATCGTCCGGTCCGCCGGCGCCTTGTCCTTCACTTCATTTCGTCGCAACCCGATATAGCGCGGCACTTCGAGCACCTCTATTCGAGTCACCTGCCAGTAGAAATACGGCCGCATGACGTATTCCTTTCCCTGCTGTTCGCGCTTGCCGTCCCAGTAGATGGCGTCGAAGATGCCGCGCGCCGCCGACGGCGTGATGACCGGGTAGGAAAATCGTTCGACCTTCATTTCCGGCCGGGTGAAGCAGGCCAGGTCACCCCAGACTTCCAAGGTGTGTTCACCGTTCGCCATATGTCCTCCTCCAATGAGTTCCCCTCACCTGCCCTCTTCCAGAAGGAGAGAAGAATCACGCTATGCAATAAAGACCTGCTCACCCTTGGGCGGATTCAGGCCGAGGGTTTCGTCGTAGTAATCCCCTTCGAGGACATACCACTCTTCGGAATGGCCGCCGTGCCGCAGCTTCGCCGGAATAGCCCACGCGGGCGGGCCCTCGTTGGTGCGGTAGACGCTGACAGCAAGCCCTTGGGCCCGGCGCATCCATTGCGCAGAGATGCCTGCCGTCGCGGCTTCGCGCTCAAGCTCATCGAATGCCGCTTTGCGTCCCGCCCACGGCACGAGCACCTGGATTGCGTTGTTCTCGATGATGCGGTAGGCCCTGGCGATTTCCGGAAAGGCGAGCGCCTTGATCGCTTCGTCCAAATTCGCGTTCTGGCTGGCGGGATCGTTCAGGTCATAGAGCCGGCGGTAATATTCCCGGAAGGTGCCCGGATCGTTTATGTTCAGGTTGCCTTTGAGGTTGAGCAGGGTCTGCGTGACCTGCGCGGCCTGATAGTAGCTGTGCGTCGGGAAGCGCCTTCGCCAATCGCCTTCCTCGTCCGGTTCGAAGACCACGACCTCGCCGATCTGCCCCCGATCATTGAGCTTGCCTTCACGGTTGCAGCGGCCCGCGGCCTGGGCGATCGATTCCAGCGGTGCCATGGCGCGGAACACGACCGGGAAGTCCACGTCTACGCCCGCCTCGACACATTGTGTGGAAATCAGTCGGCAGGGTTGCCCGGCTGCAAGCCGTGCCCGAACGCCATCCATGACCGCGCGCCGGTGTTCGGCGCAGAGATTGGTGGAGAGGTGAAACAGGCCGTCCGTCCCGGTCAAGGCATCGAGCAGGGCCAAAGCGTGACGTTTCAGGTTGACCACCACCAGCACCTGGCTCGCCCTGCGCACGTCGTCGGCAAGTTCTGCCCAATTGCGCTTCTTGCCTCGCTCCGGCCAGCGCACCGTGACGCGTTCAAGGGCTGCGAACAGTGCCGGATTCTCCGGGACCGCTTCGCGCGGCTGCCAACCGTCAGCAGCATGTTTCTTTACCGCCGTGTCCAGGCTGTCGAACGCAGGTTGGGTCGCCGTCGCAAAGACCACCGTGCTGCCATAGGCTTCCGCCAGATGCGAGAGTGCGGCCAATGTCGGCACCGCCAGATGCTGTGGCAGGCTTTGCGCTTCGTCGAACAGGATCACCGCGTCCATGAGGTTGTGAAGTTTGCGGCAAGAGGATGGTCGATTGGAAAAGAGCGATTCGAGCAACTGGACATTGCTCGTGAGCACGATGGGCGCATCCCAGTTCTCGGCCAGCAGGCGCCGTTGGCGCTCGCCCGCCCCTTCGGCATCCTGGCGTTGCGCTTCGACGCCCAGGCCGGCCAGGCTGTGGTGTTCCAGCACGAAGTTGCCGGGGAAGTCTGCGAACACTTGCCCGTAAACGCGGGCCGTTTGCTCGATGACGGTGAGAAACGGCACGGCCAGAACAATTCGTTTCATCCCATGTCGAGCGGCGTGCTCCAGGGCGAAGCGCAGCATGGCGAGTGTCTTGCCAGAACCTGTCGGCGCGGTCAGTGTGAAAAGGCCGCGCGATGACTGTCCGGCACGAATGACGCAAGCCCAGAGAGTCTTTCGCGCGTCTCTGACGTTGACCTGCGCCTCAGTGGTCGTGCTCAGCCCCGCCACATGAGCGTCGAGAGCAGCCAGTGCTACTGCCGCATCCAATTGGGGTCCCGGCTGCCTCTGGTCCTTGCCGTGCGAACCGCCGTTGAAATGTGCCTCGGTATCCAGAAAATCCGCATCGACCAGGCAGGAAAACAGCATTCGCACATCCAGCATCGCCGCGACCGGCTGCTTCCACGAGGTAATGGCGGTAGACGCAGGCTTTTCGAATGTGAGCCCGTCAGCAGCAGCTCGAGACTGGAGCCGCGAGAGATCCGGGTCGGATAACGCTAATCCCGGAACAACTGAATATGGAAGATTTTCACCGATCAGTCGCCGCAACGAATCCGTACTGCCTCGCTGTAACCCGATGTGGTGGCCCTCAATCGCCAGCGCTGCCGCAACGGCATGAAACTCCGTCAGCGCCAGCGAAGCACCCTGAGACCAGTGGTCCAACCCTGAATCCTTGCCCTGCAAGCGGGCCTGAAAGCGATCGCCATATTTCCCGAGGTCGTGCAGCATGCCGGCAAGCGCCGCCTCGTCCGCCGCAGGATGTCCCGCCAGGAATTTCCTCGCGTGCT
The DNA here is from genome assembly GCA_016209015.1 of Gammaproteobacteria bacterium. Classification (GTDB taxonomy): domain Bacteria; phylum Pseudomonadota; class Gammaproteobacteria; genus JACQWY01. The sequence continues at coordinate 107,595 of JACQWY010000017.1, read as the reverse complement.
TCGAAACGCTCGCGAGGTGATCGGCAAGGCGGTGCCACTCACCGAGGGCGTTCCCGCTATGGGCATACCAGACCATTACATCGAGCCCCCTTGCCTGTATTGAGATAGGAAGCCGGTTGATTCGCCGGGCTCGATCGGCGCGCCTCGGTTAGCGAGCACCCGGGCAGCGGCGCGTCCTTTCGGCCCGTCGAGCCGCGAAAGAAATTGGTCGGCCCATAGCGCCCCAGCCGCGGAGTGCGATTTGTCACGCCCGCCGACTTTGCCTTCCACGTGCGCGTCCGGATCGAGGGCCTGCCGGATATACCGCTGGAAGCCGCTTCGAAATTCTCCGAGGTCATGCCAGATCCCGGCACAGCGCGCCCAAACCTCCGCGCTGAAGCGGCTCGCAAATTCGGCGGCGAGCGCGGCAACGGCGCTGAGGTGTTCGGTGAGGGGATGAACCTCACTGGCAACTGCGACGTGCGCAAGCGGCGCGGGATCTTCGGCCGTCATTTCACTCCCCCGCCCCCGCCTTCAACACCACCTCCGTCACCAACACGATCCGCTCCGCGCCGGTCAGCTCCGTGTCGCCCTCGCTGCGGAGCACGTAGTCCGGGATTCCCCCGGTATACGCGCCTTTCGACGTGCGGCGCATGGCTTCCGCCAATTCGCTCTCCGCGCCGAACGCGATATGACCGAGGCGCCAGCGGCGCTCGCTGACGCGGTTGAAACCCTCGATGTGCTGACGGACTTCGCGGAGGGTCTGTTCGCGGAGCGTCTGAACCGCGCTCGAGACGCGGTCGGCGCGCACCGTGTAGTCGGCGTTCGGATTCGTGAGGGCCAGACCCTCGCGGCTCGCGCGACGGGCGCGCTCCTGCAGGTTGTAGTTCTCCTCGGGCGGAACGCGGGCGCTGGCGCTGAGATCGATGTGCTCGTAACCCATCGCGTCCGCGGTGCGGATGATCTGGGAGAGCGCCCAATCGGCCTTGATGAAGTTCGCGAGCGTCTCGCGGATCCGGCGATACAGATCCTGCTGGTCGCTGTCCGCGATACTGACGAGCGCGGCCACGGCCACCGTGATGCGCACGTCGTCCTGCGGCACCGTCGTGTGGGCATAGACGCGATAGCTCAGTGTGTCGACGTCAGCCAGGCGGGAGAGGAGTTGCGAGTGCTCGGACATGGGGGCCACCTCAGCATTTGGATGAAGTAGCCCAGGATAAAAGGGGCACAGGCTCAAGCCATGCGCCTGTGCCGGCTCAGTCATAGCGCCGGATCGCCGCCAGGAGACGCTCCCGGACCTGCAAGCGCAAATCTGAAGGCGCCACCACCTCGACCTCGGGACCGTATTTGAGGATGTCCATCACCAGCTCGCGGGGATCCGCGAACGGCACGCAGAGCTCGTACCGCCCGTCGTCGAGAAACGCCCCGCGCTGCTCCGGATGCCAGATTTCGTCGGCGACCCAGCGTGCCTGATGCGCGGAGAAGCGGAGGACGGCCTCGGCGGTGCTCCGGCCCGAGAAAATGCCATAGGCGCTGCCGAGCACCTCGTCGAGATCCTCGTCGGAAACCTCTCGCGCGGGAACTTCCGTCAGCTCCGCGTGGCGGATCCGGTCGACGGCGAAGGTTCGAAGCCCTTCGCGTCGATGGTCCCAGGCATCGAGATACCAGTTGTCCCGATAATGGACGAGCCGCTGCGGGGAGAGCGTCCGCTCGGTCTCGGCGTCGCGCGCCCTGCCGTGATAATGGATCCGCAGACGCCTGCGCAGCGTCAGTGCCGAAGCCACCGATTTGAACTGTGCGCCGGAACCGCGCCTGCGCGCCATCGCGAGCAGGCGTACCCGGCGGCTCAGCTCGCCCTGAGTGGAGTGCTGTGCGGAGAGGAGTTTCGCGATCCGTGTCCGCAGGGGACCGAGCTCCGCGCCGAGCAGTCCGGGTTGGACGTGCTCGAGGAGATGCTGACAGGCGAGCAGAGCATGCAACTCCTCCGCATTGAACCACAGGCCGGGCAGCTCGTAGAGGCCACCGTCCGCGCTCTTCGCATAGTAGTAGCCGTTGCGTTCGCGCTCGTAGAGGATCGGGGCCTCGAGGTAGAGGCGCATCTCCTCGATGACGCGCTTGACGGTCGCGGCACTGCATTCGAGCTCTTCTTGCAGCGCACGTCGGGACACCGGTATGTGCGCGCGAACCAATGTCTTGTGAACCGCGTAGATGCGATCGAATCGATCCATGGCTCCCCCTCGCCGCAGCGCCCAACGGCTGCGGCATCCCGGTCGGAGCGTATCACGGGTCCGGAACGGCGAACCTCGCTTCGATACCCTAGGAGGATTCCTATCCGGCGGCCGGCGCGCAGCTCCTTCAGCATCTCCTCGCACTGCTGACGCACGGTCTGCGGACTGCCGGCGATGATGTGGCGGCTGTCGACCATCTCCTGCCACGAGAGCCCGGAGAGCACCTTCACGCCCTTCGGCGTGAACTGCGGGATCGCATCTCGAAGCGTCGCGGACGTGCGCGCGGGCCGGTCAACCATAGCCGAGCGGACGGGACTCCAAGAACGCGCCCGGCGTGCTGCGTCGCGCACCCGCCTTCTGTTCACCGCGCACGGGTGGCACACTGTCGGACGGCGCGGCCGGACGCTGCGCGATCACCGCAAGGGGAGCGGCCATGAGGGAACGCAGCGCCCACGACACGGCGCAGGACACCTGGCACGTCGGCGCTTCGGATCTCGCGCAGGCCGGCGTCCGCGTCGCGATCGTGAGCACGGTCGCCGTGTGGTCCTACGTGAACGCCGGACGCCCGGCGCTCGCCGCCTTCTCCGACTTCGAGTATCTCGTCCTGCCGCTCGCCTACCTCGCCTGCGCGCTCGGACTGCTCGGCTGGTCGCTGGTCCTCGAACGACGCGGCACGACCGGCACGCCACTCCACGTGCGCCGCGCCTGCGGACTCGTCGGCGACGTCGCCGCGCTCTCCGCCTATACGGCAGCGGGCGGCCATCACGCGCTGATCGTCTTCCCGGTCTACCTGATGGTGATCATCGGCTACGGCTATCGCTTCGGGCTCGCCTATCTCTACTTCGCGATCCTCGCGAGCTGCGCGGGTTTCGGGCTCGCCTATCCGCGCAATCCCGCGTTCGAGGATCAGCCCGTGCTCGTCATCGCGTATTGTCTGAGCCTCGTCTGCGTACCCGGCTACGCGGCGCTGCTGCTGCGGCGCCATCAGGAAGTGCTCGCGCGGCTGCACGAGGTGCTCGAAGCCCGCGCTCGCTTCATCGCGAACATCTCGCACGAGCTGCGCACGCCGCTGCACACGATCATCAGCAGCGCGCACGCCGGCCTCGAGGCGGACGGCGATCCGCGTCAGCAGGACACGGCGCTGCGGCTCATCGCGGAAGCCGCGCGTCATCTGCTCGCACTCGTCAACCGTGTGCTCGACATCGCCGCGGCGCGGGCGGGTGCGCTCAGGCTTCCGATCGCGCCGGCGGATCTCTATGCGGTGGTGCGCGGTGCGGTCGACATCTGCCGGCCGCAGGCGCTCGCGAAGGGCGTCGACTGTTTCTGGTACGTCGACGCCGACGTGCCGCGGCACGTGATGACGGCGGGGGCACAGCTCCAGGAAGTGCTGATCAACCTCCTCGGCAACGCCGTGAAGTTCACGCCCGCCGGACATGCGCGGCTCAGGCTCGTCACCGGCCACGACACCGCGGGTCGCGACACGCTGCACTTTCACATCACCGACACCGGCCCGGGCATCGCGCCATCGCTGCTCGGCCGGCTGTTCCAGCCCTTCACGCTCGGTGACGCCGGGACGGCCCGCGCACAGGCCGGCACCGGGCTCGGGCTCGCAATCAGCCGCGAGTACGTCGAAGCGCTCGGCGGCAGCATCGCAATCCGCTCGCTCGAAGGAGAGGGCACGTCGTGCGAGGTCGTGCTGCCGCTCGAGTCGGCCCCGGAGCCCACCGCCCCCACGGACACGCTCTTCTGCGTGGTGATCGCGCCGCGTGCGCTGTCGGCGAGCGAGCGCGGCGCTTTCACGAACGCCGGCTTCGACCCGCTGTGCATGACGCCGACGGCGTGGCGCGAACGCCGCGCGATAGCACCGCCCGGGGCGATCTTCGTGCATCGCGACCATCTCGATTTACCCGGGATCGCGACGGGCACGCTGCTGCCCGCGGGGTCGCAGGCGCTGCTCGCGGCTTACGGCGTCGATCGCGACGACGCCGCGATCCTGCCGGCCGCGTTCGAGACGCGCGCCGCCACCGCCGCCGTCGTCGAGTTGCTCGCCGTCCACGAACTGGCCGCGAGCAAGACCGCACCGCAGGCGAGCCGCATCGAACGTGCGGCGCGCCCGCTCTGCCTGCTCGTCGTCGACGACAACCTCACGAACCTGCTCGCCGCGGGACACGCCCTGCGCGCGGCAGGCCATGCCGTCGATTGCGCCTCCACGGCGGAGGACGCACTGCGGCGCGCCCGCAGCCGCGCCTACGATCTTGCGCTCGTCGATCTCCACCTGCCCGGCACGAGCGGACTCGAGATCGTCGCGGCGATCGGCCGGCTCGGTCCGACCCCGTGCGCAATCCTCACCGCCGACGTCACGGCCGCGGCCCACGACGCGGCGCTCGCGAGCGGCGCCGTCGGCGTCCTCGCGAAGCCGATCGCGCCCGCAGAGCTGCGCGCGGCGGCCGTGCGCCTCGCTGCGCGACCGGCCGGGACGCTCGTCGGCACGCTGTTCGCAGAGCTCGTCGCCGACGTGCCTCCCGGAGCGGCGCTCGACGAGCTGATCGCCGCGTTCGGTGCGGAGGCGCGCACGCTCGTGGCGGAAATCGCCGAGGCTCGCGACGATGCCGCGCGGACCCGCCGGGTCCTGCATCGCCTCAAGGCCTGCGCCGCGGCGATGGGCGCGGAGAAGCTCTTCGAGCGCGTGACGGCGCTCGAAGCCACGGATCGCGAGCCGCAGACCGGACCCGGGGATGCCACCGAGCTCGGCATCGTCCTCGAGCGTACGGTGGAAGCGATGCGCGCGGCGGCCGTGCCGCACGCGCAGGGCGAGGCCGGCTGAGCGCGAATTGACCGCTCCGGGCGCGCGTGGAATCCTGCGCGCTGATCCCGCGCCCGACTGCACCGCCCCGGAGACCGCCCATGTCGCTCCCGACCCGAATCCGTCCGGATGATTTCAGCGACACGCCGCTGCCGGCGGGACGCCTCTCGCATCTCGCGTTCCTCGATGCCGATCTCGAGCTGCGCCACTATGCGCCGCGCGGCGTCGATCCGCAGACACCCCACGATCGCGACGAGCTCTACATCGTGATCAGCGGCAGCGGGACGTTCGTGCGCGGCGCGGCGCGCGTGCCGTTCGGACCCGGCGACGTACTGTTCGCCGCCGCGCACGAAACGCACCGCTTCGAGGATTTCGGGGACGACTTCGCGACCTGGGTCGTGTTCTACGGCGCACCACGAGCCGGAGGTGCGGCGTGATGGCGCGCCGGGGGCTGCTGCTGTTGCTCACGTGGCTGCTGGCCGGCGCGGCGAGCGCCGGCCCGGCCGAGAAATTCTACGAATCGGCGATCCGGAAGGCCGCGGCGAACGATTACGCCGCGGCCATCATCGAGCTCAAGAACGCGCTGCAGGCGAATCCCGACTATCTCGCGGCCTGGGCCACGCTCGGGGATTACTACCTGAAGCAGGGCCATGCGCCCTCCGCCGAAGTCGCCTACCAGAAGGCCGCGAAGCTCGGCGCGGACCCGCATCGCGTGTTTCTGCCGCTCGCGCGCTGCTACCTGCTGCAGATGAAGCTCGACGAGCTGCGCGCGCTCGAGGCGCCGGTCGGCTTCAGCGCGGCGGAGAAGGCGGAGCTGCTGCTCGTGAAGGGGCAGGCCGAGCTCGAAGCGAACCAGCTCGTGCAGGCAGTGGACGCGTTCGATCGCGTGCTGGAGCTCGATGCGGGGAAAGCGGACGCGCTCTACGGCAAGACGCTCGCCCTGCTGCGGTGGGGACGGCTCGATGACGCCTCGAAAGCCGCGGCCGCGTGCATCGAGCGCTTCCCGGGCGATTCCGGCGCCTGGTACGTGCACGGCGAGGTCGCGCGCTCGCAGGGCGCGTTCGATGCGGCGCTCGCCGATTTCACGAAGGCGATCGAGCTCAGTCCGGGACACCTCGCGGCGCGCCTCGGACGCGCCGCGCTCGCGATCGATCTCCAGCACTACGCCGACGCCCGGCACGATCTCGACGCGCTCCGCGCGAACGATCCCGACGATCTCCAGGGCATCTACCTGCGCGCGCTCCTGCAGGCGCAGGAAGGCGATCTCCAGGCCGCGGACGTGACGCTGGACCGCGCGCGTGCCGTGCTCGGCAAGCTGCCGCCGCAGGTCACGGAGACGAATCCATCCGCGCTGATGGTCGGGTCCCTGATTGCGCTGAAGCAGAACGAGCCGAACAAGGCGATCGAGTACCTCGAGGCGTATCTGAAACGCGCGGCGAAGCATCGCGGCGCACTCAAGCTGCTCGTCAGCGCGTATCTGCAGACGGGCGAGCTCGAGAAGGCGAAGGGCGTGCTCGAGGATCTCGCGGCGGCCTATCCCAAGGATCCGACGATCGCGACGTTCCTCGGCAGCGTGTACGGCCGGCTCGGCATGCACGCCGAAGCCGAGGCCGCGTACCGCCGCGCAGTCGGGCTCGGTCTCGACACGGCCGAGGTACGGCGCGAGCTCGGCCTGAGCCTCCTTGCCGAAGGCCAGACGGGCGAGGCGCTCGAGGCGTTCTCCGCGGCGCTCGGGCCGGGCGAGACGAACTCGAACACCGGTTTGATGATGGCCTACACGCTGCTCCGCCAGGGGAGTCCGGAGCAGGCGCTGATGGTCGTCGAGAAGCTCATCGAGCACGGACCGGCCTATCCCGCATATCATAATTTCGCCGGCGCGATGGCGATGATGCTGAACCGTCTGCCGGAGGCGAGCGCGCACTTCGAAGCCGCGCTGAAGCTCGATCCGAAGTACACGCCCGCGAAGATCAATCTCGCCGAGATTGCCCGGCAGCAGAAGGACTGGGCGAAGGCGCAGGCGATCTACGATGCGCTCTACGAGCTCGTCCCGAAGAACGCCGGCGTGCTGCGCGGCCAGGCGAATCTCGCGCTCGATCAGCGCAGGCTGCCGGAGGCCATCGGCTGGTACGAGCAGCTCCGCGCGGCCTTCCCCGACGAAATACCGGACCGCCTCGCCCTCGTCCGCCTGTATCTCGCGACCGGCAAGCTCGAGGCCGCGCGGCGCGATGCGAAGCTCCTGCGGGCGCGCCATCCGGACGATTTGAACGTCGTCCTCGGCGCGCTCGACGTCGCGCTCGCCGGCCACGACGCGGCGGATTCGGCCACGCTGCTCCGCCGTGCCACGGCGCTCGCCGGCGAGGATGCGACGAAGCTGCGCCTGCTCGCCGCGTCCCAGGAACGCGCGGGTGAGACGAAAGCCGCTATCGCCACGCTCGAACGCGTCCAGACCGCCCTGCCCCGCAACGCCGCCGTCGCGGTGGAGCTCGGCGCGATGCGGCTGCGTGCCGGCGAGGCGGCGGCCGCGCTGTCGCAAGCCCGGCGTGCGCTCGGTATCGCGCCCAAGGACTACGGCGCCCTGATGCTCGCGGGCCGGGCGAATCTCGTCGCGAAGCAGTACGAAGCCGCCATCGAGGCCTTCACGCGCGCCCGGCCGCTCACGACCGGCTACTCGCCCGTCACCGCGCTCGCCGAGGCGCGTGCCGAGCACGGCGAGGTGAAGGGCGCGACGACCGAGCTCGAAGCGTTGCGCGCGGAACACCCGGAAGCCGCGGAGCTCGGCCTCGCGCTCGCGAGGCTCTACCTGCGCACGAACCGGACGCGGGATGCGGTGCGCGTCTACGAGGAAATTCTCGCCCGCGACGGGCAGGTGCTCGAAGCGGGCAACAACCTCGCATGGCTCTACAACGAGCAGAAGGACCCGCGCGCGGTAGCGCTCGTGGAGAATCTGCTCGTGAAGTTCCCCGGCGACGCCGCGGTGCTCGACACCGCCGGCTGCGTCCTGCTCGCCCATGGGCGGGAGGCCGATGCGCTGCGTTACCTGCGGGAAGCGGCGTTGCGCGATTCGGCCGATCTGCGGATCCGGCTCCACCTCGCAACCGCGCTCGCGAAAAGCGGCAATGCCGCCGAGGCCCGCGAGACGCTCGCGCCCGTGCTCGCGGACCGTGCCTTTCCCGAGCATGCCGCCGCGGAGAAGCTCCTGACGGAGATCGAGAAGCGCTGAACCGGGGCGGCCGTCAAGGATCTTTACAGCCGGGCGGGCGGCCCGCCGGCCCGCAACTCGTTGATCTCAATTCTCATTTCCGTGGACGTTGTCCGAGTCAAATCACGGAGGCGACCGGGCAGCGTTCCGACTTCACAGCCCAAGGCGCTGATTTTGCAATGTTTTAGTATTCGACCGGCGCGAAAGTTGTCAAAATTGCTTACACCACGCGGCAGGAAGCCCGGGAGCGCGCTATTAAGTCTCTGACTCAATAGCAGATTCCCGGGTGGGCACCGATCTTGCTGGTGCCTCGTCCAAACCCGAACCGGTCCATTTGCCCGGTCTCCACAGGTGCCCGTACACATGAAGAACTTACTCACCCCGGCGCTCGCCGCGCTGCTCGCGATCGTCTGCTCCTCGGCGCAGGCCTACATCATCGTCGCGAGCGACGCGCCCGGCGGCACGGTCGGCAGCCCCGCCCAGCAACCGAAGCAGGTCCAGATCACGCTGCCCTCGGACCCGGCCCAGGACGCACATGTCGATACGTTCACGGTGTACTGGAACATCACGCAGGCCGACGTGTCCTCCCTGCCGTCGAACGTCATCATCGCCGCGCACGCCGACTTCACGGTGCTGCAGTTTTCGGCGACGCAGATGATGCTCAGCATCTCGCTCTACAACGACACGACCGTGGGCGGTTCGACCCCGGGCTTCGGCACCTCGGGCATCGAATCTTTCGGTTTCTACGTCGCGCCGACGGTGACGAGCGCACAGATCGTGCAGCAGTCCGGCGCGGTGACCTGGGCGCAGCCCACACTGAACACGAACCTCACGGGCAACTTCAAGAACCTCTCGGTCTGCGTCTTCACGAGCGCGTGCAACGGCGGTCCCCAGACCGGCTCGCTGCAGGCGGGCGCGAGCGACACGCTGTGGCTCTCGATGACGGGCAATTTCGCCGGCACGACGGCGAACGAAATCGCGCAGGTGATGCTGTCGAGCTTCCCGGTGAAATTCCAGACGACCTGGGGCTCGTTCGAAGTGCCGGGCTCGCGTACGGACTGCTGCGAGAAGGTGCCCGAGCCGCCGTCCGCGGCGCTCGCCCTCCTCGGCGCGTTCGCGCTGAGCACCGGCTACTACCGGCAGCGCCGCCGGCTGGGCCCTGCGCGCGCGCGCTGATTGTCGGGAAGCGCCGCTCGGCGGCGCCACGCACCAGCACCCTGCCGGCTCCTGCCGGCAGTGTCGTTTCAAGGGCGGGTGATTCGGGACACGGGCGGCCCGGGGCGGCATGCCCCGCGGGCCGCCCGGTGAACCCTCAGGCGCTCTGTTTCGCGAGCTCGGCGCGGCGTGTCGCGGTCGCCCGCGCATCGACCGCGAGTGTCTCGCGCTCGGCGCTCCCGGTGAGGACGACGCCGTACACGTCGCGGGCCCGCTCCAGGGTCTCCCAGCGTTCGAGGACGTCGCGACAGACTCGCGCCGGATCGCGCTCCAGCGGACTGCCATAGCCGCCACCGCCGGCATCGATGCCGCGGATCCATTCGCCCGGCTCGATGCGCGCCTCGACGACACCCGGCAGCTTCTCGGCACTGCCGTCGCGCTTGAGCTTGAACGTCGCGGCCGGCGGCCCGGCGTGGCCGCCACGCACCCCCTGCGGCGGATTCACCTGGCCATCGCAGGAGACGACGATCGTCATCGGATCCCTGCGCGGACCGTAGACGAGATCGGAGCCCGGCGCGCCGCGGAAGCGTCCCGCGCCGCCGCCGCCCGGCACCACGCGCAGGTGCTTCACGAGGATCGGATACTTCGATTCGTCGACTTCCACCGAGCCGCGGTACATGAGCCCGGCGGCGACCGGCAGGCCGTAGTTCAGCCAGCCGTCCGTCGACGGCGTGCCCGGGCCGCCGTTCGTGACGAGCCACTCCTGGTTGATGAACGGCCCGTCGCGCCGCCAGTCGATGCCGGAGATCACGCCCGCGCCCGCGCCCATGCCGATCGAGCCCTCGGCGAGGCCGTGGCCGTCGCCGATGGCGGCGAACGCCGCCTGCGTGACGTTCACGATGCGGTCACCGATGTTCGTCGTCGCCATCGAGCAACTGTGCGGGAACTTCGGCACGCCCGTGATGCAGCCTTCGCGCAGATGCACGCGCACGCGCGAGAAGCTTCCCGCGTTGTGCGGCACGTCCGGGTCCATGCAGTTGAACACGCCGCACATCGCGTTCGAGGTCGCACACGCCACGGACTCGTTCAAGCCGAACGCCTTGTTGTCCGCGTTGTGGGTGAGATCGACGTCGATATAACCCGCGTCCGGATCGACCGAGATGTCGACGCGGATGGGCAGGCCCTCCGGCAGCACCGGCGGCAGCGGATCGTAGATGGTCGTGTTCGAGAGCTTGCCCTTCGGCATCTTGCGGATGGCGTCGGCCATGCGGCGATCCGAATACGCGAACCACTCGTCGATGAACTTCTTGATCGTCCCGATGCCGTAGCGGCGCGTGAGCTCGATGAGCCGGCGCTCGCCGATGCGCGCCGAGCCGATCTCGGCGAGGTAGTCGCCGTACCACTGCTCGGGCACACGGATGCGCCGCTTGCACATGCGGATGATGTCGCCGACGTCCTTGTAGTCCTTCTGGATGCGCACGCAGGGGAAGATCAGCGCGCCTTCCTCGTAGATGTCCTTCGCATAGGCGTGATACGTCGAGGGGATCGAATTGCCGCAGTCGGCCTGGTGCGCCTTCGCGCACGCCGTGAACATGTGCACGCCGTCGACGAACACCGGCACCATCACCATGTGATCGCCCGGGTGCGTATTGCCGAGGTAGGGATCGTTGTGCAGGAAGGCGTCACCCGGCGCGAGGTCGGGATGCAGATCGCACATCGACTGCGACTGCAGGCTCGAACCGAAGATGTGGACGGGCAGACCTTCGCCGGGACACAGCAGGCGATTGTCGCCGGTCACGATCGAGCACGAGAAGTCGCGCACGACCGCGAGCACCGCCGAGCGCGCGGTCTTCAAGAGCGTGTTCGCCATTTCGCGGACGATGGAGTTCAGGCGGTTCGCCAGCACCGCCATCAGGATCGGATCGATCTCGCGGCTCTGCGGCAGCGTCTGTTGTTCGTTCATGTTCAGGCCTCCTGGGGCGGCGTGACGATGTAGCGGCCGCCGGGACTGACGCGGGCGACCGCGCCGGGATAGATGACGAGGGTGGAGGTATCCTCCTCGATGATCGCCGGACCGTTCACCACGGCGCCGGCGGGCAGCTCGCTGCCGAGATAGATCGGCGTCGCGACGTGGCCGTTGCCGAAGTAGGCCTGGCGCGTGCGATGCGCCTTCACCTCGGTCAGCATGAGATCCTTCGCGGGCTCGATCGACGGCGCGTTCACTTTAGCGATCAGACGCCCGCGCCAGTTCAGACACTCGACCGCGTTGCCGAGGTCGTGCACGGCGAAGACGCGCTCGTGGACGCGGTGGAATTCCGCGACGAGCGCCTCGACGTCGGCGGGTCCGTCGAAACGGTCGCCGGCGACCGGGATGTCGAGCTCCCACACCTGGAAGCGGTAGCGCGCCTCGACGTAGTAGCGCTTCTCGAGATTCGTGAAGCCGCGCGCGCGCAGGCGTTCCGCGAACTCCTCGAGCCGGCCGTCGATGTCGGCGAGCGCCTTGTTCACGCCCTCGAAATCGAAACCGTCGGACGCCGTCAGCTTGCTCGCGCCGGCCTCGGTGATGATGTCGGAAAACTGCATGCCGGAAGCCGACAGCGCGCCCGCGGTGCGCGGCCCGAGCACGGTCTTGCAGCCGAGCTCCTGCGCGATCGGCACGATGTTCAGACCGCCCGCGCCGCCGCCGCCGATGAGCGCGGATTCGCTGGGGTCGATGCCCTCGTTGATCGTGAGCTCCTTGATGGCCTGGATCATGTTCTCGTTCGCGACCGCGAGAATGGCCCAGGCCGCGCGGTCGGACGTCTCGCCGAGCGTCTCGGCGATGGTGGCGATGACGCGCTTCGCCGCCTCTTCGTCGAGCGTCATGCGGCCACCGAGGAAGTGCGCCGGATCGAAGTGACCGAGCACGACCGCGGCGTCGGTGACCGTGGCGTAGGTGCCGCCACGGCCGTAGCAGGCCGGCCCCGGCTCCGAGCCCGCGGAATGCGGACCGACGCGCAGGAGGCCGCCCGAATCCACCCAAGCGATCGAGCCGCCGCCCGCGCCGATCGAATGCACGGCGACGGACGCCATGCCGAGGTTGTCACCCGTCCACTGCGGGCCGAGCCAGGTGTCGCGCGAGAACTCGACCGCGCCGTCGCGCACGAGGCTCACGTCGAACGTCGTGCCGCCCGCGTCGCAGACGATCACGTCCTTCGGCAGACCTTCGGCCTCGACATAGGCGAGGCCTGCGATCGGCGCCATGGCGGGGCCGGATTTCACGAGGTAGATCGGACGCTTCACCACATCGGCCAGATGCATCACGCCGCCGAACGAGGTGCTGCAAAGGATGTCGTTCGCATAGCCCGCGGCGCGCAGATCCGTCTCGAGATCCGAGAGGTATTTCTGCATCAGCGGTTTCAGCGAGGCGTCGATCGCGGTCGACGAGGCGCGGCGGTATTCGCGCAGAATCGGGTTGATCTGGTGCGAGAGCGTGTACGGCACGTCGGGCAGGATCTCCGCGATCAGCTCGCCGACGCGCAGCTCGTGTGCCGGGTTCGCGATCGACCACAGGAGGCACACCGCGATCGCCTCGATCCTGCGCTCGTTGAAGCCGGCGAGCAGCTTGCGCAGTGCCGCTTCGTCGAGCGGCCGCTCGACGCCGCCCTCGGCGTTGATGCGCTCCGGCACCTCGAACGTGAGGCGGCGCGGAATGTAGGGATCCGGGTATTCCATGCGCAGGTTGTGCGGCTCCGACTTGCCGCCTTCCTTCAACAGCAGGATGTCCGGGAAGCCGTCCGTCGTCAGGAACGCGGTGCGCGCGATCTTGCGCTCCACGATCCCGTTCGTTGCGCGCGTCGTGCCGTAGAGGAACATCGAGGTGTCCGCGAGCAGTGCCTTGGCGGTGATGCCGAGCTGTTCCGCGGCGACGGCGAGGCCGGCGTCGATGCTGGCGAACGCGCGTTTGCGGTCGGTGAGCGCTTTGCCGATGGTGAAGCGACCTTCGGCATCGGTGACGACGACATCGGTGAACGTACCCCCGGTGTCAACGGATACTCGATACGGCATGAGAATGAGTCCTCGGTGTTGTGGTCTTCGGTTTCAGTCGTGACGGCTGAGCTTGGTCTGCAAAATCACTTCGTGCATTCAGCGCGGACGCGCGGCATGCAGGCGCGGACGACGATCGGCCCATGGCCGCGCCGCCTCGAGCTGCCCGGCGAGCCGGAACAGCGTCGCTTCGTCGCCGAAGCGCCCGGCGATCTGCACGCCGATCGGCAGCCCCGACGCGCTCTCGGCGAGCGGCAGCGAGATCGCGGGCTGGCCCGTGGTGTTGAACAGCGGCGTGAACGGCACGTAGGTGAACAACTGCCGCGTCCAGTCCATGGCGCTCATTCCCGCGCGGTTCTGATCGAGCGTCCCGAGCGGCGCTGGAAGCTGGCTCACGGTCGGCGTGACGAAGGCATCGTAGCCGGAAAAGAACACGCCTGCCTGACGTGAAACAGTATTGCCGTGCGCCATCGCGGCGAGCAGATCGATCGCCGAGTGACGCCTGCCCTCTTCGTAACAGGCGAGCGTCACGGCCTCGAGCGTGTCGGGTCCCGGCGTGCGGCCGGTAGCGGCGGCGAGGCCCTGCACGGCCGACGCCGTGTAGCCCGTCCAGATCACGTGGATGCTGGCGAGGAAGGCCTCCCAGTCGAAGCGCGGCGCATCCTCCACGACCGTGTGTCCGAGATCCTCGAGCAGTTGCGCGGTCTCGGCGACGGCACGCACGCATTCCGGATCGATCGCCGCACCCGAGGCCGGGGTCGCGTTGAACGCGATGCGCAGACGGCCCGGCGGCGTATTCACTTCCTCGCGGTACGGACGCACGGGACCGGGCAGCATGCCCGGCGCGCCGATGTCGGCCCCGGCGACCGCGTCGAGCAGCGCGGCCGAATCGCGCACGCTCTTCGTGACGGCGAATTCGATGGCGAGCCCGCACAGCAGATCCGCGTAGTCCGGGCCCTGCGGCGTGCGATCGCGCGTCGGCTTCAGGCCGACGAGGCCGTTACACCCCGCCGGAATGCGGATCGAGCCGCCGCCGTCGTTCGCATGTGCGACCGGCACGATGCCCGCGGCGACCGCCGCCGCCGAGCCACCGCTCGAGCCGCCGGCGCTGCGCGTCGGCTCCCAGGGGTTGCGGACGGGTCCGTAGAGCGCGCACTCGGTCGTCGGGTTGTAGCCGAGCTCGGGGCTCTGCGTGGTCGCGCAGAGCACGAGCCCGGCTTTGCGGAAGCGCGCCATGAGCTCCGTGTCGGCGTCCGGCACGACGCCCTGCGCGAGACGCGAGCCCATGTCGCAACGGACACCGCGCGCATGGAGCACGAGCTCCTTGATCGCGAAAGGCACGCCCTGGAACGGACCGGCGGGCAGGCCCGCGGCGATCGCGGCGCGTCCCGCCTCGGGCAGCGTCTGCAGAATGGCGTTCAGCTCGGGATTGATCGTCGCGGCCGCGGCGAGGGCGGTGTCGAGGAGCTCCTGCGGGGAGACCTCCCGGCGCGCGACGAGCCCGGCGAGTCCGAGACCATCGCAGCGGGTGTAGTCGTCCATCGCGATCATGGGCCCTCCTTCCGCGCCGGAACCGTCCGGCTCAGTCCTCGTTGTCCGGCTCGAAGAAGAGCCACAGCACGTCGGCGAACTGCGCACGGAACGCGGCCTCGACGGTGTTGATCGCCGCGATGAGCGCATCGGCGCTCGGACAAGGCGCCATGCGCGCCTTCACCGCGACCATCACGCGATCGCCGAGCTGCAGCGTCAACAGGTTGTAGAGCCCGGCCACTTCCGGACGGGCGAGCAGGAACGCGCGCATCTCGGCGTCGACCGCGACGTCGACACCCTGGCCGATGAGCAGTGCCTTGATCTCGACGCCCACGAACAGCGCGATGGCGACGAGCAGCGCGCCGATGCAGAGCGTGCCGATGGCATCGTAACGGGGATCGCCCGTCGTTATGGTCAGCACCACCGCGGCGAGCGCGAGCGTGAGGCCGAACAGTGCCGCGCTGTCCTCGGCGAAGACCACCAGCAGCTCGCTCTGCCGGGTTTCGCGGAACCAGCGCCACAGGGAACGTCCGCGGCGCACCTTGTTCACTTCCCGCAGGCAGCCCCACATCGAGACGGACTCCGCGACGACCGAGAACACGAGCACGCCCACGGCGAGCAGCGGTGCGCGCAGCGGCTCGGGATGGGCGAGCTTGTGCAGGCCCTCGTAGACCGAGACGAGGCCGCCGATGCTGAAGAGGATCAGCGCGACGAGGAAGGACCAGAAGTAGATCGCCTTGCCATAGCCGAGCGGATGCTCGGCGCTCGGCGGCAGGCGCGCACGTTTCAGCCCGATGAGCAGCAGGACCTGGTTGCCGGTATCGGCGACGGAGTGGATGGCCTCGGCGAACATCGCCCCCGAGCTCGTGACGACCGCGGCGGCGAGTTTCGCGCAGGCAATCGCGAGGTTGGCGCCCAGCGCGAAGAATATGGTCTTGATCGAATCGGCGCCGTGCGACATTCCCCTCCCCTTTGCGGATTTGCGGCGCGGTATTCTAGCAGCCCGGGAACGGCACTACCTTGCGTAATCGGAGGCTCGGACCGGCGGACGGACCGCGCGGCACGGCCGCCGCGGGCGGAAACGCGGATTGTTGCGCGGCGCCGGGCGGACCCGGCGCCGCGAGCGCTCAACTGCGGCGGCGCAGACCGGCGAGGCCGGCGAGACCGCTCACGAGCAGGGGCAGTGCGGCCGGCACGGGCACCGGATTGCCCGAGAAGAACACGAGTTGCGCGTCACCCGCGCCGGGCAGCGCGAACGACTCGTCTCCCGGCGTCTGCCAGGAGAATTCGTTGACGAAGACGCCTCCCTGCTCCCAGCTCACGAGCGCGAAGCTGTAGAGTCCCGCGTGCAGCGTGACCGGCGTGCTCGTCGTGGTCACCGCACCGGTGTCGGTCGGGAACTCGAAGACGGGCGTGCCGCCGAGCGTGAAGCGGAATCCGTCGTCGCCGTATAAGCGGAAAGCGTAGTCGCCGCCCTGCTTCACGTTCAGGAAGCCCGTGTAGCTCACGGCATAGTGGTCGAAGCCCTGCACCGCGAGCGGATCCACGATGTCCGTTCCGGGGCTCGCGCCACCGAAGCCGTCGTTGGTGTCGCGGAAATCGACGTAAGGCGCGAGCTGGGCGATCTCGCTGACCGCGCCGAGCCCCTGCGTCAACACCGCGATGGCGTCGGCCACGGAATGGGGGTTGAACACATTCGGGTCGGTCTGCACGAAACGCGCGATCAGACCGTCGCCATCGAAGCTGACGGCGGGCCCGGCATCGGGAAGAATCTCGAGCGCCGCGGCGTTCGCCGCGAGACCGGACAGTGCCGCCAATGCGAGAGCGGCGGCTCGGGGTTTGAAGCAAGTCATATCCTCTCCTTCGCGTGCGGGCCGCTGTGGCCCTCCTTCAATCCGATTCGGGATTTCGGGGAGGCCGCGAGGCGCGCCGCCGGAATCCGTTCCTGCGTTCCCTCGAGAGTGCACCTGCTCCAGTCTCGGGACAGCGCTGAGGATAGGCGGGCCACGGACGGCCGACTGCGAAATCCGTCCGCATTCCGCGCTGCGGCGCGATGCGGTCCACGCGGCGCCGCACTGGATGGCGCGGACGAACTTCGCTATGGTCCGTCGACGCGTCGAGAAGAGCGCGCAAATCGAGCTTGCAGGGGGAGTGGATGAGTGCATTGGAGGCATTCCGCCGTTTCGGCGCGCGACTGTCCGATTTCACCGAGCGCTGGGTGCCCGATGCCTGGGTGATCTGCCTGATGCTGACGGCGGTGGCCATCGTGCTCTGCATCCTCGGCGCGGGCGCGACGCCCGAGCAGACCGTGCTGGCCTGGGGTCAGGGCGTGTGGAAGCTGCTCGCGCTCGCCATGCAGTTCACCATCGCGATGGTCGCGGCGTATGCCTGCGTGATCTCGCGACCCATCTATCGCCTCATCGATCGCCTCGCGCGCGTGCCGAACCCCGAGCGTCCGGTGCAGGCCGTCGCGATGGCCGCGATCTTCTCCATGGTCACGGGCTATCTGAACTGGGCGCTCTGCCTCGTCGCCTGCGCGCTCTTCATGCCGTTCCTGCTGAAGCACAATCCGCGCGCCGACGTCCGGGTCGTGATCGCCTCCGCCTATCTCGGACTCGGCACGGTCTGGCACGGCGGTCTCTCGGGCTCCGCGCCGCTCATTCTCGCGACACCCGACAACCCGCTCATCAAGCCGGTCGGCGGCGCCGCACCCGTCGTGCACAAGCTCTATCCGATCACCGACACGCTGTTCTGCACGTTCAATCTCGTCTACATCACCGTTATCGCGATCGTCGCACTCGTCACCGTGTGTCTGCTGCACCCGAAGGAGAACGTCCGCACGCTCACGCCCGAACAGCTCGAGGCGATCCTGCCCTCGCCGCCGCCGCCAGATCCCCTGCCCTCGAGCCCGGCCGAGCACATCGAGCAGTTCAAGGGCTGGACCTGGCTCGCCGCGCTGCTGCTCGCCTATCCGCTCGTGCATGCGATCGTGACGAAAGGCTTCGGCACGAACTGGACGATCGATTCCTACAACGTGACCTTCCTCGTGCTCGCGCTGCTGCTGCACGGCAAACCGACCTCGTTCCTGCGGGCCTGCCGCAAGGGCGCGGATTCCGCGATCGCGATTGTCGTGCAATTCCCGTTCTACGCGGGAATATTCGGCTTGTTGCAGTTCACGGGCCTGAGTCACTGGCTCGGCGAGCTCTTCGCGAGCATCGCGACGACGAAGACGTTTCCGTTCGTGGTGTACGCCTACTCGGCGCTGATGACGATGTTCATCCCCTCGGCCGGCGCGAAATGGATGATCGAGGCGCCGTTCCTCGTGCCGGCGGGCGACACGCTGAACGTCTCGGTGGTGAGCATCGTGCTGTCCTATGCCTACGGCGATACGACGACCCACCTCATCCAACCGTTCTTCGCCATTCCTCTGCTCGCCGTCACGCGCCTGCGCTTCGGCGACATCGTCGGCTACACGTTCATCGTCTCGGCGGTGCTGTTCGCGGTGAGCTCGGTCGCGATGTTCCTCATCCCGCCGAATCTGTGAGACGGAGTCGACTGCCGGGGTCTGACGCGTGTGGGTAACTCGCTTGCGAATTATCCATGCGGGTCATACCCCGGCTTCCAGAGCATCAATCGAAGGTCTTCGTAGGTCCATTGATTGGCGCAGCGTAATCGGACGCTCGCGGAGCGCGGCGCTCGCGCCGAATCGACACGAACGTCCGATTACGCCTGCGTCCATATCGGACCTACGAGGTGTGGCACCTCACTGCGCCATCATCGCCCGCAGGCCCTTCATGTCGATGAAGAGGTTCTTGTCGCCCGCGGCCGCGAGGTGCACGTCGTGCACGTAGCCGTATTCCTCGAGCAGGGCATAGGATTCCTCCGCGAACGGCCCCTTCGGCGCAGCGCGCACCGCGGCCGCGAACAGGAGCTCCATCTCCGGCACCGAGTACTTCGGCTCCATCGTGCGCAGGGTGATCACGCCGAGCATGTAATACGCCTCGGCGATGTCGGCGCCCGTGCGCTCGGGATGCTCGTCGATGTAACGATGCAGGATGCTCGCAGCGACGAGATCGTGGACGGCGCGCTCGCGTCCGTTCGGTGCGCGCGTCATACCGTCCGCGGTGCGGAACAGCTCCCGCGCGTCGGCGAGCTGCGGCGCGCTCTTCAATTTCGGCGCGAGCTTCTGCATCGCGTCCATCCACAGCGCGATCCTGCGGCGCAGGTAGAGCGGCGAGTCGGGGCGCGCCGCGAAACGCTGCAGCACCTCGCGCGGGCGGGCGAGATCGCCCTCGACGGCGATCGCGAGGTCGAGGTATTGCAGCAGCACGCCGCCGTAATCGAGATCGATGGCGGCCTCCTGGGGATTCATGAGCTTCTTCTCGTAGGTGCTCATCGCGGCGTCGAACTGCCGCGTCGCGACGAAGAGTTGCGCGAGCTCGAGCGGTTCGAACTGCGCGGTGTCCATGCGCGCCATGAGGCGCTGGCCGAATTCGGTCTGCGCCTGCGAGGGCAGGCGCGAGTGGCAGGCCACGCAGTGCTGGGTGAGCTCCATGAGCGAGTAGTAGGCGAACGCCGGCCACTGCTCGCGGAAGGATTTGTCGATGTCCTTCACGGTGTCGTCGAAGGAGCGCGCGAGGAAGCGGAATTCCGCGTCCTTGCCCTTCGCGTGCTTGACGAGCGTCGCCGAAGCGTCGGCGAGTGCCTGCAGGTTCTGGTCGATGAGCTCCTTGTCCCAGCCCGAAGCCTGATCACCGCCGCGCACGCTCAGCGGCAGCAGATAGGCAATCGCGGTGTAGACCTTGTGCATGATCTCGCGCGTCTCCGTCGCCCCGGCCGGCGGCAGCATCGCGAGACCGATCACGAAGACGACAACATTCCACCCCTTGCGGCTGCAACGCACCATGCATCACCTCGGAAAACGAATCGGGTCAGTAGAAGACATGCTCGGCCCGCGGCCGGCATGGCGCGTTGATCGCGATCAGTCGTACGGGACTGGAATCGATGGGGACGCGGCGCCGCGCCGCGTCCCCGCGCCGTTCAGACGATGCCTTCGAAGAGCACGCTGGTCAAGTAACGCTCGCCGGCGTCGGGCAGGATGACGACGACGTTCTTGCCGGCGAATTCGGGCTCGGCGACGAGGCGCGCGGCGACGGCCGCGGCGGCGCCACAGGAAATGCCGGAGAGGATGCCTTCCTCGCGGGCGAGGCGGCGCGCGAAATCGACGGCCTCGTCGTTCTCGACCTGTTCGACGCGATCGACGAGCGAGAGATCGAGCGTGCCCGGGATGAAGCCCGCACCGATGCCCTGGATCTTGTGCGGGCCGGGCTTGAGATCCTGGCCAGCAAGCTTCTGGGTGATCACCGGGCTCGCGGTCGGCTCGACCGCGATCGAGAGGATCTGCCTGCCCTGCGTCTTCTTGATGTAACGGCTGATGCCGGAGATCGTGCCGCCGGTGCCGACGCCCGAGACGAGCACGTCGATCTGTCCGCCGGTCGCGTCCCAGATTTCGGGGCCCGTCGTCTGCTCGTGGATCGCCGGATTCGCCGGGTTCGTGAACTGCTGGGGCATGTAGAAGTGCGCGGGATCGGATTTCGCGATCTCCTCGGCCTTCGCGATCGCGCCCGACATGCCCTTCGCGCCTTCCGTCAGCACGAGATTCGCGCCGAGCGCCTTCAGCACCTTGCGCCGCTCGAGGCTCATGGTCTCGGGCATCGTGAGCGTGATCGGATAACCGCGCGCCGCGCACACGAAGGCGAGCGCGATGCCGGTGTTGCCGCTCGTCGGCTCGACGACTTCCATGCCGGGCTTCAGCACGCCGCGCGCTTCGGCGTCCCAGATCATCGCCGCGCCGATGCGGCACTTGACGGAGTAGGCCGGGTTGCGGCCCTCGATCTTCGCGAGCACGAGCGCCCGGGCCGGATCGACGACCTTGTTCAGCCGCACCAGCGGTGTGTTGCCGATCGACGCGGCGTTGTTCTCGAAATACTTCATTGCACGCTTCCTCGTTAGTGTCCGTCCAGGGGCTGAATCAGCCGCGGCAGGATGCCGGGCGCCCGTCCGCTCCGCCAAGATCGGCTCGTTATATCGTCATGCGCGAGCCGGCCCCCGCCGCTGACCGCGAGCGGCGAATCGGCGTATATTAGCGCCGCGCTGCGCCGCGGTCCGCCGGCGCGGCGAAATCCCTTCCCCCGTTCCCCGAGGCATACCGGACATGGCATCGCATCTGGCACGCCGCGCGCGGCCGCTGCCCCTGCTGGCATTCGCCATCTGCCTGCCGCTCGCCGCCGCCGATCGCAAGCCGACGCTCGGCTGGGTCGAGGAAATCCGCCTCGAGCCCTGGAATCTCGTAGTCAGGGCGAAGCTCGACACCGGTGCGCGCACGAGCGCCTTGAGCGCGAGTGCCATCGAACGCTTCGAACGCGACGGCCGGCCCTGGGTCCGCTTCCGCATCGCCCGCGATCACGCGGCTCCCGACGGTCCGACCATCGCCGTCGAGAAGCCGCTCGAGAAGCACACGAAAATCAAGCTCCGCGGCACGGCGAAATCGGCGGACCGGCCGACGGTGCGGCTCGAGTTCTGTCTCGCCGGCCGGCGCCATGACGCGCTCTTCACGCTCACCGACCGCAGCCGCTTCAACTATCCCGTGCTGCTCGGCCGGCGCTTCCTCGCCCATGTCGCGACGATCGATCCGGGCAACAGGATGACGAGCGAGCCGGATTGCCCGGCCCCATGACGCGCAGCGCCCGGGACGAGCGATGCGCGTGAGGCTCGTGTTCGCGATCGCCCTCCTGTGCGCGTCGACCGGCCTCGGCATCGCCGCGCTCAAGATCGCCCGCCTCGGTCTGCCGCTCTCCGCCTCGGCGATCGCGACCGTCTGGGAAGTCGAGGCGCGCGTCGCGTTCGAGGGCACGGGCAAGGCGGCGCGCATCGCGCTCGGCCTGCCGCAGTCGCCGCGGGGTTTCACCGTGCTCGACGAGTCCTTCGTCTCGCGCGGCTTCGGGCTCACGGTGCAGGCCGCCCCCGAGACGCCGCGCCAGGCGATCTGGACCCAGCGCCGCGCGAGCGGCGGGCAGGCGCTCTACTACCACCTGAAAGTCCTGCCGAAGAGCGAGACGCCGCGCAAGCCCGGCGCCCCGCCGGCCGTACCGCCCACGCCCGAGTTCACGGAGCCGCTCGCGCTCGCCGTCGCCGCGCTCGTCGCCGGGGCGCGTCACGGAGCTGCGGATCAGAACGGGTTCGTGAGCGCGCTCATCGCCCGGATCCAACGCGGTAGCGACGACGACGCCCGCCTCGTGCGTCGCGCGATCCCGGACGGCGACTGGCCGCACTTCGCGACCCGCATCCTCGCGAGCGCGGGACTCGCGAGCCGCGTCGTCTGGGGCCTCACGCTCGAAGGCGATTTCGCGGATCGCGATCTCGCGCCCTGGCTCGAGGTGCATACCGGCGAGCGCTGGACGGGCTTCGATCCGGAGCGCGGCACGGCAGGCTGGCCGTCGAATTTCCTCGTCTGGACGCACGACGATCCGGCGCTCATCGAGGCGAGCGGCGTGCGCCGTGCACAGGTCGCGTTCTCCGGCACGAAGACCCCGACGCCGCAGCTCGCCGTGCCGCATCGCAATCCCTCGCGTCTCGACGCGGCGCTGCGCGCGCTCTCGCTCTTCGACCTCCCGGTGCGCACGCAGAACGTCTACCGCGTGCTGCTCATGGTGCCGATCGGCGCGCTCGTGATCGTCGTGATGCGCATGGTGGTCGGCATTCCGACGTTCGGCACGTTCATGCCCGTGCTCGTCGCGCTCGCCTTCCGCGAGACGCGGCTCGCCTGGGGCGTCGCGCTGTTCCTCATCGTCGTCTCGCTCGGCCTGCTCATCCGCGTCGGTTTCACGCGTCTGCGGCTGCTGCTCGTGCCGCGCCTCGCCTCCGTGCTCGTCATCGTCATCGGGCTCATGCTCGGCGTGAGCCTCGTCAGCGCGCGCATCGGTTTCGAGCCGGGGCTCTCGATCGCGCTGTTCCCGATGGTGATCCTGACGATGACGATCGAGCGCATGTCGATCGTCTGGGACGAGCGCGGCGGGGCGACGGCGGTCGAGGAATGCGCGGGCAGTCTCCTCGTGGCGATCTGCGGTTACTTCGCGATGACGGAGCCGCATCTCGGCTATCTGATGTTCGTCTTCCCGGAGCTCCTGCTCGTCGCGCTCGCGGCCTGTCTGCTGTTCGGGGCCTACACCGGCTACCGCCTGAGCGAGCTGCTGCGCTTCCGGGATCTCGCGCGGGATCCGCCGTGACGCGCGCGGGGCGCCGCTGAATGTTCGGGCTGTGGCGGGCGCTGCGCCGGCGCGGGGTACTCGGGCTCAATGCGCGCAATCGCGGCGCGATCATGGGCCACAATCCCCGGCGCTGCTATCCGCTCGTCGACGACAAATTGAAGACGAAGCGCCTCGCGCTCGCCGCCGGCATCGCCGTGCCCGAGCTCTACGCGGTGCTCGAAACGGAACACGATCTCGGCACGCTGCATGCACGCCTTGCCGAACGCCCGCAATTCGTCATCAAGCCCGCGCACGGCAGCGGCGGCAGCGGCGTGCTCGTCGTCGACGGTCGTGAAGGATCGAACTACCTCACCGCCGACGGACGCGCCGTCGCCCCCGGGCAGATCGCGTATCACGCCTCGAACATCCTGAGCGGCATCTACAGCCTGGGCGGCGTGCCCGATCGCGCGATGGTCGAATACCGTGTGCACATCGCACGCATCTTCGAGCGCGTGAGCCATCACGGCGTGCCCGACATCCGGCTCCTGGTCTACCGCGGCATGCCGGCGATGGCGATGCTGAGGCTGCCGACGCGGCGCTCGGCGGGCAAGGCGAACCTGCACCAGGGCGCGGTCGGCGTCGGCATCGATCTCGCCACCGGCGTGACGCGCGGCGGCGTATGGCTGAATCGCGGCGTCGGCGCACATCCTGATTTCGGTACACCGCTCGCGGGCATCGCGATCCCCGATTGGTCGCGGCTGCTCGAGCTCGGCGCGCGCTGCTACGAGCTCACCGGGCTCGGCTATCTCGGCGTCGACGTCGTGCTCGATCCCGAGCGCGGGCCGCTGCTGCTCGAGCTCAACGCGCGTCCCGGCCTCGCGATCCAAATCGCGAACCGCGAGGGGCTCGAGCGGCGTCTCGCGGCGATCGACGCCCTCGCGCCGCTGCCCGGTGACGTCGCGGCGCGGCTCGCGCTCCTGCCGGCGCTGATCGCCGCCTGAGGTCGCCTCGCGGTCTCAAGGCCGCTTCGCCGGCCGCCGATATGCTCAGCGAACGCGCGGTGGTTCGACCGGAGCTCCTGACGCGCGAGCCCCAACGAAAGCCAGACATGCCAGCCAACGACCGCCCCAGCCGTACCGTTTTCCACGAGCCCGGCCCCGCCTTGCTCCGCGGGACAGGCCTCACCGTGATCGTCGTTCTCGCCGCGCTGCTCGCCGCACGTGCCGCGCCTGCCGGGGAGGCGGCGGTCGCGACCGGACTGCTCGGCGATCCCGGCGGCCTGCGCGCCCGCGCCGCGGCGGCAGGCCTCGATCTTCAGGGCTCCATGACGCTCGACGTGCTCGACGACGCGCGCGGCGGACTCCATCGCGGCGTCTCGCCGATCTACACACTAGACCTCATCGGCGAGCTCGATACCGCGCGCGCCGGCTGGTGGGAGCACGGCCGCTTCCACGTCTACCTGCTCGGCACCGCGGGCGATTCGCTCAATAAACGGACCGGCGACATGCAGTTCGCGAGCAACATCGAGGGCGGCAGTACGTTCACGGTGCTCGAGGCCTGGTACGAGCACGATTTCCTCGACGACCGCCTGTCGTGGCTCGTCGGGCTGCACGATCTGAACGCCGACTTCTACATGCCCCAGTACGGCCAGCTCTTCGTGAACAGCTCGCTCGGCCTCGGCATCGACATGTCGCAGGTCGGCATCTCGACGTTTCCGGCGACGTCCTTCGGCACGCGGCTCGCGTTCGCGCCGACCGTGACGACCTATGTCATGGCCGGTCTCTACGACGGCGTGCCCGGCGATCCCGCGCATCCCTACGGCACACAGGTCGTGTTCGGCACGGGCGACGGCCTGTTCGCGATCGGCGAGGCCGGCATGCACAGCGCGGACGACGCGCCGTACTACAAGCTCGCGATCGGCGGCTGGTATCACACGCGGCGCTTCGACGACTACACCGGCCGTACGCGCAACGAGAACTCAGGCCTCTACGGTCTCGCGGAGCGCGAGCTGTGGCGCGACGCGGAGAGCGGTCGCAGCGTCGGTTCGTTCGTGCAGATCGGCACGGCGGAAGGCGATCGCAATCAGACGGGCATCTATCTCGGCGCGGGTCTGAACGTCACGGGCCTGCTCCCGGCGCGGCCCTCGGACGTCTTCGGCGTCGGCATCGCGCAGGCGCGCAATAGCGGCAGGTTCCTCGATGCGAACCCCGCGCTGCGCGACGCGGAGACGGCGCTCGAATTCACCTATCAGCTCGCGCCGACGTCCTGGCTCACGCTGCAGCCGGACCTGCAATACATCATCGATCCGAGCACGGATCCGGCGACCGACGATGCGGTCGTCGTCGGCATGCGCTTCCTGATCACGCTCTAGAGGCCGGCTGGAGAACGAGAGGCCCGCCGGGAAACCGGCGGGCCTCTTATTTGGCTCTTCTCCAGACTGCGGGACTGTTCCTCGGTACACCGCGGCACGCATTTCCCACGTGTCGCCCTCGCGCAGGCGAGGGCCCAGTCGTTCAGCCCCGGCGCCGAGGTCGAACCCCGGGCCCAGCGCAGAAAGCGAGCGCGGTGCGGAACGGAGCGCTCGAATGCCCGAGGTTCACTGCTCGTGCCGCAGGTCACCGACTGGGCCCTCGCCTGCGCGAGGGCGACAGGGATCAGCCGAGGCGGAATGCGTCGAATGACCCCGCAGTCTGGAGAAGAACCCTTTTCTTGGTTCTTCTCCGAACGGTGGGGCACGATTCGCCGGCAGGCAGAGGCGGCCTTCTGTATTCGTCGCCCTCGCGCAGGCGAGGGCCCAGTCGTGTAGCCCCGGCGCCGAGGTCGAACCCCGGGGCCAGCGCAGAATAGCAGCGCGGTACGGAAAGGAACTCTCGAATGCCTGAGGTTCACTGCTCGTGCCGCAGGTCACCGACTGGGCCCTCGCCTGCGCGAGGGCGACAA
The DNA here is from genome assembly GCA_016209015.1 of Gammaproteobacteria bacterium. Classification (GTDB taxonomy): domain Bacteria; phylum Pseudomonadota; class Gammaproteobacteria; genus JACQWY01. Next base: position 81,489 of record JACQWY010000017.1, on the reverse strand, counting down.
CGATCACCCGGGGTCGGATGCATCGACCGACCCCGTCGTCTGGAGAACGACCATTTTTGGGGAAGCTCTGAAGGCGTCCAGGCTGGACTCCTTCAGAGCTTCCTCGATTTCAGGCGAGGCAGCTCATGAGATCGGCGACCGTGTCGCGGCTGCCGAGGATGACGGGGACGCGCTGATGGAGCTCCTCGGGCTGCACGTCGAGGATGCGCCCTCTGCCGGTCGACGCCGCACCGCCCGCCTGCTCGATGAGCCAGGCCATCGGATTCGCTTCGTACATCAGCCGCAGCTTGCCGTTCGGCGCCTTCGCCGTCGGCGGATACAGGAAGACGCCGCCCTTGATGAGCACGCGGTGCACGTCGGCGACCATGGCGCCCGCGTAGCGGCTCGAGAAGCCGGTGTCCCGGCACTGCGCGAGGAAGCGCTGGTAACCTTCGGGGAAGCTCGCGAGATTCGCTTCGTTCACGGAATAGGTACTGCCGCGCGCGGGGACCTGGAGATGCTCCGCGACGCGGATGAACGCGCCGATCGAGGGGTCGAGCACGAACATGTGCACGCCGCTGCCGCTCGTCATGACGAAGATCGTCGAGGACCCGTAGAGCACGTAGCCCGCCGCGACCTGTTCGCGGCCCGGCAGCAGCGTGCTGCCCCGACCTTCCGCGACGCGATAGATCGAGAAGATCGTGCCGACGCTGCCGCCGACGTCGAGATTCGACGAGCCGTCGAGCGGATCGAACATCACGGAGTAGTGCCGGCCGCCCTCGGCGTCGACGTGCAGCAGCTCGTCGTTCTCCTCCGAGCCGAGCACCGCCACGCCGTCGCGCGACTGCAGGACACGCAGCAGCACGGTGTTCGCGATGACATCGAGCTTCTGCTGTTGCTCGCCCTGGACGTTCTCGCTGCCGATTTCCCCGAGCACGTCCTCGAGACGTGCGCGCTTCAGCTTCGCGGCGATGGTCTTCGCCGAAATTGCCAGCGCCGAGATGATCCAGGACAGCGTCCCGGTCGCCTCGGGATGGCGGCGTTCTTCCGCGAGCACGTGGCTCTGCAGGGTGATGAAGGATCCATGTCCGGTGATGGCGACGACGTTGGACGTCGATGAGCTCATTCTGAGTGCTCCGTATTCAGTGGGTGTGGAGGGAGGAATTGAACCGCAAATTCCGGCGCGGCACCCCGCGCGGCATCACACATTCATCGGCAGGCCGCCTTTGTTTGCACTTCGCGGCAGACGGGGTGTGAATCGGGCCCGGAAGCGGCGGGGCGGGCGGGCGGGCGCGGCTCGCGATCAGGCCCGGGCCGGACTGAACGGCGCAGGAACGCGGCGCCGGCCTTGCTTGACAAGCCAATGAGCCTGGTTTCGAATCGACCTCCCAAACAGGAGGGAACACGTCATGCTCGTCAGCCAGAACGCCGGCATCGAAAAGCACTATCTCCCCGGGCTCGAACACCAGACCATCGCCGGCCGCCGCGACGGGCTGAAGGACTTCGAGATATGGCGTCAGACCATCGCACCGGGCGCCGCCACCCCAGTGCACCGTCACGACTGCGAGGAAGTGATCATGATCCTCGAGGGGCAGGGCGTGTGCCGTCTCGAGGACCGCGAGCTGCCTTTCAAGGCTGACGAGTCGCTGATCATTCCTCCGAACCTCATCCACCAGATCTGCAACACCGGCACGACGCCGATGTTCATCATCGCGACGCTGTCGATGGCGCCGGTACGCGTGGAGACCGACAAGGGCGAGTTGCTGCCTCTGCCCTGGGATTCGGTGCGCGAGTAAACGACACGCGATGAGCACTCCGACACTCGACTTCGTCCCCGGCACGCCGCGACTCGCCTACGAACACGTCGGCCGGGGCCCGGTGGTCGTCTTCCTGCACGGCATCGGCGGCAACCGCACGAACTGGCGCGACCAGCTCGCCGCGCTCGCCGATGCCTACCACGCGGTGGCGCTCGACGATCGCGGCTACGGCGACAGCGATGATTACGCGGGTCCGCTCGCCTTCGAGGATTTCGCCGCAGATCTCTTGCGCGTGCTCGATCATCTCGGCGCGGCCGAAGCTCATCTCGTCGGTCTCTCGATGGGCGGGCGCATCGTGCTCGACTTCTACGAGCGTCATCCGGAGCGCGTCGCGAGCCTCGTGCTCTGCGATGCCTTCCCCGGATTCGACGCAGCGACGTTCCCGGCGGCAGCACGCGCGGAATTCATCCGGCTGCGCAAGGAGCCGCTCGTGAATGGCAAGGAGCCGCGCGACATCGCGCCGACGATCGCGCGCACGCTGATGGGCCCGAACGCGCCGCAGTCGGTGTACGAGCGCCTCATCGCGAGCATGGGCGCCGTGCACAAGGCGTCCTACATCAAGACCGTCGAGGCGACGACGCTCTACGAGCGCGTGGCGGATCTGACGAAGGTGAGCGTGCCCACGCAGGTGATCGTCGGCGACGAGGACAAGCTCACGCCGGTCGCGATGTCGCGCAGGATGGCGGAGACGATCCCCGGTGCGCGGCTCGATATCATCGCCGACGCCGGACACCTCTCGAACATCGAGCAGCCGGCCGCGTTCAACGCGGTGTTACGCGAGTTCCTCGACGGACTGTGAGAGACCGCCGCGCCCCGGCGCGGCGCGTTTCAGGCGCTCGCCGCGAGGCGGGCGATGGCATGCTTCACGAGCGGCTTCAGTGCTTCGCCACCCGTCTGGTAGTACGCGATGATCTGCTTGCGCATGCGCGGATCCCAGAAGCGGCGGATATGCGAGGTCACCCCCTCCACGGCCTGCGCCTGATCCGGCTCGGCGGCGAAGTAGTCGCCGATGTCGTTCGCCATGTTCACGAGATGCTCCACGTTCACTTGCCTGCCGCTCCGTTGAGTTCGGCGTCCGCGAGACGCCAGGGATGAGTGTACGCGACGTGACTGTCGCGCCGCGCGAAGCCGATCAGCGTCAGGCCCGCGCTCTCCGCCATCTTCACCGCGAGCGTCGTCGGCGCGGAGATCGCGCACAGGATACCCGCTCCCGCCGCCGCCGCCTTCTGCACCATTTCATAGCTCGCACGGCTCGTCACCATGATCATGCCGTCCGCCGCGGCGATGCCGGCACTCGCGAGTGCGCCGACGAGCTTGTCGAGCGCGTTGTGCCGTCCGATGTCCTCGCGCACGAGCAGCACGTTGCCCCCGGCATCGGCGAACGCGGCGCCGTGCACCGCGCCCGTCAGCGCGTTCAGGACCTGATCGCCGGTGAGCGCCGTCAGCGCCCGTTGCACGGCGGCGCTCGACGTCGTCACGCCGCGCGGCACCGCGTTCGGCCAGCGCACGGCGTGCTCGAGATCGCGCACGCCGCAGAGCCCGCAGCCCGTCCGCCCTTCGAGCGATCGCGTCGCGTCGAGTCGCGCCGCGCGCTCCGGCGGCACGCGGCAATCGAGCTCGAGACCGGCGAGCCGCTCACCAATGCCGCGCAGCGCGAAATCCGCGGCGTCGGCGACGATGCCTTCCGTCAGGCTGAAGCCGAGTGCGAAGTCGGGGAGATCGCGGGGCGTGGCGAGCATCACGGCGTAGGGCGCGCCGTTGTAGAGCAAGGCGATGGGCACTTCCTCGGCGAGCCTGTCGCGATCCGCGCGCCAGACGCCGCCGGACCAGCGCCGGACCGGCCGCTCGACACAGGCCGGCGCGTCCTCAGGCGCCGCTCTTGGCAAGCCGCCGCTCCGCGAGCAGCCGCTCCTGCTCGGCGCTGAATTCGCGATAGCGCCGCTGCCACTCCGAGGGCTGGGAGACCTTCGTCACCTGCACCGCGGTCACCTTGTACTCGGGACAGTTCGTCGCCCAGTCCGAGTGATCCGTGGTGATCACGTTCGCGCCGGAATCCGGGAAGTGGAACGTCGTGTAGACGACGCCCGGCTGCACGCGATCCGTCACCTTCGCGCGCAGGACCGTCTCGCCGACGCGGCTCGCGATGCCGACCCAGTCGCCGTCGACGACACCGCGCAGCTCCGCGTCCGTCGGATGGATCTCGACGCGATCCTCGTCGTGCCAGAGGCTGTTCGGCGTGCGCCGCGTCTGGGCGCCGACGTTGTACTGCGAGAGGATGCGGCCGGTCGTCAGCAGCAGCGGGAAGCGGCTCGAAGTGCGCTCGCGCGTCGGCACGTACGCCGTGAGCATGAACCGGCCCTTGCCGCGCACGAACTCGTCGACGTGCATCGTCGGCGTGCCTTCCGGCGCTGCCTCGTTGCACGGCCACTGGACGCTGCCGAGACGATCGATCTTCTCGTAGCTGACGCCGTGGAACGTCGGCGTGAGCCGCGCGATCTCGTCCATGATTTCGGACGGATGACGGTAGTTCATCGGATAGCCGAGCGCATTCGAGAGCGCGACCGTCACTTCCCAGTCGGCGAGACCGCCGAGCGGACGCATCACGCGCCGCACGCGGGAGATCCGGCGCTCGGCATTCGTGAACGTGCCGTCCTTCTCGAGGAAGGACGAGCCCGGCAGGAACACGTGCGCGAATTTCGCGGTCTCGTTCAGGAACAGATCCTGCACCACGATGCATTCCATGGCTTCGAGGGCGGCGGCGACGTGCTGGGTGTTCGGATCGGATTGCGCGATGTCCTCGCCCTGTACGTACAGCGCCTTGAATTCGCCGTCGAGCGCGGCCTCGAACATGTTAGGGATGCGCAGACCCGGCTCGGGTGATAGCGTCGCGTTCCAGGCCTCCTCGAACAGCGCGCGCGTGGCGGCGTCCGAGATGTGGCGATAGCCCGGGAGCTCGTGCGGAAACGAGCCCATGTCGCACGAACCCTGCACGTTGTTCTGTCCGCGCAGCGGATTCACGCCCACGCCCTCGCGGCCGATGTTGCCGGTCGCCATCGCGAGGTTCGCGATCGCCATGACGGCCGTCGAACCCTGGCTGTGCTCGGTGACGCCGAGGCCGTAGTAGATCGCCGCATTGCCGCCCGTCGCATAGAGCCGCGCGGCACCGCGGACGTCCGCGGCCGGCACGCCGGTGATCGCCTCGCTCGCTTCCGGCGACTGCTCGGGCGCCGCGACGAACGCGCGCCACGCCGCGAACGACGGCGCCTCGCAGCGCGCCGCGACGAAGGCCTCGTCGACGAGCCCCTCGGTGACGATCACGTGCGCGAGCGCATTCATGAGCGCGACGTTCGTGCCGGGCAGGAGCTTGAGATGATGTTCCGCTTTCACGTGCGGACCGCGCACGAGCGAAATCGAGCGCGGATCCGCGACGATGAGCTTCGCGCCTTCGCGGAGGCGGCGCTTCAGCGCCGAGCCGAAGACCGGATGACCGTCCGTCGGATTCGCGCCGATGACCATGATCACATCGGCCTGGCGCACGGAATCGAAGGACTGCGTGCCGGCGGATTCGCCGAGCGTCTGCTTGAGACCATAACCGGTCGGCGAATGGCAGACCCGCGCGCAGGTATCGACGTTGTTGTTGCCGAACGCGGCGCGGATGAGCTTCTGGACGAGGTAGGTCTCCTCGTTCGTGCAACGCGAGGACGTGATACCGCCGACCGCATCACGGCCGTATTTCGCCGCGATGCGCTTGAACGCGCCCGCGGCATGCGCGATCGCCTCTTCCCAACTCACTTCGGTCCACGGATCCTGGATGTGCTTCCGGACCATCGGCTTCGTGATGCGATCCGGATGCGTCGCATAACCGAACGCGAAGCGGCCCTTCACGCAGGCGTGGCCGTGGTTCGCATGGCCGTCGACGTTCGGCACCATGCGCACGAGCTCCTCGCCCTTCATCTCGGCCTTGAACGAGCAACCGACGCCGCAGTAGGCGCAGGTCGTGACCACGCTGTGCTCGGGCTGGCCGAGCTCGATGACGGACTTCTCGGTCAGCGTCGCGGTCGGGCAGGCCGTCACGCAGGCGCCGCAGGAGACGCACTCCGAATCGAGGAAGCTCTCGCCCGTGCTCGCCGCGACGCGGGATTCGAAACCGCGATGCTCGATCGTGAGCGCGAACGTGCCCTGCACTTCCTCGCAGGCGCGCACGCAGCGCGAGCAGACGATGCATTTGCTCGAGTCGAACGTGAAGTACGGGTTGCTCTCGTCCTTCGGCAGCGCGAGGTGATTCCCGCCCTGGTAGCCGTAGCGCACTTCGCGAAGTCCCACGACCCCCGCCATGTCCTGCAGCTCGCAATGGCCGTTCGCCGGACACGTCAGGCAGTCGAGCGGGTGATCGGAGATGTAGAGCTCCATGGTGTTGCGGCGGAGCTCGCCGAGCTTCTTCGTCTGGGTGCGGATCTTCATGCCCGCCGCGACCGGCGTCGTGCACGAGGCCGGGTAGCCGCGCACGCCCTCGATTTCGACGAGGCAGAGCCGGCACGAGCCGAAGGGTTCGAGCGCTTCGGTCGCGCAGAGCTTCGGGATGTCGATGCCCGCGAGCGCGGCGGCGCGCAGCACGGTCGTGCCCTTCGGCACGGCGACGGTACGATCGTCGATGTCGACGGTGACGGTCTCGGCACTGGACGCTGCGGGCGTGCCGAGATCGCGATCAGAAATAGATAGCATGACTGCGCTCCTGTCGGGCAGCTTTCAGCCGTGTCACCGCCCCTACAGCGTCAGGCGACGTTGGCCGCGAGGTCCGATCTGGTGGTTCCGAAGTCCTCCGGAAAATGTTTAACGGCACTGCGCACCGGCAGCGGCGTGAGCCCGCCGAGCGCGCAGAGAGAGGCGTGGGTCATCGTCTCGCAAAGATCTTCGAGGAGCGCGAGATGACGCTCGCGCTCCTCGCCCTCGATCACTTTGTCGAGCACTTCCACGCCGCGCGTCGAGCCGATCCGGCAGGGCGTGCACTTGCCGCAGGATTCGAGCGCGCAGAATTCCATCGCGTAGCGCGCCATGCGCGCCATGTCCACGGTCTCGTCGAAGACGACGATGCCGCCGTGGCCGAGCATCGCGCCGCGGGCCGCGAACGCCTCGTAGTCGACGGCGGTGTCGAAATGCGCCGCCGGCATGTAGGCGCCGAGCGGTCCGCCGACCTGCACGGCACGGATCGGCAGGCCGCTCGCCGTGCCGCCACCGAAGTCGTAGAGCAGCTCGTTCAGGCTCACGCCGAACGCCTTCTCGACGAGGCCGCCGTGCTTCACGTTGCCCGCGATCTGCAGCGGCAGCGTGCCGCGCGAGCGGCCCTGGCCGAAATCGCGGTAGAACGCAGCGCCGCGGTCGAGCACGATCGGCACGCTCGCGAGCGAGATGACGTTGTTGATCACTGTCGGCTGGCCGAACAGGCCCTTGATGGCCGGCAGCGGCGGCTTGAATCGGATCTGGCCGCGCCGGCCCTCCAGGCTCTCGAGCAGCGCGGTCTCCTCGCCGCAGATGTAGGCGCCTGCGCCGATGCGCACCTCGAGCTCGAAGCACCTGCCGCTGCCGAGGACGTCGGCACCGAGATAGCCGGCCTGCCGCGCGCGCGCGATCGCCTCGTTCAGGGCACGCCGGGCGTGCGGATACTCGACGCGCAGATAGATGTAGCCCTGCGTCGCGCCGACCGCGAGGCCGGCGATCGTCATGCCTTCGATGAGGACGTAAGGATCGTCCTCCATGATCATGCGATCGGAGAACGTGCCGGAATCGCCTTCGTCGGCGTTGCAGACGATGTATTTCTGGGGCGCCTCGGTATCGAGCACGGTCTTCCACTTGATGCCCGTCGGGAACGCCGCGCCGCCACGACCGCGCAGGCCGGAGTCCGTGACTTCGCGCACGATCGCAGCGGAGTCCATTTCGAGCGCGCGCTTCAGGCCGCGATAGCCGTCGTGCGCGAGGTAATCGTCGAGGTCGATCGGATCGGTGATGCCGACGCGCGCGAAAGTCAGGCGTTCCTGGTTCGCGAGATACGGAATGTCGGCGACCGGGCCGAGCGCGAGCGCATGCCTGCCGCCGGTCAGGAATCCCGCCGCGAAAAGACCGGCGACGTCGCCGGCGCGCACCGGGCCGTAGCCGACGCGGCCCGCCGGGGTCGCGACTTCGACGAGCGGGTCGAGCCAGAACATGCCGCGCGAGCCGTTGCGCACGATCCGCACCTCGGCGCCGAGCGCCGCCGCTTCACGCGCGATCGCCGCCGCCACCCGCTCCGCGCCCAGCGCGAGCGCGGTGCTGTCGCCCGGAACGTAAACCGTGGTCGTCATGTACGCGCACCCGCGACGATCTCATCGAAAGTTTCGACCGTCACCCGGGCGTGCAGTTCGCCGTCGACCATCACCGAGGGTCCGCACGCACAATTGCCGAGGCAGTACACGGGCTCGAGCGAAATGCGTCCGTCCCCTGTCGTTTCGTGGAAGTCGATGCCGAGCGTGCGCTTCGCGTGGTCGACGAGCTTCTCGACGTGCATCGCCTGACACGCTTCCGCGCGGCAAATCTGGATCGTGGCGCGGCCCGGCGGCGTCTGCCGGAAGTAGTGATAGAAGCTGATCACCCCGTGCACCTCGGCGCGCGACAGCGTGAGGGTTTCCGCGACGATCGGCACGGCCTCGTCGGGCACGTAGCCATAGCGATCCTGCAGGGCATGCAGCACGGGCATGAGCGGTCCCGGGATGCCGGCGAGCGATTCGACGAGATCGCGGGCCGCGACGGCGTCCCATGCCGGACGATCGGAGGCCGGGGCTAACGCCATGACGCGGCCGTCCGTGCGCTGTGATGAGTCATGGAACCAGATACCCTGGGCTGAAAGGGGTTGAACCCCGGTAGGATAGTGAGCCCACGTCCCTGGATCAACAACGGGGGGGCCGGGGTATTTCGACCGCGGCGGCGAACGCTGCAATCGCTGCTCAGGACAGCCCGTACTTCTTCAGCTTGTACCAGAGCGAACGCTCGCTGATGTCGAGTAGGCGTGCGGCGCGCGCCTTGTTGTCGTCGGCCGCGGCGACGGCTCGCGCGATGAGGTCGCGCTCGAGCGCCTCGACCTGGGGGACGAGCGCGAGCTCCGTCGCGCCCGGAGCCGGGCGCGGCGCCAGCGTACCGCGCGCCGATACCGAGATCTCCTCGAGCAGTCCGGGCTCGATGTCCGGCCCGGTCGACAGCACGAGTGCGCGCGCCATCACGTTCTCGACCTCGCGGACATTGCCCGGCCAGTCGTAGGCGAGCAGCTTGTGCTCGGCTTCCGTGCTCAGCGTCGGCACGGGCCGGCCCTGGGCGCCGGCGAGGCGCGTCAGGAAATGCCGCGCGAGGGGCGCGATGTCCTCGCGGCGATCGCGCAACGGCGGCAGATCGAGCCGCAGCACGTCGAGGCGGTAGTAGAGGTCCTTGCGCAGGCGGCCCTCCGCGACCGCGGCCTGCGGATCGCGATTCGTCGCGGCGACGACGCGCAGATCGATTTCGATCGGGCGATTGCTGCCGAGACGCTCGATCGAGCGTTCCTGCAACACGCGCAGCAGCTTCGCCTGCAGCTCCGCCGGCATCTCCGTGATCTCGTCGAGGAACAGCGTGCCGCCGTCGGCGAGCTCGAACTTGCCGATGCGCTCGGCATGAGCACCGGTGAACGCGCCGCGGGTGTGACCGAACAGCTCGCTCTCGAGGATCGAGGCCGGGATCGCCGCGCAGTTGATCGGTACGAACAGTCCCGTGCGTCCCGAGGCGCGATGGACGGCGCGCGCCACGAGCTCCTTGCCCGTGCCGGTCTCGCCGACCACGAGGCAGGCCGCGCCAGTCGGACTCGCCTGCTGGATGAGGTGGTAGAGGCGCTGCATGGGCGCGCTCGCGCCGACGAACCCGCCCCAGCCCTGCTCGATCTCGCGGCGCAGATAGCGGTTCTCGCGCTCGACGCGCGAGACGCCGAGCGCGCGCGTCACGGCGAGCTCGACGGTCTCTACCTCGAACGGCCGGAGGATGTAATCGATCGCGCCGTACTTCATCGCCTCGACGGCAGTCTCCACCGTGCCGTGCGCGGTGAGGACGATCGTCGGCAGCGCGCGGCCCTGCTCGTGCAGCGTCTTCAGCAGCGTGAGACCGTCGACGTCGGGCATGCGCAGATCGGTGATCACGAGATCCACGCTCTCCGCGTCGATGATCGCGAGCGCCTCGCGCCCGCCGCCTGCGCGCAGCACGTGGTGGCCGAGATCCGCGAGCGTGAGCTCGAGGATGCGCTGCATCTTCACCTCGTCGTCGACGACGAGCACGGTACGACGGCTCACGTGGGGTTCTCCTTTCGAGTCAGGGGCAGGGTGAGGGTGAAACGCGCGCCGCCGAGATCGCTCTCGCCGATCGCGAGCGTGCCGCCGTGCCGCTGCACGATGTCCTGCACGACGGCGAGGCCGAGCCCGATGCCGCCCGCGCGATGACTCACGAACGGCTCGAGGATGCGCTGGCGCTCCGCGGGCGGGATGCCGGGACCGTCGTCGGCGACCTCGAGCGCCGCGCCGGCCCCCGCCGCGCGACAGCGGATCGCGACCGTGCCGCCCTCCGGCGCCGCCTGCAATGCGTTGATCGCGAGATTGAGCACGGCCTGCAGGATCTGATCGCGATCGCCCTCGAGCACCACGGGCTCGGACGGCGCTTCGAACCGCAAGTTCACTCCTTTTTCCGTCGCGCGCACCGCGAGCGGCCCGCCGAGACCGCGCACGAGCGCGGCGAGATCGAGTGGGGCGAAGACCGGCGCGCGCGGCCGTGCGCTGTCGAGCAGCCCCTGCACGAGCCCGTTGATGCGGTCGCATTCACCGAGCATGTATCCGAGCATTTCGCGGCCGCGCACCGAGAGGCCGGATTCGCGTGCGAGCAGTTGCGTGGAGGAGCGCAGGATGCCGAGCGGATTGCGCACTTCGTGAGCGAGCATCGCCGCCATCTCACCGGCTGCGGCGAGCTTCGCGACCCGCTCGCGCTCGCGCCGCGTGCGCTGCAGGTCCTCGAGCATGCGCGCGAATGCGCGCCCGAGCTCCTCGACCTCGCTGCCGCCGCCGGACGGCATGCGCGGCAGCTCGGCATCGAGATCGACGGCACGCGTGAGTGCCGTCAGCGACTGGATCGGCCGCGCGATGCGACCCGAGATCCCGATCGCGAGCAGCGCGGCGACGCCGGCCGTGACGAGGAACAGCGCGATCAAGGCATGCAGCAGTGCGCGGCTCGGCGCGAGGGCGATGCGCTGCGGCGTCAACACGAGCACCGTCCAGCCGAGGTCCGGCAGTCCCTTGTAGCCGAGCGCACGCGCGAAGCCGACGAGCTGGCGGCCGGCGGCGAGCGGTGCGCCGTCGAGCTCGTTCACACCGCTCGCGCGCCGGCCGTCGTGCCAGCGGCTCAACGTGACGTCCGCGATCCCCGGTCGCCGGCGGAAGTTCGCGGACGCGGCGATGACGCGCCCTGCCGCGTCGACGACGAGCGCGTCGCGGCCGCTCGCGCCCATCGCGTAGTCGAGCAGCGCGTCGATCTCCGTCCAGTCGTAGAGTGCGTGCAAGGTGCCGAGCGGACGTCCGGAGAACGCGTCGTCGAGGCGCGTGCTGAGCGTGAGCACGGGTACGCCGTCGACCACGGCCGGGCGCGTGAGCGAGATGCGGGCAGTGCCGAACTCGATGTCGAGCCAGACCGGCGCGTCGTTCCAGCGCGTGCCGATGAGGCCGGGCTCGCTCGCCGCGAGCACCTTGCCGTCGCGCACGCAGGAGAGATTCTCGTAGATCCCCGCATAGGACGTCTTCACGTCGCGCAGGTAGTTCGCGAGACGCTTGTCGACGTCGTCGACCTTCAGTTCCTGCATGGGCTCGACGCGGCTCCAGCCGTAGACGTCCTCGACACGCTCGAAGACGAGCGCCTCGAGCTCGGCGACGACGTCACGCGCCTGGGTCTCGACGCTGCGGCGGATCTCGGCTTTCAGCGCCGCGCTCGCACGCGTGTACGTGAACGACGTGACGAGCGCCGCGGTCACGACGCTGAAGCACAGGAAGGCGAAGAGCAGAATGCGCCGGATCGACATCGGGTATCATCCGCGTCCGTGTCGTGCCGCGCGGCGCGAGACGGGAATCGTTACGGTGGATGCGCCGCACGGCGGCAAGGCAGGTTCGGCATCGTGAGTGGCGAATGCAAGCGTTCCTATGCCCGGCAGCGCGTCGCGGCATGCGCTGCGCTCGCCTTGATCGTCGCAGCCGCGCACGGCGAGGCGCCCGTCGCGAGCCCCGAAGCCGAACGCGGTCTCGCGTTGCTCGGCGGCGCGCTGCACCTCGGCGGCTACGCCACGCTGCGCGTTCGCGATCTGGACGGCGAGCCTGCGCGCTTCGACGCCCGCGGCGCGAGCCTCCTCGCGACGTGGACGCCCGCGCCGTCCTGGCAGGTGTTCGTCGAGACCGAGATCGAAGACTTCGTCAGCATCGATCGTCACGGCGTGAACGCGGACGACATCGACGTCACGCTCGAACGCCTGCACCTCGACTACGCGGCCACACCGTGGTTGAGCCTCCGCGCCGGCAAGTTCCTCACGCCGATCGGTCGCTGGAATCTCGTTCACGCCGATCCGCTGCAAGCGACCGTGAGCCGCCCGCTCGTCACCGCACTGCCCTTCGCGATGCTCGCGAGCGGACTCGCAGTGCACGGCACGCTGCAGCTCGCCGGCGGCGACGCGCTCGACTACGTCGCATACCTCGACGCCAGCCGCACGCTCGACCCCGCGCATCAGGACAGCACCTCGGAAGAATTGGATATCACCGGCCCCCACCACGAGTACGACCACGCGGGCGGCGCCCAGTTGCGCGGGCACTTCCTCGCGGATCGCGCCGAGCTCGCCGTCTCCTACGCTGAATTCCGCATGCGCGGCGAAGGCGCGCGCACGCATCTCGCCGGTGTCGACGGACGTTTCGTGTGGCGCGGCGTCGAGCTGAGCGGCGAGGCAGTCTACGCCGTGAAGGAATTCGCGGCACGCAGCCGTAGCGAATGGGGAGGATTCGTGCAGAGCGTCGTGCCGCTGTTCGGACAGGTCGCGGCGGTCGCGCGCTTCGAACGCTACGACGGGGTACCGGCCGCCGCGCGCGGCGTGCGCCTCGGGACGCTCGGCGGCGTCTGGCGACCGCGCCCGGCGCTCGCGTTGAAGCTCGAATACCGCGTCGGCGAACACAACGAGCGCGTCGCGCCGGACGGCCTTCTCGCCTCCTTCGGAGTACTGTTCTGAACGTGCGTCCGGCGCCTCGTTTCGCGGCCGTACGGCGGCTCGCCGCGGCTGCGGCGCTCGCCTGGACGAGCGCCGCGGGTGCCGATCCGGCGCTCGCGGTGATCGTCAGGGCCGGGGCCGGGCCCGTGGCGCCCGACCTGACGACGATCGCGAACGTCTTCCGGCGCCGCGTCCTCGTGGACGATCGCGGTCGCGCCTGGACACCGGTCAACCTGCCGGCACGCGATCCGCTGCGCGCGGCGTTCTCGGCTGCGGTCCTGCACCGCTCGCCGCAGGAGCTCGAGGCCTATTGGAACGAGCTCTACTTCCAGGGCCTCTCCCCCCCGCACGTGCTCGCCTCGCCCGCGGCGGTGCGCCGCTTCGTGGCCGCGACGCCGGGCGCGATCGGCTACGTGCCCGATTGCCTGCTCGATCGAACGGTCGCGGTCGTGTTGCGGCTGTCGCTGCCGGCGGGGACGGCCGCCGACTGCTCCGCGCCCTGAGCCGACGTCGGACCCTACGTTTTTTGCAGGACATTCTTGCGCGCTCGCCGCACGCCGGCGCGGCAAACCCTTGATCGCGCATGAACGCGGAGGATGGTCCCGGGCTTGCACTGTCGGGGGGGCGTGATCATCCGCAGGAGCCCGACCGTGACGCGACTCGAAGCCATCGAACCGTTCGTGATCCCCGCCGCCGACCGCGCCGCGGACGCGGCGTCGCTGAAGCTCCGCGTCCACCGCCGCGGCGATGCCGCGCGCGAGGCGATCGCCGCCCTGCTGCCCACGCCGCACGACGACGCGTCACAGCGGGTCGTCGTGCGCTGCGAGCTCGGGCGACACCTCGTCGCCCTCGTCGGATTGCGCGCCGGCGCCGACTGCCGCTTCGTGGCCGAGCGCGAGTTCCGGCACAGCGCGGAGCGCGAGCTCGAGCACGCGCTATGCGTGCCCGTCCAGCGGCGTCACGTCGTCGAGCTCGACGCGCTGCGCCTGTGGCGGCCGCATCACGCCGGGCACGTCTTCACCGGCCTCGTCGCGTTCCTGCACGGCGCGGGCTTCCAGTGGGCGATGACGAGCGCAAGCGCGCGTCTCTACCGCCGCCTCGAGCGGCTCGACTTCGAACCCGTCGAGCTCGCCCGCACGCGCGACGGAGCCACCGCTATCGTCTGCTGCGGCTCGGTCACCGCGGCGTATCGCCGCCTCGCGAAACGTATGGCGCGCGACGCCGCTGCCGAGCACTGGAACGCAAACGTCGCCGTCGGCCGGCGCTTCCGCATCGATCGCGCGATGCACCTGCTCGAAACGGTCGGGAGCTGAGCCGCTCATGTCGCCGTCCGCGAGTTCGCTGCGCCTCGTCGCGATCCCGCTCCTGCTGGCGCTCGTCGCGGCGCGCGCCGACGACGCGGCGCCGGTGCCCGCGGCGATCGCGACCCGCTGGGCGGAGATCGGCCACCTCGCCGCGCCCGCCGAACGCGCGGCGGCCTACGACGCGCTGATCGCCGAGCTCGACGCGCTCGCCACGGCCAGCCCCGACAGCGCAGAGCCCCTCGCCTGGAAAGGCATCGTGCTCGCCTCCGCGGCGCGCGCCGGTGGCGGACTCGCCGCACTCGACCGCGCGAAGAGCGCGCGCGATCTGCTGCTGCAGGCCGTGCATCGCGACGGGCACACGCTGAATGGCGCGGTCTACGCGGCGCTCGGCCAGCTCTATTACCGCGCCCCGCGCTGGCCGCTCGGCTTCGGCGATCCGGACAAGGCCGTCGAGTACTTCCGCCAGGCGCTCGAGATCGATCCGGAGAGCATCGACGCGAACTATTTCCTGGCCGACTGGCTCGCCGCGCACGGCGACGTTCATCAGGCCCTGATCCACGCGCGCAAGGCCCTCGCCGCGCCCACCCGGCCGGCGCTCGCGCTCGCCGATCGCGCGCGCCGCACGGAGACCGAGACCTTGCTCGCGAACATCGAGGAACGCCTCGCCGACGCCGAACAGAAGCAGCGCCATGGCGGTTTCTGGGATTCGGCGGTGGTACGCGCGTTCCGTTAGGGAAGCTCTGAATAAGTCCATCCTGGACTTTTCAGAGCACGGTCGGCAAGAAGCGTGGTTCTTACCGACCTTACGTGAACAATGGCTTACGCCACTGTTCACGGCGGCACGTCCATGTGCCGCAGGAAGCTCTGAACTTGTTCAGAGCTTCCTTAGAGACCCTGGCGCGGGAGCGCGCTCGCGGATGCGTTCTTCGGCGGCGGATCGCCATCCCCGCCGGCGGAGCACGCATCCCGGAGCGACTAGCCGACGCCCGGATTCCCTGATCCTCGCGGGGCGCTCTGCCCTGCATCGGCCGGTGAGGCACGGATGCCCCCGGCACTTTTTTCGTCGTTCTCCGCACTGCGGGGCGGTCGAACAGCACGCCGCGGCGCCCCCTGGCACCGGGATCCGCCGACGCATCCCGGCCTGGCTGATCCCTGTCGCCCTCGCGCCGGCGAGGGCCCAGTCGGTGACCCACGGCACGCGCAGTGAACCTCGGACTTTCGGGAGCGCCGTTCCGCACCGCGCTCGTCTTCTGCGCCGGCCCCGCGGTTCGACCACGGCGCCGAGGCTGAACGACTGGGCCCTCGCGCCGGCGAGGGCCCAGTCGGTGACCCACGGCACGCACAGTGAACTTCCACTTTCGAGAGCGCCGTTCCGCACCGCGCTCGTCTTCTGCGCTGGGCCCGCGGTTCGACCTCGGCGCCGAGG
>JACQWY010000017.1:0-65634 GCA_016209015.1 Gammaproteobacteria bacterium | reverse complement strand
TCGACCTCGGCGCCGGGGCTGAACGACTGGGCCCTCGCCTCCGCGAGGGCGACAAGCAGAGGAACGGGGACAGGCACTAATTCGCCATTTCGATAAAGCAATTCCGTTCGGGGACAGGCACCACTTCCGGCGGGGTCATTCGACCCATTCCCGCCTCGGCTGACCTCTGTCGCCCTCGCGCAGGCGAGGGCCCAGTCGGTGACCCACGGCACGCGCAGTGAATTTCGGGCTGTCGAGCGCTCCCTTCCGCACTGCGCTCGTCTTCTGCGCCGGCCCCGCGGTTCGACCTCGGCGCCGGGGCTGAACGACCGGCCCCTCGCCTGCGCGAGGGCGACAAGCGGAAAATAGGCGTCGCGGTGTGCCGTGGAACAGCCCCACAGTTCGGAGAAGAGCCAGTCTCGTGTCGCCGCGTCTGCCCCTTGCACCGCACTCTCTGTTATCGTGCCGCCCGTTTGCCTCACGAAGGAAGCCCCATGCCTACGGTTGATCGCGAGAACGCGCTCTACGCGCTCGTCACCCGCCGTCTGATCCCCTTCCTGTTCGTGTGCTACGTCGCCGCCTATCTCGATCGCGTGAACGTCGGTTTCGCGAAGCTGCAGATGTCCGCGGATCTGAAATTCAGCGAGACGATCTACGGTCTCGGCGCGGGCATCTTCTTCATCGGCTATTTCCTGTTCGAGGTGCCGAGCAACGTACTGCTCCACCGGATCGGCGCGCGCAAGACGCTGACCCGTATCATGCTGAGCTGGGGCCTCCTGTCGACGGCGATGATGCTCGTGAAGACGCCGGAGCAGTTCTACCTCGTGCGCTTCCTGCTCGGCGCGGCGGAGGCCGGTTTCTTCCCGGGCGTGATCCTCTATCTCACCTACTGGTATCCCGCCGCGCGCCGCGGCCGCATCACGGCGCTCTTCGTCACGGCGGTCGCGATTTCGGGCGTCGTGGGCAGCCCGCTCTCCGGCTTCATCCTGCAGCAGTTGAGCGGCAGCCACGGTCTCGCCGGCTGGCAATGGCTGTTCCTCATCGAAGGCCTGCCGACGGTCGTGCTCGGCATGCTGGCGTACTTCTACCTCGACGACGACGTCGCCTCGGCGCGTTTCCTCACGGCCGACGAAAAGGAGATCCTGAGCGCGAACATCCGGGCCGAGAACCAGCACAAGACCTCGCATTCGGTGTGGGACGGCATGAAGGACCGCCGCGTGTGGTGGTGCTGTCTCGTCTACTTC
Organism: Gammaproteobacteria bacterium; assembly: GCA_016209015.1. Lineage (GTDB taxonomy): Bacteria > Pseudomonadota > Gammaproteobacteria > JACQWY01. Next base: position 64,411 of record JACQWY010000017.1, on the reverse strand, counting down.
TCGTTCGTCTGCGGACTCTACGGCGTCGGTTTCTGGCTGCCGACCATCATCAAGAGCATGGGTATCACGAAACCGATGGACATCGGCTTCGTGAGCGCGATTCCCTATGGTGCCGCGGCGGTGAGCATGGTGCTGGTCGGTGCGAGCGCGGATCGCCGGCACGAACGCCGCTGGCACATCGTCGTGCCGGCGATCCTCGGCGGCCTCGGTCTCGCGGCCTCGGTGCTCTTCTCCGGCAACCAGGTGCTCGCCATCGCGGCCCTGACTGTCGGCACGGCCGGCCTGCTCGCCGCGATCCCCCAGTGCTGGGCGCTGCCCACCTCGTTCCTGACCGGCGGCGCCGCGGCTTCGGGCATCGCCATCATCAATTCGTTCGGCAATCTCTCGGGCTTCGTCAGTCCGTACATGATGGGCTGGATCAAGGACGCGACGCACAGCACGAACCTCGGCATGTACGTGCTCGCGGCGTTCATGTTCGTCGGTTCCTTCATCGTCGCCTTCGTGCTGCCGACACCCGCACGGCAATTGCCGCCCACCGACGCCGACGACCTCACGACGTTCTGAGGAGATGATCATGACCCCAGGATTCTTCAGCGGCCCGCCGCGACGCCTCTACAAGCGCTATCTCGTCACCGGCGCGCTGCTCGCCTTCATCGCAGTCGGCCTCGCCGCGCTCGTCTCGCCGGTGCTCGTCGTCGCCGTGATCTTCTTCTGGCCGAGCCTCGTCGGCCTCGTGCTCACGCGCCTGCGCTGCCCGGCCTGCGCTGCGCCGCTGCTGAGCAGCGGAGGTCTCATCGGCCCGCGCGTCTTCGCATCGTGGCCGACGCTGCCGAAGAACTGCCCGAAGTGCGGAGCGGTGGTGGAATAAGGGGAGATGTTGCTCGAATCGGCCACCCTGTCGCTCTCGACTCGAAGTTCCGGCCGAATCGGAAAAGTTTTGGGGAAAAATTTTGGGGACACGAGACTTGATTCGGGGCTCGGCATTGGAGTTGGGGGGACACGTAACTTAAGGAAGCTCTGAACAAGTTCAGAGCTTCCGGCGGCACAGGGATGTGCCGCCGTGAACAGTGGCGTAAGCCATTGTTCAGTTCAGAGCTTCCGGCGGCACAGGGATGTGCCGCCGTGAACAGTGGCGTAAGCCATTGTTCACGTAAGGTCGGCAAGAACCACGCTTCTTGCCGACCGTGCTCTGAAAAGTCCAGGATGGACTTATTCAGAGCTTCCTTAATTCGGGGTCGGCATTCGTGGCGAACTCGATGTCGTGTCCGAATTAAGTAACATGTCCCCGGACATGTCCCCGGCGACCTACGCGTCGATCAGCACCCCAGCATTCAACCGCCCGGCGATCGCAATCGCGCACAGGAACGTCTTCAGCGCTTCGATCGACTCATCTCCGGAAGGCGGCTCCAGCGGTATCGCGAGCAGTCCGAGCAGACGCGTGTAGAGCTGCGCCTGGCGCGCGCTCAGGTGACCGCCGAACGCGAGCATGTGCAGGAGCTGGCTGGAGGAAATCTGCTTCTTCGTCAGCAGGCCGCCCCACTGGCGGCTGACGGGCGCGCTCGCCTCGAATGCCGCGCCACGGGCGCGGACCGCCTCGACGGGCGCGCCGTCCACTTCGAGATCGGCGAGCGATTTGAAGAGCATGACGAGATTGCCGTCCCAGTAATCGTCCGGCAGCCGCGCGAGCAGCCACTCCTCGGCGGCGCGGGCGACGGGATAGTCCACGCGCCCGATGCAGCCGAAATCGCGCCCGGTGAGGTTCGCGGCGCAGGTACCGCAGGCGTGCTTCACGTCGTCGAGCGGCGCGACGGAACGCAGGAGCTGCGCGAGGCTCACGGGCATTTCGCGTGCGTCTCCGTCCGGCGTCCGGACGGAGATCGTGAGCCGGCCTGCGGCGAGGATGCGATCGGGCGCTTCGTGCGGATACTGCACCCGGAACCGCGCGATCGCGGCCGCCACCTTGTCCTGGCGCTTCACCAGCGCGAAGAGCTTCTCCTCGGGCAGCGTCTGCCGGACGGAACAGGGGAGTTGGATGGTGTAATCGAGGGCCATGGGATCGTCGTTCGGTTTCGCGGATAGTCTACTGATTTCCGGTGCCGCACCCCATAATCGTGCTCCACGCAACGAACGGAGGAATGCTCATGGCTGAAAAGCTCGGCTTGGTCGAAGCCCGGTTCATCGTCGACGTCATGCTCGAGGAAGCCGCGAAGCGCGGCATCAAGTTCGCCGCCGCCGTCGTCGACTACGGCGGCGATCTCATCCATCTCTCGCGCATGGACGGCGCCACCGCGCTCAACGCGCGCATGAGCTACAACAAGGCCTATACCGCGACAAAATGGCAGATGGATACGAAGGTGCTGAAGACGCGGCTCTTCGACATGTCGCTCGGCGACGAACGCCGCGAGATCACCTGGTTCTGCGATCCGTTGTACACGCCGGTGTGGGGCGGCATCGTGCTGCGCGCACCGGACGGCCGCATGCTCGGCGCGCTCGGCGAGAGCGGCGGCACCTACCAGCAGGACGAGGAGATCGGACAGATCGCCGCGCAGGCGTTCTACGCGAAGTTCGTCTGAGCGGCTTTCGTAAGTCCGATTAGCCGCAGGCGCAATCGGACGTTCCCTGCCTCACGGCGGCGAGCGTCCGATTACGCTGCGCTAATACGGACCTACGTGAAACCGCGAAGCGCGGGCTTCAGCCCGCCTTCGCATCCATCACGTAGTCGAACCACATATTGCCGATCTTCTCCTGCACCGAGTTCTGACGGAGGCGACCGCGCAGATGCGGGAAGTCGACGAGATCGAGCGGCTGGTCCTGGTTGTAGCAGGAGTAGACGAACGTCTCCGCGCCGGTCTTGGGATCGACGTGCTTGCACATGCACTGCGCGCACACGCCCTTCATCATGCACTGCATGGGCGAGTTGATGGAGCCGATCGCGCGATGGTCGGGCTTCAGGTGCGGCGCGAGCACGCCGAAGCGCGCCGCCTTCACCGCGGCCATCATGCCGTCGGAGCCGATGACGATCATCTCCGAGGCATCGGCGAGACTGATCGTGGTCGTCCCGAGCTGGCCGCTCGCATAGGCCACCATCGACTGCACGATATTGCCGACGAACGTCAGATCCTGCGGACGGCGCGGCTTGATGGGCGTGACGTCCGGACCGGGATCGACGGACCATACGACGACGTCCGCCGCCGCTTCGATGTCCTCGACCTTGAAGACGTCGCGCGGATACTTGTAGCCCGCGAAGTAGATGACCTTGTTACCCGCGGCGCGCAGCGCCTTGCCGATCGAGAACAGCACGGCGTTACCGAGACCGCCGCCCGCGAGCAGCACGGTCTCGTTCTGCGGGATGTGCGTCGGCGCGCCGGTCACGCCCATCACGACGAGGCGATCGCCCGGCTTCCAGCCCGCGCAGAGGCGGGTCGAGGTGCCCATCTCCAGCGCGATGAGCGAGACGATGCCCTGTTCCTTGTCGACCCAGGCGCCGGTCAGCGCGATGCCTTCGGACGCGAGTGTCGTGCCCTTCACCGTCGGCGCGAGGTTCTCGAGGTTCTGCACGCGGTAGAACTGGCCGGGCTCGAAATGCTTCGCGGCATGCGGGGCCTTGACGATGACGTCGATGATCGTCGGCGTCAGGCGCTCGACGTTCACGACCGTCGCCGTGAACGCGGCTTCGAGCGCGCCGAAGAAATCGCCGAGCGCGGCGTCGCGCGCGCCCTGCCCTGCCGGGTCGAGCTTCGCGAGCTCCTTCGCGAACAGGTTCACGACGTGCGGATAGCCGTCCTTCGCGCTCGCCATCGCTTTCACGACGTTGCCGGCATAGACCGGGTGGTTGTCGCCGTAGAACGTGATGTGTCGGCCGTCGGCGTGGTAGGAGGTGAACGGCGCGGGCGGCGCGATCTTCGGTCCGCCCTCGACGGTGATCGGCTCGAATTTGATTTCCGTGCCGTCCGGGATCGCGTCGAAGTTCTTGAAGAACTTGCCGGCGAGATTGAACGTGCCCGGATGCTCCTGCTCGTAGATGATGTTCGGGCTCGTGCCGGCGGCGATGAAGAGGCTGCGCATGGGGATCACGACCTCGCTCTTCTTGCCGTCCTCGACTTTCTCGAAGCGCACGGCGGCGAGCGCGCCGAATTCGTCCGCGATCGCTTCGATCGGATTCATGCCCGGCGCGATGTCGATGGACTCGGCGAGCGCTTCCTTGATTTCCTCGTGGTTCTGGCGGTAGGCCGGCGAGTCCGCGACGCCCTTGCGGTAGAACATCGTCGAGCCGCCCCAGGATTTGACGAGCGGCGCGTATGCCGGCGTCTCGCCCGCTTGCTCGGCGCGCTCGCGCTCGGCGCGGATCGCTCTGCCGTGCGCGAGGAACTCGTCGAGGATGCCGAGCTCCTCCTTGTCGAAGCGCGCGCGAACCTTCTCTTCACCATGCAGCGCGACGAGCTTCTCGTAGCGCGTGAGCGTCTTCGTGACCTGCTTCGGATAATAGGCGAGCACTTCCGTCGTCGTGTCGATGGCCGTGAGACCGCCGCCGATGATGCCGGCCGGCAGGCGCACCTGCAGGTTCGCGAGCGAGCTGTCCTTCGCCGCACCGGTGAGCTGCAGGCCCATCAGGAAGTCGGAGGCCTTGCGGATGCCGCGCAGCAGGTTGTTCTTCAGACCGATGATCGAGGGCTTGCCCGCGCCCGTCGCCATCGCGATGTGATCGAAGCCGAACTTCCAGGCGTCATCGACCGTGATCGTGCCGCCGAAGCGCACGCCGCCGAAGCAGCGGAACGTCTCACGGCGAAGCAGCGTGAGATAGATGACCTTCAGGAAATTCTTGTCCCAGCGCGCCGTGATGCCGTATTCCGCGACGCCGCCGAACCCGAGGTTCGTACGCTTGTCGAGATCCTCGTAGAGCGCGCGGAAGTCCCGGATCGGCTGCGGCGCGCCGCCCACGCCGAGCAGCGCCTGTGGCAGCGGCTCGAGCTTCAGTGCGTCGACGCCGACGACGGCGAAGCCTTCGTTCAGGAGATAATGCGCGAGCGTGTAGCCGGCGGGCCCGAGACCGACGACCAGCACCTTCTTGCCGTTGTGCGGCAGCGCATGCGGGCGCGCGACGTTCAGCGGATTCCAGCGCGTGAGGAACGAGTAGATCTCGAAGCCCCAGGGCATGAACAGGACGTCCGTCAGCACGTTCGTCTCGATCTGCGGGATGTTGACGGGCTCGGTCTTCTGGTAGATGCAGCCCTTCATGCAGTCGTTGCAGATCCGGTGGCCGGTGCCCGGGCACATCGGGTTGTCGATGATGATGAGCGCGAGCGCGCCGATGTTGTCGCCGTTGCGCTTCACGAGATGCATCTCGGAAATCTTCTCGCCGAGCGGGCAGCCCGTCACGGTCACGCCGAGCGCGTTGACCTTGTAGCCGCCCTCCTTCTTGTTGCGCATGCCCTTCGCGCAGGAGTCCGCGTCGCGATCGTGGCAGAAGATGCAGTGATCGATTTCGTAGAGCGCGTGACGGCGGTCCATGCGCGGGTCCGTCAGGGAGAACCCGACCCGGCGACGGCGCTCGTGCTCGGGGCCGACCCAGGCCTTGTGCGTACCGCGATCGACCATCTGGTGCTCGACGAGATCGTCCCAGTCGGTCTTCGCCGGGACCTTGAACAGCACCCAGCGGTGCGTCTCGGGCGCGAAGGACGCCTCCGTCGCGGCGAGGCGGCACCAGCGCAGCAGCGCCTCGTTGACCGCCGCGACGCAGCTCTTGTGGTCGGCGATCGCGAGTGCCTCCGCGAGCGCCGCACTGCCTGCGAGCTTCGTGCGCAGCGCCGCGGCGTCGGGGGCTTCGGCCTTCGCGAGCGCGTCGAGCGCGAGGCCCGCGGCCGCGACGTCGCGTTCGGCGTCGCCCCGGCCCTCGCCCAGTGCTTTCACGATCGCGTCTTTCGCGCTCGTGAGGGCGGCGCGATCCCAGCTCGCGGCATCCTGCCCCTTGAAGCGCTTGTCGAACGTGCCGACGACGTCCGTGCGGAACTTGAAGATCGTCGCGAACTCGCCCGTGATCGCCGCGACCTGCCCGGCGTGCTGCGTCGTCACGCCGAAGAGACGGCCGACGAACTCGCCGACGTAGGGCGCGGTGTCGACGAGCACGGCGGAGATGTCTTCCGGCGTCATGCCCTCGCCGCGATTCGCACGGTAGGCGGCAAAGCGCGCCCACAGCTCGGGTGCGCCGGTCTCGAGCTCGCGGTCGAAGCGCGTCAGGAGCCCGGCGAGCTTCGCCGGCTGGTAGAGATCTGCGTAGGAAAAGCCGTCGATGCCGGGCGCGAGGGCCGGCGCGGAAGTCGTCTGGGTCATGTGCTGGCTACCATGGGAAAGTGTGAAGCGGGAGGACGTGCGATATAGCGGCAGGCGGGACGGAGGCCCTATCGGTGCGCACGGGCGCCGCCATGCCCCGGAGGGACGGATCGCCACGCTCGCTCAGCGGCATCCTGCACCGACTCTGCTCGCTGTCATCCAGAGGTCCTCGGACGGGCCGGAGTCTAGCGTGAGCCGGTCCCCGCGTACAATCCGGGATTGTGCCGCATGCGGCCCCGGGCGAGCCCGGTCCCGCGGCCTCGATTATCATGCCCGCATCCCGGCGGGCGGCCGGACCCACGACGAGAGGAACGATCCCGCATGCTGCTGACCGAAGACCAGTTGATGATCCGCGACCTCGCCCGCCGCTTCGCCGCCGAGCGCCTCGCCCCGTTCGCCGCCCAATGGGACCGCGATTGCACCTTTCCGGCCGCGGCCTTGCAGGAGATGGCCGGGCTCGGGCTGCTCGGCATGCTCGTCCCGCCGGACTACGACGGCGCGGGGCTCGATCACGTCGCGCTCGCCGTGGCTCTCGAGGAGATCGCGGCCGGCGACGCTGCGACCTCGACGATCGTGAGCGTGCACAACTCCGTCGGCTGCATGCCGATCCTGAAATACGGCACGGCGGCGCAGAAGGAGAAGTACCTCCGGCCGCTCGCCCGCGGCGAGTTCATCGGCGTGTTCTGCCTGACCGAGCCGCACGCGGGCTCGGACGCTGCGGCGATCAAGACCCGCGCGAAGCGCACCGGGCAGGGCTGGGTCTTGAACGGCACGAAGCAGTTCATCACGTCGGGCAAGAACGGACATGTCGCGATCGTTTTCGCGGTGACCGACCCGGACGCCGGCAAGCGCGGCATCAGCGCGTTCATCGTGCCCACGAGCACGCCCGGCTACAAAGTGGCGGGCCTCGAGCGCAAGCTCGGCCAGCACGCCTCGGACACGGCGCAAATACTCTTCGAGGACTGCCTCGTGCCGCACGAGAATCTCCTCGGCAGCGAAGGCGAGGGTTATCGCATCGCGCTCTCGAATCTCGAAGGCGGACGCATCGGCATCGCCGCGCAATCCGTCGGCATGGCGCGCTCGGCGTTCGAGGCGGCGGTGAAGTACGCGAACGAACGCAAGGCCTTCGGCGTGGTGCTGACCGGGCACCAGGCCGTCGCGTTCCGCCTCGCCGACATGGCGACGAAGATCGAAGTCGCACGTCAGATGGTGCTGCACGCGGCCGCGCTCCGGGACGCCGGCAGACCGTGTCTGCGCGAAGCGTCGATGGCGAAGCTCTTCGCCTCCGAGATGGCGGAGCGGGTGTGCTCGGACGCCATCCAGATCCACGGCGGCTACGGCTACGTCGAGGATTTCCCCGTCGAGCGCATCTACCGGGACGTGCGCGTCTGCCAGATCTACGAAGGCACGAGCGACGTGCAGCGCCTCGTCATCGCGCGTCAGCTCGAAGGCTCCTGATCGCGCGATGTGCGGCCGCTTCACGCGCACGACCGCGCCCGCACGCTTCGCCGAGATCGCCGGCGCGGTGCTGCGCGACCATCTCGCACCGAGCTACAACATCGCGCCGACGCAGAAAGCGCTCGTCGTACGCGAGCATCCGGAATCCGGCGAGCGCGAGATGGTCGCCTTGCGCTGGGGCCTGATTCCGCACTGGGCGAACGACGCGAAGTTCGGCGCGCGGACGATCAACGCGCGGACCGATACGGTGGCGACGAAGCCCGCCTTCCGCGATGCCTTCAAGCGCCACCGCTGCCTCGTCGCGACCGACGGCTGGTACGAGTGGCGCGTCGCGGGCAAATCGAAGATCCCGACCTACATCCGGCACGTCGATGCGCACGGCGAGCCCGAACCCGTATTCTTCGGGGGCCTCTGGTCGCACTGGTACGACCCGGCAGTCGAGGACGCGCACGCGCTCGAGACGTTCACGGTGCTGACCCGCGAGGCCTCGCCGGCGTTGACACACGTCCACGATCGCATGCCGTTCGTGATCGCCCCTCCCGCCTGGGACGCCTGGCTCGATCGCAGGCTCACGGATCGCACGAAGGTCGAGGCGTTGCTCGAAGCGGCGCTGCTCGAACGCTATCTCGCGTATCCGGTCAGCACCTACGTGAACAGTCCGCGTAACGACGGGGAGAAATGCGTGGAAGAGGTGCGGGAGCAGCTGTCGTAGGTCCGATTAGCCGCAGGCGTAATCGGACGTTCGTATCGATTCAGCGCGCGTGCCTCTCCGCGAGCGTCCGATTACGCTGCGCTAATCGGACCTACGAGGATTCCTTCGCCGCGCAAAGAACCACCGCTTCACGCCCTCCACGATCGCGAGATACGCGACGACCATCACGACGAGAATCGCGTAGAACTGCGGCGGTGGCGCGACGAAGCCGAAGAACGGTGCGAGCGGCGTGAACGGCAGGAGTGCCGCGATCGCGACGATGCCGAACGAGGTCGCGGCGAGCACGGGATGCGGGCGGCTCAGCAAGGGATTGCCCGGCGCCCGGATCACGAAGATGACGAGCACCTGTGTGGCGAGCGATTCGACGAACCAGCCGGTCTGGAACAGCGCCTCGTTCGCATGCAGGACGAAGAGCAGCACGTAGAACGTCAGGAAATCGAACAGCGAGCTGACGGGGCCGATCGCGATCATGAAGTCGCGGATGAACGCGATGTCGAGCGCGCGCGGCAGGGCGATCTCGGCCTCCTCCACGCGGTCGAGCGGGATCGGCACTTCGGACACGTCGTAGAGGATGTTGTTGAGCAGGATCTGCGTCGGCAGCATCGGCAGGAACGGCAGGAAGAGCGACGCGCCCGCCATGCTGAACATGTTCCCGAAGTTCGAGCTCGTGCCCATCATGATGTACTTCATGATGTTCGCGAACGTGCGCCGGCCCTCGAGCACGCCCGCGTGCAGCACGCGCAGATCGTGCTCGAGCAGGATCATGTCGGCGGCCTCCTTCGCGACGTCGACGGCAGAATCGACGGACAGACCGACGTCCGCGGCATGCAGCGGCGGCGCGTCGTTGATGCCGTCGCCGAGATAGCCGACGACGTGGCCGCGGGCCCTGAGCGCCCGGATCACGCGCTCCTTCTGAGTCGGGTTCACGCGGCAGAAGAGCGTCATGCCCTCCACTTTCGCCTGCAGCGCCGGTTCGTCGAGTGCGGCGATTTCGCGCCCCGTGAGCACGCCGGCGACGGGTAATCCGAGCACCGCGCAGACGTGCTGGGTCACGAGCTCGGAATCCCCGGAGACGATCTTGATGGCGACACCGGAGGCCGCGAGCGCCGCGAGCGCCGCTTTCGCGCTCTCCTTCGGCGGATCGAAGAACGCGGCGTAGCCCGCGAACACGAGCTCGGACTCGTCCCCGACGTCGGCATGATCGTGCTCCGGACCGACGCCGCGCCAGGCAATCGCGAGCACGCGGAAGCCCTCGCGCTCGAGCCCCTCGCGCTGCGCGCGGAAGGCCGTCGTCGCCGCCGCATCGATGGTCGCCGGCGTGCGGTCCGCCTCGTAGCGGCTGCACAGTCCGAGGATGTCCTCGGGCGCGCCCTTCGCGACGAGCACGCGTTCCGCTGCGCGTTCGACGAGCACGGAGACGCGCCGGCGCTCGAAGTCGAACGGCACTTCGTCGATCTTCCGCCAGCCGGAGACGTCGATGTGGCGATGCTCGAGGATCGCCTCGTCGAGCGGGCTCTTCAAACCGGTCTCGAAGAAGCTGTTGAGATAGGCGAGCTCGAGCACGCGCTCGCTCGGCCGGCCGAGCGGATCGACGTGACGCTCGAGCTCGATCCGCGCTTCCGTGAGCGTGCCGGTCTTGTCCGTGCAGAGCACGTCCATCGAGCCCAGGTCCTGAATCGCGGCCAGGCGTTTGACGATGACGCGCGCCCGCGCCATGGCGAGCGCGCCGCGTGCGAGCGTGACCGAGACGACCATCGGCAGCAGCTCCGGCGTGAGTCCGACGGCGAGCGCGACGGCGAACAGGAAGATTTCCAGCAGCGGCTTGTGCTCGAAGGCGTTGACGAGCAGCACGAACAGCACGAGCAGGAACGTCAGCCGCATGATCATGAGCCCGAAGCCGCGCGTGCCCTGCTCGAAGGCGGTCGGCGGCGGGCGGCGCGCGAGCGTGTCGGCAATGGCGCCGATCGCCGTGCGCGTGCCCGTCTCCACGACGAGCAGCTTCGCGCTGCCGCTGATGACCGAGGTCCCCATGAACGCCGCGCCGCGCGCGTCTTCGAGCGTCGCACCCGGCACGGCGCCGGCTTCCTTCTCGGCGGGATAGGGCTCGCCGGTGAGCAGCGCCTGCTTGACGAAGAAGTGCTTTGCGTCGAGGAGCACGCCGTCCGCCGGCACGAGATCGCCCGCCGCGAGCATGACGACGTCCCCCGGCACGATGTCCGCCGCCGGGATCTCCCGCGCCGTGCCGTCGCGCAGCACCGCGGCGCGCACGGAAACGGATTGCGCGAGCCGGTCCGCGGCCCGGCCGGCGCGGAATTCCTGCACGAAATCCATCACGACACTGAGGCACACGATGCAGCCGATGATGATCGCGTTCGTCGCCTCCCCGGTGAACCCGGAGACGGCGGCGGCGAGCAGCAGGACGAGGACGAGCGGGTTGCGGAAGCGCGCCAGGAACTGGAGCAGCAGCGGCGCGGCGTGGCGGGTATGGACGATGTTCGGTCCGGATCGGGCCCGCCGCCGGGCGGCTTCGTCGCTCGTGAGCCCGGCGGGCCCGGCGTCGAGCGTCGCGAGCCACGCCGCGGCGGAGCGGCACCACCAGGACGCGCGGTCGACGGCGCTCGGCGTGGGGGTCGCGCTCACGCGTGAGAAAGCTCTGAATGAGCTTCGGCGCTTCCGCGTACCGCGGCGTCATGCCACTGGCTTTTGCCTGCTCTCCACGGGACACCGGGCCGCGCGCGCACATCGCGCTCCGGCGCAAGTGCCCGGCGCGGCCGTGTCTCGAGAAAGCGCCCGCCCCCGGACCGCGCGCGACGAGGGGAACGGCAGGGATAGCGCTGACACCCCGACGGCGGAATGCGCGCGATGCCGCGGCCGCGCTCGCCGGGCAGGCGATCACGCCCATCGTGCAGAAAGCGGGAGCGGGCGAGAGGATCCGGGTCTGGGCAGCGGGCGTCTCGACCGGCGGACGAGCTCCGGGACCTGTACCTCAATTCGGCCACCGCATCGCGCCGAAAGGGCGCGATCGGTCCGCTTCGAGGCAGCGCCGGGTTCGTTCAGCGCTTCGTCGCGTCACGTGTCCCCGAAATTACGCGCATCGTCACTGCGGGCGATGGCGCGCGATGAAGCTCGCCGCGACGTGATCGGCCCAGGCGCCGATCGTCATCGAGGGCGGACCACCCGGTGAGCGCGGCAGTGCGGAACCGTCCGTGACATAGAGGCCCGGATTGTCGAAGACCTCGCCGTTCGCGTCGATCACACCCGTGGCGGCGCTCTCGCCGAGACAGGCGCCGCCGATCGGATGCACGGTGATCGGCGTCTTCGGCCCGTAGATCTTGTGGCCGGTACGCTTCGATATCTCGGCGAAGATGCCTTTGAGCTTCGCGAAGATCGGACTCTGGTCCGGGTCGTACTCGATCTTGAGCTTGCCCTTGACCAGCGTCACCTCGCCGCAGAGCTTGTCCTCGCCGAGCCCCGCGATCATGTAGGCCTTCTTCATGCGGTTGCGGATGAACCGCGGCAGCGGGTACTTGTCGACCGCGGGCAGACCGCCACCGCCGATCATGGGCGATTCCATGTCGCCCTTGAGACGCACGCCGCCCGTGGTCGGCAGACCGACGCTCTGCTCGACGTTCGGATCGTTGTAGTCCCAGTAGGCGAAGTAGTCGCCGTTCGTGCCGAAGCGCTTGCCGAGCTGCGGCATGCCGGCGAGCCCGCCGTCGGCACGGCTCTTCAGCAGGATGCGCAGCGTGTTGATCGTGCCGGCGGCGACGATGACGTGATTCGCGGTGAGCGAGGTGCGATCGCCCGTGTGGTGATCGACGAACTCCACGCGATAACGCGCACCATCGCCCTGCCGCATGATGCGTACGACTTCCGCCATGTCGCGGACGATCAGTCCCGCGCGCTTCATCGCCGGGCCGAGATAGACCGCGTCGAGCGTCGCCTTGCTGCCCGTCGGCGAGCCGAGGAAGCCGTCCTCGTTCGCCTTGTAGTCGACCTCCCAGCGCTCGATGCCGAATTCGTCGACGACTTTCTGCGGTTTGTCGGGATCGTCGGGGAGCAGATAACCGATGCGCGGATCGGGCGGCGGCAGCGCGGGCTCGATCGCGTCCGAGCCCTTCCAGCGCACGGCCGAGGTGTTCGGGATGCGGTGATCGGCCATCGGCGTCGTCGAGCCCATGCGTTCGAGGACCGCGTCGTAGTGCTCGGACATCGCGCCGTCCGAAATCCCCGGCGCGTGACCCTCCCAGAAGTTCGGCGCGAGCGGGCGGATGTTCACGGCGGAATAGACGTGGCTGCCGCCACCGACGCCCGACGAGCAGGCAATCGTCGCGCCCTTGCCGAGGAAGAGCTCGAAGAGACCGTGCTTCGAGAGCGCGATGCGATTGCCGGGCACCCGGTTGCCGCCGACGCCCCGCAGGAGCTTCGTGAAGAGTTGGGCGCCGCGCGGCAGCGGCGCGCGCTTGTCGATGCCCATGGAGCGCACGGGCACGGTGTCGCGCCACGGCCCGCGTTCGAGCACGATGACCTTGAAGCCCGCTTCGGCGAGACGGGCGGCGGGCACCGATCCCCCGAAGCCGCTGCCGATTACGATCACGTCCGGATTGCTCATGAGCCGATCTCCCTCCACTGCGCGAGCCGCCGTCATTGTTGTCGAAGTCGAGCCCGGATCTTAACAGGCCGACGGAAACGGGGGCGAGTCGCCGTCCGCCCGGCGGCCGCCCTGCTATGCTGCCGGCACGAACACCCGAAGTGAGCCCATGACTCGCGAAGCGCATTGGCAGAACGTCTACACCACGAAAGCGCCGGACGCGGTGAGCTGGTTCCAGCCGCGTGCCGCGCTGTCGCTGCGATTCATCGCCGAGGCGGGCCTGCCGCCGGCCGCACCGATCATCGACGTCGGCGCGGGCGCATCGCGGCTCGTCGACGGGCTGCTCGCGCTCGGTCACCAGGATCTCACGCTGCTCGATGTCTCGGACGCCGCGCTCGCCGTGACGCGCGCGCGGCTCGGTCCGCAGGCCGCCGGCGTCACGTTCCTCAGCGGCGACGCCACGACGGTCCCGCTGCCCGCGGCGCGCTACGCGCTGTGGCACGATCGCGCGGTCTTCCATTTCCTCACCGAAGCCGCGGAGCGCGCCGCCTATCTCGCGCAGTTGCGCCGCGCGCTCACCGCCGACGGTCAGGTCGTGATCGCGACGTTCGCCGAGGACGGTCCCGAGAAATGCAGCGGGCTGCCGGTGCGGCGTTACCGCGCGACGGAGCTCGCCGCCGAGCTCGGCGCCGACTTCGAGCTCTGTGCGCACGACCGGGAGCAGCACGCGACGCCCTTCGGCACGACGCAGTCGTTCACGTACTGCCGGTTCCGCAGACGCGCCTGATGGACGGCCCGGGCAGACCGGACGTGCTCGCTGCCCTGCTCGCGCGGCAGCGTGCGGCCTTCCTGCTCGCGCCGCGCGTCGGCGTCGAGCTCAGACGCGATCGTCTGCGCCGCCTCGAGTCCCTGATCGACACCCACGCCGCGCGTTTCGCCGCCGCGATCGACGCGGATTTCGGCGGCCGCTCGCGACACGAGACGACCCTCGCCGAGACGCATCTGCTGCTCGGCGCCGCGCGGCACGCGCGCCGCCGCGTCGCGCGCTGGATGCGGCCGCAACGCGTGCCGACCGGGCTGCTGCAGTGGCCCGGCCGCTCGCGCATCGTCCTTCAGCCGCTGGGCGTCGTCGGCATCATCGGCGCCTGGAATTATCCGCTGCTGCTGACGCTCGGTCCGCTCGTCGGCGTGCTCGCCGCCGGCAACCGCGCGCTGGTCAAGCCGGCGGAAGGCGCGCCGCGCACGGCGGAGGCTCTGGCGGCGGCGATCGCCGCGACGTTCGACGTCGAAGAGGTCGCGACGGTCACGGGCGATGCGCAGCTCGGCGCGGCGTTCGCGGCGCTGCCCTTCGATCATCTCGTCTTCACCGGCTCGACCGCCGTCGGCCGCCTCGTCGCCGCGGCCGCCGCGCCGAATCTCACACCGCTCACGCTCGAGCTCGGCGGCAAATCGCCCGCGATCGTCGATGCCTCCGCGGATCTCGAGCGTGCTGCCGAACGCATCGCCTGGGGCAAGCTGCTGAACGCCGGTCAGACCTGCATTGCGCCCGATTACGTGCTCGTCGCGCGCGAGCATTGCGAGGATTTCGCGACGCTGCTCGCGAACGCGATGTGCCGCCTCTATCCCGGCGCCGCGCAGAATCCCGATTACACGAGCATCGTCTCCGCCCGCCATCGCGAACGCCTGCTCGCGCTCGCCGACGAGGCGCGGGCCGCCGGCGCGCGCGTCGTCGAGGTGATGCCCGGCGAGGCGACGTCGCGCCGCCTCGGTCCGATGCTCGTGCTGGATGCGCCGGATTCCGCGCGTCTCATGCGCGAGGAGATCTTCGGCCCGGTGCTGCCGATCGTGCCCGTCGAATCGCTCGACGCCGCGATCGGCTACGTGAATGCCCGCCCGCGTCCGCTCGCGCTCTACTGGTTCGGTCGCGACGCGGCCGCGCAGGCGCGGATCCTCGGCGAGACGTTCGCCGGCGGCGTGACGATCAACGACACCCTCCTCCACATCACGCAGGACGCGCTGCCGTTCGGCGGCATCGGCCCGTCGGGCTGCGGTCACTATCACGGCGAACACGGTTTCCGGCGTTTCTCGGCCACGAAAGCGGTGTTCGAGCAAAGCCGCCTGGGCGCGACGAGGCTCGTCTATCCCCCGTATCGCGCCTGGCTCGAGGGGGTGATGGCGATGCTCCGGCGGTTGTCGTGAGCCCGGCTTCGGTGGCGCGGCGGCGCGCGGCGTTGCCGATCGCGTGCGGCCGATTTCGCCCTATTTTGGCGAGGTGCTTCGCACATGGCGTCCAGGCGGGACGCCGCGGGCCGCTATGCTCTGTGGGTGCGATGGGACAGTTCGCAGGTCCATGACGGTCATCTGGCGGTCATTTTCCTGACGGCACGAACCCGACGCATTCCCGGGAGACACAGATGGACATCAGCACCACCACGAGCCTGAACAGCCAGCTCGCTCAGCTCGGTGCAGCGGGCAGTACACAGCCCACGCCGGGCACGACGCAGGTCGGCGCGAGCGCAGCCCCGCCGCCCCCTCCGGGCCCAGCGCCGAATGGCGGCCTGGCCGATGCCGTCGCGCAGGCCTTGTCGCAGATCGACGTCGGGGCCGGTTCCAGCAGGCCGGTCGCGGCCGTCTCGAACAGCGGGGAGTCCGGGGCGACCGGCGCGAGTTCGTCCTCGAGCTCCCTCCAGGCGCTCGCGACGTTCCTGCAGGAGCTCATGGCGTCGGTGCGTGACCAGGGCACGCAGATCCCCGGCACACAGGGCGACGGCGGCGGCAATGTCACGTCCGCGGTCTCGAGCCGCGCCTATCGGCCGCCGGACATGCAGGCGGATCTGCAGAATCTCGCCCGGGCGGTGAGCGAGCGGGACTCCGGCGCGAGCTCGACGGCGAGCGCCGGGAACGCGGCACCGAGCGCGCTCCAGCAGCGTTTCGACAATCTCGTCGCCTCACTCGGCGGGAAGAGCAACGGAAGCACGACGCTCGCGAGCTTCCTGCAGTCGACGGCGGACAATCTGCCGCCGGCGCCGTCCGCGCGCGGCAACGTCGTGAGCACGAGCGCGTGAGACCCGGACGTCGTGAGCCCGGTTCGCCGACGGCGTGACCGGACTCACGGCGCGCCCTGAGTCGCGCTCGTCTCGCGCGCACGATCCGTCCGATCCCGCGTCCCCGGTTCCGTCTACGCCTCGCGCGTCCGTTGCCACGTCGAGAGGATCTGATCGAGCTGCTTCGCGAAGGCCATGCGATCGGCCTGGTTCAGCGCGGGCGGCCCGCCGGTCTGAATGCCGCTGCCGCGCAGCGTGTCGAGGAAGTCGCGCATCGTGAGGCGTTCGCGAATCGTGTCCGGCGTGTAGCGTTCGCCGCGCGGATTCAGGGCGAGCGCGCCTTTCGCGAGCGCGTCGGCGGCGAGCGGGATGTCGGCGGTGACGACGAGATCGCCCGCCTGGGCGCGCTCCGCGATGAGCTTGTCCGCGGCGTCGAAGCCGGCGGGCGCGCGTAGCGACTTGATGCGCGGCGACGGCGGAACGGGGATCGCGTGGTTCGCGACGAGCGTCATGTCGACGCCGACACGCTCCGCCGCGCGGAACAGGATTTCCTTGATGACCTTGGGACAGGCGTCGGCGTCGACCCAGATGTGCACGCGGCGATCTCTCTCGCTTGCCGCGGGGCGCGGCGGGCGACAGCATAGCAGCCCATGAGTGCGCATCCCGTCACCGGCCTCTACGCCGGCCCCGTCGACATCCTGGAGCCCGACGGCCGGCGCAGTGCGATCGTGAAGCATCCGGTCGCCCGCGCCTTCCTCGGACCGCTCGGTCTCGACGGCGACGCCCAGGCCGATCGGCGCGTGCACGGCGGACCGGATCAGGCGCTGCACCAGTTCGCCGTACGTGCCTACGGCGAAATCGTGGCGCGCTTTCCGGCGCTCGCCGGGCGTGCCGTGCCGGGGACGATAGGCGAGAACCTCTCGTGTCCGGATCTGGCGGAGGACGACGTCGCGATCGGCGACGTCTACCGCCTCGGTGCGGCGCTCGTCCAGGTCTCGCAACCGCGCAGCCCGTGCTGGAAGATCGATCACCGCTACGGCACCGCGGGCGTCGCGAAGGCGATCGTCGAGCGGCACTGCCCCGGCTGGTACTTGCGCGTGCTCGAGCCGGGCGCGGTCGCGCTCGGCGACGCGATGACGCTCGTCGAACGGCCGGCCGGCGCGGTGCTGCTCGCGGAGTTCCTGGCCGTGACCGCGGAGCTGCGTCCGCCCCGCGCCGCGCTCGCGCACCTCGCGGCCTGTCCGGGGCTCTCGGCGGCCTGGCGCACGCGCCTCGGACAGCGGCGCGATTACCGTCACTGATCCGCGGCGTTGCATCCGGAGAGCGGGCTGATTAGGCTCGGGTTCCAACGCGCTCACGAGAAAGGTCCCGTCGTGCCCACGAACAAGCTCCCGCCCGAGATCGGCGCCCGCGCCGCGATCGAGGACATCAAAGCCGGCTTCGATGCCGCCGGCTACGTCTGCAGCGAAGCCATCGCCACCGCCGTCTTCCTCGCCGTCCGCCTCGGCAAGCCGGTATTGATCGAAGGCCCCCCCGGCGTCGGCAAGACCGAGCTCGCGCGTGCGACCTCGACCTGGCTCGAGAAGCCGCTCATCCGCCTGCAGTGCTACGAGGGCCTGGACGAGGCGAAAGCGCTCTACGAATGGAAGTACGGCAAGCAGCTCCTCTACACGCAGGTGTTGAAGGACAAGCTCGGCGATCTGATGGAAGGCGCGAAGGGTTTGAAGGAATCGATCGCGCGCCTGCATGAATTCGACGACACGTTCTTCAACGAGGAATTCCTCGAGCCGCGGCCGCTTCTGAAGGCGCTGTGGGCGAAGGACGGCGCGGTGCTGCTCATCGACGAGATCGACAAGTCCGATCAGGAGTTCGAGGCCTTCCTGCTCGAGATGCTGCAGGACTATCAGATTTCGATTCCCGAGCTCGGGACGATCTCCGCGCGCATTCCGCCGGTCTGCTTCCTGACTTCGAACAACACCCGCGAGCTCGGCGACGCCCTGAAGCGCCGCTGCCTCCATCTCTACATTCCCTATCCCGATGCCGCGCTCGAACGGCGGATCATCGAGCGCCGCGTGCCGGAGCTCTGCGCGGAGCTGAACCGCGAGCTCGTCGCCTTCGTGCAGGGGCTGCGTGCAATCGATCTCAAGAAGGTGCCGGCGATCAGCGAGACGATCGACTGGGCACGCGCGCTCGTGCTGCTGCACGCGAATACGCTCGACGTCGAGCTCGTGCGCACCACGCTGAACGTGCTGCTGAAGTTCCAGGACGACATCGAGAACGTCGACGGCGAGCTCTACGCCTTGACGAGCGCGGCACGCAAGGCGCGTTGAGGCCTTCGTGAGCGCGGTCCTCACGGATTTCCTGAAAGCGCTGCGCGCGTCCGACGTGCGCGTCTCGACGGCCGAGGGCATGGACGCGGTCGCGGCGCTCGCCGCGGTCGGCTTCGAGGATCGCACGCTCGTCAAGAACGCACTCTCGCAGGCACTCGCGAAATCACCGGACGACAAGCTCCGCTTCGACGCATGCTTCGAGCACTTCTTCGCGCACGAGGATATGCAGCGGATCGACGATGCCGAGCCCGAAGCGCCGCCCGAAGGCGCCCCGCCGAACGACATGCCGCCGCCCGGCGGCGGCGGGTCGGGCGCGGGGGGGCTGCTCGGCCTGCTCGAATCGGGCGATCGCGCCGCGCTCCAGCTCGCGCTCGCGCAGGGCGCGGCGCAGGCGCGCGTGAACGAAATCCGATTGTTCACGCAGCGCGGCCAGTTCACGCGCCGCACGCTGGAGGCGATGGGTCTCGTCGGCGCGGAGGAAGCGATCGAGCGCCTCGAAGCGGCCGGTGAGATCGAGCGCGCGCGCCGCGCACGCCGCAAGCTCGTCGAGCTCCGCGAGGAAGTGATCGCCTACGTCGAACGGCAGATGCTGCTGCTCACGGCGAACGCCGGCACGAAGCTCCGCGAGGAGACGCTCGCGCGCATCCCGCTCGCCCGCGCCGAGGCACGTGACTTCAAGCTCATGCAGGGGTTGGTGCGCAAGCTCGCGAAGCGGCTCATCGCGCTGCATTCGCGGCGCCGCAAGATCGCGCGGCGCGGCCAGCTCGACGTGCGCCACACGCTCCGCCGCAACATCGAGTTCGACGGGCTGCTGTTCGACCTCGTCTGGAAGCGCAAGAAGATCGAGCGGCCGAAAGTCGTCGCCGTCTGCGACGTGTCGGGCTCGGTCGCAGCAGTCTCGCGTTTCCTGCTGCTCTTCCTCTACAGCCTGACCGAAGTGCTGCCCAAGATCCGCGCGTTCGTGTTCAGCAATCAGCTCGCGGAAGTGACTTCGCTGTTCGAGACGCTCACGGCCGAAGACGCCGTCGCGAAGGCGCAGCGCGACTACGGCTGGGGCTCGACCGACTACGGCCGCGCGCTCGCCGAGCTCGAGGCCATCGCACTCGACGACATCGATCACCGCACGACCGTGCTCGTCCTCGGCGACGCGCGCTCGAACTACGGCAATCCAGGCCACGCGAGTCTGCGCCGGATCCACGAACGCGCGCGGCGCGTCATCTGGCTCAATCCGGAGCCGCGCACGTTCTGGAACACCGGGGATTCCGAGATGCGCCGACTCGGTGCAGCCTGCGACCGCGTCGAGTCCTGCCGCTCGCTCGCCCAGCTCGAGGCGGTGGTGACCGAAATACTCCGCACAGCCGTGTAAGATCCACTTACCCACCGGGGTCGGAGGGGGTTTTGCGAAAGTCCCTCCGACCCCGGTGCATAACTTCCTTGGATAACGACTAGAACACTCAGGAGGCGGACATGGCATACACGGCGGATTTCGAGAAGTTCAAGTTTCCCGGCGACGCCCGCGCGGCATTCGAGGGCAAGCGCGTCCTGATCACGGGCTCGGGCAAGGATGGCGGCATCGGGCAGGCGCTCGCGCTCGCCGCGGCCGCGAACGGCGCGCATACCGTGGGCGTGCATTTCCATTCGAGCTATCGCGACGGCTTCGATCTCGTCGCGGCGATCCGATCCCATGGGGTGAATGCCTTCGCCGTACAGGCCGACGTCACGAACACCCGCGACATGTGGGCCTCGCGCAGCTACATCATCGAGCAGATGCAGGGCAAGGGCCCCGACCTCGTCATCTGCAATTCCGGCCTGACGGAAAAAGGCTACCGCTTCGGACGCGCGCTGCCGGAGATCGACGGCGAGAGCCGCGCCGAGCGCCGCGCGCGGGTGCGTCAGGACTTCATCGAGAACCTCGCGGAATCGAGCCTCGTGCTGAATACGAAAATCGACGGCTTCGTCGCGATGACCCATCTCTGGGCGGGCGAGGCGATCTATCACAAGCAGCAGTTGCAGTTGCTCTACATCTCGTCCATGCAGGCCGTCGAGCCGGGTGTGGCGGTGCCGGGCTACGTCGTCGCGAACTGGGCGGTGCTGAAGCTGCCGGAAGTGTTGAAGGTGAACTTGGGGCGCGTCGCCGATCAGGTCAGCGCCTGCTGCCTCATGCTGCCGTTCATCCGCACCAGCATGACGGAGGAATACGCGAACAACCCGAAAGTGTTCGGACGCTGGCAGCCGCGCATGCTCGAACCCCACGAAGCGGCGCACGGTGTCTCGCAGCTCCTCTCGCGCCCCGCGGACGAGCTCAATCTCGGCAACTTCAAGCTCTGCGTCGCCGGCACGGCGGAGGAAGCGCAACTCTTCTGGTCGCGCGTGAATCTCGACGTGCGCAATGAATCGCTGCCGTGGAGCGAGAACACGCCGCTCGTCTGTCCGAAGCCCTGATCCGCTGCCGCCGCCGCTTCCGCGCGCCGGCGGCACTCTCCCTTCAGGCTTTCGCGAGCGCCTGTTCGAGGTCCGCGATCAGATCGTCGACGTGCTCGATGCCGAGCGAGAGCCGGATGGTGTCGACCGTCATGCCCGCCGAGGCGAGCTCGTCCGCGTTCAACTGACTGTGCGTCGTCGACGCCGGATGACAGGCGGGCGATTTCGCGTCGCCGATGTTCACGAGCCGCGTGAACGGCGCGAGCGCATCCTGGAAGCACGCGCCGCCCTCGCGGCCGCCCTCGACGCCGAACGCGAGAATGCCGGAGGCACGGCCGCCGAGGTATTTCCGGACGAGCGCACGATCGCGATGCTCCGGCAGACCCGCGTAGTTCACCCACTTCACCTTCGGATGCTTCTCGAGCTATTTGGCGATCGCGAGCGCGTTGTCGGAAATCCGCTCGACGCGCAGCGCCAGCGTCTCGATGCCCTGCAGGATCAGGAACGCGTTGAACGGCGAGAGCGCGGCGCCCGTATTGCGCAGCGGCACGACGCGGGCGCGTGCGATGCAGGCCGCGGCGCCGACGGCCTCGGTGTAGACCCTGCCGTGATACGAGGGATCGGGCTCGTTCAGCCGCTTGAAGCGCGCCTCGTGCCCGGCCCGCGGAAACTTCCCCGAATCGACGATCGCCCCGCCGAGCGAGTTGCCGTGACCGCCGAGATACGTCATCAGCGAAGAGATGCGCGCCGTGTTGCGTATCGTCGAAGGCATAGGCCGTCGTCTGGTCGATCGGGACGGCGACGGACTTCGTGACCGGATCCGGGCTCCAGCCGGCGTGCACCGCGAGGGTTTCGAGTTTCATTACGCGCTCCGTGATTTTGCGTGGAGCGGCGATTCCAGTCGGGCCTGTCGAAGTCGTCAGAAATCCTTCGGAACAAGCTCATGCGTCACGCCTCCGCCGCCCGCGCACGCCACGCGCGGCGCTCGGCGTGCAGGCTGACGACATTACCGGCGACCATCGTCGCCGCGCCCGCGAGCACCCACCAGTCGACGGCCTCGCCGTAACGCAGCGCACCGACGAGCGCGATCAGCGGCAGACGCAGGAAATCGAGCGGAACGACCACCGAGGCGTCGGCGAGCGTGAGCGCGCGCGTGATACAGAGATGCGCGATCAATGTCGTCAGACCGACGACCAGCACCCACGGCCAGAGCACGAGCACCGGCGCGAAGGAGTGGCCGAGCGAAGGCCCCAGGCTGAGCGGGATCTGGGTGAGCGACATGTAGAACAGCACGGCGATCGGGGGATCGGTCGCGGTGATGCGCTTCGTGAACGTGTAAGAGACGGCGTAGGCGATCGCCCCGCCGAGCACGGCGAGCGAGGCCAGGCTCACGGCGAGCACACCGGGGCGGAGGATCAGCAGCACACCGGCGATGCCGCAGACGACGGCGGTGACGCGCGCCGGCGTCAGGCGTTCCTCCAGGAACACCGCGGCGATGAGCGCCGTCCACACCGGCACGGTGAATTCGAGCGCGAACACTTCCGCGAGCGAGAGATGCGCGAGGCCGTAGAACCAGCCGCAACCGCCGAGGAAGTGCACGACGTTGCGCATCGCGTGCAGCCCGGGCCGCCCCGTCGCGACGAGCCGCCAGCCGCGTCGGATCAGGATCGCCGAAATCACCGCACCTCCGATCATGCTGCGGCACAGGATGATCTGGAACGGCGTGAGCGCGGCAGAGAGCTCGCGACCGCCGACCGCCATCAGGGCGAGCGCGAGCAGCGTACCGCCCATGTAGGCGGCGGCGCACAGCACGGGGGCGGGATGGCGAACTGCGGTCGACATGGGCCTCGATCTCCGGCGCGGCGCTGGGAGCGGCGATTATGCGCGAGGTCGTCGCAGCCGCCCACCCGCCGCGGTCGCTGTGCCGGGGATCCTGCGTCGACGCGCAACGCTCCGGCGTGGACTCAGCCGGGCTGGGAGGCCGCGCGCGCGAGGCACGCCGCGATGAGCGTGCGCAGTTGCCGGCAATCGTCCACGACGACGTCCGGCACGTAGGGCCGTTCCGGCGTGCCGGGAAAGCGCTCCTCGAACCATGCATCGCTCCAGCCGGCACCGTTGAAGAAGACCGCCGTCACGCCCGCGCGCTTCGCCGCCGCGACGTCCGTCGTACTGTCGCCGACATACCAGTGCAGGGGCGCCGGACCTTCCGTGCGGCCGAGCTCGGCGAGCGCTTTCAGAAGCGGGTCGGGCGCGGGCTTGCGACGTCCGGCGTCGGCGCCGCAGACCAGGACGCCGAACAGCTCCTGCCAGCGTCCGCCGTCGACGAGCGCAAGCTCCTGCGTGACGAACTCGCGCTCGCGGTTCGAGAGCAGCCCCGTCGGAATGCCGGCCTCGGCGAGCGCGACGAGCAACTCGTGCTCGCCGCCCGCGAACGGCTGCGCCGCGCCGAAGAATTCGCGGTAGTGCGCGTTGAACGCGGCGTGCGCGGCGAGCTTGGCCTCCTCGTCGTCGCCGAACAGGATTTCGAAAAGATCGGTACGCGACACCCGCCGCGCCGCCTTGACCTCCGGCGGCAGGCGGCGCCGGCGCTGGACGTAGTCGCGGAGCCGGCCGTCGCCCGACATCACGGCCTCGGCTGCCGGTCGCAGCCGGCCGGCGAGTCCGAGCGCGTCGAGCTCGGCGAGGAGCGCGTCGACGGCGCGGTACATCGCGTCCTGGGTGTCGACGAGCGTCGCATGCCAGTCGAAGAGCACGACGGCGGGCGCGACGAGGCCCGCAGCGGCGAGCGGGTGACGGGCATGCAGGAATTTCGGGCGCTGCGGGGACAATGCGGGGCCTCCATGCGCCGGGGTGGCGCTCAGTATTCCTCTATCGACAGGGGATCCCCGTTGCGATCATGCCCCAGCAGTTGCCACACGTCGCGCGCTGCGTTGTCGCAGTCCTTCAGGCTGTTCATGGCTTCGAGCTTGAGCTTCAGAGGGACGCTCTGCCCCGCCTGCATCGCGTTCGCGGCGGCGTTGATGTAGCGGCAGACGTTGGACAGCCGGCGTTCGGCGGCGGCGTAAGGATCGTTCCCGCCAGCCGCGGCCTGCGACTGCGCGATGAGCTCGTCGAACACGCGATTCTGGCGTCTGAACACCTGTTCCGCTTCCGCGCCGAACATGTCGGACGACGCGGCGGCGTCGGGACGCGGCGTGGTCGCCGTGCAGGCGCCGAGCGCGAGCAGCGTGAGCAGGCCGGCGCAGTGCGCCGTGCGGACGGGGGTCGGGGTTCTCATGAGGCGTCGCTCGCGGCAGCCCGGATTCCTTGGGCCCGACCGGCGGGTCGGGCTTTCCCTGGTCTGGCATGATGACGGGCACGGGAGTTCCCGTCCGTGGCGCAATCGGCATTCGCGCGGCGCCGTTGCGCGCGGTTGATCTGCGGCCATGGCGGTCGCGGCCAGGCGTGGCATCATAGTCTCAGGCGGCGTGCCCGCGCCGCGGTGCACGACCGCCGACAGGAGGCGCCATGAAACACTTCATCGTCGAAGATCGTCGTGAAGGCGAAATCCTGCTCGAGGGCGAGGTCGCCGCCGACGGTACGCTGCTCGTCACAGACCAGGCCGATACGCTCGAGGACCACGAGATCCGGCTCATCCTGGACGCGATCCATCAGGGTGTCGCGGCCGGCCACGTCAACGGCGTGCTCGCCGTGCGCGGGCTCGAATGGTTCGAGAAGACGGATGCATGAACACGAGACGGGGGCTGGAGTCGCGGCATGGGTGAGGTAATCGATTTTCCACGTCCTGATCGCCGGGAGCGCGCTCGCGGCAAGACGCTCTGCACGAGCGGCTTCCATCGCTGGAAAGTCGTCACCGAGCGCAAGTTCGACGTCAAGCAGGGCAAGCTCGTGACCGTGCTGCGCTGCGAACGTTGCGGCAAGGAGCAGACGAAGCTGTTGTGAGTGGGAGGGATCCGACGCGTGTGGGCAACTCGCGCGCGAATCCCCGGTCCACGGCGCGGCGCCAGCGCGCGGATCGTGCACACGGGTCAGACCCCGGCTTCCAGAGCGCCGAACGCAGTGCTCCCGAAAACGCTTGAAGGCCGCGAGCGGTGCGCCTCCTGCGTCGGCACCTCCTATGAAGAGCGGAACTCGGCTCGCACCGAAGCCAGGAACTCGAACGTCCGCTCGTAACTGCCCTCGCCGAGATCGAGGATCGAGGCGTTGAGATCCGTCGCCCCGGCCTCCGCGATCCGCGTCAGACCCGCACGCAGCACCGCCTCGTCGCCGAGCAGCGCGACGTCCGCGGGTCCGGCCAGTCCTTCGCGATCGAGCATCGCCCGATAGCTCGGCAGACGGCCGTACATCGCGAGCCCCTTCGCGAGCCGTGCGCGCACCGTATCGACGTCGTTCGCGAGCAGTATCGGCAGGCCGACGATGACGCGCGGCGCGGGACGACCGGCTGCCGACGCAGCCGCGGTCAGCCCCGGCACGATGTGATCGGCGAGCGTGCGCGGACCGACCATCCACGTGCTCGTGCCGTCCGCGAGCTCGCCGGCGAGCGCGAGCATGCGCGCGCCGAGCGCGGCGACGACGACGGGCACGTCGTGCACGCCGGGCACCGCGAGCTGCACGCCCTTCAGTCGATAATCGCGGCCGGCATGCGTGACCGATTCGCCGCGGAGCAGCGGCCGCAGCACGTCGAGATATTCCCGCAGGTGTCGCACGGGATTCGCGAAGTCGAGACCGAGCATGTCTTCGACGACCAGGCGATGCGAGACGCCGATGCCGAGCACGAAGCGGTTCGCGCTCGCGGCGGCGGCGGTCAGCGCCTGTTGGGCGAGCGCGGTGGGATGCCGCGGGTAGGTCGGTGTCACCGCGGTGCCGAGCTCGAGGCGCGTCGTCTCGCGACCGAGCACGGTGAGCGTCGAGATCGCGTCGAGGCCGAAGATGTTCGCCATCCACAGCGAGTCGAAGCCGGCCGCTTCGGCGTGGCGTGCGACCTCGATCAGATCCTCGAGCGCCGTGCGTTTGAGATCCGCGCCCGTCATCACGCCGAATTTCATCGCTCTCTCTCCTCTCCAGCCGGTAGCCCGACACCGTAGCCGCGAGGACCGCGGGTGGCAAGCCGGCGTTGCGCGCGACCCGCCGCGCGGCATATGGTGAGCACATGCCGGTCCGAGCCCAGATCCGCACGCCGTGAACGCTCCCGCTCCCGTTCATCCGTGGCGACTCGTCTTCGCCGCGGCGGCCATCCTCGGCATCACGATGGGCGCGCGCCTCTCGCTCGGACTCTTCATCGCTCCGCTGCACGAGGCGACCGCGATCGGCATCGCCGGCATCAGCTTCGCGCTCGCCATCAACCAGCTCGTGTGGGGCGCGGCTCAACCGCTGTGGGGCGCGCTCGCCGATCGCTACGGCACGCGCGCGGTGATCGCCGCCGGCGCGCTGCTGACCTGCGCCGGCATGGCGCTCACGCCCTACGTGCGCAGCGAAACGATGCTCGTGCTCGCCCTCGGCGTGCTCGCCGCGGCGGGCGCGGCCGCGAGCAGCTTCTCGATCCTCATCGGCAGCATCGCGGACCGCCTGCCGTCCGCGCATCGCGCACTGGCCTCCGGCATCGTCAACGCCGGCTCCTCGGCGGGGCAGTTCCTGTTCGCGCCCGTGCTGCAACTCCTCATCGGCGGTGTCGGCTGGGTCGCGACGCTGCTCCTCGTCGCGGCGAGCGCACTCGCCACGATTCCGCTCGCCGCACCGCTCGAACGCCACGCGCCCGCGCCGCACGCCGAGGCGCTCGGTCTCGGTCCGCAACTGCGCGTCGCGTTCGGCGATCCGAATTACCTGCTGCTGCATCTCGGCTTCTTCACCTGCGGGTTCCATATCGCCTTCCTCGTCACGCATCTGCCGGGGCAGGTGCAGATGTGCGGGCTCGGCGCGCAGGTCTCGGCGAATTCGCTCGCGCTGATCGGACTGTTCAATATCATGGGCAGCATCGCCGCGGGCGCGGCCTGCCAGCGCTGGCGCATGAAATTCGTGCTGGCCGCGATGTACGCGAGCCGCACGGTGCTGATCCTGGCTTTCCTCGCCGCACCGAAGACGACGCTCACGTTCTACGTCTTCGCCGGCGCGCTCGGCGCCACCTGGCTCGCGACGGTGCCGCCGACCGCGGGACTCGTCGGCAAGCTGTTCGGCACGCGGCATCTCGCGACGCTCTTCGGTCTCACGCTCTTCTCGCACCAGATTGGCGGCTTCTTCGGCGCCTGGCTCGGTGGGGTGGCGCTGCTGCGCTTCGGGGACTACAGCTCGATGTGGTACGCGGACGCGGCGCTCGCCGCCGCGGCGGCGATTCTGAACCTGCCGATCAGAGAAGCGCGGCTCGAGCCGCGACCGGCCGCCGGCTGAACGTGCTCAGCTTCTGACGTCCCGCGGCGCGGGCACGCCGGCGTGGCGGGCGACGATTTCGTAGAGCGCGCCGCGGGAGAAGGGCTTCGCGAGATAATCGTCCATGCCCGACTCGAGGCAGCGCTCGCGATCGCCCTGCAGGACGTTCGCCGTGAGCGCGACGATCGGCGTGCGCAGCGTGCCGGCGTGTTCCTGCTCGCGCCACCATCGCGTCGCTTCCAGACCATCCATCCCGGGCAGCAGACAATCCATCAGGACGAGATCGTAAGTGTCCGCGAGCAGACGCTCGAGCGCTTCCACACCCGTGCGCGCAAGCGCGACCCGGCACCCGAAGGACTGCAGCATCGTCTCCGCCATGACGAGATTCACCTCGTTGTCCTCGACGAGCAGCACGCTCAGATTGAGCCGCGGCCGCACGGAGCCGGGATCCGCGCGCGCCGGCTGTGCCACCTGCAGCGCGGCGATGCGGATCGGCACCTCGAACCAGAACTTCGAGCCCCGGCCCTCAGCGCTCTCGAAATCGATCCGTCCGCCCATCGCGCACACGAGCTCCGAGGTGATGCGCAGGCCGAGGCCGGTGCCGCCGTGACGGCGCGTTGCGGACGAATCGATCTGGCTGAACGCGAGGAACAGGCGGTCACGCGCGGAGTCCGCGATGCCGATGCCGGTGTCGGCGACTTCCACGCGCAGGCGGAACGAATCCCCGGACATCTCGCCCGCACTCGCGGTCAGCGCGATGCTGCCGCGATCCGTGAACTTGAGGGCGTTACCGAGCAGATTGACGATCACCTGGCGCAGCCTCACGCTATCGGCGCACACGAGGTCCGGCAGTGCAGGCTCCCAGTCGAAGCGCAACGCGAGCCCCTTGTTCGCGGCCTGCGCGGCGAACATGTCGCATACGTCCGCGAGCAGCGCGTGCAGGCCGAACGTCTCGGGCTTGATCTCGAGACGCCCCGCTTCGATGCGACTGAGATCCAGGACGTCGCTGATGATGCCGAGCAGCGAGTGGCCGGACTGGTGGATGATCGTCGCGTATTCCCGATCGCGTTGTTCGGTGAGGCGCGTCGAGAGCAGCTCGCTCATGCCGATCACGGCGTTCAGCGGCGTGCGCAGCTCGTGGCTCATGTTCGCGAGGAACGTCGACTTCGCGCGGCTCGCCGCTTCGGCCGCGTCACGCGCCTCGACGAGCCGGCCCATGAGTCCCACGAGCTCCTGGCGCTGCGAGATCGTCTGCCGGAGGATGCTCGAGG
This sequence comes from Gammaproteobacteria bacterium, assembly GCA_016209015.1. GTDB lineage: Bacteria > Pseudomonadota > Gammaproteobacteria > JACQWY01. The sequence continues at coordinate 35,897 of JACQWY010000017.1, read as the reverse complement.
TCGCCCAGCTCTCGCGCAGCAGGAAGCCGCAGAACACGATCGCGCCGGCGCCCGCGATTTCGAAGTAGTACTCGCCGCTCGCGAGCAGCCAGACGATGAAGGGGCCGACGGAGCACAGCACATAGGCCGCATATCCGGGAAACCAGGCGCCGAAGCTCGTCAGCGCTCCGGACGGCATGCCGATGAGCAGGAACGCGACGAGGAAGTACAGATCCGGCACGCCTTCCGGAAACAGCACCGTCGCCGCGAATCCCCAACTGCCACCGGAAAGTGCGCCGCTCGCGAGACAGGCCAGGCGCGCGCGCTGGCGCGGCACGTCCCCCCCGGCCATCGCCCCGAGACCGAGGCGCGCGGAGACCACGCGGGCGAGACCGATGAGGTTCAGGCCGACGTACCAGCCGAGGAGCAGGGTATGGGACTCGAAGGGCCAGACGGCCGTCGCGTAGAGCGTGGCGACGAGGCAGGCGGCGAGCGCCCCTGCCTTGCCCTGGCGGAGCACCAGGGCGAGCTGCTCGACGGTCACCTCGTCGGGCGGGGCGAGCAGGGCGGCGAGCGGCTTCGCCATGGGGCGGGGTTACCTTTCTCTGTCGGGGCCGCCTGTCGCGGCGGATTGCGTTCTGATCGTCGAGCGTATCGGCATGCGATCCGGGAAATGAATGCGTCCTCCGGAATCAGTCCGCGAGGCTCAAGCCGCTGATGTCGATGCGCGCCGGCGGCACCGGCTGCGCGTCGACGAGCAGCACGCCCGGCGGGTCGAGCGTGAGCGCGCTGAGATCGTACTGCGGCACGGTCACGGCGGACGGCTCGCCGAGATCGGCACCGACTTCGGCGAGGCTCAGGTGCGCGGTGTCGATCTGCGTCGGTGCGACGGGTACGGCTTCGACGAGGACGACGCCCGGCTCAGCGACCGTGTATTCGGGAATCGCCGCCGGCGTCCCGCGCAGCGCCGCGGGTGGCGGCGCGGCGGGGCCGCTCGCGCGCGGCGGGGCGCCGGGGGTCTGGGCAGGCAGGGGATTCGGCGCAGGCGCGGCAGCGGGCTCCCGCAGCGCGGGTGTGATCGCCGCCGGTGCCGGTGGCGGCACGGCGGCGGGCACGATCTCCGCGAGCGCGCCGGCCTTGCCGAATGCCGCGACGTACTGGCGCGCGGTCGCGTCGTCGACGCCCTTCTTCACGAAGACGCGTTGTCCCGTGAACAGGTGCTGCACTTTCGCCGGCTCGGTCTTGAAGAGCTTCGCGACGTTCGCCTGCACCTGCGCAGCGTCGGTGCCTTCCGCGATCCTGCCCGCATACACGATGTCGTAGGTTTCGCCCGCCATGTGCACTCCTCCTCTCGCCGGCTCCGGCATTATAGCGGTCGCCGTGCGTCCCGCCTCAGCCTGCGCCGAGATATCGCTGCTCGAGATGCCCGAGAAAGTACGCGGGATTCAAGGCTTCGCTGCTCGCGCGCACGACGAGCTCCGGCGTCTCCCAGCGGCTCGCCTGCGACCATACGTTCGCGTGCATCCAGTCGAACACCGGCGCGAGATCGCCCTCGGCGATCCGCGCGTCGAGCGCGGGGATCGCACGCCGCATGGCGGCGAACCACTGTGCCGCATACATCGCGCCGAGCGTGTAACTCGGGAAGTAACCGAACGCGCCGTCCGACCAGTGCACGTCCTGCAGGCAGCCGTCCCGGTAATTGCCGCGCGTGTCGCGACCGAGCAGCGCGGCCATCTTCTCGTCCCACAGCGCGGGCACGTCGTCGGCCTCGATCTCGCCCTCGATGAGCGGCCGCTCGATCTCGTAGCGCAGTATGACGTGCAGCGGGTAGGTGACCTCGTCCGCGGCGACGCGGATGAGCCCGGGCTGGACGCGGGTGAGGAGCTTCGCGAGATTCTCGTGCGCGAACGCGGGATCGGCGCCGAAGTGGGCGGCGATCCGCGGCGCGATCAGTGCGACGAAAGCGGGGCTCCGCGCGAGCTGCATCTCGAAGGACAGGCTCATGCTCTCGTGGATGCCGTAGGATCGCGCCTGACCGAGCGGCTGCCCGAGCCACTCGCGCGGCAGATTCTGCTCGTAGCGCGCGTGGCCGGTCTCGTGGACGACGCCCATGAGGCTCTGCACGAAATCGCCGTCGGCATAGCGCGTGGTGAGCCGCACGTCCTCCGGCACGCCGCCGCTGAACGGATGCGCGCTCTCGTCCAGCCGTCCCGCGCCGAAGTCGAAGCCGAGCACCTCCATCACCTCGAGGCCGAGCGCCTTCTGCGCGGCGACGGGAAACGGCCCCCGGGGCACGAGCACGCGCTGTTCGCGCTGCACGCCCGCCACGCGCCGCACGAGCTCCGGTAACGAACGCTTCAGCTCGCCGAACAGGGCGTCCACGTCCGTCGTACGCATGCCGGGCTCGTAACGATCCATGAGCGCGTCGTAACGCGACAGCCCGCCCGACTCGGCGAGGAGCCGCGCCTCCTCGCGCGCGACGTTCACGACGTCGCGAAAGTTCGCGAGGAAGCCGGGCCAGTCGTTCGCCGCGCGTTGTCCGCGCCACGCATGCTCGCAGGCCGCACAGACGAGCGTGCGCCGCTGCACCAGCGACTCGGGGAGCGCATTCGCCTCGCGCCAGGCGCGCCGCATCTCACGCAGATTCGCGCGTTCGAGATCGTCGAGCGGCTCGCCTTCGGCCGCCTCCAGGAGTGCGGCGAGACACGGCTCGGTCGCGAGACCGTGTATCAGCGTGGCGAGCTCGGCTGCAGCGGCCGCGCGTGCGGCGTTGCCTTTCGGCGGCATCATCGCGTTGCGATCCCAGGACACGATGTCGGCGAGATGCCGGAAGCGGTACATCCGGGTGTGACGTTGCGTCAGTTCGGAATAAGCGGGAGTGCTGCGCGCTGGCGTGTTCATGCCCGCAGTATACCAAGCGCATTCGCAGCCCCGGCGGCGCGCCGGGCCCACACGAAAAGAGGTTCTTCTCCGAACTGCGGGGGCGGTTGATCAGCGCACCGCGGCGCGCATCTGCCGCTCGTCGCCCTCGCGCAGGCGACAAGAATCGGCGAGGACGGGCCGCTCGTCCGGCCCCGCAATCTGGAGAAGCACCAAAAAAGAAGGCCGCTGGCGCGGCCTTATGCTCTCTTCCTCTTGGAGTAGAGGATGAGAGGAGCGTGCTGTCTTAGAGCAGCAATCTTTTAACGACGGCCCTCAGTGAGGTAGTTCACGTCGAGAATACGCTTGACGACTTCGAGCTGGGGCGTCGGATTGCCGATGCCGCGGCAGGGCACGAGTGTCGCGCGGTTGTTCTGCAGGTCGATCACGTTGATCGACTGGAACGAGCTCGCCTTCATGCCGGGCGGGGTTTCCACGCCGTCGAAGGCGGTCGCCTGAGCCTTGAACTGCGGATCGTCCGTGAGGGCCTTGGAGAGCTGCCACACCTTCCACAGCTTGCCGCCCTTGTCGAACGCATTTGCGAAGTAGCACTCACCCGAATCGCGGTCGATGTGCAGGTACTTGAACGCGTACGGATGGTTCGAACGCTTCGGGATCTGTTTCAGCACGTCGGTCTTGCGCAGCGCCCAGTCGTCGTTGACCGGCACCCAGCCGTTCGGGCCGCCGTAGATCGTGTGCGTGTTGCGCGAGCGGGCGACCGCCAGGATGTTCGTCGAGCCGACGTATTCCCAGTCGTGCTCGAGCGGGCGGCCGTTGAAGCAGTAGAAATCCTCCAGCGTGTGGTCCGTGCCGAGCAGCGAGTCGGATTTCACTTCCACCGAGATACGACGCACGCGACGCAGCGAGGGGATGTACGCCCAGGAGTCGTCGGTCTTGCGCGGATCGTCGTAGCGCAAGATGAGGAACGCCGTACCCGCGATGTCGAACGGGGAGGTGAAGCCGGTGTATTCGCGGAACTCGGTGTCCTTCGCGAAGCCTTCGCCGTTGTTCATCTTGTAGTTCGTCGCTTCGAGGTCCGAACGGTGCGAGAACATCACGCGCTGATAGGGGCCGGTGAGCACGCGCTCGAAGGAGCCGCCGCCGGTGTAGAAGGATTTGTACTTGCCGCCGCCTTCACTCATGATTTCGTGACCGTTGTGATCGCCGCCCTTGCGGACCCACACCCAGTGCACTTCACCGACGCGGAGACCCGCGTTCTGCCAGCGGAAGTTCCAGTTCCACACCATCTTCTGGCCGTCTTCCTTGCCGGGCTTGAACTCGGCCGGATCGAACGGACGGCCCGCGGTGTAGTTCTCGAGCGCGCCGTCGGCCGCGATCTTCGCCTGACCCTTGAACTTCTCGGTGGCAACCTTGTAGACCTCGGGCGGCGAGATGTCACCCGCGTCCTTGATCTTCATCTCCATGCCCTGGTAGACGAGCTCGCTCTGGTACTCGGCCGGAATGAACGGCTTGACGAGCTCGGCTTTGTCGAACGTGATGGTGTCTCCATCGACGAACTGCGGCTTGGCGTCCTGATTGGCCTTGAACCAGCTCAGGTAGTCGCTCTCTTCGAATGCGCCTGCCGCAAACGGCTGCGCGCAGAACAGCGCGAGCGCGCCATACTGGATAGTTTTCTTCATACGGATACACCCTCTTCTTTCGTTGTGACAGATCATCGGTCGCATGCGCGGCACGGAGCCCTCCGTGCAATTCTGAATTCCGATCGCGGGGGAGCGAACTCGATTTCCCGAGTCGAAAGGATGATTCCGGGACGCTACGATCAACGTCGACCAGAATGGTTAATGCCTGCGCCGGAGACAATGAATGCCTCTCAGGATGCGCGTTCCGAACGTGAAACGGACACACGCGGCGTCAGGTCTTAATGGGGGTCGCTCCTCCCGTGCACGTATTGTTTTTTTTGATCAATGTCCGTGCTGTGCGGGAAAACTAGCACCGTGAAAAATACGTGTCAACGCGAATTACTTTCTTGCCGTGACGTATCGAAATCGCGGTGTGACGCGAAAATTTTTTGAACCGTTTGGATGTTGCGATGCGCCACGCGATCCGCCGCCATCATGAGCCGCGAGTGCCGCTTCGGATCGCACGAGGGACGATGATGAACGACGTCGAGACCCACTACGAGACCTTGCTCGCTTCACGCTACGTGTGGATGCACGGCGATTTCGAGGCACGCACGCGCGATGAGTCGGCGCTGCTGCAAGCGCTCGGCGTGGGCGCGGGCCACGGTGCGACGGCGATCGATCTCGGCTGCGGGCCCGGTTATCAATCGATAGCGCTCGCGCGTCTCGGCTATCGCGTCACGGCGCTCGACAGCAGCGCACGCCTGCTCGAGGACCTCCGTCGCGCCTCCGGCACCTTGCCGATCGCGATCGTGCACGGCGACCTGCGTGATTGCGCGCGACACGTGCCGCTGGCGTGCGGCATCGCGGTGTGCATGGGCGATACGCTCACGCATCTTCCGAGCCGCGAGACGGTGCGCTCGCTCTTCCGGGATCTCGCTGCCGTCCTCGCACCGGGGGCGCGCACGGTGTTCACGTGGCGCACACTCGAGACGGAACTGGGCGGCGAGGAACGTTTCATCCCGGTTCGTGCCGACACCGCTCGCATCATGACCTGCTTCCTGGAATATGCGCCGGACTGCGTGCGCGTCCACGATCTGATCCACGAGCGCGACGGCGCGACGTGGACGCTGCACAAGAGCAGCTATACGAAGCTCCGGTTGCCGCTTGCCTGGGTCGCCGCCGAGATGTCCGCGGCCGGCTTCGAGGTCGAGACCGCCCGTCCCGGTGCCGTCGCCGCGCTCGCGGCACGTCGGCCGTGACGAGCCCGGTTATCGGGGCCCGGCGAATTGGGCGATAATTCCCGGCCACTTCCGCCCGGACGCACCGATGGAAAATCCTGCCAGCCTCATCCTGCACGCGGCCGCCTTCGCCGCCGAGAAACACCGCCACCAGCGGCGCAAGGACGTCCAGGCCTCGCCCTACATCAATCATCCGATCGCGCTCGCGCACCTGCTCGCGAACGACGGGGGCATCGACGATCCCGTCGTCATCTGCGCCGCGCTCCTCCATGACACGATCGAGGACACGGCGACGACCGAGGCCGAGCTCCGCGCGACATTCGGCGATGCGATCACGGACGTCGTCCTCGAAGTCACGGACGACAAATCCCTGCCGAAAGCCGAGCGCAAGGAGCGCCAGGTCGAGCACGCGCCGCATGCCACGCACGCAGCGAGGCTCGTCAAGCTCGCCGACAAGATCTGCAATCTGCGCGACATCGCGTCCTCGCCGCCGGCGGACTGGCCGGCCTCGCGCAAGGACGAGTACTACGACTGGGCGAAGCGCGTCGTCGACGGGCTGCGCGGGACGAACGCCGCGCTCGAACGGCTGTTCGACGCGGCGTACGCACGACGGAGCTGAGCGGCGGTCGCGGCGCGCCGCGAATCCCGCCATAATCGCCCGGTGCCGCGCAGCCCGTGCGCAGCACCCCACACACCAACGAAGAACATTCCGGAGGCTTCAATGATCGGTTACGTCACTCTCGGCACGAACGACCTCGAGCGCGGTGCGAAATTCTACGATGCCCTGCTCGCCGGCATGGGCGCGAAACGCGTCATGGAAATGGAACGCTTCATCGCCTGGGGCACGGGCCCCGGCACCCCCATGCTGCTGCTGATGAAGCCCTTCGACGGCCAGCCCGCGACGGTGGGCAACGGCGCGATGGTCGCGCTCGCGGCCGGCAGCAAGGAGAAAGTGGACGCCCTCTACAAGAAGGCCATCGAGCTCGGCGCGAAGGACGAAGGTCCGGCCGGCCCGCGCGGCGATGCGTTCTACGGCGGCTATTGCCGCGACCTCGACGGCAACAAGCTCTGCTTCTTCCACATGTGACGACGATGCGGGCTGCCGGCCCGCATCTTTCCGGGACGCCCGCGCCGCGTTGCGGCCGCGGGCGTCCGCCTCAATAGCGCGAGAACAGATCCCGCAGCCTGCAGAGCGTGGTCGTGACGTCGAAGCGCTGCGCGGCAAGCGCTTCCCCGCGCAGGATCTTCTTCAACGCGGCGGCGGGCTCCAGCTCTCCCGTGAGCAACACCTCCGCCCCGCGTGCCTGCATGTGGCGCACGAACCCGTCGCCGGCACTCCCCGCGATCACGATCTCGACGCCGTCGAGCGGATGCGGACCCTCGTCCTCGAAGTGATGCATGACCTGCTCGGGGCGAAGCACGATCTTCTGCGGCGCCGGTATCGTCTGCTCCGGGATGCAATCGTAGACGAGCCACGACACGGCCTTGCCGGCGTGCCCGCTCACGGTGGTGAAATCGTCCTTGACCGCGATGGCAATCTTCATGGCTGTCTCCGACTGATCGAGGCGAACGTCCGCCCGGCTCAACTCTTCTTCAATACGGCCTCGAGCCGCTCGCACACCGTCCTCAGCACCTTCACGCGCGCGTGGTTCTTGTCGTTCGCCTCGACGAGCGTCCAGGGCGCGAGCCCCGTGCTCGTGCGCTCGACCATGTCGCACACGGCGCGATGATAGGCGTCCCACTTCTTGCGGTTGCGCCAGTCCTCCTCGGTGATCTTGAAACGCTTGAACTCGACGTCCTCGCGTTCCTTGAAGCGCCGCAACTGCTCCTCGCGACTGATCTGCAGCCAGAATTTCACGACCACCGCGCCCGACTGGGCGAGCTCGTGCTCGAAATCGTTGATCTCGGAATAGGCCCGCAGCCAGTCCGCCTCGGCACAGAAGCCTTCCACGCGTTCGACGAGCACGCGCCCGTACCAGGAGCGATCGAAGATCGCCACGCGGCCGCGCCGCGGCACGTGCCGCCAGAACCGCCACAGATAGGGCTGCGCGCGCTCTTCTTCCGTCGGCGCCGCGACGGGCACGATCTGGAACTGCCGCGCGTCGAGCGACTGCGCGATGCGCCGGATGCTGCCGCCCTTGCCCGCGGCATCCGCCCCCTCGAAGACGCAAATGAGCGAGCGCTTCTTGAACCGCGGATGGCGCACGAGTTCGGAGAGCCTGCCCTGCCAGCGTGCGAGCTCCGCCTTGTAGCGCTTGCTCTCGATGCGCTGCGCGAGATCGAGCTCGGAGATCACGTCACGGCCGTCGATGTTCGGCCGCATCGGCGGTGCGACGGGCGTGGCCTGCGTCGTCGTCGCGCCGAATCGCGTGCGCAGCGCTTCCAGCAGCATCTTGCCGACCGTGAGATAGCGGTAGCGGTCGTCCGTGCCCTCGACGACGATCCACGGCGACCACGGCGTGTTCGTCATGCGCAGGATGTGCCCCGCGGCGTCCTGGAGCTTGTCGTAGGTCTTCAGGCGATCCCAGTTCCACTTCGTCACACGCCATGCCGTGTGCGGATCCTTCTCGAGCTGGCGCAGCCGCGCGCGCTGCGCTTCCTTCGTCAGGTGGAACCAGAATTTCAGAACGAGCGCGCCCTCGTTGACGAGCATGCCTTCGAAGCGGTTGATCTGGTCGATGCGCTGGTCGAGCTCGGCGCGGCCGATGCTGCCTTCGATCACGTCGTGGATCGGGCTCGAATACCAGGACCCGGCGAACATGCCGATGCGGCCGCGCGGCGGCAGCGCGCGCCAGTAGCGCCACATGAAGGGACGGTCGCGCTCCTCGTCCGTCGGCTCCGAGAACGCAAGCGTCGAGAGGAAGCGCGGATCCATCCACTCGTAGAGGACGTTGATCGTCTCGCCCTTGCCGGCGCCGTCCTGGCCGCTGACGAGGACGATCACCGGAAACTTGCCGCGCTCGCGCAGCTCGTACTGTGCCTCGAGCAATGCGGCGCGCAACTGCGGCACTTCGGCCTTGTACGTCGCTTTGTCGATCTGATGGCCCAACTCGGCCGATTCGAACATCGCTACACTCCCCTCTGCCCTGCCGCCCCCGCGGCGTTCACGTCCGCCGGGCGTCACGCCGCGACGGCACAGGTCTCCGTCAGTTCGCGCACGCGCGCTTCCTCGTCCGCCGCGACGATCAGGATCGGCTTCGAGCCCGCGGCCGCCAACATGATCTCATGCGCCGCATTCGCGGTTTGATCCAGCGCAAAGCCGAAGCACGCGAGCGGTCCGCACACGAGCTCGCGCACGCGCGAGGCGTGCTCGCCGATGCCCGCCGTGAACACGAGCCCGTCGAGCCCGCCGGCTTTCGCGGCGAACGCCCCGATCGCGCCGCGGACCTGGCGGCAGTAGAACTCCACCGCGAAGCGCGCCGCGGCGCTCGTGCTCGCCACGAGATCGGCCATCTCGTCGCTCTCGCCGTCGGACAGCGCGAGCAGCCCCGAGCGATGGAAGACGATGTCGGAGATCTCCCGCGGCGTGTGCCGGCCCGCGAGCTCGACGAGGATGCCGGGATCGAGATCGCCGGGTCGCGTACCCATCGGGACACCGGCCGCGGGCGTGTGGCTCATGGTCGTGTCGACGGAGCGCAGATTCTCCAGCAGGCACAGGCTCGAGCCCGCGCCGAGATGCGCGACGGCTATCCTGCCCTGCGCCGCTTCCGGCCCGAGCAGCGCCGGCAACCGCCCGGCGACGTGGGCATAGTTCAGCCCGTGGAAGCCGTAGCGGCGGAAGCCGAGCTCGCGCGGCAGCGGCAGTCGCGTCGCGAGCTCCGGCATGGTGGCGTGGAAGGCGGTATCGAAGCACGCGACCTGCGGACAGGCGAAGCGATCGCGACACAGGCGGGCGCCGAGCAGGTTGCCGGGCATGTGCAGCGGCGCGAGCGGCGTGATGGCTTCGAGACGCGCGAATTCCGCGGTGTCGAGCAAACGCGCCGCGGCCGTGATCTCCCCGCCGTGGACGAAGCGATGGCCGACGGCGTCCGGCCGTACGCCGCCGAGATCGCCGAGCAGCGCGTCGAACGCCTCGTCGTGATCGTGCGGAAAGCCATGGCCGATGTGCGCATAGCGGAAATCGCGCCGGGTCCCGTCTGCCGCGAAGAGGCTCGCCTTGAGGCTCGAGGACCCGCTGTTGATGGTCAGGACGTTGCGCACCGTCGCCGCCGTCGCCTCACAAACCGTTCAGATCGATCGGGACCGGCGGCACGCGCCACACGTCCCGGTTGTATTCCAGTATCGCGCGATCGGAGGAGAATTTGCCGAGCCGCGCGGTATTGAGGATCGACATCCGGGTCCAGGCCTCGACATCGGTGTAGGCGAGGCTCACGCGCCGCTGACATTCCGCGTAGGACTCGAAGTCCGCGAACGCGAGGTACTCGTCGTGTTCGAGCAGCGCATCGACCAGCGGCCTGAAGAGCCGCGGATCCCCGTGCGAGAAGAGCCCGCGCTCGATGAGATCGATCGCCGCGCGCAGATCCGCGTTCGAATCGTAGTAATCGCGCGGCCGGTAGCCCTCGGCCTTGCGGCGCATGACCTCCTCGGCCGTGAGCCCGAAGAGGAAGAAGTTCTCGGCGCCGACCTCCTCGCGGATCTCGACGTTCGCGCCGTCGAGCGTGCCGATCGTGAGCGCGCCGTTCAACGAGAACTTCATGTTGCCCGTGCCCGACGCCTCCTTGCCCGCCGTGGAAATCTGCTCGGAGAGATCCGCCGCCGGGTAGATGAACTGCGCGACCTTCACGTTGAAGTTCGGCACGAAGATCACTTTCAGCCGGTCCGCGACCTGCGGGTCGTGGTTGACGACGGCGGCGACGGAATTGACGAGCTTGATGATGAGCTTCGCCATGTGATAACCGGGCGCGGCCTTGCCGCCGAACACGAACGTGCGCGGCACCATGGCGATGCCGGGATCGCGCTTGATGTGGCTGTAGAGCGAGATGACGTGCAGGATGTTCAGATGCTGGCGCTTGTACTCGTGGATGCGTTTCGCCTGGATGTCGAACAGCGTCGCCGGATCGAGGCGCACGCCGGTCTCGGCCTCGATACGCGCCGCGAGCTCGGCCTTCTTGCCCGCCTTCACCGCGCGCCAGCGCGCCCGGAACGCCGCGTCCTCGGCATAGGGCTCGAGCCCGCGCAGCGCCGCGAGGTCGCGCTCCCAGGCCGTGCCGAGGACCTCGCGGATGAGGCCCGCGAGCCCGGGGTTCGCGTTCATGAGGAAGCGCCGCGGCGTGACACCGTTCGTCTTGTTGTGGAACTTCTCCGGCCACATGTCGTGGAAGTCCTTCAGCACGGTGTCGCAGAGCAGCCGGCTGTGCAGCTCGGCCACGCCATTGACGGCGAAGCTGCCGACGCAGGCGAGGTTCGCCATGCGCACGTAGCGCGGCTCGGTCTCGTCGATGATCGACATCCGCGCGACGCGATCCCAGTCGTTGAGAAACCGCACGCGCACCTCGTCGAGGAAGCGGCTGTTGATCGCATAGACGATCTCGAGATGCCGCGGCAGGATGCTCTGGAAGATCGGCACCGGCCACTTCTCGAGCGCCTCCGGCAGCAGCGTGTGGTTCGTGTAGGCGAAGGTCTGCGTCGTGACGTTCCATGCCGCGTCCCAGTCGAGGTGGTGCTCGTCGACGAGGAGACGCATCAGCTCCGCGACCGCGATCGCCGGATGCGTGTCGTTCAGTTGCACGACGAACTTCTCGTGAAAGCGTTCGAGCGGCACGCCGCTCTGACAGTAGAGGCGAATCATGTCCTGCAACGCGCAGGAGACGAAGAAGTGCTGCTGGATGAGGCGCAGGCGCTTGCCGGTCTCGGGCTCGTCGTTCGGATAGAGCACCTTGCTGATGGTCTCGGACTGCACCTTGTGCTGAACGGCGCCGTAGTAGTCGCCGAGGTTGAAGGCCTTGAAGTCGAAGGACACCGGCGACTCCGCGCTCCACAGGCGCAGCAGGTTCGCGTTCGCGACGCCATAGCCGAGGATCGGCGTGTCGTTCGCCACCCCGCGGATCGTCTCGCCGCCGACCCACTTCGCGCGCAGCCGGCCGTGCTCGTCGGCGTACTGCTCGGTGCGCCCGCCGATCCGGACGTCGAAGCACGTGCGCGAGCGGCGCAGCTCCCAGGGATTGCCGTGGCGCAGCCACGTGTCCGTCACCTCGTGCTGCCAGCCGTCGTGCAGCACCTGATCGAAGATCCCGAATTCGTAGCGGATGCCATAGCCGATCGCCGGGATCTCGAGCGTCGCGAGGGAATCCATGAAGCACGCCGCGAGCCGGCCGAGGCCGCCGTTGCCGAGGCCCGGCTCCTCTTCCTGGTCGAGCACGAGCTCGAAGTCGACCCCGAGCTCGGTCATCGCGGTGCGCGTCTGCTCCAGGATGCCGAGATTGATGAGGTTGTTCGCGAGATGCGGGCCGGGCAGGTATTCCGCCGAGAGATAGCAGATGGTCCGGTTCTGCATCGTCTTGTGGACCTGCGAAGAGCGCACGAACCGGCGCAGCATGCGATCCCGCGCCGTGGCGGCGAGCGCCTGGTAGTGATCGACTGCCGTCGCCGATTCGAACGAGCGGCCCTGCACGTAGAAGAGATTGTCGAGAAAATCGCGCTTGATCGCCTCGACGCTCAGGCCCGTACGCGTCGCGAGCGTGTCGACGATCGCGGCGTGATCGAATTTTGCTTCCGCTTTGGAGTCCATGGCGTCGCGCCTCCCCTCTGCTGTCCGGATGTCGAAGATGCGCCCGCCGCGTCGGGCGGCGGGCGTCCTGGTCTTTGTATCAGTACGGCCACGTCCAGTCGTTGACCTCGGGCAGGTCCACGCCATGCTCGTAGGCATAGTGCCGGCACCGGATCTGCATGTCGCGCAGCTTCTCCTTCACGTGCGCGCCCGCGACGCGCAGCGCCGGGATGCGGTCGATGACGTCGATGGCGAGGCTGAAGCGATCGATCTCGTTCTGGATCGCGAGCTCGAGCGGCGTGTTGATGCTGCCCTTCTCCTTGTAGCCGCGCACGTGCAGGTTCTTGTGGTTCGTGCGGCGGTACGACAGCCGATGAATCAACCACGGATAACCGTGGAAGTTGAAGATGATCGGTTTGTCGAGCGTGAAGAGACTGTCGAAATCCCGGTCCGAGAGCCCGTGCGGATGCTCCGACTGCGGCGCGAGCTTGTAGAGATCGACGACGTTGACGAAGCGGATCTTGAGATTCGGGAAGTTCTCGCGGAGCAGCACCGTCGCCGCGAGCGCCTCTTTCGTCGGGATGTCACCGGCCGAGGCCATGACGATGTCGGGCTCGCCGCCCTCGTCGTTGCTCGCCCAGTCCCAGATCCCGATGCCCTTCGTGCAGTGCGCGATCGCCTGCTCCATGTCGAGATACTGCAGGTGCTTCTGCTTGTCGCAGACGATGACGTTGATGTAATCGGTGCTGCGCAGGCAGTGATCGGCGACCGACAGCAGGCAGTTCACGTCCGGCGGCAGGTAGATGCGCGTGACCTCGGGACTCTTGTTCACGACGACGTCGAGGAAGCCCGGATCCTGGTGCGTGAAGCCGTTGTGATCCTGGCGCCAGACGGTCGAGGTGATGAGGAGGTTCAAGGACGACACGGCCGCGCGCCACGCGACTTCCTTCGACATCGCGAGCCATTTCGCGTGCTGGTTGAACATCGAATCGATGACGTGCACGAACGCTTCGTAGGTCGAGAAGAAGCCGTGACGGCCCGTGAGCAGATAACCTTCCAGCCAGCCCTCGAGCGTGTGCTCGGAGAGCATCTCCATCACCCGGCCGTCGGGCGAGAGCTCGCCGCCGTCGGCATCCTCGGGCAGATAGTCCGCGAGCCAGGTCTTCTTCGTGACCTGATAGATGTCGTCGAGCTTGTTCGAGGCGTTCTCGTCCGGGCCGAACACGCGGAAGTTCGCCGTGTTCGTGCGCATGATGTCGCGGAGCAGCCTGCCGAGCGGCCGGGTGTTCTCGGCGACCGTCTTGCCCGGTCCGGGAAGCTGCGCGGCGTATTCGCGGAAGTCCGGCATGCGCAGCACTTTGCGCAGCAGGCCGCCGTTCGCGTGCGGATTCGCGCTCATCCGGCGATTGCCCTTCGGCGCGAGCGCCTTGAGATCCGCGCGCAGCGCGCCGTGCGCATCGAAGAGCTTCCCGGGCGCGTAGCTCTTGAGCCAGGCGTCGAGCTTCGCGAGGTTCTCGGGATTCGTCTTCACCTCGCCCATGGGCACCTGGTGCGAACGCCAGTAGCCCTCGACCTTGTGGCCGCCCACTTCACGCGGCCCGGTCCAGCCCTTGGGACTGCGCAGGACGATCATGGGCCAGCGCGGACGCGTCGGCTTGCCGCTGGTGCGCGCTTCCTGCTGCAGGCGTCTGATCTCCAGCACGCAGTGTTCGAGCGTCTCGGCCATCTGGCGATGCATCAGCGCGGGATCGGAGCCTTCGACGAAATACGGCGTCCAGCCGTAGCCCTTGAAGAGGTCCGCGACCTCGTCGTGCGAGATGCGCGAGAGGATCGTCGGGTTGTTGATCTTGTAGCCGTTCAAGTGAAGGATCGGCAGCACGGCACCGTCGCGGATCGGGTTCAGGAACTTGTTCGAATGCCAGGACGTCGCGAGCGGCGCGGTTTCCGATTCGCCGTCGCCCACCATCACCGTCACGATCAGATCCGGATTGTCGTAGGCCGCGCCGAAGGCATGCGAGACGCTGTAGCCGAGCTCCCCGCCCTCGTGGATCGATCCGGGCGTCTCGGGCGTGCAGTGGCTGCCGATGCCGCCGGGGAAGGAGAACTCCTTGAAGAACTGCTGCATGCCCTCCTCGTCCTCGCCCTTGTTCGGATAGACCTCGCTGTAGCGCCCCTCGAGATAGACGGGCGCGAGCACGCCCGGCGCGCCGTGGCCGGGCCCGGCCAGGAAGATCGCGTCGAGGTCGTATTTGTTGATGAGGCGGTTCATGTGCACGTAGGCGAATGCGAGGCCCGGGCTCGCGCCCCAGTGGCCGAGCAGTCGGTCTTTGATGTGCTCGGGTTTCAAGGGCTCGCGCAGAAGCGGATTCTCGCGCAGGTAGATCATGCCGGCCGCGAGGTAGCAGCAGGCGCGCCAGTATTCGTCGATGCGGGCGAGTTCCTCGGCGGGGACGGTGAGCTTGGTTTCCATGGATGGCCTCCTGTCTGATTCGTGGCGGCGGGCGGATGGTGACGGACGGCTGTTACAGGGCGGTCGCACCGCCTCCACAGTAGCAGAGCTCGTGCCGGCGGCCGCGGTTCCCCCGACGTGCGACCCCGTTCGCGGCCGCCCCTCACAGCGGCCGCACACGGTCCCGGATAACGGCGCGGCGCGGCTACGACTTGAGCCGGCGCGGAACGCGTTCCGAAAGGGTGCGGCGGATGTTCCAGGTGCAAACCCTTCCGCGGTCAGCGCGATGGAAAGGGCGCGGCGCGCGGTGCGCCGCTGGGCCCGCAGGCTCTGACACGCCAGGCCGCCTACGCCGACAGCAGCGTGGTTTCGCCGCTCGAAGTCCCGCCCCTGCCGGGCGGCGGGGGCGCGCCCTGCCACGATTTCCGCTCGGGCGCCGGCAGCGCCTCAAGGCCTCCCGCTCACGAGCGGCGACACGGTCTTCTCGGAGAACGGCGTCGACTACCACCGGAGCGCGGTGCCTCTGCCGGCGGCGGTGCGGGGTTTCGGCGCGGCCTGCGTCGTGGCCTTGCGGCGAAGGTGGAATCAGTCGCGGCGCGGCAGCGCGTCGGCGGGCCAGGTCGACAACCAGATCCTGAGCATGCGCTCGAGCTCCTCGCGGGCGAAGGGCTTCGCGAGATAGTCGTCCATGCCGGCCTCGAGGCAACGCTCGCGGTCCCCCGCCATCGCATTCGCAGTGAGCGCGACGATGGGCGTGTAGTCGCGGCCCGCGGCGGCCTCCTCGGTGCGCCAGCGCCGCGTCGCCTCGAAGCCGTCGAGGCCCGGCATCTGGCAGTCCATCAGCACGAGGTCGTAACGGTTCGCGGCGAGCAGGTCCAGGGCCGCGTAGCCGTCCTCGGCGAGCTCGACCGCGATTTGATTCGATTCCAGCATGGAGAGCGCGAGCAGGCCGTTCACTTCATTGTCCTCCACGAGCAACACGCGCTTGCTGCTGAACTCCGGACGCTCCGGCGGTGTCACGATCGACCATGCCGCGGGCAGCGGCGTGGTCTGCCCCGCGAAGATGCTGCCGAGCATCGCCGCGAGCGGTGCGGCGCGGACCGGCAGATCGAGGACGTAGCCGTCGCGGTCCGCGGCGCTCCGGCCGGGATGGACGATGCGCACGCAGGCTATCCCGGCGACGAATGCCGCCTTCACGTGATCCGCGCACAGCGGGCTCGCCGCGGACACGAACGCGACGTCGAACGCCGCGATCTCGGTCGGCTCGGGTATGCCGGCGCTGACCCGAGTCGCGGCCAGGCCCCAGGACTCGAAGTAGGCGCACAGCGCGTCGAGCTCGCCGGGCTGCGCTTCGAGCACGAAGGCACGATAGCGGGCATAGACCGGCGTCGCGACGGGTGGCCCGACGGCGGGCAGCGGCACGCGCAGCGTGAACACCGAGCCGGCGCCGACCTCGCTCCGCACCTCGATCGTGCCCCCCATGCGACGGGCGAGCTCGCTGCTGATGGCGAGCCCGAGGCCGGTGCCGCCGTAGTGCCGCGTCGTGGACGCATCGACCTGCGTGAACGGCTTGAAGAGCAGCGGCAGATCCTCGTCCGCGATACCGATCCCGGTGTCCGCGACCTCGATGCACAAGCCGTCGTGCGGACCGCGTGTCGCGCGCACGCTCACGGAACCTGTCGTCGTGAATTTCACCGCATTGCCGAGGAGGTTGACCAGCACCTGCTTGAAGCGGTGCGGATCGCCGCGATGCAGGCCCGCGATCGCGGGCTCGACGAAGCACGAGATCACAATGCCTTTCTGCTCGCAGTTCGGCACGAACAGCATCACGGCGTCCTCGATGACCTCGCCGGGCTCGAAGTCCATTTCCTCGAACGCGAGCTTGCCGGCCTCGAGCTTCGAGAAGTCGAGGATGTCGTCGAGCAGCACGCGCAGTGAGCTCGCGGAACGGAACGCCATCTGCACGCGCTCGTGCTGGTCGCGCGGCAGCCGGGTGTCGAGCAGGAGCTGGAGCATGCCGAGCACGCCGTTCATCGGCGTGCGGATCTCGTGGCTCATGTTCGCGAGGAACTCGGATTTCTGACGGGTCTGGGCGACGGCCTCGTCGCGCGCCTCGCGCAGGCGCTGCTGCGCTTCGAGCTGGGCGAGCATGTCATTGATGCGCGTCGTCAGGCTGTCGATCTCATCGTGACCCTCGGCCGCGGGCAGACGGCCGTGGACACCGCCCCGGTCCGGCAGCCCGGCGAGCCCCTCGGCGAGACCGCGCAGCCGGCTCAGCACGCGCCGTTCCAGGAACAGGAGCAGCATGAGCCCGATGAGGAGCCCGAAGCCCATGCTGACGACGAGCTGCTGCTGACGCTTGGCGGCCGCCGCGCGTGCCGCGCCGCGTTCCGAGACGAGGCGGATCACGCCGATGGGCTGACCCGGCACGTCGCTGAGCAGCGCGTAGCTCGCGAGCTTCGCGGGTCCGATCGGCATCGCGGTCAATGGGGATTGGGGGCTCATGTGCGTCAGCGCGGCACGCACGTCGTCCGGCAGGTCGGGCCGGTCGACGCGAAAGACGTCGGCTTCGAGGCCGAGGGCATTTTCGATTTCCGCGATCACCGCCGAATCCACGAACCAGCCGAAGATCTGCAGGCCGACGGGATCGCCCGTGCCGTCCGATTTGTAGATGCGCCGTGCCGCGAAAGCGAATATGCCGTCCTCCGTCCCGATATAGCCGTGTCGCGCACGCTCCTCCGGGCCGAGCGTACCGACGGCCTCGACGACGCGCGGCACGAGATCCGCCGGCATGGGATGCTCGACCCGGTCGGCATACTCGATGTAGCGCGCCGCCGCGACCTCGCCGTCCGGTTTGACGAAGGCCATCACATCGAGGCGCAGGTTCTCGAAGCTGACGGGAACGATGTTCTTCGCCGGGAAGTCCGGCATTTCGCCGCGCATGAACGCATAGGTGTCGTCCCACTCGGACCAGTCGCGGCTGCTGCGCTCGAGGGCTCCGGTCGCGAACCTCATATAGAGCGTCAGGCGATGGACGTTCGCGATGCCGGCAGCGCGCTCGTGCTCGGCGCTGCTGGTCTCGAGCAGGCCGCTGGAGAGACGGAATTCGAGCAGGCTCCAGGCACACCAGGCGATCGCCACGCCCAGCAGCACCCTGACTCGCAGACTCTTGAGCTTCATCCTCGGGACATTCCTTGCAGACCGCACCGGGGCGCGCGGGCTCGGCCCCCATTCAGCTAGCGGCAAGCCCGCTGGGGCACTGAAGTGGGGCGCCCGCCCCCGGCTCACTGACCGGCGGGGCTGGGATACGCCACGTGCACCGCGGCGACGTCCGCGAGGACCTCGGGCGGCAGCACGCACCCGAAGCCCGCGGCGAGCGCCTCGAGTTGGGCAATGGACGTCGCACCGAGGATCGTCGAGGCGACGAACGGCCGGCTGCGCACGAACGCGAGCGCGAGCACGGCGGGATCGAGGCCGTGGCGCGCCGCGAGCGCGCAATACGCCTCGGCGGCGGCGATCGCCCGCGGCCGTTTGTAACGCACGCCGAAATCCGGAAACTTCGCGAGCCGTGCCGCCGCGGGCTGCGCACCGCCGCGGTACTTGCCGGACAGCAAGCCCATCGCGAGCGGCGAATACGCGAGCAGCGGCACGTTCAGACGATGGCTCGCCTCGGCGAGATCGCCGTCGAACATGCGCGAGACGAGGTTGTAACCGTTCTGGATCGAGGCCGGCGCGGGCAGACCGTGCTCGCGGGCGAGGCGCGTGAACTCGCACAGACCGAAGCAGGTTTCATTGGAGAGCCCATAGGCCCGAATCTTCCCGGCCTTGATCGCCGCCGCGAGCGCTTCGATCTGTTCCAGCAGCGGCGTCGACGGACGATCCTTCGTGGCGTCGTACTGCCAGCTCCCGAACAGCGGCACGTAACGTTCGGGCCAGTGGATCTGATAGAGATCGAGGTAATCCGTCTGCAGGCGTTTCAGGCTGTCGTCGATCGCCCAGGGGATCGTCTTCGCCGAAATCTGCGTATCGCCGTTCCGGATCCAGTCGCGCCGGCCGGGACCCGCGATCTTCGAAGCGAGCACGAATTCGCCGCGCCGCGCCCGGTTCCGCGCGAGCCAGGTGCCGAGCAGCGTTTCCGTGCGACCCTGCGTCTCCGCGCGCGGCGGCACGGGATACATCTCCGCCGTGTCGACGAAGTTGATGCCGCGCTCGAGCGCCCAGTCGAGCTGCCGGTGCGCATCGGCTTGCGTGTTCTGCTCGCCGAACGTCATCGTGCCGAGGCAGATGTCCGTGACGACGAGCGGGCTGTCGCCGAGGCGGCGGGTCTTCATGTCGGCATGGGCGCCGAGTGCGGGACGCGCGTCAGACTCTGATGTTCTTGAACTGCCAGGGATCGCTCGCGTCGAGATCCTCCGGGAACAGCCAGCCGCGATCGAACAGCGGCGTCCAGTCCGTGTATTCGCCGACGACCGGGCCGAGGTAGGGCATGCAGATCTCGAGCACGCGCTGGAAGTCCATCTCGTCCGGCTCGACGACGCCGCGGTCCGGATTCTCCATCGCCCAGATCATGCCGGCGAGCACGCCGACCGTGACCTGCAGGCTCGTCGCGCTGTTGTAGGGCGCGAGCGCGCGGGCCTCGTCGATCGAGAGCTGCGAGCCGTACCAGTAGGCGTTCTTCGCATGGCCTGCGAGCAGCACGCCCAGCTCGTCGATGCCGGAGACGATCTCGTCCATGAGGATGCGCTTCTGCTCCTGCAGGCGCCAGTTGCGCCCCGCGAACTCGTGCACGGAGAGCACGGCGCTGTCGGCGGGGTGGTAGGCATAGTGCACCGTCGGGCGATAGCGCACGGTCTCGCCGTCCTTCACGGTGTAGTAATCGGAGATCGAGATCGACTCGCCGTGCGTGATGAGGAAGCCGTGATAGAAACCCTCCTGCGGCGTCCAGCTCCGCACTTTCGTGCCGGCGCCGGGCTGCATGAGATAGATTGCGCTGCCCGGCCCGAAATCGTGACGGCGGCCGTCCGCCGGGAAGTGGCGCTCGTGCGATCCCCAGCCGAGCTCCGCGGGCTGCGACCCCTCGGAGACGAAGCCGTCGACGGACCAGGTGTTCACGAATTCGCCCGGGGCTTTCGGAACGCTCGGTGTCTGCGTGTCGCGCTCGGCGATGTGCACGACTTTCACGCCGGCCCGCGCCGCGAGCGCGGCCCAGGCCTCGCGCGTCGCCGGTACGCCGGCCGCGATGCCGAGGTCGGCCGCGACGTTCAGCAAGGCCTGCTTCACGAAGTGCGAGACGAGCCCCGGGTTCGCGCCATGGGTGATGACCGCGGTCGGCCCGTTCGCCCCGTGCTTGCGTCGCACCTCGAGCGCACTCTCGCGCAGCGCGTAGTTCGAGCGCAGCGACGGCGGGACGTTCGGGTCCGTGTAACCGCCCGGCCAGGGCTCGATGCAGGTGTCGAGGTAGAGTGCGCCGCGCTCGCGTGCGAATTCGATCAGCGCCACGCTCGAGACGTCGACGGAGAGATTCAGCAGGAAATCACCGGGGCCGACGAGCGGCGTGAGGATCCCGCGATAGTTCTCGCGCGTCAGCGGCTCGACGCGGAACGTGATGCCATAACGCTCGGCTTCGGCCTGACCGGCGTCGTCACCGGTGATGATCGTCATGCGCGAGGTGGGCAGCTCACCGACGTGGCGCAGGATGAGCGGCAGGACGCCCTGCCCGATGCTGCCGAAGCCGACGAAGACGAGTCGGCCGTTGAAGCGGGTGTGCACGGTGGCGGGAGCGGTCTGGGTCATCGAGGGCCTCGCAATACGTTGGAGCGGTGTATCATCCAGCGACTTATCAACAGGGGTCGGAGGGACTTTCCTTCAGCCGGATGTCAACGTCCGGTGCCGACCGGCACGTGACGTCTCGGGAAAATAAATCCCTCCGACCCCGGTGGATAACTCGGGCGGCAAGAATACCTGCAGACGGAGAAAAGCGCATGGCCGACATCAAGGGGACCACCGTAATCGCGCGCAGCCTCAAGCGGCAGGGCATCGACGTCGTGTTCGGCGTCGTCGGCTTTCCGGTGATGGATCTCGCGGAGGAATTGCAGCGCGAAGGCCTGCGCTTCTACGGCTTCCGCAACGAGCAGGCCGCGAGCTACGCCGCGGGTGCGGCCGGTTACCTCACGGGGCGGCCCGGCACCTGCGTGACGGTCTCGGGCCCGGGCATGATCCACGGCATCGCGGGACTCTCGAACGCCTGGGCGAACTGCTGGCCGATGATGCTCCTCGGCGGCGCGAACGACACCTATCAGAACGAACGCGGCGGTTTCCAGGAAGCGCCGCAGATCGAGGCCGCGCGGCCGTTCGTGAAGCTCGCGACGCGGCCCGACAGCGTCGCGCGCGTGCCCGAATATCTCGAGAAGGCGACGCGCACGGCGCTCTACGGCCGGCCGGGTGCCGTGTACGTCGATCTGCCGAACGACATCATCAGCGGCACGGCGGACGAAGCGACGATCGCCTGGTCGCCGCGCAGCCCCGACGCCCCGAAGAGCCTCGCCGATCCGGCCGCGATCGATCGCGCGCTCGCGGCGCTGCGCTCGGCGCAGCGTCCGCTCGTCGTCGTCGGCAAGGGCGCGGCCTACGCGCGCGCCGAGGTCGAAGTGCGCCGCTTCGTCGAGGCGACGCGCCTGCCCTTCCTCGCCTCGCCCATGGGCAAGGGCGTGCTGCCCGACGATCACGCGCTCTCCGTCGCGCCCGCGCGCTCGCTCGCGCTCGCCGAAGCGGACGTCGTCTTCCTCGTCGGCGCGAGACTCAACTGGATCCTGCATTTCGGTCTGCCGCCGCGCTTCGCGAAGGATGTGCGCATCGTGCAGCTCGATGTCGCGGCCGAGGAGATCGGCACGAACGTTCCGACCGAGGCCGCCCTCGTCGGCGATGCGGGCGCGATCCTCGGCCAGATGAACGCGGCGCTCGCCGCCGAGCCCTGGCAGTTCGCGCGCGATTCGGAATGGTGGACGAAGCTCGGCGCGAGCATCGCGCAGAACCAGCGCCAGGTCGAAGCGATGATGAACGACGATGGCGTGCCGATGGGCTACTACCGCGTCATGCGCGAAATCCGCGAGGCCATGCCGCGCGATGCCTTCCTGTGCTCGGAAGGCGCGAACACCATGGACATCGGCCGCGGCGTGCTGCCGAATTTCGCGCCGCGTCTGCGCCTCGACGCCGGCAGCTTCGGCACGATGGGCGTCGGCCTCGCGTTCGCGATCGCCGCCGCGACGCTGAATCCCGGCCGCAAGGTCGTCTGCCTGGAAGGCGACTCCGCGTTCGGCTTCAGCGGCATGGAAGTCGAGACCGCCTGCCGCTACAAGCTGCCAATCACGTTCATCGTCGTGAACAACAACGGCATCACCGGCGGCCTAGACGAGCTCACGAATCCGCCGCTGCCGCACGTCTACACGCCGAACGCGCGCTACGAGAAAGTGATCGAGGCGTTCGGCGGCAAGGGCTGGTTCGTGACGACGCCGGAAGCGCTGAAGTCCGCGCTCAAAGCCGCGCTCGCCTCCGACGTGCCGACGCTCGTCAATGTCATGATCGATCCGAAGGCGGGAAGGAAGCCGCAGAAGTTCGAATGGCTGACGAAGAAATAGCGAGGGATCTTCGTAGGTCCGATTAGCGTAAGCGTAATCGGACGTTCCTCTCCCGTCGTGGGCGTGTCGACGCGGCAGGCGCGGAACGTCCGATTACGCCTTCGGCCAATCGGACCGACGACGGCGAGATCCGGCGCCTCCCTCAATCCAGCACGTGACTCAGCGGCCCGTCCGCGAGCTTCGGCTCGAACCACGTCGACTTCGGCGGCATGACCTCGAGCGCATCGGCGACCGCCATCAGATCCGCCATCCGTGTCGGGAACATCGAGAACGCGAGCACCGCCTCGCCACCGGCGACGCGCCGTTCGAGCTCGGCGAGGCCGCGGATGCCGCCCACGAAATCGATGCGCTCGTCGCGGCGCGGATCCGCGATCCCGAGCACCGGCGCGAGCAGATGATCGGCGAGCAGGCTCACGTCGAGGCGCGCGACCGGATCGCCGGCCGGCACGAAGTTCGCCTTGATCGCGAGCCGGTACCACTGCGCGCCGAGCAGCATGCCGAACTCGCCGGGCAGTGCCGGCGCGACCGCCGCGGCGGCGGATGAGACGTCGAACTTCTCCGCCACCGCATCGAGGAAAGCCTCGACGCTCAGCCCGTTCAGATCCGCGACGAGGCGGTTGTAGGGCAGGATTTGCATTTCGTGATGCGGGAAGGCGACGGCGAGGAACGCCTCGTGGCTCGCCCCCGGCCCGGCACCCGCGGCGCGGCGCGCGGCGGCGACGCGCGAGGCGGCGGCGGAGCGATGGTGACCGTCCGCGATGTAGAGCGCGGGCAGCGCTTCGAAGGCGCGGGTGAAGGCCTCGATTATCGCGAAGTCGTCCGCTTTCCACACCGTGTGCCGCACGCCGGTGTCGGCGACGAGGTCGAACTCCGGCTCGCCCGCGCTCACGCCGGCGATCAGCGCGTCGATCTCGGGTGACTCCGGATAGGCGAGCAGCACGGGACCCGTCTCGGCGTTCAGCGCCTCGATGTTGCGGACGCGATCGTCCTCCTTGTCGGGACGCGTGAACTCGTGCTTGCGGATGCGGTTCGTGTCGTAGGCGGCGACCGAGGCCGCGACGGCGAGGCCGGTCTGGACGTGCGTGCCCATCGCGAGCCGGTAGACGTAATAGCCCGGCACCGGATCGCGCAGCAGCACCCCGGCGGAGCGCATGCGGGCGAGATTCTCGGCGCCTTTCGCGTAGACCGCGGGCGCATGAGGGTCGGTTTCCGGCGGCAGATCGATCTCGGGCTTCGAGACGTGCAGGAAGCTCCAGGGCTTGCCGGCCGCGCGCTCGCGCGCTTCCTCCGAGCTCAGGACGTCGTAGGGCGGCGCGGCGACTTCCGCGGCGCGTTCGGCGCTCGGTCGCAGCGCCGCGAAAGGACGGATCAGGGACGCGGTCATCGGGCACACTCTGCTTCGGCAAAGCCCGGATTCTAGCAGCGGACGCCGGCCGCGACCGCACGGGCGCGACGAGCCCGTATAATCCCGACCTGCGCCGCGCCGAGCCCGCCGGCAGGCGCCGGCCCATCCTGCACCACGCCGCCCGTCGCGGGCGGACACCAACGACTGGAGAGTTCGCTCATGTACGCAGAAATCCACGGCACGCCCGATCAGTTGCGCGATCAGCTCATCGCCTTCATGGACAAGCACGTCTATCCGCACGAGCACCGCTACTACGAGGAGCTGAATGCGGCTTCGAACCGCTTCGGCACCGTGCCGTTGATGGAGGAGCTGAAGCAGAAAGCGCGCGCCGAGGGCCTGTGGAACCTGTTCGTGCCGGCCTCGCACGGCGGGCTGAAGAACGCCGACTACGCGCCGCTCGCCGAGATCATGGGCCGCGTGCTGTGGTCGCCGGAGGTGTTCAACTGCAACGCGCCGGACACCGGCAACATGGAAGTATTCATGAAGTACGGCACGCCCGCGCAGCAGGAACGCTGGCTGAAGCCGCTGCTCGCGGGTGAAATCCGCAGCTCCTACGCGATGACCGAGCCCGAGGTCGCCTCGAGCGACGCGACGAACGTCCGCACCTCGATCCGCCGCGAGGGTGACGAGTACGTGATCAACGGCCGCAAGTGGTTCATCACGAACGCGATGTACGAACGCACGCAGATCTTCATCGTGATGGGCAAATCCGATCCCGACAATCCGAACGTCCACCTCCAGCAGAGCCAGATCCTCGTGCCGCGCGACACCCCCGGCCTGAAGATCGTCCGCGCGCTGACGACATTCGGTTACGACGACGCGCCGCAGGGCCACGCCGAGGTGATCTTCGACAACGTGCGCGTGCCGGCGGAGAACATCCTGCTCGGCGACGGCCGCGGCTTCGAGATCGCGCAGGGCCGCCTCGGCCCGGGCCGCATCCACCACTGCATGCGCCTCATCGGCTGCGCCCAGCGCGCGATCGAAATCGCCTGTAAGCGCGTCGTCTCGCGCACCACGTTCGGCAAGAAGATTGCCGAACACCAGTCGATCCGCGAGGACATCGCGAAATCGTTCTGCGAAGTCGAGCAGGCCCGCCTGCTGACCTTGAAGACCGCCCAGCGCATGGACGAGGTCGGCCCCAAGGACGCCCGCGACCTCATCGCGGCCGCGAAAATCACCGTGCCGCTCATGGCCCAGCGCGTCATCGACCGCTGCATGCAGATGCACGGCGCGGGCGGTTTCACCTCGGACTGGTTCATGGCGGAAGCCTTCAGTTACGCCCGCTGGTGCCGTCAGGCCGACGGCCCGGATCAGGTCCACATGATGGCGCTCGGCAAGCAGATCATCAAACGTTACGCCGAGTAACCGGCCGCCGCTGCTCCCCGCGCCGCTGCTCCCGGCCGCCCTGCGCGGCCGGGAGATTTCCGCGCCTTCCAGCGTTCAAGTCCGGGCCCGCCCGGGCCGATGACACGGACGACCCGGGCCGCTCGAGCCGTCCGGACCGGCGCCCTCAGAACGGCCGCCGCTCAGAACATAGGAAGCCATCATGACCATCAAGAGCCGCCTCCACGCGTTGCTGGCCATCACCGCCATTGCGCTCGCGCTGGTCCTCACCTCCATCGGCTTCGGCCTCGACCAGATGACGAAAGCCGAAGACGCGGTACATCGCCGCGAGAGCTACTTGCGCGTGGTGCTCGATCTGAAGGCGCTCGCCGCGTTCACCGCGGCCGCGGATCCCGCGAACGCGGAGTCCGCGAAATTCCTCGCCGCCGCCGAGCAGGCGTTCGCGACGAACGGCGCGGAGGCGCTCGCGACGATCAAGCGGCCGGAAGTCAAAGCCGAGTTCGAACGTCTGCTCGCGCAGTGGAAGGGCTATCACGACGCGAGCCAGGCGAACCTCGCGCTCGCGCAGACCGATCCCAAGGCCGCGGCCGCGAAGGTCACACCGATCTACCAGGGCCAGTTCCAGCCGTTCATCACCGCACTCGACGCCTTCGTCACGGCACGCGTCGCCGACGTCGACAGCGCGAACGCCCACGCCGCGCAGGTCGCGAGCCGCACGCTGTGGACGAGCGTGCCGGCGATCGTGTTCGTGATCGTGCTGCTCGTCGCGATGGTCGCGACGCTGTCGAGGTCCATCACGAATGCGCTCGGCGGCATCCAGCGGCAGGTGAAGATCGTCGCCGGCGGCGCGCTCGGGCAACGTCTGCCGGTCGACGGCGACGACGAGCTCGCGCAAATCGCGGGCGCAGTCAACGGCATGATCGGCGAGATCGCCGACGTCGTGGCGCTCGTCCGGGCGGGCTCGGAGGAAGTCTCCGTCAGCGCCCGGACACTCGTGAGCTCGGCCCAGGACGTCGCGGACAGCTCCGGCGAACAGAGCGGTGCCGCCGTCTCGACGGCCGCCGCGATCGAAGAGCTCTCGACCAGCATTGCGAGCATCGCCGACACCTCGGCCGATGCGATGCGCGTCACGGGACAGTGCATGGAGCGTGCGCACGCCGGCGGCGACAGCATCCGCAAGCTCGGCCACGAGCTCGATCTCTCACGCGAGGCGGTCGGCGCGATCGCCGAGCACGTTCGCGAATTCGTCAAGCACACTGAATCCATCGCCGGCATGACGCAGCACGTGCAGTCGATCGCCGAACAGACGAACCTGCTCGCGCTCAACGCGGCGATCGAAGCCGCGCGCGCCGGCGAACAGGGTCGCGGCTTCGCGGTCGTCGCCGACGAAGTGCGCGCGCTCGCCGAACGCTCGGCGCATTCGGCGCGCGAGATCGCGAACATGACCGGCACCCTGAACGCGCAATCGCGCCTCGTCACGCAGTCGATCGAGGGCGGCCTCGCCTCGCTGCAGGCGAGCAACGATATCGCGCGCCACGTCTCCGACGTACTGAAGGAGACTTATGATTCCGTGGTGACGGCGAGCGATGCGATCAGCGCGATCGCGGGCTCCATCGGCGAACAGCGCCTGGCGAGCGAGGCGGTGGCGAACAACGTGGAGATCACGGCCCGCCTGACCGAGCGCAACAACGTCGCGAGCCAGGAGAGCGTGGTGAAGGCGATAGAGCTGCAGGCGCTGTCGGGCTCGCTGACGCGGGCCGTGGAGCGGTTCAGTTTGTAAGCGCCCGAGGCGCACTTCTCGGAAGATTGCGCGGCCAGTCCGGCCGCGCCATTGGTGAGAAAACGATTCCTACCGGAGCTTCCCGAGCGCGGCTTCGAGGCTCGCGACGGTGCGATCGACATTCATGAGCTTGTCGAGGCCGAAGAGCCCGACGCGGAACGTGCGGAAGTCCGCGGGCTCGTCGCATTGCAGGGGCACGCCGGCCGCGATCTGCAGCCCGGTCGCCGCGAACTTCTTGCCGTTCTGAATTTCCGGATCGTCGGTGTAGCTCACCACCACGCCCGGCGCGCCGAAGCCCGGCGCGGCGACGCTCTGAAAGCCCTTGCCGGCGAGCAGCCCGCGCACGCGGTCGCCGAGCGACTGCTGCGCCTCGCGCAGCTCCTCGAAGCCGAACGTCTCCGCCTCGAGCATCATCTCGCAGAGCCGGCGCAGTCCGTCCGTCGGCATGGTCGCGTGATAGGCGTGCGCGCCGCCCTCGTAGGCTTCCATGATCTGCAGCCACTTCTTCAGGTCCGCGGCGTAGCTCGTGCTCGTCGTGCCGTCGATGCGCTCGCGGGCGCGTTCGCCGAGCATCACGAGCCCGCAGCACGGCGAGCTGCTCCAACCCTTCTGCGGCGCGCTGATGAGCACGTCGACGTTGCAGTCGCGCATATCGACCCAGATCGTCCCGGAGGCGATGCAGTCGAGGACGAACAGTCCGCCGACCTTGCGTACCGCGGCACCTACCGCGCGCAGATAGTCCGGCGGCAGGATCATGCCGGCCGAGGTCTCCACGTGCGGCGCGAAGACGACGTCGGGCTTCTCGCGCTCGATCGTCGCGACGACCTCCTCGATCGGCGCAGGCACGAACGGCGCGCGGCTGTCCGCGCCGATCCGACGCGCCTTCAGCACGGTCGACCGGGACGGAATGCCGCCCATGTCGAAGATCTGCGTCCAGCGGAAACTGAACCAGCCGTTGCGGATGACGAGGCAACGCTTGCCCGTCGCGAACTGGCGCGCGACCGCCTCCATGCCGAACGTGCCGCTGCCGGGCACGACCACGGCGGCCTGCGCGCCGTAGACCGATTTCAGGATGCGCGAGATTTCCTTCATCACGCCCTGGAACGTGCGCGACATGTGATTCAAGGCGCGATCGGTGTAGACGACGGAGTACTCGAGGAGGCCCTCGGGATCGATGTTCTGATAGAGCGCAGTCATGGGATTCTCGGCTGGTTGATTTCGGGAACGCGGCGCCTGCCCGCGCAGGCCGCGGCTGGCGGGAAGCTACCATCTTTGCCCGGGGACGCCTAGTGCGCCGCGGACCCCGCGGAAGACCGCGAATCGCGCGGCTGGGCGCTTGCAACGGCCGGGCCCGGGAACGCGCGCAGCGCCGCCGTGCGAGAATGCAGCATCCCCCACGAGGCCGCCCCCATGAAGAGCTATCGCAAGGAACTCTGGTTCGAGACGCCGCACCGCCTCGACTTCCTCAACATCACCTCCCAGGTCGAGAGTTGCCTCGGGGAAAGCGGCGTGCGCGAAGGGCTCGTGCTCGTGAACGCCATGCACATCACGGCGTCCGTCTTCATCAACGACGACGAGCGCGGCCTGCATGCCGACTACGCCGCCTGGCTCGAGACACTCGCGCCGCACGCGCCCGTCGCGCAATATCGTCACAACGACACCGGCGAGGACAACGGCGACGCGCACCTGAAGCGCCAGGTCATGGGCCGCGAGGTCGTCGTCGCGATCACGAACGGCAAGCTCGACTTCGGACCGTGGGAGCAGATCTTCTACGGCGAGTTCGACGGCCGCCGCAGGAAGCGCGTGCTCGTCAAAATCATCGGCGAGTGATGTCGCACTTATCCACCGGGGTCGGAGGGACTTTTTGCTAATCCCCTCCGACCCCTGTTGATAAAGCCCTCGCGGCACGAACTTATCCACCGGGGTCGGAGGGGGTTTCGAGAAAGTCACGGGAATCGGAAAAGTCCCTCCGACCCCTGTTGATAAGTGGGCAAACGGCGGGCCACGATGGTACAACGCCCTGCGGTACCGTCCGCAGCGCGCCACATCGGCACAACCATCCCGTTTCGGGGGAGCATCACCATGGCCATCGACCAATCACGTTACGAGCACATCGAATTCAGCTATCGCGAGCGCATCCTGACGGTCGCCTTGAACCGCCCCGACGCGCTCAACGCCGTCAACGCGCGCCTGCACGGCGAGCTCTCGCGCGTCTTGTACGACGTGCAGCAGGATCCGGATTCCGACGTCGTCGTGCTCACCGGCATGGGCAAGGCGTTCTGTGCCGGCGGCGATCTGAAATGGATGCAGGACGCAATCGACGATCAGGAAACCTTCGAGCGCACCGCGCTCGAGGCGAAGGGCATCTTCTTCGGACAGCTCGAGGTCGAGAAGCCGATCGTTTGCCGCATGAACGGCCACGCCACCGGCCTCGGCGCGTCGCTGGCGCTCTGTTCCGACATCGTCATTGCCGCCGAGCAGGCGAGGATCGGCGACCCGCACGTCTCCGTCGGCCTCGTCGCGGGCGACGGTGGCTGCATCCTCTGGCCGCAACTCATCGGTTACACGCGTGCAAAGGAGTTCCTGCTGACCGGCGATCTCATCGCCGCGCCGGAAGCCGTGCGCATCGGCCTCATCAACCGCGCCGTGCCGCTCGCGGAGCTCGATGCCCAGGCCTACGGCGTGGCGGAGCGGCTCGCGAAGGGCGCGACGAAGGCCATCCGCTGGACGAAGGTCACGGCGAACCTCGGACTCAAGGCGCTCGCGCACCAGATTTTCGACACCGGCATCGCCTATGAAATCCAGTCGAACCGTACCGCCGATCACCAGGAGGCCGTGAACGCGTTCCGCGAACGCCGGCCACCGCGCTTCACCGGCAAGTAGAGGACACACGCGGCGCATTCGGGACTTCCTGCGGCACGCGGATGTGCCGCGGAACGCGGCGCGCGAGCCCTCGTTCACCGGCACCCGGCAAGCACCCTGCGTCTTGCCGGCCGCGCTCCGAAAAGTCCAGGATGGGCCCCTTCAGAGCTTCGCAGCCCGAGCATCCGAGGAACCCGACCATGGATTTCACCTGGACGATAGAACAGCAGCAGATCCGCGACAGCGTCTTCAAGACGCTCGCCCGCTTCGACGACCGCTACTGGCTCGAGCACGACAGATCCGGCGAGTTCCCCGAGGACTTCTGCCGTGCGCTCGCCGACGCGGGCTTCATCGGCATCCACGTGCCCGAGGAATACGGCGGCTCGGGCCTCGGCGTGACCGAAGCGGCGATCGTGCTGCAGGCGATCGCGGAATCCGGCGCCGGCAACGCGGGCGTCTCGGCCGTCGGCATCGGCTTCTTCGGACTCAAGCCGATGCTCGCTTTCGGCAGCGAGGAGCAGAAGCGCACCTGGCTGCCGCGCCTCATCCGCCGCGACGACATCGCCTGCTTCGGCGTCACCGAGCCGAACACCGGCCACGACACCACGCGTCTGAAGACCCGCGCCGTACGCCAGGGCGATCACTACGTCGTGCACGGCGAGAAGGTGTGGATCTCGACCGCGCAGGAGGCGAACAAGATCCTGCTCATCGCCCGCACTACGCCGCTCGAGGAAACGAAGCGGCCCGTCGACGGCCTCTCGCTCTTCTACACCGATCTCGATCGGCGCTACGTCGCGATCCACCCGATCGAGAAGATGGGCCGCGCCTGCGTCGATTCGAACGAGCTCTTCTTCGATGGCCTCCCGATCCCCGTCGAGCACCGCATCGGCGAGGAAGGCCGCGGCTTCAAATACCTGCTGCAGGGTCTGAACGCCGAGCGCATCCTCATCGCCGCAGGGCTCGTCGGTGTGGGACGCTGTGCGCTGAAGCGCGCGACGCAGTACGCGAAGGAGCGCGTCGTCTTCGATAGGCCGATCGGGCAGAACCAGGCGATCCAGCATCCGCTCGCCTCGAACTGGGCGAACCTCGAGGCGGCGAATCTCATGGTGTTCAATGCCGCGGCGAAGTTCGACAAGGGCGAGGACTGCGGTGCCGAGGCGAATGCCGCGAAGTATCTCGCCGCCGAGGCCGCGTTCTCGACCTGCACGAATGCCGTGATGACCCACGGCGGTATGGGCTACGCGAAGGAGTATCACGTCGAGCGCTACATGCGCGAGGTGATGATCCACCGCATCGCGCCGATCAGTCCGCCGCTGATCCTGAGTTACATCGCCGAGCGCGTGCTCGGTCTGCCGAAATCCTACTGAGCGCGGGCGCACGGCGGTTGGCAGGCGCCAGGGCCCGGGCGTAGCATGGACCGGACACGGCTCAGGGCGCAGAACGCATGCTGAAGGGATCGACGGAAACGGTACAAAGCCGGCGCGGACGGATCGTCTGGCGCCTGCTGCTGGCCGCCGGTCTCCTGCTCGCCCAGCTCCACGCGCTCGATCATGCCGTCGCCCACGAGCTCGGCAAGGACCGCCTCGACCATGCCTGCCTGCTCTGTGCCGCGGCGGACGAGCTCGGAGGCGGTCTGCCCGCAGTGCCGCCGCCGGTCGCGGCGCCGGCGCCGCATCACACCGCGGCGTTCACGGCGATCTCGCGCCACGCCGCGATTTTCGACACCGCCTACAGCGCACGCGCGCCCCCCGTCTCCGCTCCGACCTGATCTTTCGTTCCGGTTCGGACTGGCCGCCGCCGCGTCGTCGCGACGCGCCGGTGAGGCCGCAGGAGAAGCACATGATTCGACACCCAGCACTTTCGGCCGCGCGCAGTCCGGGAACTCGCACGTTCGCGCTCTGCGCCGCACTGCTCGTCTCCACCCTGTTGCCCGCCGTCGCGACGGCGGACGGCGAACCCGACGGCCCGTCGAATACGTTGCCGGTCAGCCTCGATCCCGCGGTGCCGGCCGGGCTGCGCGTGACGGAGCTCTCGGCGAGCGCGACCGGTCCCGACGCGATCCGCGTCGATGCCCGTCTGCACCCCGTGCAGAGCTCGCCGCTCGCGCACGACGCCGTCATGCACGTCGCGATCCTCGATGCCGAGGGCCACGAGCGCGTCCACGCCGATCACCCGGTGCCGCGCGCCCACGCGACGCGGCATCGCGCCCCCGATCGCATGATCAGCGTGACGCTGGGCGGGGCACTCGCGCCGGGCGAACGGCTCGCGGTCTCCTTGCGCGAACCCTGAAGGGCGTGTCGCGCGGGTGAGGGAGAGGCGGCTGGCGCAGGCGTGCTGCGCCAGCCCGTCAGGCCTTGATCATCCGCGACGGGGTGAAGACGAGCACGAGCTCCCCGCGCTGGTTACGGACCTCGTTGCGCGTGGTCACGACACCGCGATCACCGCGCGAGGTCATGCGCGCGGCGGTGACCTCGACCCACACTTCGAGCGTGTCGCCGACATAGACGGGCGCTTTCGTCTCGATGCTGCCGCCGAGGAACGCCATGCCCGTGCCGGACAGCGCGCCGCTCGAGATGACGAGACCTTCGGCGATCGCGAGCGTGAGCGCGCCGGGCACGAGCCGGCCGGTGAAGCCGAGCTCGGCCGGTGCGGCGGCGTCGAGGAAGAGATCCTCGTTGAAGCCCGCGCTCGTCACGAAGCTCATGAGATCGAACTCGGTGATCGTGCGTGTGCCGCTGCGGAAGCGGCGACCGACGTACTGATCGGCGAAATGCAGCCCGCGCTGCAGCGACTCGGGACGTTCGCCGCTCATTGCGCGATCCAACCGCCGTCGACGGCGAGCGCCTGGCCCGTGACGTAGCTCGATTTCTCCGAAAGCAGGAAGCACACCATCTCGCCGATCTCCGAGGGTTGTGCGACACGCTTCAGCGGCACCTGGCCGATGAGCTGCTCGCGGATCTTCGCGCTCGCATCCGTGACGCGATTGAGCATGGGCGTTTCGATGAAGCCCGGGCAGACCGCGTTCACGCGGATATTGCGCGAGGCGTATTCGAGCGCGACCGTCTTCGTGAGGCCGACGACGCCGTGCTTTGCCGCGTTGTAGCTCGCGGCGCCCGGCAGTCCGATGAGGCCCGCGACGGATGCGGTGCTCACGATCGAGCCGCCGCGACTCTGCTTCACCATCTGTTCGATTTCCGCTTTCAGACACACGAACACGCCGGTCAGGTTGACGCGGATGACGCGCTGCCAGTCGTCGAGCGAGACGGCCTGGATCTTCGCCGTCGGGCCTTCGATGCCGGCATTGTTGAACGCACCGTCGAGGCCGCCGTGACGCGCGGCGACGTCGGCGACGAGCGCGGTGACCTGATCGTATTCGGCGACGTCGACGTGGTGGTATTCCGCCGTGCCGCCCGCGGCGCGGATGTCGTCCACCGTCTTCGCGCCTTCGGCATCCTGCAGGTCCGCGATGATCACCACCGCGCCTTCGCGCGCCAGGATGTGCGCCGTGGCCCGGCCGATGCCGGTGCTGCCGCCGGTGACGAGGACGATCTTCTTGTCGAGATCGGACATGGAGAGCTCCCTCTTGCGTGTTCGAAAGAGCGGAGAGCATAACGGGCCGGACGCGGAAATGCTCGCGCCGGCCGGCGCTTCAGGGCACGAAGCGCTGTACGAAGCGATGCGCCGCGGCGAGCAGGTCGAGCGAGCCGGCTTTGCTCATGATGCGGTCCGCCGCTTCGTCGAGCGAAATGCGATGGCTGCGCGCGAAGTAGCGCAGGAGACGCGCCGCGTCGTTGTCGGTGAGACGATAACGTTCCATCACGATGCCGGTCGCGAGATGCATCGCGCGTTTCGACGCGATGGTCTCGGACATGCGCGAGATCGATCCCTTCAGCTCGCGCAGTTCGGCAGCGCGCGCGACGGCCGTCGCCATCACCGGCAGGATGAACTCGGGCCCCGCGGATTTCGGAATGAAACCGAGCGCGCCGGCATCGACGGAGGCCTTCACGACGTCCCGGTCGTGGCGCTCGCTCATCACGACGAACGGCAGCCGGCGTGATCGCAGGTAATCGCAGTCGAGACCGCACCCTTCGGCGTGCGCCGCGGCGGCGTGCGGATGGTAATCGACGAGAGCGAGATGGAAGTCGTCGCGCGCGTCGAGGATCGCATGCGAGCTCCGGCACGACTCGGCGACCGTCACCTCGAAATCGAGCGCGGCGAGCGCGGGACGAACGCTCGCCCCGGATCCCGCATGGGCCTCGATCATCAGAATGGAATGCGTCATACAGCCTCCTGAGTTTCTCTGACGCCTGTCGCCGCCGCCCTCACCGCTCGCACTGCGCCCGGGCGCGATGCGCTCTCTCTCCGGGGACCGGGGCCGTCCGCGCGCGGACTCCCGTCTTCCTTGGCTCCTTCGCCGGAACCTGCGGTTCGCGATGACACGCGCGTCCCTGAATTATCGGATTGCCGCATGCGCATGTCCTCTCCGGCATGCGTTCGACCGCGCCGCCAGGCGACTCGCCGTTTCCCGCCTCGCAATCTCACTGCAGGCGCACTCGATGGACACCGGCACACGCGCGGGGTTCTCGAAGCGACGGCGCTGACGACACATGCGGACGAACTCCTCTCTCTTTCGTGGCGCGCGAAACTGCGCTCGCGGTGTGCCGACGCGCCCGGGACACTCGGCGCGCACGCCATGACGAGGCGACGGCGAGACGGGCTCGCGCCGGCGATACCGGGCACTGCGGACGCGGATTCGAAGCTCGCGATGATGGAGCGATTGCACCGGCTGCTCGCCGATATGGGCGTTCGGAGCAGGCCGCGATGAGGCCGCGCAGAGGCGGCGGCGCACAGCTTATCGGCTTTCTGCCCTATTGGCTTCAATGAAAAAACGCCATCCGGGCCCGGTCGCTGCGCCGAGCGACGTGCGCGCCACACGTTACTTAGACAATCGCGTTCAACGCCCCCGCCACACCGGCGCGCGCTTCTCCGCGAATGCCTGAGCGCCTTCCACGGAATCCTCCGTGTCGCGCAGGAACAGGAAATTCCGCGCCTCGAGCGCGAGACCTTCCTCGAGCGTGAGGTCGAGACCGCCGAGTGCGGCCTCGCGGATCTTCTCCACCGCGAGCGGCGCGCTCTTGCAGATTTCGCCCGCGATCTCGACGCTCTTCGCGAGCACGCGCTCCGGCGGGACGAGATGATCGACGAGTCCGAGGCGCCATGCCTCCTCCGCGCCGATGCGCGAGCCGGTGTAGAGCAGTTCGAGCGCGCGACCGAGCGGGATGAGCCGCGGCAGGCGTTGCGTGCCGCCGCCGCCGGGCAGGAGACCGAGCCGCACTTCGCCGAGGCCGAACTGCGCGTTCGTCGAGGCGACGCGCATGTCGCAGGCGAGCGCCTGCTCGAGACCGCCGCCGTTGCAGTGGCCGTGGATGGCCGCGATGATCGGCTTCGTCATCGTCGCGAGCACGGGAAAGAGCCGGTTCACGGGCTCTTCGGCCGCGCGATTCTCCGCATAGTTCGATTTGATGTCGCTGCCCGCGCAGAACGCACGTTCGCCGCTGCCCGTGAGGATCGCGACGCGCAGCTTCGGATCGTCGCGGAAGCGCGCCCACGCGTCGGCGAGCAGGCCGTAGGTCTCGAAGTCGCAGGCATTCAGGCGCTCCGGACGATTGATGGTGACGATCGCTATTCCGTCGCGTTCCTCGAACAGCACTTTGCTCATGGTCGTTCCTCCACCGCGTAGGTATTGGGGTCACGCGTAGGTATTGGGGTCAGGTTCCATTCTCATTCGAACCTGACCCCATTAGCCGATTGCAAATTGAACCCGACCCCATATGTCGATCGTCGTCCGCGCACGCGGGGACCCAGTCGGTGACCCGCGGCAGGAACAGTAAACCCCCGGGCCCATCTCGAGACCGGCTCACGCATCGAACCTCGACGTGCGCCCCGCGGCTCGACGGGATCGCCACGGCTCGACGACTGGGCCCCCGCCTCCGCGGGG
>JACQWY010000016.1 GCA_016209015.1 Gammaproteobacteria bacterium | reverse complement strand
CCGCGCTCAACCGAGCGTCGCGCTTCCCGTCGCCGCCTTCTGATAGCTACACTTATCCACAGTCGCTCTCAGACGAGCGGCTTTCCATCCCTGGTCATTTTTGAATGCGCACGGCTGGTCAGTTTTAAACGCGCAGCAACAAAACAGTGCAACCTTCTCATCAGTGGATAGCCTGGACGGCTCGGGTGCTGGCGCGGGCCGTGACGGTAAACGCCATTCAATGCCCTGCGATTCGAGCAACGCGATCAGGCGCGTGTTCTCGGCTCGCAGCGCAGCCAGTTCATCGCGATCTGCCATCTACAATCTACTCCGCTCTCAGCCAGAAGGTCGTTCAAAACATCGCCTGCACGTAGCCATCGCAGCCACCGGCTCCAGCAGGCGGAACGGCACTTCTTTGTGGTGTTTGACGACGGCTTCTTTGCCGATCCAGTTCAATGTAGGCATTCGTGATCCCGAGAGTTCTCATTGTTGTGTTGGCGGTCGCTGGCCGAGGCCGATCCACTTGGCCCCACGTCCTTTGCCCGTAGGCGCGAGCAAGCCTTCCTTCTTCATCGCGCGCAGTACCAGCCGCACCATGTCACGGCTGACGCCGGGGCAGGCTTCTTCGATCTCGGAGATCGAGAAGGGCAGATTGCGCTTGAGGATCTCGGCGCGCACGCGGTCGCCCTTGGCTCCGCGACCGCGTTCGATGGTGCCGACGCGCTCCTCAAATTCCTTGTAGGCTCGCAGCAGGGCGCCCCAGAAATAGTCCAGCCAGGGCGCGATATCGTGCGCGGCCTCGTGCCAGCCCTGGGAGCTGGCTTCCAGGGTTTCGTAGTAGCTCTCTTTCGATTCTTCGAAGATGCGCTCCAGACTGATGAAGCGGCCCACCGCGTAGTCGAAGTGGTAGAGCAGTTGCAGGGTGAGCAGCCGCGCCATGCGGCCGTTGCCGTCCGGGAAGGGGTGGATGCACAGGAAGTCGAGTATGGCCAGTGGCGCCAGCACCAGCGGGTCGGCAAGATGCTGATCCAGCGCCGCGCGATAACGCGCGACCAGATCCATCATCGCCATCGGTGTGAGCTGCGCGGCCACCGGGCGGAAACGGATGCGCGAGCTGCCGTCCGGGTGCCGTTCAATGATGTCGTTGTTGGCGGCCTTCCAGTGCCCGCCGGGTTGCGGCATATAGCGGTACAGGATGCCGTACAGCTGGAGCACCGTGCTTTCGGAAAAAGGGATCTGGTCGCCGCTTTCATGGATCAGACCCAGCGCGTCGCGGTAGCCGGCCACCTCCTGCTCGGAACGGCTCTTGGGCGCGGCGTTCTTCAGCACCAGCGATTTCAGCCGAGCGGCTGCGACCACCACCCCTTCGAGCCGGTTGGATGACTCGGTGGACTCGACCAAGGCAACCTGGCGCAGATCGCTCAGCACCTCTGGCGACTGGGCGACGTACAGGCGCTGTTTTCCGCGGTACTCCCCAAGCGCTCGCAGTGTGGCCAGTTGCTGCGTGTCAAAGCGCAGTCCGGCAAGGTAGTCGGGCGAGAGTGAGTGCATGGGCTCATCGCAGGCTGCGTAAATGGGGTAATCCTACTGAATAAAAAGGGTATTACGCTACTCCATTACCCCAATTAACTGCAGATTACCCCCTTTAGCTGCACTGCGCGCCGAGCTGGGCGGAGGCCGCCGCTTATCGGCGGCGCCTGCGCCGGGGACTGTCACTGCAAACCGCAAACGCTGCTTATAAGGCCGTGGATTCATGAAGAAAAACGCCGTCTCTAGGACAGCGTTGGAAGCTATTGGAAGTGTTCGTGGTGGAGGCGGCGGGAATCGAACCCGCGTCCGTAAGCCCTCTGCCGTCGGTTCTACATGTTTATCCGGTCTATTGTTTTAGCCGGGCGCTACCCGACAGGCAGGGAAGACGCACAGCGAGTCCGTAAGGTTTTAGCGGGTTGGCCCCGGACGTGCCGCGTCGCGATCTTGTGAGATATGACGCCCGAAATCTGAACGCACAAGCACGGCTTCAGTCGGACGGCACCCTACCGGGTATTAAGCGGCGAGTGCGTAGTTGTCGTCGTTGGCAACTATATAGGTTGCAGATGGATTTACGAGGTGACTGCTCCTCGACATGCCCCTTCGGTTTCGCGACCCACGTCGAAACCATGTCGCCCCCGGAGGAGTGAGAAGGATACCTGGATCGGTTCGAGCTTCCCAGTACGAAAAGGTTTCGCGTGGTGTCGCGGCTCGCGGCGCCGTGGACCCGGTGCGCGAGATGCGGCAAATTTCCGGAACGTTGGCCGGACTGCCGAGCTGGCCCGATCGTGGAGTCCATCTGCGATGCGGGCTCAAGGAAACAACGACGAGGGGACAAGTATGTCCACACAGCGTTCCGCGCGCTTCCATCGCCGCACTCGTCGGCCCGCCGCCCGCCGGCGCCGCGAATCTGCTCGTCAACGGCGGTTCGAGGGCGTCCGGTACGAAGGGTCGAACGACGATGCTCATCTCGATGGGGCTTTCGTGCAGGGGGTCCGCCGCGCCGCTGCCGGCGCTCGCCGTGCTACCGGGACGGAAGACCGGCGAGATCTGAATCTGACGCTGGCTGCGGCGGCACGTCCGTCGCGGCCTCACCGGTGCTTCATCAGTCTTTCGCGATCGCGCGCCCAGTCGCGGTCCTTCTCCGCTTCGCGTTTGTCGTGCTGCTTCTTGCCCTTGGCGAGACCGAGTTCGACTTTGGCGCGACCGCGCTTCCAGTACATCGACAGTGCGATCACGCTGTAGCCCTTGCGCTCGACGGCGCCGACGAGGCGCGCGATCTCTTCTTCGTGCAGCAGCAGTTTGCGGATGCGGGTGGGATCGGGCTCGACGTGGGTCGAGGCCGAGTTCAGCGGCGAGATGAGCAGCCCGAGCAGGAAGGCCTCGCCGCCCTTCAGCAGCACGTAGGAATCACGAAGCTGCGCTTTTCCTGCGCGCAGGCTCTTCACTTCCCAGCCCTCGAGCACGAGCCCGCCCTCGAGACGCTCCTCGATAAAGTAGTCGTGGAACGCCTTCCTGTTCTGGGCGATCGAGGGATCGGAATTCGCGGCTTTCTTCTTCGTGCTCATGGCGGGTCGTCGGTGCCGGGACAGGCGGCGGGAGTATAGCAGCGCGCCGCCGGCGAAGCCCGCTCAGGCGTGGCGCTGCTGGATCGCGAGCTGGGTCTGCTTGATGAGCGTGTTGACGAGCTTGAACTCCTGCGCGCCGAGCGCGGCGGGCGAGCCGCTCTTCTCGCCGTAGATGAGACCGATGCAGACCTTCTGCGCCACGAGCGGGAAGACCATCAGCGACTGCGGCGCGGAGAGCTCGCGCAGCCAGGCGGGCACGCGCGTCCGGTACTGCTCCGAGTTCACGTCGAGGACGACGAACTCCTTGCGCTGCGCGATGCAGTCGTGGAAGACCGTGCCGTCGCCGTTCGCGTCGAAGCAGTACTTCGGCAGTAGCGTGTCGACGTCGTTGCCGAGGCCGAAGCGCGCCTGCATCTGCCGGTTCTTCGTGTCGCGGATGTAGAGCAGTGTCCGGGTGAGGCCGAGGCCGCGGTAGAGCGCTTCGAGCACGAGCACGAAGACATCGTTCATCTTGTAGTCGTCGAGGAGCAGCCCCGTCAGATCGCCGATCGCATTGATGAGGAACATCTTGCGATTCTCCTCGGTCATCGGCTCCTGGGCCTCTGGCGTGCCGGTCTCGCCCGCAGTTGCGACCGCACCCGGCGCGGCAGCACCGCCCGGCGGCGGGATCGCTCCCGTCGTCCCGGTCGCGGTTGCGCCGGCCACCTGCGTGGGCGGCTTCTCCTCTTTCGGATGGAGCTGCTTCGTCGCGCGCTTGAAGAAGCTCGAGGACTGCAGGTCGACGGTCAGCACCGTCGCGTAGGACTGCGTCGCTTCGAGTGCCGTGCTCACCGCGCCCTTGAGCGCCTTCGCGTCGGTCTTCAGGCAATTGCCGTAGCGCTCGGCGAGGTGGGCGAGCCGCACCTGCAGATCCTCCGGGTTGTCGGCATGGCCGACGGTCTCGGACGCCTCGTTCGCGAAGGCGGCGATCTGCGCCGTGCGCGTCGCGGCGTTCGCGGCCGCGGGCAGCTTGCCGTCGCGCTGCGGCGTCATCGCCGAGCGCAGTACATCCGGGAAATTCCAGGCCTTCGCGACGGCGAGGCCGAACTCGGCGTAAGTCGCGCCGAGGATCTCCTTCGCGGCGGCGAATTCGCTGATGCCGCGCGTCTCGGCGAGCGCCCTGATCTCGTCGTACTCCTCCGGGAAGTAGTAGATCGCGAGATGGCGCCCGAGGCGGTGGAACATCGCGCCGATGAACGCCTCCTCGGGATCGACACCTGGTTCGCCGCGCGCGACGTCGCGGGCGAGGAGGGCGCTCAGGAAGGAGCTGCACGCGGCGTCCTTGAGCGTATCGCCCTGCTTGCCGCTCTTCAGGTGCTCGAAAATCGCGATGCTGAGTGCGGCCGCGCGGACGTTGTCGAAGCCGAGGATCATGACGGCGCGCGTGATGGTCGTGATCGAGCCGCCGTACTGGCCGTAGATTGCGGAGTTCACGAGCCGGAGCAGCTTCGTCGTGAGCGCGTAATCCTTGAGGATGACGTTCGCGAGATCACTCGTGTGTGCGCTCTGCGAGCTCGCCGCCTTCTGATTGATCTCCGAGATGAAGCGCGAGATCGCCGGGAAGTCCGGCTTGCGCTGCATCTTGCGTAACAGGAGCTCGACCGCGCCGGGCTGCGTCGTGCTCGAGCTCTGCTCGGCGGCTTCCTTCGGCGCGAGGTAGGCCTCGAGCTCGGCGTGCATCATAGCGGCTTCGCGGAAGCGGTTCGCCGGGTCGCGCGCGAGGCCCTTCATGACGATCGGGTCGAGTGCCGCGTCGACGCTGCGGTTGACGGTCGAAGGCGGCAGCATCGGTTCGTTCAGGATCTTGTAGATGATCGCCATCTTGTTCTCGGCGCTGAACAGCGTCTTGCCCGTCAGGAGCTCGTGGAAGATGACGCTCGCCGCGAAGATGTCGGAATGCGGGCCGAGCTGGCCGTTCGAGAGCAGCTCGGGCGCGAGGTAGTTGACCGTGCCCACGACCTCGCCGTGCCGCTCGGTTTCGTCCATCACCATCGAGATGCCGAAGTCGAGGATCCGCGGCCGGTCGTTGTCGTCGACTAGGATGTTCGCAGGGCTCAGGTCGCGATGCAGGATGCCGCGCGCATGGGCATAGCCGATGGCGTCCAGCACCTGACTCATGATGCGGATGGCCCGCTTCGGTTCCATGGCTTCATGGCGATCGATGAAAGCCTTGAGCGGCGTGCCGGCGGCGAACTGATAGACGAGGTGGGGCGTCTCGCCGATGAATTCGATTTCGTAGAGCGGCACGATGCACGGATGGTCGAGCTTCGCGACGTTGCGCGCCTCGTTGACGAGGCGCTCGGTGCTGCGGCTGCTGCCGCGCGCGAGCGTCTTGATCGCGACCTCGCGATCGAGCTTCGGATCGCGCGCGAGATAAACGACGCCCTGTCCTCCCTGACCGAGCACGCGTAGCGGTATGAATCGCCCGATGGCGGCCGGCAGCGGGCGCGGAGTGACGGTGTTGGCAGTCACGCTCGGCATTCTAATCCCTTGGAAATCCCCCTGGGGCATAGCGGCGATCCATATTCATCCTTGAGATGCGGATTTCTTGTCTCGGCGATCCCGATCGCGGACAATGCCTGCGCCCCTGCAGGACATGGCGACCTCTCGATCGAGGTCGGCTCCGGCGGCGGGCGTGGCCGTGCCGGCGGGTGATACCCGCGGTGGAGCCGCTCGTCAGACGCCAGTGCCGGGACCGCGTCCCTTCTGCCGATCATGTCCGCGATTCATCAGACCGAATTCGTTCCCTATTCTCCCGAGCAGATGTTCGGCCTCGTGGCCGACGTGGATGCTTATCCCTCGTTCCTGCCGTGGTGCGTCGGCGCGAGCCAGGTCGCGTACGGCGAGGACCGGGTGCGGGCGACGCTCAAGGTCGCGAAGGGCAAGATCGGTTACACGTTCACGACCGACAACGTGCTCGCGCCCGGCAAGCGCATCGAGATGCGGCTCGCGAACGGGCCGTTCAAGCGGCTGCACGGCACGTGGCGCTTCGATCCCATGCCGACCGGCTGCCGCGTCACGCTCGACATGGAATTCGAATTCACGAACCGGCTCGTCGCCGCGGCGCTCTCGCCGCTGTTCAAGGCGATGACCTCGCAACTCGTCGCCTCGTTCCGCCATCGCGCGCAGGCAATCTATGGCTGATTCGCTCGCGGTCGAAGTCGTCTACGCGCTCCCGGACCAACAGTACGTCGTCGCGCTGGACGTCCCGCCGGGCACGACGCTGCGCGGTGCCATCGAGCGCTCGCGGATTCTGGAGACGTGTCCGGAAATCGATCTCGCGGTGAACGGGATCGGGGTCTTCGGCCGGCGCCGCGCGCCGGAGGATCTGGTGGCGGAGGGCGAACGGGTGGAGATCTACCGCCCGCTACTCGTCGATCCGAAAGAGGCGCGCCGCCGGCGCGGACGCCGTCCTCAGTAAGGGGAGGGGGGCGCCATCGGCCCGTCGGGCATGCCCTCGTCCGGGCTCTCGCCACCGTCGCCATCCGGGGTGGGAGGCTCGGAGACGACGGGGCCGCGGTTCATGACGTTGCCGTACTCGGGCTCGCCCGCGGATTCGGTCTTGTGCTGCGCGACCTGTTCGCCGTCTTCCGGCTTGGCCGCCGCCGGCTTCGCCTCCGTCGACGTCTTCGACTCCCCGGACGCGGGCTCGCTCTTCGCCGTCGTCGCGGGTGCGGGCTTCGTCTGCGCCGTCTCCGGCGTCTCCGATTCCGACTTCGAGAAGATGCGGCGGAAGAAGCCCGGCTTCTCCGGTTCGACCGCCATCGCCTCCGCCTGCTCTTCCGTCCCCGACTTCGCGGCGCCCGCTTTTTCGGCGATCGTCTCGACGGTCTTCTCGACGGGCTTCTTCGGGATGTCCGGCGTCACCTCGTCCTTCACGAACGGCAGCTTGCTCACGATACGGCTCACGAAACCGGGCTTGTACTGATTCGGCACGAGGACCTGGCGGTTCTCGCGGGGAATCGGCTCCATCGGGCCGGCATGAGGCCGCACGTCGCCGTCGATGCGCGCGAGGCGGTCATCCTCGAAATACAGAATGACGTGGCGGCGCTCGGTGTCCTTGCGTCCCTGCTTGTGCAGATAGAGGTAATCCCAGCGATTCGCGTGGAACGTATCCTTGATGACCGGCGTGCCCATCACGAAGAGCACCTTGTTCTTCTCCATGCCGACCTGCAGTTGCGAGAGCATTTCCTGTGTGACGACGTTGCCCTGCTGGATGTCGATCTTGTGGATGAGCGGCAGGTCTCCGACCTCGGGCACGCGGTGCGGGACGGAACAACCGCCGACGCCGACGAGGACGGCGAGCAACAGTGAGGAGGGTAGTCGGTTCATGCGCTTTTGATGAGGCTCACACTGGCGTTGGCGGTTGCGGGGCTTACAGCAATCCGAATTTGAAAGTGATAGACTTCGCGACCAATTGACTAGCAATGCGGGGCATTGGTGCCGCCCGCGACCCGGGCAGGTCCAGCCTGCGGCGCAGCAGTATATCCCAAGGGAATTCAAGCCGCCGAATGGAATTGTTCGTATCAGGGCGGGAGCCACTCACAGATGGATACCTTCGAACTCAAGAAAGTTGGTCTCAAAGCAACCCTGCCGCGGTTGCGCATCCTCGAAATCATGGAGCGCAACGCGGATCGTCATCTCAGCGCTGAAGACGTCTACAAGGCGCTCATCGACG
Organism: Gammaproteobacteria bacterium; assembly: GCA_016209015.1. Lineage (GTDB taxonomy): Bacteria > Pseudomonadota > Gammaproteobacteria > JACQWY01. The sequence goes on along the minus strand of JACQWY010000016.1, from coordinate 166,518 downwards.
CTGGCGAGGATGTCGGGCTCGCCACGATCTATCGCGTCCTCACGCAGTTCGAAGCCGCCGGCATCGTCGAACGTCACAACTTCGACGGCAATCACGCGGTTTTCGAAATTGCCAAGGGTCCCCATCACGATCACATGGTGAACGTAGACACCGGACACGTGATCGAGTTCTTCGACGAGGAAATCGAGAAGCGCCAGCGTGCGATCGTCGAGGCCCACGGCTTCGACCTGCAGGGCCACAGCCTCGTTCTCTTCGTGAAGAACCGCACCTGATCCGATCCCGCCGACCCGGCCGTGCTGCCGGGTCAACCCGAGAGCATCTCCCTGGCGTGCGCGAGCGCGCGCTCGGTCATGCGCTCGCCACCGAGCATCCGCGCGATCTCCTCGACGCGATCCTCCGCTTCCACGCGCCGCACGATGGCGCCGGTCACGCCTTTCGTCACGAATTTGCCGACCGTCAGGTGCTGATGACCGGCGGCCGCGACCTGCGCGAGATGGGTGATGCAGAGCACCTGCCGCTGTGTGGCGAGCGCGCGCAGATGACTGCCGACGACGTCCGCCGTACGCCCGCCGATGCCGCTGTCGACTTCGTCGTACACGAGGACCGGCACGCCGGAGATCCCCGCCGTCTCGACCTGGATCGCGAGGCTGATCCGCGAGAGCTCCCCGCCCGACGCGACTTTGCGTAGCGGCCGCGCCGGTTGGTCCGGGTTCGCGGTGACGAGGAAATCGACCTCGTCCCGGCCGTGCGGTGTCGGCAGCTCGTCCACGGCCGCTGACAGCCCGACTTCGAAACGCCCGTGCGGCATGCCGAGCTCGCGCATACGCCGCGAAATCGCCTTGCCCATCGCCTGGGCGCTCGTCGCGCGGCCCGCGGAGAGTTCCGTCGCGAGGCGCCGGTACTCGGCGTCCGCTTCGGCGAGCGCGGCCTCGAGCTCGAGCACCCGCGCCTCGCGACTGCCGAGCGCGGCGAGCTCCGCGTTCAGGCGCTCGAATACTTCCGGCAGCGCTTCGGGTTCGCAGTGATGCTTGCGGGCCGCGTCGTGCAGCGCCTGCAGCCGCGCTTCGACTTTCTCGAGGCGCATCGGATCGAGCTCGAGACCGTCGCGGTAGTGATCGAGCTCGCGCTCCGCTTCCTCGAGATTGATCACGGCCTGTTCGAAGAGCTCGCCGAGCGGATTGAGCGCGGCGTCGAGCGCGGCCAGCTCGCGCAGCCGGGTGCGTGCGTTCGCGATCTGCCGAAACAGCGAGCGCTCGCCGTCGAAGATTCGTTCCGCGATCTCGGTGCAGCCGCCGAGCAGCCGGCTTGCATGCGCGAGGCGGCGGTGCTCCTGGTCGAGCTCCGCGAGCTCGTCGCGCGCGATGCCGAGCGTCTCGAGCTCGTCGAGCTGGAATCTCAGGAAGTCCGCGCGATTCGCGATGTCGCCGATGCCGGCGAGGAGCTCCGCCCGCTCGCGGTGCGCATCCTGCCAGGTCTGCCAGGCGGCGCGGACGCGCGCGGCGAGGCCGCCGAGTTTTCCGTACTCGTCGAGGAGGGTGCGCTGCACGGCGCGGCGGAGCAGAGACTGGTGGGCGTGCTGACCGTGGATGTCGACGAGTTGATCGCCGATTTCCTTCAGGAGCGCGAGCGGCACCGGTGTCCCGTTGCAGAACGCGCGGCTGCGGCCGTCCGCGGCGATCGTCCGCCGCAGGATGCATTCGTCTTCGAGCGGCAGGCCGTGCTCTTCGAGCAACGCGCGCAGCGCCGGTGCATCGGGATCGAAAGTCGCGGAGACGGTGGCGCGTTCGGCGCCCGCGCGGACCATCGCCGCATCGGCTTTGTCGCCGAGCGCGAGCGCGAGCGCCTCGATGAGGATGGACTTGCCCGCGCCCGTTTCGCCCGTAATGACCGTCAGGCCGCGCTCGAGCTCGACGTCGAGCTGGCGGACGACGGCGAGGTCTTGGATCGTGATTGCTTTCAGCACGGCTCCCGGGCCCAATGCAGCTTCGCGCGCAGCGTCGCGAAATGATCGTGACCGGAGGGATGGATGAGCTGCACGGCCTGGGCGTGGCGCGTGACGCGCACGCGATCACCCGCCTTGACCATCGACAGCGGATTGCCGTCGCAGGTCACGCGCGAGTCGTCGGCGCGGTCGACGCCGATCTCGACCTCGATGAGCGAAGTGCTTGCGACCACGATCGGCCGGTTCGTGAGCGTGTGCGGGCAGATTGGCACGAGCACGACGACGTCGAGCGTCGGATGCAGGATCGGACCGCCGCCGGACAGTGCGTAGGCGGTGGAGCCGGTCGGCGTCGAGATGATCATGCCGTCCGAGCGCTGGGAGTGGACGAAGCGGCTGTCGATGAACGTGTTGAGCGTGATGAGCCGCGCGGTGCTCCAGCGCTGGATGATCACGTCATTGAGTCCGTAGCCGGTCGCGACCATGGTATCGCCGCGCTGGATCGTGCACTCGAGCACGCAGCGCTCCTCCCGCGAGAAATTGCCGGCGAGCACGGCCTCGAGTCCGGTCGCGGCCTGCGCGGGCGAGAGATCGGCGAGGAAGCCGAGGCGCCCGAGGTTGATGCCCATGAGCGGCACCTTGCGCGGGAACGTCAGTTTCGCGGCGCGCAGCAGCGTGCCGTCGCCGCCGACGGCGATGACGAGATCCCGATCGGCGGCCAGCTCCTCGTCGGTGACGCGGCGGTACTGTCCGGTGGGATGGACTTCGGCGCTGTTCACGTCGAGCACGACGTCGATCCGATGGCGGTTCAGGACGGCGAGGATGGAGCCGAGCGCGTCGCGCACGGCGGCGTCGGCCTGTTTGGCGATGAGCCCGATTTTCCTGAACACGATTTCTATGCTCCCTCCCGCCACTGAGCGTGCCGCGCGGGCCACGCCACGCGCGGCTGCCGGCAGCGGGAGCATAAGCGTTTTGCAAGAAAATGGGGACAGTGTTAGATTCGAATCAGGCTACAAACCAAAAGCTTGTGACCGCACACCCATGGCTGATTTCCCGCGCAACATCGAACTCAGTGAACGTGCTCAGCACTTGTTCAAGTGTCTCGTCGAGCGCTACATCGCCGACGGTCAGCCGGTAGGCTCGCGGACGCTCGCCCGCGACGCCAAACTCGAGCTGAGCCCCGCGACGATCCGCAACGTCATGGCGGATCTCGAGGACTGCGGGCTGATCAGCTCGCCGCACACCTCGGCAGGTCGAATCCCGACGGTGCGCGGCTATCGCCTGTTCGTCGACTGCATGTTGACCTACAAGCGTCCGCAGCCGGGCGAGATCATGCGTTTGAACGACAGCCTGCAGTCCGAAGCGGACGTCCGGCGGTTGTTCGAGAAGACGTCCTCCCTGCTCTCGGACGTCACCCGGCTCGCCGGGCTCGTCATGCTTCCGAAGACCGAGCAGCACATGCTGCGGCAGGTCGAGTTCCTCGCGCTCTCGGACAACCGCGTGCTCGTCATCCTGGTCATCAACGACCGGGAGGTGCAGAACCGCATCATCCGCACGCCGCGGCGCTATTCGCCTTCGGAGCTCACCCAGGCGGCGAATTACCTGAATGCCGCTTTCGCCGGCAAGGACATCCGATCGGTGAAGCGGCAGCTCCTCGCCGACATGGCGGCCACCCGCGAGGAGATGGACCGTATGATGCAGGCGGTCATCGACGTCGCCAAGCAGGCTTTCGTCGATGACGAACCCGGTCAGGATTATGTCCTCGCCGGACAGACGAATCTGATGGAGATCAGCGAGCTGTCGGACATCGACAATCTGCGGAGCCTCTTCGAGGCCTTCAATCACAAGCGTGACGTTCTGCACCTGCTCGACCAGGCGCTCAGCGCCTCGGGCGTGCAGATCTTCATCGGCGAGGAATCGGGCTACGAGGCCTTCGGGAATTGCAGCATCGTGACCTCGACCTATGGCGACGACGGCGAGGTCCTCGGCGTCGTCGGAGTCATCGGCCCGACGCGCATGGAATACGAGCGGGTGATCCCGATCGTGGACCTGACCGCGAAGATGCTGAGCTCCGCCTTGAATTCCATGCAGTAGCCCCCACCTCCCCCGGGTATCGAAATCACGGGGCCTGCGCCGCCCGGCGGCGCGGGCCTGCTGTTGCTTGGAGTCCACTTAAGCCAGTGAGGAATGATTGTGGTGAACGAACAAGACCCCGCCATGACGGAAATCCCGGCCGATCAGGCCGCCGCCGCCGAGCCGGCCGCCGCCGACCCGCAGGCCGCGCTCGACCAGGCACTCGCCGAGGCCGACCGTTGTCGAAACGACATGCTGCGCGCCCGCGCCGAGCTCGAGAACGTCCGCAAGCGGGCGCAGAAGGACGTGGAGGCCGCGCACAAATATGGTCTCGAGCGCCTCGTCGAGGCCCTGCTGCCGCTGAAGGACAGCATCGACCTCGGTTTCGATGCCGCGCAGAGCGCCCAGGACCTCGCCTCGATCCGCGAGGGGCTCGCGCTCACGGTCAAGATGGCCGAGCAGGCCTTCGAGAAAATCGGCGTCAAGGCGCTTGATCCCCAAGGGGAAAAATTCAATCCGGACTTTCACCAGGCGATGCTGATGGAAGACAGCGTGGAGGTCGAGCCGGGCACGGTGCTGCGCGTGATGCAGAAGGGCTATGCGCTGAACGAGCGCCTCGTCCGCCCGGCCCTCGTCGTCATCGCGAAGCTGCCGACGAGCTGCTGAGCGGGATGCCCTTGATAAGGAAACCGGACGTCCCCATCTGAGCATCCAGCCGCCGGCGGGCTTGCCGGCAAGACGAAATCCAAGGTTCTAGAGAGGCAAGACATGGCAAAGATCATCGGCATCGACCTCGGCACCACGAACTCCTGCGTGGCCGTCCTCGAGAGCGGCGGCAAACCCCGCGTCATCGAAAACAGCGAAGGCGCCCGCACGACGCCCTCGATCGTGGCCTTCAGCAGTGACGACGAAGTCCTCGTCGGTCAGTCGGCGAAGCGCCAGGCGGTCACGAACCCGCAGAACACGCTGTTCGCGGTCAAGCGCCTGATCGGCCGCCGCTTCAAGGACGACGTCGTGCAGCGTGATCGCAGCATGGTGCCCTACAAGATCGTCGAGGCCGAGAACGGCGACGCCTGGGTCGAGGCGCGCGGCAAGAAGATGGCGCCGCCGGAAGTCTCGGCGCGCGTCCTGATGAAGATGAAGAAGACGGCCGAGGATTATCTCGGCGAGGAAGTGCGCGAGGCGGTCATCACCGTGCCGGCGTATTTCAACGACTCGCAGCGTCAGGCGACGAAGGACGCCGGCCGCATCGCCGGTCTCGAGGTCAAGCGCATCATCAACGAGCCGACCGCGGCGGCGCTCGCCTTCGGCATGGACAAGCGTTCCGGAGACGGCAAGATCGCGGTGTACGACCTCGGCGGCGGCACGTTCGACATCTCGATCATCGAAATCGCGGAAATCGACGGCGAGCACCAGTTCGAGGTGCTGTCGACGAACGGAGACACCTTCCTCGGCGGCGAGGACTTCGACCTGCGTCTCATCGAGTTCCTCGCGGCCGAGTTCAAGAAGGAGCAAGGCATCGATCTGCACAACGATCCGCTCGCGCTGCAGCGCCTGAAGGAAGCTGCGGAGAAAGCGAAGATCGAGCTGTCCTCCTCGCAGCAGACGGACGTGAACCTGCCGTACATCACGGCTGACGCGACCGGCCCCAAGCATCTGAACATGAAGATCACGCGCGCCAAGCTCGAGTCGCTCGTCGAGGATCTCATCAAGCGCACGATCGAGCCCTGCCGCATCGCGATGAAGGACGCGGGCCTCAAACCCTCCGACATCGACGACGTGATTCTCGTCGGCGGCCAGACGCGCATGCCGAAGGTTCAGGACGTCGTGAAGGAATTCTTCGGCAAGGAGCCGCGCAAGGACGTGAACCCCGATGAGGCGGTCGCGGTCGGCGCGGCGATCCAGGCCGGCGTGCTCGGCGGCGACGTGAAGGACGTGCTGCTGCTCGACGTCACGCCGCTCTCGCTCGGCATCGAGACGCTCGGCGGCGTGATGACGAAGCTCATCGAGAAGAACACGACGATCCCGACGAAGGCCCAGCAGGTGTTCTCGACGGCCGACGACAGCCAGACGGCCGTGACAGTGCACGTGCTGCAGGGTGAGCGCGAGCAGGCGAGCGCGAACAAATCGCTCGGCCGCTTCGACCTCGCGGACATCCCGCCGGCGCCCCGCGGCGTGCCGCAGATCGAGGTGACGTTCGACATCGACGCGAACGGCATCCTGAACGTCTCGGCGAAGGACAAGGCGACGGGCAAGCAGCAGTCGATCATCATCAAGGCCTCGAGCGGACTCTCGGACGACGAGATCCAGCGCATGGTGAAGGACGCCGAGGCGCACGCCGAGGAGGACAAGAAATTCCACGCGCTCGTCAATGCGCGCAACCAGGCGGATTCGCTGCTGCACGCGACGAAGAAGGCACTCGAGGATCTCGGCGAGAAGGTCGACGCGCAGGAGCGCAAGGACGTCGAGGCGGCGATGGAGGATCTGCGCTCCGTCGTGAAGTCCGACGACCTCGCGGCGATCGAGGCGAAGACCAACAAACTCGGCGAGCTGTCCGGTAAGATCGCCCAGCGCGCCTACCAGGCCGAACAGGCCGCGGCGGGCGCCGCCGGCGGGGCTGCGGGCGGCGAGGACGCCAAGCCGCAGGGCGGCCACGACAACGTGGTCGACGCCGACTTCGAAGAGGTCAAGGACCAGAAGTAAAGGCGCCGCACAGGCACCGACGATCGCATCTCGGCCCGGGCAGGGAGCTGCCCGGGCTTCTCTACGACTGGGGTATCGAATTCCAACATGGCCAAGCGTGACTACTACGAAGTCCTCGGCGTTGCCCGCACCGCCTCGGAGACCGACATCAAGAAGGCGTACCGCCGCCTGGCCATGAAGCACCATCCGGACCGCAACGTCGGTGACGCCGGGGCCGAGGACCGCTTCAAGGAAGCGAAGGAAGCATTCGAGGTGCTGAGCGATCAGCGCAAGCGCGCGGCCTACGATCAGTTCGGCCATGCGGGTGTCGACACTTCCGCCGGCGGTCAGGGCTTCGGTGGTGCACAGGGTTTCAGCGACATCTTCGACACCGTGTTCGGCGACATCTTCGGGGGCGGCGGCGCGCGCGGCGGGAATCGCGCCTATCGCGGCGCGGACCTGCGCTACGACCTCGAGCTCACGCTCGAGGAGGCCGTGCGCGGCACCGAGGTGAAAATTCGCGTACCGACGCTCGTCCACTGCGAGGCGTGCAACGGCAGCGGCAGCCGCACCGGCGCGACGCCTGAGCAGTGCACGACCTGCGGCGGTGTCGGCCAAGTTCGCATGCAGCAGGGCTTCTTCTCCGTCCAGCAGACCTGCCCGTCGTGCCGCGGCAAGGGCAAGGTCGTGCGCGATCCCTGCGGCGACTGCGGCGGCGTCGGCAAGAAGCGCGGCACGAAGACGATCGCGGTCAAGGTGCCCGGCGGGGTCGACAACGGCGATCGCATCCGCCTCGGCGGTGAAGGCGAGCCCGGCCAGAACGGCGGGCCGCCCGGCGATCTGTACGTGAACGTGCTCGTGAAGCAGCATGCGATCTTCACGCGTGAAGGCAACGATCTCTACTCGGAGCTGCCGATCGATTTCGTCACCGCCGCGCTCGGCGGCGAGATCGAGGTGCCGACGCTCGAGGGACGCGTGGTGTTGAAGATCCCCGCCGAGACCCAGAGCGGCAAGATGTTCCGACTGCGAGGCAAGGGCGTGAAGTCCGTGCGCGGCGGGGGCGTCGGCGATCTCATCTGTCGCGTGTCGATCGAGACGCCGGTCAATCTCCGAAAGCACCAGAAGGATCTGCTTCGCGAGTTCGGGGACTCGCTCGTCGCGGAAGGCGAAGGCGAGCGCCACACGCCCCGCGCGAACTCCTGGCTCGACGGCGTGAAGAAGTTCTTCGAAGACATGAAATTCTCGTGAGCACCCGGGTAGCGCACTACGCTCGTTTCACCGGCGGGGAAAGAAGATGACCAGGATCGCAATCGCCGGCGCGGCCGGCCGCATGGGCCGGACGCTCGTCGAATTGACCCGCGGCACGGCGGGTGTAGCGCTCTCCGGGGCATTCGAGCGCCGCGACGCGCCGCAACTCGGTCTCGATGCGGGCGTGCTCGCCGGCGGCGAGGCGCTCGGCGTGAAAATCGGCGCGGGCATCGAATCGCTCGCCGACGATTTCGACGTGTTGATCGATTTCACCGCACCGGCCGCGACACTCGCGCATCTCGAATACTGCCGCGCGAAGGGCAAGCGCATGGTGATCGGCACGACCGGGCTGACCGGTGAACAACAGACGCTGGAGGCCGCCGGTCGCGACATCGCGATCGTCTATGCGCCGAACATGAGCGTCGGCGTGAACCTGTGCTTCAAGCTGCTCGAGATTGCCGCGCGTGTGCTCGGCGACGAGGTCGACATCGAGATCATCGAGGCCCATCACCGTCACAAGGTCGATGCGCCGTCCGGCACGGCGCTGCGCATGGGCCGCATCGTGGCCGAGACGCTCGGTCGCGATCTCGATGAAGTCGCCCTCTATGGCCGGCACGGCCAGACCGGCGCGCGGGACCGCCGCACGATCGGCTTCGAGACGATCCGCGCGGGCGAGATCGTCGGCGATCACACCGTGCTCTTCGCCGACGCCGGCGAGCGCATCGAAATCACCCACCGCGCCGCCCACCGCGGCACGTTCGCCGGGGGGGCCTTGCGCGCGGCCCGCTGGCTGATGCAGCATCCCCATGGGTTGTTCGACATGCAGGACGTGCTCGGTCTGCGCTGAGCGCCGGCCGCGACGGCCGCCGGATCCCGCGCGGGGACCGGCCGGCGCCACTCGTTTCCGTCCGGCAGCCAATCCGGTCTCCGATTTCCCGTGCCTGCGAAGCGGGGCGTGCTGCCTTCCGGCGATTGAACCGCTCGCTGCCGGTGGCGCACTAAGAGTAATGAGGTCAACGCGCGGACCACGTATCCGCGTCTCCAGGAGGGCAGAAGAGCCGTGAGAGACTCGATTGACACGGGTTCCGTGGTCGGCGTCGCGTCGTCCGACCGGGCGCAACTCGACGAGCACCGCGATCTGCAATTGCTGCAGGCGGTGATTCGCCGCGACCGCGCGGCGTTCGACGAGTTGTACCGGCGGTACTACTCGAAGTTGATGGAATTCCTGTCGCGGATGGTCGTGCGCCGCGACGTGGCGGAGGAGATCGTGAACGACGCGATGTACGTGGTGTGGACCGGCGGCTCGAGCTTCGCCGGCCGTTCGAAGGTCTCCACCTGGATCTTCGGCATTGCCTACAAGAAGGCCTTGAAGCGGCTCGAACGCGACGGCTACACGGTCAACGAGTCGATCGAGGAACAGCCCGAGACGTTTTTCGAGCCGGAGTTCGACCGGGAGCTGGATGCGATGCAGATGAAGCGCGAAATCGATGCGGCCCTCACGCGGCTCTCGCCGGCGCACCGCAGCGTCGTCGAGCTCACCTACCTGCTCGACTATTCCTATCCCGAAATCGCGGAAATCGTGGGCTGCCCGGTCAACACCGTGAAGACCCGCATGTTCCATGCACGCGCGCAGCTCCGCAGGCTGCTCGGCGCCGTGAAAGCCAGGTTCGCGTGAGGGCCCCATGGACGACACGCCGGTCGTTCCCGTGATCCAGTTCGACGCCGAGCACCGCCGGTGCTGGGCGGTGCTGCCCTGGTACGTGAACGGCACGCTGGAGCGCGCGGAAGCGGACGAAGTCGCGGCGCACGTGCGCGACTGCCTCGCCTGCCGGCGCGAGCTCGGCGCGCTGCACGTCCTGCGCCGGCACGTCGCCGCCCAGCCGGGCGACCCGGCCTGCGAAGCCGGGCTCGAGCGGCTGCACGCGCGAATCGACGCGGGACCGGAGCATCGGCCGCCGCTGCCGTGGGCGACGGCCGCGATCCTGGCACTCGTCATCGGGCTCGTGGCGACGATCTCGATGTCGACGAAGCTCCGGTCATACGCGCTGCACGAGCCGAAGATCGCCTCGTCCTGGCAGAGCCGCGGCGTCGCGGCCCGCGAGCGACTACCGCGCGCGAAGCTGATCTTCTATGCCGACATCACCGAACAGGAGCTCCGCCAGCTTCTGCTCAAGGTCCGGGCCGAAGTGATCGACGGCCCGACGGAACAGGGCGTCTACACCATCGTCTTCGCCGAGATCGATGGCCCGCACGACCTCACTCATGCACTGAGCGCGCTGCGCGAATCGCGCGGCGTCGTGTTCGCCGAACCCGCCGTCGCGAGCTGGTAGTGGGGCGCTAGCGGCGGGCGGTCAGCGGCAGCGCCTCGGGCCCGATGGCCCAGACCGTGCCGTCCGCATCGACCCGGGTCGCGACCGGCACGAGCGCTGCTCCGCGACAGGGACCCGCGAGACACCGACCTCCCGCTTTTTCGAACAGCGCGCCGTGGCTCGAGCAGAGCAGGTAGGCCCCGGTGATATCGAGGAAATCGTCCGGCTGCCATTCGAGTCGCACGCCGACGTGCGGGCAGCTGTTGAGGTAGGCCGCGATGGCAGCACCATGGCGCACGACGATGACGGGGACCGGCCGGCCGCCCGCGTCGATATCGCGGCCGACAGCGCTTTCGGGCGGAATCTCGTCGACCCGGCAGAGGGCGACGTCGGTCACGATCGCGGCCTGCGTCCGCGGCGCCAGGTCTCACGCATTCCGGTTTCGCCCTTTCGTGGTTCGAGGTGGTCAAGTACAATTATGGTCATTCATCAAGCGGGAGCAATCGAAGGGTTGCCTCCCGCTTTCTATGTGAGCCATCAGCAGCGTGTCTAAACCAGCAATTCTCGTACTCGCGGACGGCACCGTCTTCCGCGGTCGCGCCCCCGGCGCGGACGGCGTGACGGTCGGCGAAGTCGTCTTCAACACCGCGATCACCGGTTATCAGGAGATCCTGACGGATCCCTCCTACGACCAACAGCTCGTGACGCTCACCTATCCGCACATCGGGAATGTCGGCGTGAATGCGCTCGATGCGGAATCGCACCGTGTCTTCGCCGCCGGCCTCATCGTCCGCGACTGCGCGCTACACTCGAGCAATTTCCGTCAGGAGCAGACGCTCGGTGATTACCTCATGGCGAACGACGTGGTCGCGATCGGCGACATCGATACCCGCAAGCTGACGCGCCTGTTGCGTGACGGCGGCGCCCAGAACGGCTGCATCGCGGCCGGTGCGGAGTGCGATGTCGACGCGGCACTCGCCCGCGCCCGCGCATTCCCGGGGTTGAAGGGTGCGGACCTCGCGCAGCGCGTGACGACCCGCGCGGCCTATCCGTGGACCGAAGGTGTGTGGGCGCTCGAGACGAACGCGCATCGCACGCCGGCGCCGGGCGGTGAGCGCTACAAGGTCGTGGCCTTCGATTTCGGTATCAAGCGCAACATCCTCCGGCTCCTCGCCGAGCACGGTTGCGATCTGACGGTCGTGCCGGCGAAGACGCCCGCGAGCGAGGTGTTCGCGATGAATCCGGACGGCGTGTTCCTCTCGAACGGCCCCGGCGACCCGGAGCCCTGCGATTACGCCATCGCGATGATCCGCGAAGTACTCGCGCGGAAAATCCCGATCTTCGGGATCTGCCTCGGCCACCAGTTGCTCGGCCTCGCCTGCGGCGCGAAGACGGTGAAGATGAAGTTCGGCCACCACGGCGCGAACCATCCCGTGCAGGAACTCGCGACGGGGCGTGTGCTGATCACGAGCCAGAACCATGGCTTCGCGGTCGACGAGGCGACGCTGCCGCCCGAACTCCTGCCCACGCACCGTTCGCTGTTCGACGGCACCTTGCAGGGCCTCCGCCACGCGGAGCTCCCGGCCTTCAGTTTCCAGGGCCATCCCGAGGCGAGCCCAGGCCCGCACGACGTCGGCGGTCTGTTCAATCAGTTCGTCAGCCTGATGCGGCAGCACCGCGCATCGCGCCAATAGAGATACCGAGCCAGATGCCAAAGCGCACCGACATCACGAGCATCCTGATCATCGGCGCCGGCCCGATCGTCATCGGTCAGGCGTGCGAGTTCGACTACTCCGGGACCCAGGCCTGCAAGGCGCTGCGTGCCGAGGGTTATCGCATCGTCCTCGTGAACTCCAATCCGGCGACGATCATGACCGACCCGGACACGGCGGACGCGACTTACATCGAGCCGGTGCGCTGGGAGACGGTCGCGAAGATCATCGAGAAGGAACGCCCGGATGCGATCCTGCCGACGATGGGCGGCCAGACGGCGCTGAACTGCGCGCTCGACCTCGCCCGCGAGGGCATTCTCGAGACGTTCGGTGTCCAGCTCATCGGCGCCTCGGAGCACGCGATCGAAACGGCCGAGGACCGCGAGAAATTCCGTCAGGCGATGGCCCGCATCGGGCTCGCCACGCCCCACGCCAAAGTCGCGCACACCTTCGCCGAAGCCGAACGGTTCCAGGTCGAAATCGGTTTCCCGGCGATCATCCGGCCCTCGTTCACGCTCGGCGGCACGGGCGGCGGCATCGCGTTCAATCGCGAGGAATTCCACGAGATCTGCACGCGCGGCCTCGATGCCTCGCCGACCCACGAAATCCTCATCGAGGAGTCCGTGCTCGGCTGGAAGGAATTCGAGATGGAGGTGGTGCGCGACCGCAAGGACAACTGCATCATCGTCTGCTCGATCGAGAACCTCGATCCGATGGGCATTCACACCGGCGATTCGATCACCGTCGCGCCGGCGCAGACGCTCACGGACAAGGAATACCAGATCATGCGCGACGCCTCGATCGCGGTGCTGCGCGAGATCGGCGTCGATACCGGCGGCTCGAACGTGCAGTTCGCGGTCAATCCGCATGACGGGCGGCTCGTCGTCATCGAAATGAACCCGCGCGTCTCGCGTTCGTCGGCGCTCGCGTCGAAGGCGACGGGTTTCCCGATCGCGAAAGTCGCGGCGAAGCTCGCCGTCGGCTACACGCTCGACGAGCTCGCGAACGAGATCACGGGCGGCGCGACGCCGGCGTCCTTCGAGCCGACGATCGACTACGTCGTGACGAAGATTCCGCGCTTCACGTTCGAGAAGTTCCCGCAGGCGCAGGATCGTCTGACCACGCAGATGAAGTCCGTCGGCGAGGTCATGGCGATCGGCCGCACGTTCCAGGAATCGTTCCAGAAGGCGCTGCGCGGCCTCGAGACCGGCGCGAGCGGCCTCGACGAGCGCATCCAGTTCGACGGCTCCGGAGAGCAGGGGCGCCTCGTGCGCGAACTGTCGGTCGCGGGCTCCGAGCGCATCTGGTACGTGGGCGATGCGTTCCGCGCCGGCATGTCCGTGGAAGAAGTCCACGAGCTGACGAAGATCGATCCGTGGTTCCTCGCCCAGATCTCCGACATTGTCTCGGAGGAGCAGTGGTTGAAGGCCATGGGCGGCGCGGTGCTCGACAAGGCGAACCTGCTGAAATTGAAGCGCAAGGGCTTCTCCGACGCGCGCCTCGCGCAGTTGACCGCGACGACCGAGTCCGCCATGCGTGCGCTCCGCCACAAGCACGGCGTGCGGCCCGTCTACAAGCGCGTCGATTCCTGCGCCGCTGAATTCGACTCGACGACGGCTTACATGTACTCCACGTACGAAGAGGAGTGCGAGGCGCGCCCGACGGATCGCCGCAAGGTCATCGTGCTCGGTAGCGGCCCGAACCGCATCGGCCAGGGCATCGAATTCGACTACTGCTGCGTGCAGGCCGCGCTCGCGATCCGCGAGGACGGCGCCGAGTCGATCATGATCAACTGCAATCCCGAAACCGTATCGACGGATTACGACACCTCGGATCGCCTCTACTTCGAGCCGCTCACGCTCGAGGACGTGCTCGAGATCGTCGATGTCGAGAAGCCTCAGGGCGTGATCGTGCAGTTCGGTGGCCAGACGCCGTTGAAGCTCGCCGAGGCGCTCGCCGAGGCCGGCGTGCCGATCGTCGGCACGACGCCGGACTCGATCGACCTCGCCGAGGATCGCGAGCGGTTCCAGAAGTTCCTGCAGGACGTGAAGCTGTTGCAGCCGCCGAATCGCACCGCGCGCTCGATCGACGAAGCGACGGCGGGCGCGGCGCAAATCGGCTATCCGCTGGTGGTGCGCCCTTCCTACGTGCTCGGCGGGCGGGCGATGGAAATCGTCTACAACGAGAAGGATCTCGTGAACTACATGCGCCACGCAGTCGCGGTATCGAACGACTCGCCCGTGCTGCTCGATCGCTTCCTCGACCATGCGATCGAGGTCGACGTCGATGTCGTTTGCGACGGCAAGCGCGTGTTCATCGGCGGCATCATGGAGCACATCGAGCAGGCCGGCATCCATTCCGGCGATTCCGCCTGCGCGCTGCCGCCGCACACGCTGTCGAAGGACGTCCAGGAAGAGCTCCGCCGCCAGGTGACCATCATGGCGCATGGGCTCAAGGTCGTCGGTCTGATGAACACCCAATTCGCGATCCAGGGCCGCGACGTCTACGTGCTCGAGGTCAATCCGCGAGCCTCGCGTACCGTGCCGTTCGTCTCCAAGGCGATCGGCCTGCCGCTCGCGAAGATGGCCGCGCTCTGCATGATCGGGCACACCCTCGACGATCTCGGGGTGGCCGCCGAGCGCCGGCCGCGCTACTACTCGGTCAAGGAAGCGGTGTTCCCGTTCGTGAAATTCCCCGGCGTCGATCCGCTGCTCGGGCCCGAGATGAAGTCCACGGGCGAAGTGATGGGTATCGGCGCGAGCTTCGGTGAAGCGTTCGCCAAATCGCAACAGGCCGCCGGCATGACGCTGCCCGTCCACGGCACTGCGTTCGTGAGCGTCAAGGACCAGGACAAGAACGAGGCGGTCGGGCTCGCCCGGCAACTCGAGCGCGCCGGTTTCCACATCGTCGCGACGCGCGGCACGGCGAAGGTCCTCATCGAGGCCGGCGTGCGCTGCCAGCCGGTGAACAAAGTCATGGAAGGCCAGCCCCACGTCGTCGACATGATCAAGAACGACGAGATCGATCTGATCATCAACACGACCGATGGCGGTCAGGCAATCACCGATTCCTACATGATCCGCCGCAGCGCGCTCCAGCATCGCGTCGCCTACGCGACGACGATGGCCGGCGCGACGGCCGCGGTCATGGCAATCTCCGCGATGACCGACGAGACGGTGAGACGCCTTCAGAGCCTGCACGAGGAGCTCCTGCAATGAGCAAGTCGCCGATGACCGTCCAGGGCGCCCAGCGCTTGCGCGAGGAACTGCAGCGTCTGAAGACGGTCGATCGTCCGCGCATCACCGCCGCGATTGCCGAGGCGCGGGCGCACGGCGACTTGAAGGAGAACGCGGAATATCACGCCGCGCGCGAGCAGCAGAGCTTCGCCGAGGGTCGGATCAAGGAAATCGAGGGCAAGCTCGCACACGCCGAGGTCATCGACGTCACGAAGATCAATGCCCAGGGCAAGGTCGTCTTCGGGGCCACCGTCACCCTGCTGAACCTCAAGACCGAGGACGAAGTCGTCTACAAGATCGTCGGCGAGGACGAAGCAGACATCAAATCGGGCATGGTCTCGATCGGCTCCCCGATCGCCCGCGCGCTCATCGGCAAGCAGGAAGGTGACGCCGTGAACGTCCAGGCGCCCGGCGGCGTCATCGAGTACGAAGTGCTCGAAGTCCAGTACGTTTGAGTCCGCACGCGCCCGCCACGCGTCCCGGCAGCGGGCCGTTCCCCGCACCGGCTCCTCGCGGGATCTGAGCGTCCCCGTGTCCCGTCGTGGTTCCACCAAGCGCTGGCTCCAGATCCAAGCCCGCGATCCGTTCGTAAAGCAGCGGGATGCCGAGGGTTACCGGTCCCGGGCGGCATTCAAGCTGAAGGAAATTCTCGCGCGCGACCGGCTCCTGAAGCCCGGTGATCGGGTGCTCGATCTCGGGGGCAGCCCCGGCGGCTGGAGCCAGGTGGCGAAAGAGGTCGTGGGTGCGCGCGGTACCGTGGTCGCGGTCGACCTGCTCGCGATGGAGCCGCTCCAAGGCGTGCATTTCATCCAGGGCGATTCCGGGGCTCCCGCAATCGTCGATGCGGTCAGGGAGGCGCTCGGCGGCGGGCCCGTCGACCTTGTTTTATCGGACATGGCCCCCAATCTCAGTGGGGTGCGACATGCCGACGAGGCTCGCTCGGTAACTCTCGCTGAAGTTGCAATTGAAGCGGCCGAGAACTTTCTCAAGCCGGAGGGGACTATTGTTATCAAGATGTTCCAACACGCCGATACCGAGAAGTTCATTGCGGCCCTGCGTCCCCGGTGTCAGGCAATCCTGCGCCGCAAGCCGCGGGCGTCGCGCGAGAGATCCCCGGAATTTTATATAGTGGTCCGCGGATTTAAGTTATAGTGCCCCGAACCAGATGTTCCGGCAGACGTTTGATTTCGTAGGAGATTCCCGTGCCGGACTTAGGAGCAAGTGAACGACATGGCTAGAAACCTGATGCTCTGGGTGGTCATCGCCCTGGTGCTGATGCTGGTGTTCCAGAATTTCACGCCGCACCACGGCCAATCCAAGGCGCTCGATTACTCGGACTTCATCGCCCAGGTCAAACTCGGCCAGGTCAAGGAAGCCCTGCTCGACGGGCCGACCATCGAGGTCGATCTCCAGGACGGCTCGAAGCTCTTCACGTACAGTCCGGAAACCGATAACAGCGCGCTCATCGGCCTGTTGCTCGAGCACGACGTGCGCGTGAAGTCCCAGCCGCCCGATCGACAGGGGCTGCTGACGACGATCTTCATTTCCTGGTTCCCGTTCCTCCTGCTCATCGCGGTCTGGATCTACCTCATGCGCCAGATGCAGGGCGGCGGCAGCGGCCGCGGCGCGCTGTCGTTCGGCAAGAGTCGGGCCCGTATGCTCGGGGAGGACCAGGTCCGCATCACTTTCAACGACGTGGCCGGCGTGGACGAAGCGAAGGAAGAGGTGAAAGAACTCGTGGACTTCCTGCGCGACCCGGGCAAGTTCCAGAAGCTCGGTGGCAAGATTCCCCGCGGCGTGTTGATGGTCGGGCCGCCCGGCACCGGCAAGACGCTGCTCGCGAAGGCAATCGCAGGCGAGGCCAAGGTCCCGTTCTTCACGATTTCCGGCTCGGACTTCGTCGAGATGTTCGTCGGCGTCGGCGCTTCGCGCGTGCGCGACATGTTCGACCAGGCGAAGAAGCATGCCCCATGCATCATTTTCATCGACGAAATCGATGCCGTCGGCCGGCACCGCGGCGCGGGCCTCGGCGGCGGTCACGACGAGCGTGAGCAGACCCTGAACCAGCTCCTCGTCGAAATGGACGGTTTCGACGGCAACGAGGGCGTCATCGTCATCGCCGCGACGAACCGCCCGGACGTGCTCGACCCCGCGTTGTTGCGCCCCGGCCGATTCGACCGGCAGGTCGTGGTGCCCTTGCCCGACATCCGCGGTCGCGAGCAGATCCTGAAAGTCCACATGCGCAAGGTGCCGCTCGCGGACGACGTGAAGCCGGCGCTCCTCGCGCGCGGCACACCGGGTTTTTCCGGCGCCGATCTCGCGAACCTCGTCAACGAGGCGGCGCTCTTCGCCGCCCGCTGCAACAAGCGTCTCGTCGACATGGAGGAGTTCGAGAAGGCGAAAGACAAGATCATGATGGGCACCGAGCGTCGGTCGATGGTCATGAGCGACAAGGAGAAGAAGCTCACTGCCTATCACGAGGCCGGCCACGCCATCGTCGGTCGAAGCGTGCCGTCGCACGATCCGGTGTACAAGGTGTCGATCATTCCACGCGGCCGTGCGCTCGGCGTGACGATGTTCCTGCCCGAAGAGGATCGTCTCAGCTACAGCCGCGAGCGCCTCGAGAGTTCGATTGCGAGCCTGTTCGGCGGACGCATGGCTGAAGAACTCGTATTCGGGCCCGATTCGGTGACGACAGGTGCCTCGAACGACATCGAGCGGGTGACGGACATCGCCCGAAACATGGTGACGCGTTGGGGCCTCTCGGAGCGGCTGGGCCCGATGACCTACAGCGACGACGAGGGCGAGGTCTTTCTCGGCCACTCGATCACGCAGCACAAGATGGTGTCGGACGAGACCGCGCACGTCATCGACGAGGAAGTCCGCAAGATCGTCGATCGCAACTACGATCGCGCGAAAACGATCCTCACCGCGAACATGGAGAAGCTCCACCTCATGGCCGAGGCGCTCGTGAAGTACGAAACCCTCGACAGCGAACAGATAGACGACATCATGGCGGGCAAAGTGCCGCGTTCGCCCGCGAACTGGGTAGACGACGATCGTGGAACGCCGACCGGCGCCCGCGCCGGTACCGGCGACAAGCCCGAGACGGGCAGCGGCATCGGTGGCCCGGCCAGCCTGCATTGATCCCCTCATCGGCCGCGGTGTGATAGCCATCACGCCGCGGTCCGCGAATCCCGATCTCGTTCACAACTCTTCGACATCAGCGCAAGCACGACACTGCAGGCCGTGGCGAGACTGCCGCTATGCAGCCGGGGGAGTTGGCCCGCGCTCGTCGCGAAAGTTAACTTCTGTGAGTTGAGACACCCTGCACACTCGCTGCGGATGGCGGCTTGCTAGGCTTCGCCGCATTCGAGCTATCAAGAAAAGGAATGGGAAGGTTGCCGATGTCCAAGAACACTCGCAAATACTTTGGAACCGATGGAATCCGCGGCACGGTGGGCGAACCGCCGATCACGCCCGACTTCGTGATGAAGCTCGGCTGGGCCGCCGGGCGGGTACTGGCGCGAGGGACTTCCGCGCGGCCGAAAGTGCTGATCGGCAAGGACACGCGGGTGTCCGGTTACATGTTCGAATCCGCGCTCGAAGCGGGGCTTTCCGCGGCGGGTGTCGACATTCACCTGCTCGGCCCGATGCCGACGCCCGGAATTGCGTATCTCACGCGCACCTTCCATGCTCAGGCAGGTATCGTCATCAGCGCCTCGCACAATCCCTTCGATGACAACGGGATCAAATTCTTTTCTGCGGCAGGCACGAAACTGCCCGACGAGATCGAATGCGAGATCGAGCGTGAGATGGACAAGCCTTTCGAGTGTGCGAACTCGCGCGAACTCGGCAAGGCGCATCGCGTGACCGACGCCGCCGGCCGTTACATCGAGTTCTGCAAGAGCACGACGCCGCTCGGCATGGATCTCCGCGGCATGAAACTCGTCGTCGACTGCGCCCACGGTGCCACGTACCACATCGCTCCGGCCGTGTTCGAAGAACTCGGCGCGCAGATCGTTCCGCTGGGCAACAAGCCCGACGGTTTCAACATCAATGATCGTTCCGGCGCAACTTCGCCCGAGACGCTGCAGCAGGCGGTGATTGCGGCGAAGGCCGATGCCGGCATCGCGCTCGACGGCGACGGCGACCGGCTGATCATGGTGGACCATGCGGGCGAGGTCATAGACGGCGACGAGATCACGTTCATCATCGCGCGCCATCGTCAGCAGCTCGGCCGCCTGCAGGGCGCCGTGGTCGGCACGCAGATGAGCAACCTCGGTCTCGAGCTCGCATTGAAGACGCTCGGCGTCGAACTGAAACGCGCGAAAGTCGGCGATCGCTACATCATGGAGATGCTGACCGCGAACGGTTGGACGCTCGGTGGCGAGTCGTCGGGCCACATCATCTGCCTCGATTTGACCTCGACGGGCGATGGCATCATCTCCGCGCTGCAGGTACTCGAGGCGGTGCTCCGCACCGGTCAGACGCTCGCGACGCTCAAGGCCGGCATGATGAAATTCCCGCAGACGCTGCTGAACGTGCGCTTGAAGGAACGCATGGACGTCACGTCGCTGCCGAAAGTGCGCGCAGGCGTCGCGGAGGTCGAACAGAAGCTCGGCAGTCGCGGCCGCGTACTGCTGCGGCCCTCGGGCACGGAGCCGGTGATTCGCGTCATGGTGGAAGGGCAGGACGCCGGTCAGGTCGACGAACTGAGCCGCTACCTCGCGGACGTCGTCGCCGAAGCGGTGGACCAGAGCATCGCAGCCGGCAAAGCGGCCTGAGGCGCTTGCGGATCGAAACGACCGGCGGCCGCGTGCCGCCGGTCCCGTTTCAGCCGGCTCAGATATCGCGCAACAGCTCGTTGATGCCGGTCTTGGCACGGGTTTTCGCATCGACCCGTTTCACGATGACCGCGCAGTAGAGGCTGTGGCTTCCATCCGCGGCGGGAAGGTTGCCCGAGACGACCACCGAGCCCGGCGGCACTCTGCCCATCAGGATTTCGCCCGTGGTGCGATCGTAGATCTTGGTGCTCTGACCGATGAACACGCCCATCGAGATCACCGAACCCGCGCCGACGATTACGCCTTCGACGACTTCCGAGCGTGCGCCGATGAAGCAGTCGTCCTCGATGATTGTCGGGGCAGCCTGCAATGGTTCCAGTACACCGCCGATGCCCACGCCGCCGGAAAGGTGCACGTTCTTTCCGATTTGTGCGCAGGATCCGACGGTCGCCCAGGTGTCCACCATCGTGCCGGAATCCACGAAGGCGCCGATGTTGACGTAGCTCGGCATGAGCACCACGCCGCTGCCGATGAAGGCGCCGCGACGGACGGTCGCGGGCGGCACCACACGCGCTCCGATGCGCTTGAACTCGTCCGCCGAGGTCGCGCCGAATTTCGTCGGTACCTTGTCGTAGAACTGCGTGTACCCCCCCGGCATGACTTCGTTGTCGTTCAGCCGGAAGGACAGCAGCACGGCTTTCTTCGCCCATTCGTTGACGACCCACGCGCCGTGCCGGGGCTCGGCGACGCGCAGTTCGCCGCTCTCGAGCAGCCCGAGGCATTCGACGACCGCATCACGCAGCCGCTGCTCGGCATTCGCGGGGCTGATCTCGGCGCGCCGCTCGAAGGCCTCGTTGATGATGGCGGCAAGCTTTTCCATGGCAGATCCTCTGTTGGATGTCGGACGGGGCGTTGCCCCGCAATGATGGTCGATATGCCCGGCTGGCGGGCTAACGTGCGAAGAACCCGCGGATCCGGTGCGCGGCCTCGACGCAGGGTTCGAGTTCCGCGACGAGCGCGATGCGCAATCTGCCGCGGCCGGGATTTCCGTCGATGCCCTCGCGCGCGAGAAAGCTGCCGGGCAGCGTGAGCACGTTGGTCTCTTCGAGCAGGTGCCGGCAGGTCTCGACATCGTCCGCCGGCAGGCGGGGCCAGAGGTAGAAGCCGCCTTCCGGCATCCGGACGTCGAGCACTTCGCCGAGCACGGGCACGACGGCTTCGAACTTCTCGCGGTAGCGCGCGCGATTCGCGATGACATGCGTCTCGTCGCGCCATGCAGCGATGCTCGCGTGCTGTACATAGAGCGGCATCGCGCAGCCGTGATACGTCCGGTAGCGGAGGAAATCGCGCAGAATCGCCTCATCGCCGGCTACGAAACCCGAACGCAAGCCGGGAGCATTCGAGCGTTTGGACAAACTGTGCATCACGAGACAGCGGCGGTAATCGTTGCGGCCCAGCGCCGTGCAGACCTCGAGCAGGCCGAGCGGTGGGCGGGTCTCGTCGTAATAGAGTTCCGAGTAGCACTCGTCGGAGACGATGGTGAAGTCGTGCCGATCGGCGAGTTCGATCAAGCGAGTGAACTGGCGTGCGTCCATGACGGAGCCGGAGGGATTGCCCGGGGAGCAAACGTAGACGAGCTGGCAGCGATCCCAGATCGCTCCGGGCACGGCGTCGAAATCCGGGAGGAAGCCCGACGCGGCGGGACACGCCATGAAAAACGGCTCCGCGCCGGCAAGCAGCGCCGCGCCCTCGTAGATTTGATAGAAAGGATTCGGCATCGCGACAAGCGCTCCGGGAGCCCGGTCGACGAGACACTGTGCGATCGCGAACAAGGCTTCGCGGGTCCCGTTCACAGGCAGCACGTGGCGCTCGGCATCGATGCTGGCCGTCGCGAGCCGGAAGCGGCGCACGAGCCAATCCGCAATCGCGACGCGCAACTCCTCGATGCCCTTCGTGGCCGGGTATTTCGACGTGGTCGCGAGCGACGCGAGGATCGCTTCATGGATGATCGCCGGTGTCGGGTGCTGTGGCTCGCCGATGGAGAGATTGATCGGTTGCAGCGTGGTGCGGTCGCGGGCGGCAGCGGCCTGGAGCGCACCGAGACGCTCGAAAGGATAGGGCTGCAGATGCTTGAGGCCGGGATTCATGTCGTCGTTGGGGCGGGGGCGGGCGCGCTGTAATTGCGATAGCGTACTTGAGGTCCGTCCGTATCGTCTACGGTGGGTTTGCGGTATTCTTTGCCCCCTTTTTTTGACGTGCGAAAAATCGCCATGGTCCATAAAGTCCTGCTCCTGAACGGGGATGGCATAGGTCCCGAAATCGTCGGCGCGGCTGAAGAAGTGCTGCTCGCGCTGCGTGACAGATTCGGCCTCGCCCTGGAGCTCGAACACGCCCTGCTCGGGGGTTGCGCGGTCGACGCAGCGGGCGATCCGCTGCCCGAGGCGACGCTCGCACTGGCTCGCGCCTCCGACGCGATCCTGCTCGGTGCAGTCGGCGGGCCCAAGTGGGACAAGATCGAACGCGACAAGCGACCGGAGCGCGGACTCTTGCGCATCCGCTCCGGCCTCGATCTCTATTGCAACCTGCGGCCCGCGCTGCTCTATCCCGCGCTGGCCGAGGCCTCGACGCTGAAGCCCGAAGTGGTTTCCGGGCTGGACCTCATGATCGTCCGCGAGCTCACCGGCGACATCTACTTCGGCAAGCCTCGCGGCATCGAGATCGGCACGAACGGTGAGCGCGTCGGGCACAACACCATGGTGTACTCGGAATCGGAGATCAGGCGCATCGCGCATTCCGCGTTCGGGATCGCGCGTCTTCGCAACAAGAAGCTGTGTTCCATCGACAAGGCGAACGTTCTCGAGACGACCGAGTTGTGGCGTGAGGTCGTGACGACCGTCGGCCGGGAGTATGTCGACGTCGAACTGAGCCACATGTACGTGGACAATGCAGCGATGCAACTCGTGCGCACCCCGAAGCAGTTCGACGTGATGGTGACGTCCAATATGTTCGGCGACATCCTCTCCGATCTCGCGTCCATGCTGACGGGCTCCATCGGCATGCTGCCGTCGGCATCGCTCAACGCCGAGAACAAGGGCATGTTCGAGCCCATCCATGGCTCCGCGCCGGATATCGCCGGACGCAATGTCGCGAATCCGCTCGCCACGATACTTTCCGTGGCGATGATGCTGCGCTACTCGCTGCGCGAGGAGGCGCAGGCGTCGCGGGTCGAGGCGGCAGTGTCGAAAGTGCTGGACGCGGGTTACCGTACGGCGGATATCCAACAGCCGGGAATGAAGCTCGTGGGCACGCGTGAGATGGGCCGGGAAGTCGTCGCACACCTCGCGTAACGGCGTCTTGAACGAATGAACAGATTACGAACGGTCGGGTAATGGACAGAAAATTCAATGTCGCGGTCGTCGGCGCCACGGGCGCCGTCGGCGAATCAATGCTGTCGATTCTGGAACAGCGCAAGTTTCCGGTCGGTGAAGTGTACGCGGTCGCGAGCTCGCGCTCGGCCGGCAGCCGTATTCCTTTCGCCGGCAAGAATCTGGTCGTGCAAGACCTCGAGACGTTCGACTTCTCGAAGGTGCAGATCGGCCTGTTCTCGCCCGGTGCGTCGGTCTCGGAGATCTACGCTCCGAAAGCGGCCGAAGCCGGTTGCGTCGTCATCGACAACACCTCGCAGTTTCGCTACGACGACGACATTCCGCTCGTCGTCCCGGAAGTGAACCCGCACGCAATTGCCCAATACAAGAATCGGGGCATCATCGCCAATCCGAACTGCTCGACGATCCAGATGGTCGTCGCGCTGAAACCGCTCCACGACGCTGTCGGCATCGAGCGCATCAACGTCTGCACGTATCAGGCGGTCTCGGGCACGGGCAAGGAAGCGATCGAAGAGCTCGCGACGCAGACGGTTGCGCTCCTGAACATGAAGCCGGTGGAGGCGAACGTCTACCCGAAGCAGATCGCTTTCAACTGCCTGCCCCAGATCGACGTCTTCCAGGAGAACGGTTACACCAAGGAAGAGATGAAGATGGTGTGGGAGACGCGCAAGATCATGGAGGATCAGAATATCCAGGTGAACCCGACGACGGTCCGGGTACCGGTGTTCTTTGGCCATTCCGAGGCTGTTCACATCGAAACGCGCGAGAAGATCGACGTGGCCACCGCCCGCCGTCTGCTCGAAGCGGCCCCCGGCATCGTCGTGCTCGACGAGCGGCGCGACGGGGGTTATCCGACCGCCGTGACCGAGGCTGCGCACAACGATGCGGTTTTCGTGGGCCGGATCCGGGAGGATATTTCGCACCCGCGAGGGCTCAACCTCTGGGTCGTCGCCGACAATGTGCGGAAGGGTGCCGCCCTGAACAGTATTCAAATTGCGGAATTCTTGGTAAAAAGCTATTTATAAGCTATAGTTAACCGGCAATTATAAAGTTTGTTCGTAGGTATCGGCGCACCCTGTACTCTCCGGGTACGGTTCGCCGCAGGCGATCCTGTCACGCGACTTTCGGCCATTTGATCGATTAAGGAAGCGCATCATGCTACGGAATAGAGCCGTTGCCCTGGCCCTAACGCTATTGCTGTCCCCCGCGGTGCTCGCGCTCGGGCTAGGCGCGTTGAAGACGTCTTCAGCGCTGAATCAGCGTTTCGACGGTCGAATCGACATCCTGGGCGCGACGAACGAGGACGTCGACACACTCAATGCCCGGCTCGCCGATACCCAGCAGTTCGATCGCGCCGGTATCCAGCGCGATGCGATCCTCCTGGACCTCAAATTCGAGATCGTTTCTCCGGAATCCGGCAAGGATTACATCCGCATCACGTCGCGGGAACCGATTCGCGAACCCTTCCTGAATTTTCTTCTGGAGCTGAATTGGGCCAATGGCAGGGTTGTGCGCGAATACACGGTGCTGCTCGATCCGCCGCTCTATGACGCCAACCGCCGTGCTGCCGCACCGTCGCGCGCGCCGGCGCCGAGCCGTCCCGCGGCTGCGCCGACGGGTCGCATGCCGCCGGCACTGGCCACGGATCCGACGACGGCGGCCCAGGCCGCGTCCCGCCCGTCCGCCTACACGCCGGGAGGCAGCATCGGGGTCGAAGCCAACGACACGCTCTGGTCCCTCGCGACCCAGCACCGTCCCGACTCGTCGGTAACCGTACACCAGATGATGATTGCACTGCTCCGGGCGAATCCGGAGGCGTTCGTGAACGGCAACATCAATCTACTGAAACGCGGTGCCGTCCTCCGCGTGCCGAGCGCCGACGAAGTAAATCAGGTCTCCCGGAGCGTTGCGCTGGAAGAGATCCGCAAACAACACCAGCTCTGGGAAGACTATCGCCACGGGGCGAGTCAGCGCGCTACTGCACAACCGCTGGGCCCGGGCGCCGAAAGCGCGCCCGCCCCGAAAGCGCCGGCCGCTGCCACCGCACCGAGCGACGGCCGATTGGAACTCGCCGCACCCGGCGCGAGCGAGGGCAAGTCGACCGACGGCAAAGCCGCCGCGCCCGGTGGCACGGCTGGCAAGGGCACGGGCCCCGAGGCCGCCGGCAAAGAGGATATCGACGCCCGGGCCCGCGAAAACGTCGAGCTGAAGAACAAGCTCAGCGAAGCGGATAAAATCATCGACCTCCTGCAACGTCAGGTCGAAATCAAGGATCAGGAGCTCGCGACGCTCCAGGCCAGGATGGCGAAAGCCGGCCTCGGAGCCGGCGACACCGCCGCCAAGCCGGAAACTCCGGCGGCGCCCCCTGCGACGGCCGAGGCCCCGGCTCCTCAGCCTGCTCCCCCGGTCGCCGAAAAGCCGGCTGCTCCCGAAGCGCCGAAGCCAGCCGAGCCGACTGCAGCGGCGACGCCGACACCCGAAGCTCCGAAGCCCGAAGCGGAAAAACCGGTCGAGCCGGCGCAGCCCTCGACACCTGCCGAGCCCGTCGCCCCGGCGAAGCCCGTGGCTCCGCCGACGCCGGCAACTCCGGCCGCCAAGCCCGCGCCGAAGCCCGCAGCCCCTGGATTTGCCGAGAGTCTGTTCCCGGCGCAACTCGTCCATGCCGTGCCGGGCGGGGCGACGACGCTGCTCGCCGTCGTCGGCGGTATGCTCGCGCTGGTGGTGCTCGCCCTGGTGAAGAAGTTCGGCGGGCGCGCCGGTGAGAAGCCTATGCCGGCGCCGAAGCGGGCTGCCGCAACTGCAGCGGCCGGCGCTGCGGCGGCCGCTGCGCTCGCCGAGCCCGATCACACCGTCGAGCCGATTACGGAAACCCGAGCCCCGGGACGGGGTGTCGACGAACCCCCGACGACGCCGACCGGCACTTTCGAGCGCACGCTCGAAGCGACCGCCGATCAACTGCGCGCGGAGCCCATCGAAGACCCGCTCGAGGAAGTGAATGTCTACCTCGCCTACGAGCGTTTCGACCAGGCCGAGGAACTCGTCAAGAAAGTCATCGCGCAGCAGCCGAACGAGCACAAATTCAAGCTTCGCCTGCTCGAGATCTATTACTCCGCGAACAACAAGCGTGCCTACGAGGAATCAGCGCGCGAGCTCCTGAACGCCGTCGGCGACAAGGATCCGCTGTGGGAGAACGCGGTCGCGATGTGGACGGAAATGTCGCCAGACCGACCGCTGTTCACCGGCGGTGGTGTCGATGAGACGCCGGAGGCGGCCTCCAAGACATTCGTCGACATCACGGGCGACACCCTGCCGGGCGGCGAGACGATGACGATGCAGCCCGGGCGCGATCACGTGCTCGAATCGACTCAGGTCGGTCTTGGCGAAGAAGCCTCCGTCCCGGGGCTCGATTTCGATCTCAGCGAGACCGGCGCGGGGCCGGAACTCGACATGCTCGATCTCACTGCGGCAGACACGGGTGCTGCAGGGGGCGACATTTTCGACCCGACCCTCGGCGCAAGCGAGCCCGGTGAAATACTGGATCTCACGGCGGGCGCCGCCGACACCCTCGATTTGGACAGCGCCCCGACTCCCGAGCCAGCCGCTTCCGGTGACATGTTCGATATCTCGGGAGAGAGTCTCAGCGCCGCTGATCTCACGGCGCTGGAACCGCCCCCGGTCGATCTTCTCGACGTCACCAGCACCGGCAACCTCAGGCTCGAAGGCGCGGATGATCTGCTGAGCCTGACGGCGCCCGGTCTCACCGAGCACACGACCCCGCAGCCCGGCCACTCGCAGGCCGAAGCATTCGATCTCGGACCGGCGAGCCGCTCCGCGGTCGATTTCGACATCAGCGACACGGTCAACCCGCCGCCCCGGCCGGAACTGGTCGAGGCCGCCCCTGAGGCGGACATCGACGACGTCCTCGACTTCGATATCGAGGGTCTCGGTTTCGATGCCGCACCGGCCGATGCCGAGCCGGCGATCGGCGAGACCTCGCCGCTCGACACCAGCGGGCTCGATCTATCGCTCGAGGACGACGATGGCGTGCTCGATATTTCCGGCGGTCTCGGGTCCGACCTCGACCTCGAACTCGATGCAGGCGAGAGCCCCGATCTGGATCTCACGGCGGAGGCGGGGCCGGATCTCGATCTCTCGCTGCAAAACCCTGAAATCGACGACTTCGAGCTCGAAGTCGACGATCCGAACGCGCCGTCCTCCAACGAATCGGATATCGAGTTCGACCTCGCACTGCAGGACACGACGGATTTCGACAGCCTGCGAGTCGACGACACGCTCGAACTGCCGAAATCGAGCAGCGCGTTCGGCAAGCTGACGATGGGCGAGAACGTGGAGGAATCGCTCGAAGACCTGACGCGTTCCATGGAGGAGTCGATGGCGGCACTCGATCTCGAGGAAGACGCTAAGGATCCTGCGTTCGACCTCGACATGGCTCCGCTCGATGCGAACGCCGAGAATGCGCTCGACTTCGATATCGACGATGCGCATCTCGAGACCCTCGGCCTCGACGCGGAAGACATCGATTTCAACGCGACGCAGAGTCACATCGATCGCACTGTCGTGTTGCCGCGCGACGACGCCTTCGATCTCCAGGACGACGCCGATGAAGTCGACACCAAGCTCAATCTGGCGAAGGCCTATCTCGAGCTCGGCGACAACGAAGGCGCCCGCTCGATTCTCGACGAGGTCGTGCGCGACGGTAGCGATGCCCAGCGCGCGGAAGCGCAGAAACTGCTCGAGCAGGCCGGCTAGAAGAACGCGGACCGGGCGGTCGCATCGGGTGCGGCCCACCCGCCCGCGCTCGCGGCGCATTTTCCGCCGCAACCCTTCAGACGCTCCACGCGCCGGTTCGCGCCGATGAGGATCGCTCTCGGGATCGAGTACGACGGCCAGGCGTTCTCCGGCTGGCAGACCCAGGTCGGTGTCCGCACCGTACAGCCACTCGTCGAAGCCGCGGTGTCCCGCGTCGCGGACGAGCCGGTCACGGTGCAGTGCGCGGGCCGCACTGACGCCGGGGTGCATGCGACCGGGCAGGTCCTGCATTTCGATACCGGCGCGGAGCGCTCGCCCCGGGCCTGGATGCTCGGGCCGAATGCCCACCTCGCATCCGACGTCGCAGTCACCTGGGCGCGGGCCGTGGCGCCGGATTTTCATGCCCGCTTTTCGGCCACCGCCCGACGCTATTGCTACGTCATCAGCAACCGCGCTGCCCGACCCGGGCTCTGGTCGGGACGTATCACCTGGGAACCCAGATCACTCGACGCCGCGCGCATGGCGGAGGCGGCGCGGTTTCTGCTCGGCGAGCACGATTTCACGTCGTTCCGGGCAAAGGGCTGCCAGGCGAAACATCCCGTGCGAACAGTGCACCGCCTCGACGTCCTCTGCCAGGACGGTTCGATAGTTCTCGACGTCGAGGCGAATGCCTTCCTCCAGCACATGGTGCGCAACCTTGCCGGCGTGTTGATGGAAATCGGCATGGGGCGCCGTGAACCGGTCTGGGCGGCCGAGGTGCTCGCGGCACGTGAGCGCGCTCTCGGCGGCGTCACCGCGCCCGCGTCCGGCCTGTACCTGACCGGGGTGAGCTACCCCGCGCGATTCGGTCTGCCCGTCTCCGACCCCAGCCCGCGCTTCCCCGGATTCCGGTCCTGATGAGCCGGGCGCGACGCGCGATGGCGCTATGCTGGAGCGGGGCCGTGATGGGATAATGCGCGTTTCCGCGGGTGGCCGAAGCGGCAGCGCGCAGATCCCTGGCAGGAACGCATGACACGCAGACGAATCCGCGTCAAATTCTGCGGCATCACGCAATTGGCCGACGCACTCGCGGCGATCGATTGCGGCGTCGACGCGCTCGGTTTCGTGTTCCATCCGGCAAGCCCGCGCTATTTGGGACCCGAACAGGCGGGGGCGATAATCGCCGCGCTGCCGCCCTTCGTCTGTACGGTGGGTTTGTTCGTCGATGCTCCGGTCGAATTCGTACGCGACGTGGCGACACGCACCCGGCTCGCTCTCGTGCAGTACCACGGTGCTGAGGATCCCGAGCGGTGCCGCGCCGTCGCGCGCCCTTACGTCAAGGCGATCGCGATGAAGCCCGATGTCGATCTCGCGCGCGAAGCAGGCCGCTACGGCGATGCCGTGGCACTGCTGCTCGACACTCATCATCCGACTCTCGCGGGCGGATCGGGACAGAGTTTCGACTGGACGCGCGTGCCGCAGGAGCGAACGAAGCCGATCGTCCTCGCCGGCGGTCTGACGGCGGACAACGTCGCCGCGGCGATCGCCGCAGTCCGGCCCTATGCGGTGGACGTGAGCGGTGGTATCGAACAGAGCAAGGGCATCAAGGACCCCGAGAAAATGCGGGCATTCATGTCTGAGGTATCGAGAATTGAGCGCAGTTGAAACAGGATCCGGCGTCGGCGCACGTTACGCCATGCCGGACGAGATGGGGCACTTCGGTCCGTACGGCGGACGCTTCGTCGCCGAGACGCTGATCGCGCCGCTCGCGGAACTCGAGGCGGCTTACACCCGCTACCTGCAGGATTCCGAGTTCGTCGCGGAATTCGACCGGGACCTGAAATACTACGTCGGCCGTCCTTCGCCGCTGTATCACGCGGAACGCTGGTCGCGCGAACTCGGCGGCGCACAGGTCTACCTCAAGCGCGAAGACCTCAACCACACCGGCGCGCACAAGATCAACAACACGATCGGGCAGGCGCTGCTCGCCCGGCGCATGGGCAAGCAACGGGTGATCGCCGAGACGGGGGCCGGCCAGCACGGCGTAGCGTCCGCGACGGTCGCCGCGCGGTTCGGTATGCAGTGTCGCGTCTACATGGGTGCCGACGACATCAAGCGGCAGTCCATCAACGTCTTCCGCATGAAGCTCCTCGGTGCCGAGGTCGTGCCTGTGACCTCGGGCTCGCGGACGCTCAAGGATGCGTTGAACGAAGCGCTGCGTGACTGGGTGACGAACGTCGACGATACGTTCTACATCATCGGCACGGTCGCGGGGCCTCATCCGTATCCGGCGATGGTGCGCGACTTCCAATCGGTCATCGGCCGCGAGGCGCGCGCGCAGTGCCTGGAGCAGACCGGGCGGTTGCCCGACATGCTCGTCGCATGCGTCGGTGGCGGCTCGAACGCGATGGGCCTGTTCTATCCGTTCATCGACGACCAGGGTGTCGCGCTCGTCGGCGTCGAGGCGGCGGGCGACGGCATCGCGACCGGCAGGCATTCGGCGCCGCTGAGTGCGGGTACGCCCGGTGTGCTGCACGGCAATCGCACTTACCTCATGCAGGACGGCGACGGCCAAATCATCGAGACGCACTCGATCTCCGCGGGCCTCGATTATCCCGGCGTCGGACCCGAGCACGCCTGGCTCAAGGACTGCGGCCGTGCGACGTACGCTGCGGTCACCGACGATGAAGCGCTCGCTGCCTTTCACACGCTGACGCGCGTCGAGGGCATCATCCCCGCGCTCGAATCGAGTCACGCACTGGCGCACGCCGCGAAGCTCGCGCCGACGATGCGTCGGGATCAGATCATGGTCGTGAGCCTGTCCGGTCGCGGCGACAAGGACATCGCGACCGTCGCCGCGCGCGAAGGCATCACGCTGTAGGCCCACGGAAGCCAGCGAAGTCATGCACAGCAGAATCCAGCACCGTTTCTCCGAATTGCGCACCGCACGGCGCGCCGGCCTCATCACGTTCCTCACGGCCGGCGACCCGACGCCCGCTGCCACCGTGCCTTGCATGCACGCCCTGGTGCGCGGCGGCGCCGATCTCATCGAGCTCGGCATCCCGTTCTCCGATCCGATGGCCGACGGTCCGATCATCCAGCGTGCGAGCGAACGCGCACTCGCCGCCGGCATGACGCTCAAGAAGGTACTCGAGACGGTCGTCGAGTTTCGCCGCGACGACCGCGTGACACCGGTCGTATTGATGGGCTATCTGAATCCCGTCGAACACTGGGGGTACGAGTCCTTCGCCGAGGCCGCGCACGAGGCCGGCGTCGATGGTGTGCTGCTAGTCGACCTGCCGCCGGAGGAGGGCGACGAACTGCGCCAGGCCTGCCTCGCGCGCGGGCTCGATCAGGTGCTGCTCATTGCTCCGAATTCGACGGACGAGCGCATGGCGTCGGTGTGCCGCGCCGCGACCGGCTTCGTCTACTACGTGTCGGTGAAAGGCGTCACCGGCGGCAAGGCGGTCGACACGACGGAAGTGAAGGCGAAGGTCGCGAAGCTGCGCATGCTCACCGAACTGCCCGTCGGTGTCGGTTTCGGCGTGAGGACGCCCGAACAGGCAGCCCAGATCGCCGGGGTGTGCGATGCCGTGATCGTCGGCAGCGCGCTCGTCGAGATCGTCGAGAAGGCGGGCGGCGACACGGCGCGCGCGGCCACGCATCTGCAACAATTCGTCGCCGGACTGCGCGCCGCCGTCGGCGCCGCGGCGGCCGCCTGACGGCCCGGTTCGAGGAGTCGAGACCCACGTGAACTGGTTCAAGAAACTGCTGCCCTCGCGCATTCGCACCGATGCGGCATCGAAGAAGTCGATCCCGGAGGGCGTGTGGACGAGCTGCCCGTCCTGCAAAGCGGTGCTGTACCGCGCGGAACTCGAGCGCAACATCGACGTCTGCGTGAAATGCGGCCACCACCTGCGGATCGGCGCGCGCAAACGCCTCACGCATTTCCTCGACGCGGGCTCGGGTGTCGAGCTCGGGGCGCAGGTCGGGCCGATCGACTTCCTGAAGTTCAAGGATTCGAAGCGCTACCGCGACCGCATCAGCGCGGCCCAGAAGGAGACCGGCGAGACCGACGCGCTCGTCGTGATGAGCGGTACCTTGAAGTCCCTGCCGATCGTCGCCTGTGCGTTCGAATTCAGCTTCATGGGTGGCTCCATGGGCTCGGTCGTCGGCGAGCGCTTCGTGCGCGGCGTGAAGAAGGCGCTCGACGAGCGGCGTCCGGTCGTCTGCTTCTGCGCGAGCGGCGGCGCGCGCATGCAGGAGGCGCTCGTGTCGCTCATGCAGATGGCCAAGACCAGCGCAGCGGTCGCGAGCATGCGCCAGCAGCGTCTACCCTACATCTCCGTGTTGACGGACCCGACGACGGGCGGTGTGTCGGCGAGCATCGCGATGCTCGGTGACGTCATCGTCGCCGAGCCCTTTGCGCTCATCGGCTTCGCCGGACCGCGCGTCATCGAGCAGACCGTGCGCCAGGTGTTGCCCGAAGGTTTTCAGAAGAGCGAGTTCCTGCTGGAACACGGCGCGATCGATCTCATCGTCGATCGCCGCGAGATGCGCGATCGCCTCGCCTCGCTGCTCGCCATACTCATGCACCGCGAGCCGTCCGGCACCGCTGCTGCGCGCTGAGCGACTCGATGGCGGCATCCTCAGCGGATACGCAAGCCGGCCCCGAAGGCCGCGGACCGCAGACGCTCGCCGAATGGCTGCGCTGGCAGGAAGCCCTGCACGTGCGCGACATCGACCTCGGGCTCGAGCGTTGCCGCTCGGTCGCGGAGCGCATGGTTCTGCTGCCGCCGCCTTATCCGGTCGTCACGGTCGCCGGCACGAACGGCAAGGGCTCGACGGTCGCGATGCTCGAAGCGATTTTCCGTCAGGGCGGTTATCGCGTCGCGACCTACACCTCGCCGCATCTCCTGCGCTACAACGAACGCATCAAGGTCGATGGCGTGCCCGCCGACGACGCACGCATCTGTCGCGCCTTCGCCGCGGTGGAGCGCGCGCGCGGAGGCACCTCGCTCACGTACTTCGAATTCGGCACCCTCGCCGCGCTCGCGATCTTTCGTGAGACCCGTCCCGACGTCGCGATTCTCGAAGTGGGGCTCGGCGGACGCCTCGACGCCGTGAATGTCGTCGATGCGGACGTCGCCGTCATCGCCGCCATCGGTATCGATCACGTGGAATGGCTGGGCAACACGCGCGAGGCGATCGGCAGCGAGAAGGCCGGCATCATGCGTCCCGGCCGGCCGGCCGTGTGCTCCGATCCCGAGACGCCGCAGAGCATCGTCGCGCACGCGGCCGCGACGGGCGCCGAGCTCTCGCTGCTCGGTCACGGCTTCCATTACGCCGCGGAGGACGACGGACGCTGGACCTGGTGGTCGGGCGCGCTCGCGTACGAACATCTGCCGCGGCCGAGCCTCGCCGGTGCCTATCAGTTGCGCAACGCTTCCGGTGTCATCAAGGCCGTCACGCTGCTCGCCGATCGCCTGCCGGTCGCGGCGGAGACGATCGCCGCGGCGATCGGCGCGACCGAGCTGAAAGGACGCTTCCAGCGCATTGCGGGCCCTGTCGAGTTCGTGCTTGACGTCGCGCACAACGCGCAGGCCGTCGAGGTGTTCGTCGCGACGCTGAAAGCCTTGCCGCCGGCGCGCCGCACGCGCGTCATCCTCGGCATGTTGCGCACCAAGGATCGGCGCAGCGTCATGACGACGCTAGACGGTGCCGTCGACGAGTGGCATTTCGGCACGGTCGATGCGCGCCACGGGGCGAGCGCGGAGGAGCTCGCTGCGACGGCGCGCGAAATCGGCAGTGCCAAACCCGCTTTCCTGTACCCCTCTGTCGCCGCGGCGTACGCGGGCGCGAAAACGCTCGCCGAGGCCGGCGATCGCGTCGTGGTCGTCGGTTCCTTCGTCACGGTAGGCGAAGTTCTGCGCGCGATGGC
Source organism: Gammaproteobacteria bacterium (assembly GCA_016209015.1). GTDB lineage: Bacteria > Pseudomonadota > Gammaproteobacteria > JACQWY01. The sequence continues at coordinate 132,456 of JACQWY010000016.1, read as the reverse complement.
GCCGCCCGGCTGAGCCACGAGCCGGCTCCTGATCATGGACGTACAGCTCAAACAGCGCGTGGTCGGCGCGGCGGTGCTCGCGGCGCTCGCCGTGATCTTCATTCCCGTCCTGCTCGACGACGGCCGCCGACACGAGCCGGCGCCGCTGCCGCCGCCGCCGACGGTGGTGCCGGATCCGGCGCGGGCACCGCCGCCTCCGGCGCCGGCCCCGGATGCCGTGGACGACATTCAGCACGGCATGACCGCGACGCCGACGGAGCTCGCCCATATGCCGCTCGAGACGCGCGTCCCGCCCGAACCCGAACCCGAGCCCGAAGCCGCCGAGCCGCCTCCGCGTCCGAAGGTTGCCGCGCCCGCAGCGAAGTCCGAGGTGCCGGAGAGCGGTGCGAAGAAATCCGCGACGGTGCCGGAGAAATGGATCATTCAGCTCGGCATCTACGCGAACGAAGCGAACGCCACGAGCCTGCAGGCGAAGCTCAAACAGGCAGGCATCGCGACCACGCTCCTGCGTCCGCAGGAGCCCGGCAAGCCCTTCCGTCTGCAGACCCCGCCCGTGGCGTCGAAGGACAAGGCAGAGACGCTGCGCAAGCGCCTCGAGAAGGATCTGGACGTGAAGGGGATCGTGAAGCGCCAGCCGTGAGCGCGGGCGCCGGGAGATCTGCGTGAGTTTGAACTGGGCCGACCTCTTCGTTATCGCCGTCCTCGGCATCTCGGCGCTGATGAGCCTCTTCCGGGGTTTCGTGCGCGAGGTGCTCTCGCTGGTCGTGTGGGTAGGCGCATTGTGGCTCGCGCGCACGTTCATGGCGCGCGGCGCCGAGCTGCTCGCCCCGCACGTCTCCGTACCGAGCGTCCGCCTCGGGGCTGCTTTCCTCGTGATCCTCGTCGCCGTGCTGATCGTCGGCGGACTCGTGAACTATCTCATCGGCCTCGTGATCGACAAGACCGGGCTCGGCGCCACCGACCGCATGTTCGGCGTGGTCTTTGGCGTACTGCGCGGAGCTGCGATAATCACGATATTGGTCCTGCTCGCCGGATTGACCCCGGTGCCCAGGGATCCCTGGTGGCAGCAGTCCAGGCTGCTCGGGCACTTCGTATCCGCGGCGCGCATGGCGCTCGGCTACCTGCCGCCGGACGTGGCGAAGCATTTCAGCTATTGAGCTTTCCGGCGGGAATACCGTCCCAAGAGGCATCGAGCATATGTGTGGAATCATCGGAATCGTCGCCAAGACGGCCGTCAATCAGGCGCTCTACGACGGCTTGACGGTGCTTCAGCACCGCGGCCAGGATGCAGCCGGCATCGCGACTTACGAGGACGGGCGGCTCTATCTGCGCAAGTCCGACGGGCTCGTGCGCGACGTCTTCCACACGCGGCACATGATCAACCTCAAGGGGCGCATGGGCATCGGCCACGTCCGCTATCCGACCGCCGGCATGTCCTCGACCGCCGAAGCGCAGCCGTTCTACGTCAACTCGCCCTACGGCATCACGCTCGCCCACAACGGCAATCTCACGAATTTCGACGAGCTGAAGCGCGAGCTCTTCCAGGACGGCCTGCGCCACATCAACACCGACTCCGATTCCGAAGTGTTGCTGAACGTCTTCGCTCACGAGCTCGCGAGCTTCGGCAAAGTGCGCATCGATGCCGACGACGTCTTCCGCGCCGTCGCGCGTCTGCATCGACGCTGCCGCGGCGGCTATGCCGCGGTCTCGATGATCACCGGCGTCGGGATCCTCGGGTTCCGCGATCCCTATGGCATCCGGCCGATCGTTTTCGGGCGCCGCGACACCGAGCTCGGGCCGGAATACATCATCGCCTCCGAATCAGTCGCGATCGACGTGCTCGGCTTCGAGCTCGTGCGCGATCTCGAGCCCGGCGAAGTCGTGTTCATCAGCAAGGATGGCGATATCCAGACCCGCCAGTGCGCGGACGAGCCGCGCTACTCGCCCTGCATCTTCGAACACGTCTATCTCGCGCGTCCGGATTCGATCCTCGACGGCATCTCGGTGCACAAGGCGCGCATGCGCATGGGCGAATCGCTCGCCAAGAAGGTCATGCGTGAATGGCCCGACAACGACATCGATGTCGTCATCCCGATCCCGGATACCGCGCGCACCGCCGCGCTCGAACTCGCGCACGCGCTGAACGTGCCGTACCGCGAAGGCTTCATCAAGAACCGCTACATTCCGCGCACGTTCATCATGCCGGGCCAGGCGATGCGCCGGAAATCCGTGCGCCAGAAGTTGAATGCGATAGACCTCGAATTCCGGGGCAAGAACGTACTGCTCGTCGACGACTCGATCGTGCGCGGCACGACCTCGACGCAAATCATCCAGATGGCCCGCGACTCCGGCGCGCGCCGCGTGTATTTCGCATCTGCCGCGCCGCCGGTCCGCTATCCGAACGTCTACGGCATCGACATGCCGACGACGGAGGAGCTCGTCGCGAACCAACGTTCGATCGAGGAAGTCTGCCAACTCCTCGGCGCGGACCGCCTCATCTATCAGGATCTCGAGGACCTGATCGAGGCGGCACGTCGCGGCAATCCGCGTCTCGCCGATTTCGACGTGTCCTGCTTCACCGGCCAGTACGTGACCGGCGACGTGAGCCTCGGCTATCTCAATCAGGTGCAGGCGCAACGCTCCGACGAAGCGAAGGCCAGGCGTGCCGAGACGAGCAACGCACTTCAGGATCTGCACGTCTCGGCGGATGCGTGAACGGCGGGATTTCCGCGCGAAAACTGCCGAAATGGGACTCCGTCCCGCAATTGACAAGGCTCGCATCGGGCTCTATCTTTCGCACTGCATCATGCGCCGATTTGAGATCAGCTTGCGGGCGCAATACAAGAACCGCTAAAGCGACGCGACCCGCGGCTTCCCACCTCCGGGTCATCCGTCTCCGCAGTTCATGGCGTCCGCAGCCGTCCGTCGGTGCTCAATTCCAGACGAGGACGAGCTCATGCCCGCAGATCATTCCGACCCCTACGCCTTCGCGACACTCGGCTGCCGCGCCGGCACCACGCGTTCGTCGGAGCGCGAGAACAGCGATCCCATCTACGCGACGTCGAGCTTCAGCTTCGAGTCCGCGGCGCAGGCCGCCGCCGTGTTCGCCGGCGCCGAGGACGGCAACATCTATTCGCGCTTCGGCAATCCGACCGTCCGCGCTTTCGAGGAGCGACTCGCCGCGCTCGAAGGCGGCGAACGCGCGCTCGCGTTCTCGTCCGGCATGAGCGCGATTCTCTCGGTCTGCATGTCGCTCCTGAAGAACGGCGATCACATCGTCTGTTCACGCGCCGTGTTCGGGACCACCATCGGACTCTTTCAGGGCGTATTGCCGAATTTCGGCGTGACGACGACGTTCGTCGAGCTCACCTCGCTCGAGGCCTGGCAGCGCGCCATCGAGCCCGAGACGAAGATCCTCTTCGTCGAGACGCCGTCGAATCCGCTCACCGAGATCGCCGATCTGGCGGCATTGGCCTCGCTCGCGCATGCGAACGGCGCGCTGCTCGTCGTCGACAACTGCTTCTGCTCGCCGGCGTTGCAGCAGCCGCTCGCGTTCGGCGCCGACATCATCGTGCACTCGGCGACGAAGTACCTCGACGGCCAGGGGCGCTGCGTCGGCGGCGCGGTCGTCGGGCGGGCACAGTTCATAAACGAGAAGCTGTTTCCGTTTCTGCGCGCCGCCGGCCCGAACATGAGCCCGTTCAATGCGTGGGTGTTCCTGAAGAGCCTGGAGACGCTGAAGATCCGCATGGCCGAGCACAGCCGCAGCGCGCAGGAGATCGCGAGCTGGCTCGAGGCGCATCCGAAAGTGCGGCGCGTGCACTATCCCGGGCTCGCGAGTCATCCCCAGCACGAGCTCGCGAAGCGCCAGCAGCGCGCACCGGGCGGCGTGCTCTCCTTCGAAGTCGAAGGCGGCCGTGCCGCGGCGTGGCGCGTGAGCGACGAGACGAAGCTCTTCTCGATCACCGGCAACCTCGGCGATACGCGGAGCATCATCACGCATCCCGCGACGACGACGCACGGACGCCTGAGCGACGAGGACAAGCGCGCGATGGGCATCACGGAAGGCCTGTTGCGGCTGTCGATCGGGCTCGAGGAGACGTCGGATCTCCTCGCCGATCTCGATTTCGCGCTCTCGCGCGTCTGATCTCAGCGGTTGGAAGGCGGCCGGCGCGCCGCCGACACGCAATCCGCATCGCGCCGCGCGCCACGAAAGCGCAACGAAGTTTTCGCACGCCCTGCGAAAACGCTTCCAATATACGATTGCGTATGCAGAAACCCGTCGTGTAGAGTCCTCCGCACAGAATTTGATCGTCGCACCGCGTTCGAGCTTCGAGCGCGGTGCGGCAACCTGAAACCTTTCGAACCTTGAATCGCGACTGGAATTCTTCTGACGCTGCCAGAGAACGATTTCCGGTACGAGCTCACCCGGAGGCTGCACGCATGGCTGGCAGAAATTTTCTCTTCGTTCCCGGTCCGACGAACATTCCCGATCGCATCCGCCGCGCGATGGACATCGCGCTCGAGGACCATCGCGCTTACGATTTTCCCGAGTTCACGAAGCCCCTGTTCGCGGACCTGAAGAAGATCTTCCGCACCGAGACCGGCAAGGTCTTCGTGTTCCCGACGTCCGGCACGGGCGGCTGGGAAGCTTCCATCACGAATACGCTGTCGCCCGGTGACAAAGTCCTGCAGGCGCGCTTCGGCCAGTTCAGCGTGCTGTGGTCGGATCTCTGCACGCGTCTCGGCATGAACGTCATCAACGTCGACGTCGAATGGGGCGAAGGCGTGCCGCTCGAGCAGTATCGCGAAATCCTCGGGGCGGACCGCGCGCACGAAATCAAGGCCGTGCTGGTTACCCACAACGAAACTGCGACCGGCGTGACGAGCGACGTGAAGGGCGTGCGTCGCATCCTCGACGAGCTGAAACACCCGGCACTGCTCTACGTCGACGGTGTGAGCTCGATCGGCTGTATCGACTTCCGCATGGACGAGTGGGGTGTCGACCTCGCCGTCGCTGGCTCGCAGAAGGGCCTCATGCTGCCGACGGGCCTCGGCCTGGTTTGCGCGAGCGAGAAGGCGCTCGAGGCCACGAAGACCGCGAAGTGCGTGCGCTGCTTCTTCGATTTCGCCGATCAGGCGCGCATGAACGCCGACGGCTGGTTCCCCTACACGCCGGCCATGACACTCATTCGCGGCCTGCGCGAATCCGTCGACATGCTGCTCGAGGAAGGCCTCGACAACGTCTACGCCCGCCACCATCGCTACGCCGAGGCCGTGCGCCGGGCCGTCGACGCCTGGGGGCTGAAGCTGTGCGCGAAGGATCCGAAGTGGAATTCGGATACCGTCAGCGCGATCCTCGTCCCCGAAGGCTTCAACAGCACGGACGTCATCAACATGGCCTATCGCCGCTACAACCTCTCGCTCGGTCTCGGCCTCGCCAAGGTCGCCGGCAAGGTGTTCCGCATCGGACACCTGGGCGATCTGAACGAGCTCATGGTGCTCGCCGCGCTCTCCGGCGCGGAGATGGCCATGCGCGACGTCGGCATCGGGATCGAGCCGGGTAGCGGTGTGGGCGCAGCGCAGGAATATCTCCGCAGTACCGCCACCACACGCTGAGCGCGGTCCCGACCTCAGTATGATCACGACGGGCGGACGCGCCGCACAGGCGCGATCCGTCCGGACCCTGGCTTCGAGGAGGATATTGCAATGAGTTTCACCCAATACGGGCCGGTGAAGACCCGGCTGCAGCGCAGCGAGCTCGCCGTGCCGGGCTCGAACCCGAACATGTTCGAGAAGGCGCTCGCGAGCGCCGCGGATTTCGTGTTCCTGGATTGCGAGGATGCGGTCGCTCCGGACGACAAACCGCGCGCCCGCCAGAACATCATCGCGGCGCTGAACGATCTGGACTGGCGCGGCCGCGGCAAGACCGTGTCGGTACGCATCAACGGTCTCGACACCCACTACATGTACCGCGACGTCGTCGACATCGTCGAGCAGGCCGGCGCGCATCTCGACACGATCCTGATCCCGAAAGTCGGCGTACCGGCGGACGTCTATGTCGTCGACTGTCTGCTCACGCAGATCGAGACGGCCTATGGTCGGAAGAATCGCATCGGCATCGAGTGCCTGATCGAAACCACGCTCGGCATGGCGAACGTGGAAGCGATCGCCCAAGCGAGCCCGCGCCTCGAGGCCCTGCACTTCGGCGTCGCGGACTACGCGGCGAGCTGCCGTGCGCGCACCGTCAGCATCGGCGGCCTCAATCCCGACTATCCCGGTGACCAGTGGCACGCGAGCCTGACCCGCATGCTGGTAGCCTGCCGCGCTTATGGCCTGCGCGCCATCGACGGTCCCTACGGCGACTTCAACGATCCGGACGGCTTCGTCGCCGCCGCGAAGCGTGCGGCCGCGTTGGGCTTCGAGGGCAAGTGGGCAATCCACCCCACGCAAATCGTGCTCGCGAACGAAGTGATGTCGCCCGCGCCGGCCGAAGTGGATCGCGCGCGACGCATCCTCGTCGCGCTCGAAGAGGCGGCGGCGGCAGGTCGCGGCGCGGCGCAGCTCGACGGCCGCATGATCGACGCGGCTTCCGCACGCATGGCGGAGAACGTCGTGCGCCAGGCGGACGCGATCGCGGCGAAACACTGATCCCGCGCTGTGCGGGACTGGGCGACCGCGGCGGCGGATGCCGCCCGGCCGTCCGGCGGTGGCTTGCGCCCGCACGGCACCGCACATCAGAACCGAGGATGCCGGCGCGGACCGGGTCCTGACCCTTGTTCCTATACGAAACGTGCGCCGCGCGCGCGGCCGCAGGGAGGAGTGTCATGGACATCCACGAGTATCAGGCGAAAGAGCTGCTCCGCAATTTCGGCATCGACGTGCCGCGCGGCGGGCTCGCCTACAGTCCCGAACAGGCCCAGTACCGGGCCGCCGAGATCGGCGGCGAGCGCTGGGTCGTCAAAGCCCAGATCCATTCCGGCGGCCGCGGCAAGGCCGGCGGCATCAAGATGTGCACGAGCGATGCCGAAGTCGGCGCGGCGGCCGAGGATCTGCTCGGCAAGCGCCTCGTCACGAAGCAGACCGGCGCGCGCGGCAGGATCGTCAATCGTCTCTACGTCGAGGCCGCGACGGATGTCGAGCGCGAGCTCTATCTCGGCATCGTGCTCGATCGCTCGCAGGAGCGCATCGTCGTCGTCGCCTCGGCGAGCGGCGGCATGGAGATCGAGGAGATCGCAGCGGACTCGCCGGAGTCCATCATCCGCTGCGCGATCGAGCCCGCGGTCGGCATGCAGGATTTCCAGGCGCGCGAAATCGCCTTCGCCTTGAAGATTCCACCCGCGCTGATCACCCAGGCCGTGCGCGCATTGATGGGCGCTTATCGCGCGTTCCGCGATCTCGATGCCGTGATGGTCGAGATCAATCCGCTCGTCGTCACGCGCGACGGCAGACTGCTCGCGCTCGATGCGAAGATGGGCTTCGACGACAACGCGCTGTTCCGGCGCGCGTCGATCGCGGAGTTCCGCGACAAGTCGCAGGAGGATCCGCGCGAAATGCAGGCCGCGGATCGCGGGCTTTCCTACGTCGGCCTCGAAGGCAACATCGGCTGCATCATCAACGGCGCGGGCCTCGCGATGGCGACGATGGACATGATCGAGCACGCCGGCGGCGAGCCCGCGAACTTCATGGACATCGGCGGCGGTGCTTCGCCCGAACGCGTCGCCAAGGCGTTCCGCCTCGTCTGCAACGACAAGAACGTGGAGGCCATCCTCGTCAACATATTTGCCGGCATCAATCGCTGTGACTGGGTCGCCGAGGGCATCGTGCAGGCGCTCGAGAAGATCGAGCTCGGCATGCCGCTCGTCGTGCGGCTCGCCGGCACGAACGTCGAGGCCGGCCGCGCGATCCTGCGCGACAGCGGTTTGCCCATCATCATGGCGGACACGCTCGCCGAAGCGGCGGAACGCGTCGTCGCTGCTTGGCGCCGCGCCCGTGCGGCGCACTGAGGAGGACACGCACATGGCCATACTCATCGACGAAGAATCCAAGGTCATCGTCCAGGGCTTCACCGGGCAGATCGGCACGTTCCACGCCGACGAGATGATCAAGTACGGCACGAACGTGGTCGGCGGCGTGACGCCCGGCAAGGGTGGTACGACGCACCTCGGCCGGCCGGTGTTCAACACCGTGAAGGAAGCCGTGAGCGCGACGGGGGCGAATGCGAGCATCGTCTTCGTGCCGCCGCCGTTTGCGGCCGACTCGCTGATGGAAGCCGCCGACGGCGGCATCCAGTACTGCGTGGCGATCACGGACGGCATTCCCGCCCACGACATGATCCGCGTGAAGCGCTACATGCGCCGTTATCGCGCGGAGCATCGCATGCGGCTCACCGGCCCGAACTGCGCCGGCACGATCAGCCCGGGTCGCGCGATGCTGGGCATCATGCCCGGTCACATCTACAAACCGGGCAGCGTCGGTATCGTGGGCCGCTCGGGTACGCTCGGCTACGAGGCCGCCTCGCAGATGAAAGCCGTCGGCATCGGCGTCTCGACGAGCGTCGGCATCGGCGGCGATCCGATCAACGGCAGCTCGTTCCGCGACATCCTCGAGCTCTTCGAGCAGGATCCGGAGACGCAGGCGGTCGTGATGATCGGCGAGATCGGCGGGCCGCAGGAGGCGGAGGCCGCACGCTACTTCAAGGCGCACATGAAGAAACCGCTCATCGGCTACATCGCGGGCCTGACCGCGCCGAAGGGCCGGCGCATGGGACATGCCGGCGCCATCATCTCGGCGTTCGGCGAGAGCGCCGCGGAGAAGGTGGAGATCCTGCAGGAATGCGGCGTCACCGTCGTGCCCAATCCGTCGGAGTTCGGTGCTACCGTAGCGGGCGTGCTGGCGGGCTTGCGCTGACGCCGTGATCAACGAGAGGGGAGAAGCATGAGCAAACCGAAAGTCGTCGTCACCCGCCGCTGGCCCGAGGCCGCCGAGGCGCGCATGAAGGAGCTGTTCGACGTGAGCCTTAACGCGACGGACACGCCGATGAGCGCGGCGGAGCTGACGCGCGCGCTGAAATCGGCGGATGCGGTGTGTCCGACGGTGTCCGACACGTTCAATGCGGAGGTACTCGATCACGACGGCCTCAGCGCGAAAATACTCGGCAACTTCGGCGTCGGCTTCAATCACGTCGACCTCGAGGCCGCAAAGAAGCGCGGCCTCGTCGTCACGAACACGCCGGAAGTGCTCACCGACTGCACGGCGGATCTCGCGATGACGCTCATGCTCATGGTCGCGCGTCGCGCGGGCGAAGGCGAACGTCACGTGCGGACGAACGCCTGGACCGGCTGGCGGCCGACTCACATGATGGGCGCCAAGGTCACCGGCAAGACGCTCGGCCTCATCGGCTTCGGGCGCATCGCGCGTGCCATGGCGCACAAGGCGCACTTCGGCTTCGGCATGCGCATCCTGTTCAACGATCCCTTCCCGCCGTCCGCGGAAGTCGTGAACGCACTCGGTGCGACGGCGTGCGCGACACCCGAGGAAGTGATCGCGAGCGCGGATTTCGTCTCGCTGCACTGCCCGGGCGGTGCGGCGACGCGGCACCTCATGAACGCAGAGCGACTCGCCTCGATGAAGCCGGGCGCATTCCTCGTCAATACGGCGCGCGGTGACGTCGTCGACCAGGACGCGCTCGTCGCGGCGCTGAAGAGCGGCCGGCTCGGCGGCGCGGGACTCGACGTCTACGACGGTGAGCCGGCCGTGCCCGAATCCTTGAAGACGCTCGAGAACGTCGTGCTGCTGCCGCATCTCGGCAGCGCCTCGCTCGAGACGCGCGTCGCGATGGGCATGCGCGTGATCGACAACCTCGAGGCGTATTTCGCAGGCCGTCCACCGCGCGACCGGGTGGCCTGAGCGCGCACATTTCCGCGCGGCGGGCGGGGTTTGGCGGCGCGCTACCGCCGCACCCGCCCCGATGGCAGAATGCTCCCAGCTTCACCCCACCCAGACTCGGAGGACAGCGGACATGATCAAAATCGGCGACAAGATGCCCGCGGGCAGCTTCGGCATCATGACGGAGCAGGGCCCGGGCAAGCTCGAGGCGGACGAGCTCTTCGGCGGCAAGAAAGTGGTGTTGTTCTCCGTGCCCGGCGCGTTCACGCCGACGTGCTCCGCGAAGCATCTCCCGGGCTTCATCGAGCTCGCGGATCAGATCAAGGCGAAGGGCGTGGACGCAATCGCCTGCCTCGCGGTCAACGATGCGTTCGTGATGGGCGCCTGGGCCAAGCACGCGGGCGCGGACGGCAAGGTGCTGATGCTCGCGGACGGCAATTGCACGTACACGAAGGCGCTCGGCCTCGAGCTCGATGCGACGGGCTATGGCATGGGCACGCGCGGCCAGCGCTTCGCGCTGGTCGTCGACCACGGCGTCGTGAAGAACTTGTTCATCGAGGCGCCGGGCGAGTTCAAGGTGAGCGCCGCGCAGAACGTGCTCGCTAATCTCTGATCCTGCCGCGCCGCCGGCCGACCCGGCGGCGCCTTCCCAGCCCCGGATGGCGCCGATGAAGCACGACGATGATTTCCATATGAGTCCCGACGAATTCCGGCGCGCCGGTCACACGCTCGTCGACTGGATCGCGGACTACCGCGAGCGCGTCGCGACGCTCCCGGTGCAGTCGCAGGTCGAACCGGGAGCGCTGCGTGCGGCGCTGCCGGCCTCGCCACCCGAGCACGGCGACGAAGGCTTCGATGCGTGGTTGCGCGACGTCGACGAGCTCGTGCTGCCCGGCATCACGCACTGGCAAGCGCCGGCTTTCTTCGCCTATTTCCCGGCGAACACCTCGGGGCCCTCGATACTCGGCGAGCTGCTCTCGGCCGGCCTCGGCGTGCAGGGCATGTTGTGGGCGACGAGCCCCGCCTGTACCGAGCTCGAGACCCACATGCTCGACTGGCTCGTCGATCTCATGGCGTTGCCGGAGAAATTCCGCTCCCGCGGGGCGGGCGGCGGCGTGCTGCAGGACTCCGCGTCGAGTGCGGTGCTCTGCGCGCTGCTCGCGGCGCGCGAACGAGCCACCCGCTTCGAATCGAACACGCACGGCGGCCGCGGCGGGCTCGTCGCCTACGGCTCGACGCAGACCCATTCCTCGCTCGACAAGGGCATCGCCGTCGCGGGCATCGGCCGCGCGAACCTGCGCAAGATTTCCGTCGACGAACGCTTCGCCATGGATCCGCAGGCGCTGGCGGCTGCGATCGCCGCCGATCGCGCCGCGGGCCGCAAGCCCTTCTTCGTCTGCGCGACCGTCGGCACGACGTCGACGCTCGCCGCGGATCCGCTGCGGGCGATCGGCGAGATCTGCGCGCGCGAAGGGCTGTGGCTGCACGTCGATGCCGCGATGGCCGGCTCCGCGGCGGTTTGTCCCGAGCACCGTGTGCTTTTCGACGGGCTGGAGCTCGCGGACAGCTATTGCTTCAATCCGCATAAGTGGCTGTTCACGAATTTCGACTGCAGCGCGTTCTTCGTCGCCGATCGCAAGGCGCTGACGGACGCGCTGAGCATCACGCCCGAATACCTGCGCAATGCGGCATCCGAGAGCGGCGGCATCATCGACTACCGCGACTGGCAGATTCCGCTCGGCAGGCGCTTCCGGGCCTTGAAGCTCTGGTTCGTGATCCGCCACTACGGCGCGGCAGGGCTGCGTCATCATCTGCGCCGTCACATCGCGCTCGCGGCGGAGCTCGGCGCGCGCATCGCGGCGGATCCGCATCTCGAGCTCGCCGTCCCGGTGAGCCTGAATCTCGTCTGCTTCCGTCACCGCCGGGGCGACGAAGCGAGCCGGGCACTGCTGGCCCGGCTCAATGCAGGCGGCCGCATGTATCTCTCGCATACCGTCGTGGAGGAGCGCCATACGTTGCGGCTCTGCATCGGTCAGACCCACGTCGCGGCGGGCCACGTCGAGACCGCGTGGCAGGAAATCGCGGCCGCGGCCGCCGCGCTGAATCAGGGAGTATCGCCATGACGAATGCCATGACGGGGGCCATCGCGGGCCTGGCGCTCGTCGCGCTGGGCGCCGGTGCCGGGGAGGCCCGTCCTCACGACGAAATCGAAATCTCCGCGAGTGCCGAGCGCGAGCTGCCGAACGACACGCTCGTTGCGAGCGTCTACGCCGAGGCCGACGGTCCGAAGCAGGCCGATGTCGCCGCGAAAGTCAACGCCGCGATCGCCTGGGCGCTGGAGCAGATGAAGCAGTCCGTCGGCGTGACGGCGCGGACCCAGCAGTACTATACGAACCCGGTCTACGACGATCGGCGCATCACCGCCTGGCGCGCGCGTCAGTCGCTGCGTCTCGAAGGGCACGACGCGAAGGCGATCAGCGAGTTGCTCGGCGTGCTCCAGGAGCGGACCGCCGTCGAATCCTTGAGCTTCGCCATTTCCACGACGGCCCGCAACGCGGCCGAGGAGGCGCTCACGACGGAAGCCATCGCCCGTTTCCAGGCGCGTGCGGCGCAGGTCGCCGGCGCGTTCGGACGGCACGGTTACCGTCTCGGCCGCATCTCGGTCTCGACGGCCGGCGGAGCCCAGCCGCCGCTGATGTTCGCCGCGCGGGCGGCGATGGCCGCCGACCGGATCGCGGCGGCCCCACCGCCGATCGAGGCCGGCACGCAAACCCTCTCCGTCACGGTCTCGGGAAGCATCGAGCTCGACCCCGGACAGTGACGCGACGCGGGCTCGTCGCCCGTCGTTCTGTGACCGAAGTCATGTTTTGCGCCCCAGGCGCAGACCTCGCCTTCCGCCCCGCCGAAAGCCCCACAGCCCGCCGCCGATATGTCCAGCACAAGGAAAAAACCGGCACCGGCCCGCCTGCGCGCGAGGCCCGTGCAGCCGCTGGAGGACCCCGGATCCGATGAGTGTCTCGACGCCTTCCCGCCTTGCCGCCGGGCAAGAGCCCGTTTTCGTCTTCGGCGCGAATATCGCCGGTGATCACAACGAGGGGCCTGCCGCTGTCGCAGCGCGTTTCCACGGTGGCGCAGCCGGCAAGTGGAACGGGCCCGCCGGCAATTGCTATGCGGTGCCCTATCTCGACAGCAAGATGCGCCTCCTGCCCCTCGACGTGATCGGCAATTACGTGAGCATATGTTGCGAGTACATCGCCAAGAAGCCCGCCCTGCAGTTCCAGATCACGCGCTTCGCCTGTGAGCCCGGAGAATACACGGACGTGCAGATGTCCGATTTGTGGCGGCATGCGCCCGAGAACTGCCAGCTCCCCGGTGTATGGCTGCGCACGCTCGATCCGCGCCGTGCAGTGCGTCTGCTGGTCTTCGATCCGGGTGAAGCGCTCACCGAGCCGTCGCGCCAGACGCTCATGGAGCGTTTCCTCGCCGGGAAGGCGGCGCAGTGTGGATCCGCCCAAGTCGAATTCGTGAGTATCGGATCGCTGCCCGGCATCGGCGCGACCGCGCAGTTCGCGCGCCGGCTGAACCGTCGGCATCGCGTCATCGGACAGAACACGTCGTTCTACGGCGACGACGCGGCGCTGACATGTGAACGCAAGGCCGTCTGGTATGCGACACATCTCGTCGACCTCTTCGAAGTCGAGAACACCGGCAGGCCGGAGCACATGCGGGTGCTGGGCAGTGCGCGGCGCGGCGGTCTCGTCGTCGACGAGCTCATTGGTTGAACGGCGTCAGTGATCGCCGACGCCCTCGATTGGAGTAGAAGCCCATGGTTGCTCGAGTCCACGTAAGACCCGATTTCGGCACGACGCACGAGCCGTGCTTCGTCTACGGCTCCAATCTGAGCGGTCGGCACGATGATGCCAGCGCGTCGCTCGCGGTGCGCTTCCATGGCGCGGCGGAAGGCAAGTGGAACGCCTACAACGGCAACGCCTACGCGATCCCGTATCGTGACAGCCACCTGCAGACTCTGCCGCTGCAGGTCATCCGCAATTACGTCGCAACGTTCATGCAGCAGGCCGACAAGCATCCCGACCGGCGCTATCGCGTCGCGCGCTTCGCCTGCGAATCCACGGCTTACACGGACGCGGAAATTGCGCCGCTGTTCAAGCGCGCGCCGAAGAACGTGGAACTATCCGGGGTGTGGCGGCGGACGCTCGATCCGCAGGCGCCGGTGCGGCTCCTGATTCATGATCCTGCGCTGAAACTCTGCCGGCCGGAAATCCAGGCGAATTTCGATCGATACCTGGCGCTGAATGCGCCGCTCTGGAATGCCTCGCAGGTCGAGATCGTGGCGGTCGGAATCTCCCGCGCCGCGCCGCTGCTGCGCGCCGAGGCCGCGCGTCTGAAGCTCGGCTTCCACAACGTCACGCCGGATCCCGACTATTACGGCGACGATGCCGACATCGCCTGCGAGATCGATGCCATCTGGTACGCCTCGCACTTCCTGTGCATCGCCGAGCTCGACCAGACGGTCGAGCCGCACCAGATCCGCATGCTGTCCTACGCGATGCGGGGGGGGCTGCCCGTCGACGAGCTGGAGTGCGGGACGCGCGCCAGCCGCCGTTAGGAATCGAAACGCCGGCCCCGGCGTCGCCGCGACCGGTCGGCCGATCTCAGAACAGACCCGTGATGTTGCCTGCGGCGTCGACGTCGATGTTCTCGGCGGCGGGCACCTTGGGGAGACCGGGCATCGTCATCATGTCACCCGCGATCGCGACCACGAAGCCCGCTCCCGCAGCGAGGCGCACCTCGCGGATTTCGACGCTGTGTCCGCTCGGCGCGCCAAGCGCGTTCGGATCCGTCGAGAACGACATCTGGGTCTTCGCCATGCACACGGGGAAGTGTCGGTAGTCCTGATCCCACTCCGCGAGCTGGGCGCGGACTCTGGCACTTGCCGTAATCTCGTTCGCGCCGTAGATGCGGGTCGCGATGCGATTGAGCTTGTCCCACAGACTGTCCTCGTCCGAGTAGACGTAGCGATGGGTGCCGCTGTTGTGTTCGATCGCCGCGACCACCGCGCGCGCGAGCTCCTCGGCACCCGCCCCGCCTTCGGCCCAGTGGCGGGCGACGACGGCCGTGCCGCCAATGCGAGTCACGTGCTCTTTCAGGAGCGCAATCTCCGAGTCGGTATCGTGCGTGAAATGGTTGACGCATACCACGCAGGGCAGCCCGTAGTTCTCCGTGATGTTGTGGACATGGCGATCGAGGTTCGTGAGGCCGCGCGTCAGCGCTTCCAGGTTCTCCTTGTTCAACTGGTCCTTCTTCACGCCGCCGTGGTACTTGAGCGCGCGGATCGTCGCGACGAGCACCGCGGCCTTCGGCGCGAGCCCGGCCATGCGGCATTTGATGTCGACGAACTTCTCCGCTCCGAGATCCGCGCCGAAGCCCGCTTCGGTGATGACGTAGTCGGCGAGCTTGAGCGCGGTCTTCGTCGCCGTGACGCTGTTGCAGCCGTGCGCAATGTTCGCGAACGGGCCGCCGTGGACGAACGCGAGATTGTTCTCCAGGGTCTGGACGACGTTCGGTTTGATCGCATCCTTGAGCAGCGCGGCCATCGCGCCGTGCGCCTTGAGATCGCGCGCCCGCACGGGTTTGCGATCGGTCGTGTAGGCGACGACGATGTTGCCGAGGCGATCGCGCAGATCGTGGAGCGAGGTCGCCAGGCAGAAGATTGCCATCACCTCGGAGGCGACTGTGATGTCGTAGCCCTCCTCGCGGACGTAGCCGTTCGCCGTACCGCCGAGGCCCAGCACGATCTTGCGCAGCGCGCGATCGTTCATGTCGACGACGCGCTTCCAGGCGATGAGCCGCGGATCGATGCCGAGCGCGTTGCCATGGTTGATGTGGTTGTCGATCATCGCCGAGAGCAGGTTGTGCGCAGCGCCGATCGCGTGGAAGTCGCCGGTGAAATGCAGGTTGATGTCTTCCATCGGCACGACCTGCGCATAACCGCCGCCGGCCGCGCCGCCCTTCACACCGAAGCAGGGTCCGAGCGAAGGCTCGCGCAGGCAGATGATCGCGCGCTTGCCGATGCGGTTCAGCGCATCGCCGAGTCCGACCGTCGTCGTCGTTTTGCCTTCGCCGGCCGGCGTGGGGCTGATCGCGGTGACGAGCACGAGCTGACCGTCGGAACGGCTCTGCAGACTGTCGATGTATTCCAGCGACAGCTTCGCCTTGTAGTGGCCGTAGGGCTCGAGATGTTCGGCGTCGATGCCGTAACGTGCGGACGCGAGTTCGAGGATGCGCTTCTTGTTCGCCTTCTGGGCGATCTCGATGTCGGACATTGGCATTGCTCCCTGACAGGTAAGAACTGAAAAATCGGGCATACAGCGCCGATGCCTTGCGCTGCGTACATCTCGCGGGCCGATGTGTTCTTCGCGCGCTGCGCTTCGAGAGTGGCGCTCGTGCGCCATGTGGTGGCGCATTCTAGCATCAAGCAAGTGATCCATTGCACGCGCGGAATGCGGGTTTTTCGGCCGAAAAACGTACGAATCGAAGGTTCGCGCACGCAGCGTTCACATACGATCGCGTATCGTCGCACCGCTAGAATGCGCAGCCGTACTCGCATGCGGACGCGTATGGCTGTCGCACCGCAAGGGATTGCGCATCGATCGCTCGAAGGCGTGGGCGCGCATCGCGGGAGCGCGAACGGAGCCGGCCGTGGCGTCGCGCGGCGAGGGAAGCGCACCGGCGTTCTTCGCGCACCCGGTGGCACGCCAGGCAGCATCCCGACGCGGACGAGCGGGCCCCTGCGCGAGAGCCGGATCGCGCGTTCGTCAAGTCCCGACGGTGGCCGTCCACAGCGGCCGTCGGCGGTGTCAGGAAGCGGTGCGGGGCGCCCGCTCTCGGCCAGTTTCCCATTGAGAAAAAGGGGCCGTTCTGGTAGTTTTCTGGTCGCGCGGCGGCAGCGGCGCGGAGCGGCCACCCGTGAGCAGACGCGCGCCTCAAACCAATCGATAGCGGATCCGAATGACACGCTACATTTTCACTACCGGTGGCGTCGTCTCGTCTCTGGGGAAGGGCATCGCGTCGGCGTCTCTGGGCGCCATTCTAGAAGCCCGCGGCTTCAACGTCGCGATGATCAAGCTCGATCCCTACATCAACGTCGACCCCGGCACCATGAGCCCGTTCCAGCACGGCGAAGTGTTCGTCACCGAGGACGGCGCCGAGACGGATCTGGACCTCGGCCACTACGAGCGCTTCGTGCGCTGCCGGACGAGCAACAAGAGCAATTACACGACCGGGCGGATCTACGAGGCCGTGATCCGCAAGGAGCGCCGCGGCGAATACCTCGGCGCGACGGTGCAGGTCATTCCGCACATCACCGACGAGATCATCGCCTCCATCAAGCAGGGAGCAGGCGACGCCGAAATCGCCATGGTCGAGATCGGCGGCACGGTCGGCGACATCGAATCGCTGCCCTTCCTCGAAGCCATCCGTCAGATGCGCGTCGAGCTCGGCACCCGCAACACGCTCTTCATCCATCTCACGCTCGTGCCGTTCATCCCTTCGGCCGGCGAGATGAAGACGAAGCCGACGCAGCACTCCGTGAAGGAACTGCGCTCGATCGGTATCCAGCCCGACATCCTGCTGTGTCGCGCCGACCGGCCGCTGCCGCCGTCGGAACGCCGCAAGATTGCGCTGTTCACGAACGTCGAGGAGCGCGCGGTCATCTCCGCCATCGACGCCGATTCGATCTACAAGATTCCGCTCATGCTCCACGAGGAGCAGCTCGACGAGATCGTCGTCGAGAAGCTCGGCCTGCAGGCCGCCCCGGCCGATCTCAAGGAGTGGCGGGCCGTCGTCGACGCGATGTCGAATCCGAAGGGCGAAGTGAACATCGCGATGGTCGGCAAGTACGTCTACCTGACCGAGTCCTACAAGTCGCTCTCGGAGGCGCTGATCCATGCCGGCGTGCACACCCGGACCCGGGTGAACATCCGCTACGTCGATTCCGAGCTCATCGAGCGCGAGGGCACGGCGTGTCTGAAGACCATGGATGCGATCCTCGTACCGGGCGGTTTCGGCGAGCGCGGCATCGAAGGCAAGATCATGGCCGTGCAGTACGCGCGCGAGAACCGCGTGCCCTACCTCGGTATCTGCCTCGGCATGCAGGTCGCGGTGATCGAATTCGCGCGCAACTGCGCCGGCCTCGCCGGGGCGCAGAGCACGGAATTCGACCGCGAGACGCCGCATCCCGTCATCGCGCTCATCACCGAGTGGAAGACCCCGGACGGCATGCTTCATCGCCGCGACGACCAGAGCGCGAAAGGCGGCACGATGCGGCTCGGCGGTCAGCAGTGCAAGCTCGCGCCGGACAGCTTCGTGTCGCGCGCCTATGGCACGGAATCGATACTCGAGCGTCACCGTCATCGCTACGAGTTCAACAATACCTACACGATGGAGCTCGAGGCCGCGGGCATGCGCATCGCGGGTCGCTCGATGGACGGCAACCTCGTGGAAATCGTGGAAATCCCCTCGCACCCCTGGTTCGTGGGCTGCCAGTTCCATCCGGAGTTCACCTCCACGCCGCGCGACGGGCATCCGCTCTTCACGGCGTTCATTCGGGCTGCGACCAGCCACAAGCAGCGGTCTGGCGCGGAAGTCGGCGATGCGGTTGTGTGATTTCGAAGCAGGCGGCAAGCAACCCTTCTTCCTCATCGCCGGCCCCTGTGTCATCGAAAGCGAGGGGCTGGTCCTCGAAGTCGCGGCGCGCATGAAAGACGTGACCGCGAAGCTCGGCATCCCTTACGTCTTCAAGGCCTCCTACGACAAGGCGAACCGCACCTCGCACGCGAGCTTCCGCGGACCGGGCCTCGAAGCGGGCCTGAAAATTCTGGAGCGCGTGAAGCTGGAAATCGGCGTGCCCGTGCTGACCGACGTGCACGAGGATTCGCCGCTCGACGAAATCGCGGCGGTCGTCGACGTCCTGCAGACGCCGGCCTTCCTGTGCCGCCAGACGAATTTCATCCAGAACGTCGCCCGCCAGGGCCGTGCCGTGAACATCAAGAAGGGCCAGTTCCTCGCGCCCTGGGACATGAACCACGTCGTCGCGAAGGCGCGCGCCGTCGGCAACGATCAAATCATGGTCTGCGAGCGCGGCGTGTCCTTCGGCTACAACTATCTCGTCTCCGACATGCGCTCGCTCGTCGTGATGCGCGAGACCGGCGCGCCGGTCGTGTTCGATGCCACGCATTCCGTGCAGATGCCGGGCGGGCAGGGGACGAGCTCCGGCGGCCAGCGCGAGTTCGTACCTGCGCTCGCGCGAGCGGCGGTCGCGACCGGCATCGCGGGCCTCTTCCTGGAAACGCATCCCGACCCGGACCGCGCGCTCAGCGACGGTCCGAACTCCTGGCCTCTGGCCGACATGCCCGCGCTGCTCGAGACGCTGCTCGCGCTCGATGCGACCGTGAAGCGCGCGGGCGTGACGGGCTGACGCCGCCAAGCTTTCGCCATCGATTCGACAAGGAGCTGCCATGTCTCAGATCAAAACGATCACCGCGCTGGAAGTCATCGACTCGCGCGGCAATCCGACCGTCCGCGCCGAGCTCGTGACCGCCGCCGGCGCGAAAGGCGTCGCCATCGTGCCGTCCGGCGCCTCGACCGGCGAGCGCGAGGCGCTCGAGCTCCGTGACGGCGACAAGAGCCGCTTCCTCGGCAAGGGCGTGCTGAAGGCCGTCGGCCACGTGAATGGTGAAATCGCGAAAGCGCTCGTCGGCCGCGACGTCGCGGATCAGGCCGGCCTCGACCGGACCATGATCGAAATGGACGGCACGCCGAACAAGGCGAAGCTCGGCGCGAACGCGATGCTCGCCGTCTCCATGGCCGCCGCGCACGCCGCGGCAGCCGAGGCGGGTCTGCCGCTCTACGCCCATCTCGGCGGCTCGGGCACGCTCGATCTGCCGGTGCCGATGATGAACATCATCAACGGCGGCGCGCACGCCTCGAACAACGTCGACTTCCAGGAGTTCATGATCCTGCCGATTGGCGCGCCGAATTTCCGCGAGGCGATCCGCTACGGTGCCGAAGTCTTCCATTCGCTGAAGTCCGTGCTCGCGAAGCAGGGCAAGAGCACGGCGGTCGGCGACGAAGGCGGTTTCGCGCCCGATCTGCCGTCGAATCACGCCGCGCTCGAGCTCATCTCGGAGGCCATCGGCAAGGCCGGCTTCAAGCTCGGCACGGACATCGCGCTCGGCCTCGACGTCGCGAGTTCGGAATTCTACGCAGGCGGAAAATACAAGCTCGAGTCCGAGAACAAGACGCTCACGAGCGAGCAGATGGTCGAGCTCTACGCGCAGTGGATACGCGATTTCCCGATCGTCAGCATCGAGGACGGCATGGACCAGAACGACTGGGCCGGCTGGAAGATCCTGACCGACCAGCTCGGCACGAAGGTGCAGCTCGTCGGCGACGATCTGTTCGTGACGAACACTGCGATCTTCGAGCGCGGCATCCGCGAAGGGATCTGCAATTCGATCCTCATCAAGGTCAACCAGATCGGCACGCTGACGGAGACTTTCGCCGCGATCGAAATGGCGAAGAAGGCCGGCTACACGGCCGTGGTCTCGCACCGCTCGGGCGAGACCGAGGACTCGACGATCGCCGACATCGCGGTCGGCAAGTGTACGGGCCAGATCAAGACCGGTTCGATGTCGCGTTCCGATCGCATCGCGAAGTACAACCGGCTGCTCGTCATCGAGAGCGAGCTCGGCGCCCGCGCCCGCTTCCCCGGCGCGAGCGCGTTCAAGCGCGCTTGAGGCAGGCGGCCCGCCACCACCACGCGGCGCGGAGACGGACGGCGTGACCGCCCGTCTCCGCGCCCGGCTTTCCTGCTGACGCATGCGCCTCCTCACCTGGGCACTGGCGCTCTTGTTCCTCGGCGTGCAGTACACGTTGTGGCTCGGCAAGGGCGGCGCGCGCGACGTGGCCCGTCTCGAGGAGGCCGTCGCGGCGCAGATCGCGGAGAACGAAGCCTTGAAGGCGCGCAACCAGGGTCTCGAAGCCGAGGTGATGGATCTCAAGCAGGGCCTCGATGCAATCGAGGAGCTCGCACGCAGCGAGATGGGCATGGTGAAGGAAGGCGAGGTCTTTTTTCAGATCATGGATCAGGCGCCGGGCCTCGCGAATGCGACACCGCCGGCGCAGACTCCGGGTAAATCCCCATGAACGTTCGTCCGCGTTATTGGGCGGTCGTGCCGGCCGCCGGCAAGGGCTCGCGCATGCGCTCGGACATCCCGAAACAGTATCTGCCGCTCGGCGCGCACACCGTGCTCGAATGCACGCTCGAGCGCCTGCTGGCAAACGAGGCGATCGCGGGCATCGTCGTCGCGGTCTCGCCCGGCGACGAGACCTGGGCCGAGATCTCGCAACGTTTCGACGAGCGCGTGTTCTCGACCGACGGCGGTGCGGAGCGCGTGCACTCCGTGCTCGCGGGGCTCGGCGCGCTCGCGTCCCGTGCCGGCGCTGAAGACTGGGTGCTCGTGCACGACGCGGCGCGACCCTGTCTGCGCGCCGCCGATCTGCAGAAATTGATCGACGAGCTGACGCCGACGACCTGGGGCGGCATCCTCGCGATGCCCGTGCGCGATACGCTCAAGCGCTGCGCCGCCGACGGGGCGATCGAAACCACGGTGGACCGCTCCTCGCTCTGGCACGCGCTCACGCCGCAGATGTTCCGCCTGGGGCAACTCGCGCAGGCGCTGCAGAGCTCGCTCGCGGCGGGCCGCATCGTCACCGACGAAGCGCAGGCCATCGAGTTCGTCGGCGGCACGCCGCGCGTCGTCGAAGGACATTCCGACAACATCAAGATCACGCGGCCGGACGATCTGCCGATGGCGGAGCTCATCCTCGCCGCACAGGAGAGGGCTTGACCATGCGCATAGGCCAGGGCATCGACGCCCATCGTTTCCGCGACGGCGATCACGTCGTGCTCGGCGGCGTGACCATTCCCTTCGAGCGCAGCCTCGCCGCGCACTCCGACGGCGACGTGCTGCTGCACGCGATCTGCGATGCGCTGCTCGGCGCCGCCGCACTCGGCGACATCGGCCGGCACTTTCCGGATACGAGCGCGACGTTCGAGGGCATCGACAGCCGGATACTCCTGCGCAAGACCCGCGAGCTCGTGGTGACCGCGGGCTTTCGCATCGTCAACGTCGATGCGACGCTCATGGCCGAGCGCCCGAAGATCGCGCCGCACAATCAGGCCATGCGCGAGAACATCGCCGCCGATCTCGAAATCCCCATCGGCGCCGTGAGCGTGAAGGGCACGACGATGGAGAAGATGGGCTTCACGGGCCGCGAGGAAGGTATCGCGGCGAGCGCGGTCGCGCTGATCGAATGATCCGGGACTCGCGGCGGCCCGGCCGGGCCGCCGCAACGGAGCGTGCACGAGGGAACGTGCGAGACGAGGGACGGTCGCCCATGACTCGACACTCGATCGACAGGAGAGCCTCGATGAACGATCCGGTTCCTGCCCGCGGCCTGCCGCCGTGGATCCAGCCCGACATGCAGCGCCGCATCGCCTGGCGCGATGGCGACATCGTGATCGCCGTGCCGCCGAAGAGCGGCACGACCTGGACGATGAACATCGTCCATCAGCTCCTCTCCGGCGGCGATCCGGATTTCGTCGACATCTACGGCGTCGTGCCGTGGATCGAATTCGTGACCCATCCCGGCATGGCGGTGGAGGCATTGCTGGAACGCCTCGAACGCATGCCAAAGGATCGCCGGCGCGCGTTCAAGAGTCATTCCCTGCCCACGCTGTTCGCTGCGGCGAGCGGCACGAACGTCCGCTATCTCGTGGTCATGCGCAATCCCGAGGAGGCGCTCGTCTCGATGAAGCCCTTCATCGAGCAGCACAGCGACGAATGGATTGCGTTGTGGGGCATGCCGCGCGCCGCGATCACGCATGCCGACTTCAGCTCGTTCTACCGCGAAGCGGTGGCGCCCAGGGGTATGGACGGGGCCCTCTTCGAGTTCCTGCGCGACTGGTGGCCGCTGCGCGAGCGTCCGGACGTCCTGCTCCTGCATTACCGCGACATGACCCGCGACCACGAGCGGGCGGTCCACCGCATCGCCGATTTCCTCGGCATACGGCCTGAAGCGGGGCGATGGGCGGCGATCCTCGAGTACACCTCGTTCGCCTGGATGAAGCGCCATGGCACGAAGTTCGATGCGCTCACCACCGCACCGATCCCGCCCTTGAAACCCGGCGCGATGGTGCGCAGGGGCAGTACGGGCGCCGCGCGCGAGGACGGCATGACGGACGAAATCGCCGCCGAAGTGCGCGCGCTCGGTCGCGAAATCTGTCCCGACGAGCAGGCCCTGCACTGGTTCTACGAGGGCGGGTGGCTGTAGAACAGGCGCGGACTGCGCCGCCGCACGCGGCCCTCACCGTCAACCGGTGCTTTGACACGAGCCCCGGACTTTATAGGATGCCGACGCAGGAGGCGCATCGATCGCGTCTTCCCCTGAACCGCCAGTCTGTCGAGCCGAGGAGAACCGCCATGTACGTCCCCACGCATTTCTCCGAGCAACGTCCCGAAGAGCTCGCCCGCCTCATCTCGCACAACGCGCTCGGCGCGCTCGTCACGCACGGCCCGAACGGCCTCGACGCGAATCACCTGCCGTTCGAATTGCACGGCATCGCGGGCGAAGGCGGCACGCTGCAGGGCCACGTCGCGCGCGCGAATCCCGTCTGGCAGGAGCTCACGGACGGCAGCGACGTGCTCGTGATCTTCCGGGCGGCCGATGCCTACATCTCGCCGAACTGGTATCCGAGCAAACACGAACAGCACCGTCAGGTGCCGACCTGGAACTACATGGTCGTGCACGTCCACGGCCGGCTCCGCATCCGCGACGACGAGCAATACGTACGCGCCATCGTCGCGAAGCTCACCCGCACGCACGAGCACCGCACCGACCCGGAGAACGCCTGGCGCATGACGGATGCGCCGCGCGATTACATCGACACGCTGGTGAAGGCCATCGTCGGCATCGAAGTGGAAATCGCGCACGTGGTCGGCAAGTCGAAGCTGAGCCAGAACCGCGAAGATCGCGATCGCCGCGGCGCATCGGCTGCGCTCGAAGAGCGCGGCGAGTACGACATGGCAAAGGCGATGCTGCCGCCGTGAGAGAGACTCGTTGGGCTGAGCAAGGAAGCCCAATAGTGGGCGCAAAGATGAAGAACGCGTAGAGGGAATTGGGGTCAGGTTCGATTTCGCGGCCGGCGCGAGTGAGCCATGGCCGGGCGATAGCCCGCGAATTCGAACCTGACCCCATTTCCCGCCGGCGCCGCGCCCGTTTCACCGCAAGTTACGCGCTGGAATTCTCGTGCCGCGTTGAAGACGCGATCGATGCGCCTCCTGCGTCGGCACATCCCATACGGCGCTAGTTTTCGCTTCTCGCTTCCCAGCGCCGTTCGCAGTCGGACAACACGTCCAGCATTTCGCGAGCCGTCTTCAAGCCGCATGGCTCGTCCGCGGGAGACTGAGAGACCACGGCTTCATCTTCTTCCGACGTTCCGGAGCCGCGCTTCGGCGCGGCGATGCTCATGCGCGAGCGGGGGTCATGGCCTCAGAGGGAATTGGGGTCAGGTTCGATTTCGCGGCCGGCGCGAGTGAGCCATGGCCGGGCGATAGCCCGCAAATTCGAACCTGACCCCATTTCCCGACTTCCTGCGTCAGCCCGACCTGCGAAACGTGCCTGCTACCGCCCCCGCCTCAACAGCACATACACCGCCCCTGTCCCCCCATCCACCGGCCGCGCCGAGGCATACGCGATCACTTCCTGCCGCTGCGCGAGCCAGTGCGCCACTTTCGGTTTCAGGATCGGCAAGCGCCCGGGCGAGCCGTGGCCCTTGCCGTGGACGATGCGCACGCAGGCGTAGTCGCGGGCGCGGCATTGATTGAGGAAGGCGACGAGCTCCGCTTTCGCAGCGGGGACGGTCAGACCGTGGAGATCGAGCGCGGCCTGTTGCGCGAATTCGCCGCGGCGCAGGCGTCTCAGCGTCGTGCGCTGGACGCCGGGGCGGGCGAAGAGCAGTTCTTCGCCGTATTCGAGCTCTTCGACGGCGGAGGGATCGGCGAGCGCCATTTCGGCGAGCACCGCGAGCTCGTCGCGGCGGGCCTGGACGGGCTCGGGGCGTGGCGGATGCTTGCGCAGCGGCACCGTGTTGCGATCGTGGCGCAGCGGCCGGACGTCGCGGATCGCTGCGTGAAAGGCGGCACGGTCCTCGTCGCTCGGATCCATGACATCGGTTCTCCTCGCACTCACACCCGCTTCAGGCGGGCGTGAACTCCCCGGCTGCGATGACGCGCGCATAAGGCGCGGACAGCGCCGCCATGAAGGCCGCATGCACTTTCGCGGCCGGCACGGCCTCGTCGCCGAACTGCAGATCGCGCGTCGCGCAGGCATCGGCGATCACCGTGCATTCGAAGCCGAGGTCGAAAGCCTGGCGCGTCGTCGCGTCCACGCACATGTGGCTCATCGCGCCGACGATGACGAGCGCGTCCGCGCCGGCGTTCGCCAGCACGGTGCCGAGCTCGCTGTCGCGGAAGGAATTCGGGAAGTGCTTGCGGACGATCGCCTCGCCCGCGCGCGGCGCGACGGACGCGTGCTGCCCGACGCCCGGCGTGTCCGGCAGGAAGAACGTCGCACCGGGGCGGGTCGAGACGTGCTGGAGGTGGACGATCGGCGCGCCGCGCGAGCGGAACGCGTCGAGCACGCGTGCCGCGCGCTCCGCCGCCGCCTCCATGCCGACGAGCGTCATCGCGCCGCCCGGGAAGTAGTCGTTCTGGAGGTCGATGAGCACGAGGGCCTGGGTCATTGCGGTCTCCGATCTCGTGAAGGGCGGCGCGTCGTCACCAAAGATACGGGCGCGGACCGGCGAGCGCAAATCGGGAGGGTGCTCGCGCCCCGCGACTGTCGCGATCGATGCGCCTCCTGCGTCGGCACATCCTATGAACCATACACGGGGTCAGACCCGCACCCCCCTTACTCGAACCGCTCACGGGCCGCGTCGAACATCCGCGCCCACGGGCCCGCTTCGCCGCGCCAGTTCGGATCGCGCCACGAGAACTGCTTGCTCAAGTAGACGCGCTCCGGATGCGGCATGAGGATCGTCGCCCGGCCGTCGTCGCTCGTGAGACCGGTGATGCCGTCCGGCGAGCCGTTCGGGTTGTGCGGGTAGCGGGTGGCGACTTCGCCGCGGTTGTCGACATAGCGCAGGCACACTTTCGAAGGCTCGCCCGCGAAGCTCGCGCGGCCCTCGCCGTGCGAGACGACGATCGGCGCTTTCAGTCCGGCGAGGCCCTTGAAGAACGCGGACGGCGAATCGAGGACTTCGGCCATCACGAGCCGGGCTTCGAACTGTTCGGAGCGGTTGCGCAGGAAGCGCGGCCAGTGCGCGGCGCCGGGGATCAGGTCTTTCAACTGCGAGAGCATCTGGCAGCCGTTGCACACGCCGAGCGTGAGCGTCTCCGGGCGCAGGAAGAAGGCCTCGAACTCGGCGCGCACGCGATCGTTGAAGAGGACCGATTTCGCCCAGCCGCTGCCCGCCCCGAGCACGTCGCCGTAGGAGAAGCCGCCGCAGGCGACGAGCGCCTGGAATGCGCCGAGCGCGACGCGGCCGCTCATGAGATCCGACATGTGCACGTCGAATGCCGCGAAGCCCGCGCGATCGAAAGCCGCGGCCATTTCGCGCTGGCCGTTCACGCCCTGCTCGCGCAGCACGGCGACGCGCGGTTTCGCACCGCTGCGGACCTTGTGGCGCGCGTGCACGGGCAGCGGGAAGGAGAGGCCGGGATCTTCGCGATCGAGGATCGTCGCGAGCTCTTCCGCAGCGCAGTCCGGATCGTCGCGCAGCCGCTGCAGGCGATGGCTCGTCTCGCTCCAGGCAGCGAGCGCGGTCCACAGCGCTTCCTCGTAGACCGGCTTGCCGGCGTGCATGAGGCGCAGCGTCGGCGCCTTCGTCGGCTTGCCGACGACGTGCACGTGCGCGCCGAGCGCCGAGCCCTTCGCGAACTGCGCGAGCACGGTCGGCGCATCGTCGGCGCGAACCTGCAGCACCGCGCCGAGCTCCTCGGCGAACGCGCACGCGACGGCATCGTCGCACAGCGCGCCGAGATCGACCTCGAAGCCGCAGCGGCCCGCGAACGCCATCTCCGCGAGCGTCGCGAAGAGGCCGCCGTCGGATCGATCGTGATAGGCGAGCAGATAGCCCGCCTCGTTGAGTATCTGCACCGTGGAGAAGAAGTCGCGGAGATCCTCCGCACGTTCGAGATCGGGCGCTTCGCTGCCGAGCACGCCGCAGACCTGCGCGGCGATCGACGCACCGAGGCGATGCCGGCCGCGCGCGAGGTCGACGAAGACGAGCACGCTGTCCTCGCCCAGCGCCTGCAGTTGCGGCGTGAGGGACTGCTGTACGTCGACGACCGGTGCGAACGCCGAGACGATGAGCGACATCGGCGAGGTGACCGCGTGCGGCGCGCCTCCGTCCTGCCAGGTCGTCTTCATCGACAGCGAATCCTTGCCGACCGGGATTGGGATACCGAGCGCGGGGCAGAGCTCGAGCGCGACCGTGCGCACGGTGTCGTAGAGCTTCGCGTCTTCGCCCGGATGTCCGCACGCCGCCATCCAGTTCGCGGACAGCACGACGTCTTCGATGCGCATGACGCGCGCCGCGGCGAGATTCGTGAGCGCTTCGCCCACCGCCATGCGGCCCGAAGCCGGCGCGTCGAGCAGCGCGAGCGGCGTGCGCTCGCCGAGCGCGAAGGCCTCGCCCGTCACGCCCGTGAACGAGGCCGAGGTCACGGCGCAGTCCGCGACCGGCACCTGCCACGGCCCGACCATCTGATCCCGCACCGAGAGGCCGCCGACGCTGCGATCGCCGATCGTGATGAGGAAGCGCTTGTCGGCGACGGTCGGATGCCGGAGCACGCGCGTCGCGATTTCCGCGAACGCGAGCTCCGTCGTCGCGAACGGCTGCGGCGCAGGCGCACGGCGCGTCACGTCCTTCGCGAGGCGCGGCGCCTTGCCGAAGATCACGTCCATCGGCAGATCGATCACCGCCTCGTCGCGCCAGGCGTCGTACACGCGCAGGTGACGCTCCTCCGTCGCCACGCCGATCTCCGCCGCCGGGCAGCGCTCGCGGGCGCAGATCGCGAGGAAGGCCTCGACGTTCTCCGGCGCGAGTCCGAGCACGTAGCGCTCCTGCGCCTCGTTGCACCAGAGCTCGAGCGGCGAGAGCGCGGGATCCGCGCTCGGCACGGCGCGCAGCTCGATGCGCCCGCCGCGGCCGCTGTCTTCCAGCACCTCGGGTACGGCGTTCGACAGACCGCCCGCGCCGACGTCGTGGATGGAGATGATCGGGTTCTTCTCGCCGAGCGCCCAGCACTGGTCGATGACTTCCTGACAGCGGCGCTGCATTTCGGGGTTGTCGCGCTGGACGGAGGCGAAGTCGAGCTCGGTGCTGCTCGCGCCGGAGCGCTGCGAGGACGCCGCGCCGCCGCCGAGGCCGATCAGCATGCCGGGTCCGCCGAGGACGATCAGGTTCGCGCCGACCGGCAGGTGATGCTTCTTCACGTGGCCCGGGCGGATGTTGCCGAGTCCGCCCGCGAGCATGATCGGCTTGTCGTAGCCGCGGCGCTCGCCGTCGACCGCGAGCTCGAAGCTGCGGAAATAGCCGGCGAGCGCCGGTCTGCCGAATTCGTTGTTGAACGCTGCCGCGCCGAGCGGCGCCTCGAGCATGATCGACAGTGCGGACGCGAGACGCGGATTCAGCGCGCGCTCCGCTTCCCAGGGCTGGGCGTAATCGGGAATGCGCAGATGCGAGACCGCGAAGCCGGTGAGGCCGGCTTTCGGCTTCGCGCCGCGGCCCGTCGCACCCTCGTCGCGGATCTCGCCGCCCGAGCCGGTCGACGCGCCGGGATGCGGCGAGATCGCGGTCGGATGATTGTGCGTCTCGACCTTGACGAGGTAGTGGATGTCCTCGTCGACGTAACCGTATTCGCCGCTCGCGGCATCGACCGTCCACCGGGTGCCCGGATAGCCGCGCGCGACGGCGGCGTTGTCCTTGTAGGCCGAGAGCACGCCTTGCGGGTGCTTCGCATGCGTCGTGCGGATCATCGGGAAGAGCCCGAGCTCCTGCGGCTCGCCGTCGACGACCCAGCTCGCGTTGAAGATCTTGTGACGGCAGTGTTCGGAGTTCGCCTGCGCGAACATCATGAGCTCGACGTCCGTCGGATCGCGTCCGAGCGCGGCGTAACGTTCGCAGAGATAGTCGATCTCGTCCTCGGCGAGCGCGAGACCGAGCGTCGTGTTCGCCGCGACGAGTGCCGCGCGGCCGCGCGCGGCGAGCGGCAGGTGGCCGAGCGGGCCCGCGGCCGCGGGCGGCACGGCGGCCGCGTCCAGATCGCGCACGACCGATTCCGTCATGCGATCGTGGATATGCGGTGCGAGCGCGGCGAGCGCGGCTTCGGCCACGCCTTCGAACGCCCATTCGACCGCACGCTCGATGCGCGTGACTTCGGGGAGACCGCAGTTCTGCGCGATGTCCGTCGCCTTGCTCGCCCAGGGCGAGAGCGTGCCGGTGCGCGGCGTGACGACGAGCTTCAGACCGGCGACGGCGTCCGCTTCGTGGCCGGGCTCGATGCCGAGCAGGGCATCGAGGCGCCTGACGGCCGCCGGCGCGAGCGCGCCTGCCGAGGACACGAGGTAGACGTAACGCGTGTGGAACGCGCCGAGGCCGGGCGCCGCGGCGGCGAGCTTCGTCTGCAGGCGCGTGAGGCGGAACGGCGACAGCGCGGGGCCGCCATGGAATACCGTCAGCGTGGCGGTCTGGGCTACGGGCTCTGACACGATCTAGTCCTTCAGGAGAGGGCACGCGGCCGGGCCGGTGCGCTCGGGTTCAGGGTTCTTCGGCCTCGACCTTCACCCACACGTTGTACTGGGAATCGCCCCGGCGGCGCGTGCTCGCGATGGTCGTATCATCGCTGCCTGCCCGCGCCTCGCTCGCGCCGCCGAGCGGGATCCACTCGCCGAGGCGGCCCCTCACCATGGCGGCGGCGCGCCGGCTGTGTACCACATCGGGGCGGCCGGGATCGAGCCGCTCGAGCTGGGGGTTCACTTCGAGGACGACATTATCCCCCTGGACGCGGGGCGTGACATAGACGCCGGAGCTCACGTCGCGGTATTCCATCCCGGGCTGGACGACCGGGCCGTAAGGTGTCGGCACCGCGCCGTAGGTCGGCAGCGGCACGCTCTGGCCGGTCTGGATGAACGCGGGCTCGCCCTCGATGGTGCGAACGAAATGCGTGTCGCGCGTGCTGTCCGCGGATTCCGTGCCGTAGGTCTGGTAGCGGACGCCGCCGTCGGGCGTGTCGATGCCGATGCTGGCGCCGCCCGGCAGCCGCGGCGCGCGGGTCCGCGCCGAGAGCGGGCCCCCGACTTCGGCCTGGAATGCATTGCCGCCCGCCTGGGCGTGGTCGAGCGCATCCTGACGGACGGTGATCTTGAGGCGGCGCTGCCGCGTGTCGATGCGGTCGAGCACGCGCTTCAGCTCTTCGAGATTCCCGGGCGTGGTCTTGACGATCAACTGCTCGCCCATGCCGGACAGCGTGCCGCCGGGCGCGACGAACGGCTGGAGCACCGGGATGACGTCGCCGACGAGGCGGTGCCGGAGCTTGATGACTTCGAGTTCCATCGGAGCGGCCAGCGCCGAGCCCCACAGGAGCGCGAGCGCCGCGAGCCAGCGCTTCACAGATGCAGGCGGCGGAAATTCGGATCGGGACTCGCGCGATACCACAGATCCTCCAGGCGGTTGCTCAAGAGCTGGGCGTGACGCTTGTCGTTGAAGTTCGCCTGCGCCTCGTGACGATCGGAGAAGCGGCGATGGATGTAGCCCGTGCCATCGACGACGAGCCAAGCCTCGTTGAACTCGCGATCCTCCGGCGCCGGGCGGCGGATCGAGATGAAGCTCGACAGCCGCTGTGCGAGCTCGAGCAGGCGGTGCCCTTTCGTGACGAGCGCGCCCGGGTCGAGGACGAGGATGCGGACGCGCGCCTGCGGACTCGACAGCGCGAGATTCTTCACCGCCCCGGCAAAATCCTCGTCGTCGTAGATCGTCGGATCGAGCTGCCGGCTGATGAGATCGATGCTGCGCCGGGCCTGGCTCGCGAGCGCGAGCGACATCGCGGCGAGCGTCTCGCGATCGGCGATCTCGAATTCGTCGTCGTCGCGACCCAGAACGGGTGTCGGCAGCCCGGCCACGGGTTCAGATCTTCCGGGCGAGCGTGGTCGCCGCACCGATGTAGCTGCGCGGGGTCAGCGCCTTGAGGCGGGCGCGCTCCGCTTCGGGGATCGCGAGCGTGTCGAGGAACGCGGCGAGCGCCGCGCGATCGATGCGCACGCCGCGCGTCAGGGCCTTCAGCGCCTCGTAGGAATCCGCGATGCCGTAGCGGCGCATGACGGTCTGTACCGGCTCGGCGAGCACTTCCCAGGCCTGATCGAGATCGGCATCGAGCGCCGCGCGATCGAGCTCGAGCTTCGCGATGCCGCGCCGGCAGGCGTCGAAGCCGATCACGGTATGTCCGAGCGCCGTGCCGAGATTGCGCAGCACCGTGGAATCCGTGAGGTCGCGCTGCCAGCGCGAGATCGGCAGCTTCTGCGCGAAATGCTCGAGCAGCGCGTTCGCGATGCCGAAGTTGCCCTCCGCGTTCTCGAAGTCGATGGGATTGACCTTGTGCGGCATGGTCGACGAGCCGACCTCGCTCTCCACGCGCTTCTGCCGGAAATAGCCGATCGCGATGTAGGACCAAGTGTCGCGGCAGAAGTCGATGAGCACCGTGTTCAGGCGCGCGAGGATGCCGGCGAACTCCGCGAGGTAGTCGTGCGGCTCGATCTGCGTCGTGTAGGGATTCCAGGCGAGGCCGAGACCGGTCACGAAGTCCTCGCCGAGCTTCGCCCAGTCGATGTCCGGATAGGCGACGAGGTGGGCGTTGTAGTTGCCGACCGCGCCGTTGAGCTTCCCGAGCACGGGCTGCGCGGCGAGCTGATCGCGCTGCCGGCGCAGGCGGTAGACGACGTTCGCGAGCTCCTTGCCCATGGTCGTCGGCGTCGCGGCCTGGCCGTGGGTGCGCGCGAGCATCGGCGCGTCCGCAAACGCGTGCGCGAGCGCGGCGAGCGCCTCGACGATGCGCCCGGCGGCCGGCAGGAGCACGTCGCGACGCGTCTCCTCGATCATGAGGGCATAGGCGAGATTGTTGATGTCCTCGGACGTGCAGGCGAAGTGCAGGAAGGGGATCGCGGCCGTCGCGCCGCATTCCGCGCATTTCTCGCGCAGGAAATATTCGACTGCCTTCACGTCGTGGTTCGTCGTCCGCTCGATTTCCTTCACGCGCTCGGCGTCCCGGAGCGAGAAATCGCTGACGATGCCGTCGAAGAAGGCCTCGGTATGCGCGTCGAAGCGCGGCAACTCCGCGATGTCGGCGCGCCGCGCCAGCAACTGCAGCCAGCGCACCTCGACGAGCACGCGATAACGGATGAGACCGAACTCG
Source organism: Gammaproteobacteria bacterium (assembly GCA_016209015.1). Taxonomy (GTDB): domain Bacteria; phylum Pseudomonadota; class Gammaproteobacteria; genus JACQWY01. The sequence goes on along the minus strand of JACQWY010000016.1, from coordinate 99,955 downwards.
CTGCACAGCGGCTTCAGCGCGCCCGTCAGACGCGCGTAGCGGCCGTCGAGCGGGGAGACGGCGGTCAGCGGCGAGCAGGGAAGATCCGGAGCCGCGCTCATGGGCGGCGGTCTCGTCGGCACGCGGGCCGGGGTGGAGTGGACGGCGGGCGATGGCAATCGGGGCGCTGGTCGGTCATGGCGGTCGGTATCGTGGGACAGGCGGCTACATTACGGGCGGGCGCCCCGCCTTGCAACGCCGCGCAGACAGCGTAGGGCGCGGCGAGGCTGCTAGAATGGCGCCATGCGAATCCGTGACGACCGCCGGCCGTGAGCTCCGACGCCATTTCCTCCCGCTTCCGCGGTTTCCTGCCCGTCGTCGTCGACGTCGAAACCGGTGGTTTCGACTCGCAGAAGGACGCGCTGCTCGAGATCGCGGCCGTGCTCGTCGAGTGGAGTCGCGACGACGGCTGGCATCGCAAGAAGACGATAGCCCACCACGTCCAGCCGTTCCCGGGCGCGAACCTCGACGAGGCCGCGCTGCGTTTCAACAAGATCGACCCGCATCATCCGTTCCGCCTCGCCATCACCGAGAAGGAGGCGCTGCACGACATCTTCATGGTCGTGCGCGAGGAAGTGCAGCGCCACAACTGCACGCGTGCGATCCTCGTCGGCCACAACCCGGCCTTCGACCTCTCGTTCGTGAAGGCAGCGGTCGAGCGCACGAAGCTCAAGACGAATCCCTTCCACGCCTTCAGCACGTTCGACACCGCCTCGCTCGCCGGCGTCGCGCTCGGCCAGACGGTGCTGTCGCGCGCCGTGATCGCCGCGGGCATCGACTGGAACAGCGAGGACGCGCACTCCGCCGTCTACGACGCCGAGCGCACGGCCGATCTCTTCTGCACGATAGTCAATCGCTGGGACGAGGCGCGGGGGATCCTGGCGCTCGGAGGCTCGGAGTCGGAGCTGAGCTGAGGCCGGTCGTGTAGGCCGTGCAGGTCCGACTGGCGCAGCGCAAGCGGACGCGCCACAGAACCTCCGCCGGCACCTCGCTTCTTCGTAGGAAGCCGCCGACGCAGGACGCGCATCGATCGCGTCTTCCGGGTTGTTGGAAAGGGCTTTGCCGACGGGGTCGCGGACATGAACGTCCGATTACGCCTGCGGCTAAGGAAGCTCTGAATTAGTTCAGAGCTTCCTGCGGCACAGGGATGTGCCGCCGTGAACAGTGGCGTAAGCCATTGTTCACGGGAGGCCGGCAAGAACCACGCTTCTTGCCGGTCGCGCTCTGAAAAGTCCAGGATGGACTTATTCAGAGCTTCCCTAATCGGACCTGCCGCCGCCCTGAATTCTTGCCCGCCACCGCTGCGCGCTCTTCACGAGCTCCGCTTCGTCGAGACTCGTCAGCCGGCGGTTCTCGACGACGCGTCGGCCGGCGACCCAGACGTCCGTGATCTGATCGCGATGACCCGTGTACACGAGCTGTGCGAGTGGTGTGTAGACGGGCTGGGAGCGGACGTCGCCGAGATCGACGGCGACGACGTCGGCCTGCTTGCCGGGTTCGAGCGAGCCGATCTCGTGCTCGAGACGGAGTGCCTTCGCACCGTTCAGCGTCGCCATGCGCAACACGTCCGCCGCGGGCGCGGCACACGGATCGCCCGCGACGGCCTTCGCGAGCAGCGCGGTCGTGCGCAGCTCGGCGAGCATGTCGAGATCGTTGTTGCTCGCCGCACCGTCCGTGCCGAGCGCGATGTTCGCGCCGGCGGTCGCGAGCTTCGCGACCGGGCAGAAGCCGGCGGCGAGCTTCATGTTCGATTCCGGACAATGCACCACGCTCACGCCGGCACGCGCGACGAGCTCGATCTCCCCGTCGTCGAGCTGCGTCATGTGCACGGCGAGGAGGCGCTCGTTGACGAGCCCGAGGCGCTGCAGCCGCGCGAGCGGACGCAGGCCGTGGCGCGCGAGACTCTCCGCGACCTCGGCCGCGGTCTCGTGGACGTGCATCTGGATCGGCACGTCGAGCTCCTCGGCGAGCATCGCGATGCGGGTGAGCGTCGACTCCTCGACGGCATAAGCCGAGTGCGGCGCGAACGCCGTGCGGATCAGCGGATGATCGCGAAAGGCATCGTGGACGCGCTGGCCGTTCGCGAGGTACTCCTGCGGCGTCGCGGCCCAGGCGCTCGGGAAGCCGATCACGAGCATGCCGACGACGGCGCGGATGCCGGCCGCGGCGGCCGCTGCGGCGGCTTCGTCGGGGAAGAAGTACATGTCGTTGAAGCAGGTCGTGCCGCCGCGCAGGAATTCCGCGGCGGCGAGCCGCGTCCCCTCGCGCACGAACTCGCGATCGACGAAGCGGCGCTCCGCGGGCCACACGTGATCCTCGAGCCAGCGCTCGAGCGGCACATCGTCGGCGAGACCGCGGAAGAGCGACATCGCCGCATGCGTGTGGGCGTTGACGAGGCCGGGGATCAGCGCGTGCTGCGGCAGCTCGACGTGATCGGCGTCGGGATGCTCGTGTCGTGCCTTCGCGCCCGGCAGGAGGGCGGTGATGCGGGTGCCGGCGATGACGACGGCGTGATCGTCGAGAACCGCGCCGGCCGGTTCGACAGGGATGATCCAGCGCGCGTGGAGGACTTGCACGTTTTCCGGCACGGTTCGGTTCCGTTCATGGGATGGACCTAAGGTAGCACACGCGACTTTCGCGGAAACACCCGCGTGCCGGACGCGATCGCAGGCTTCTGAACGGGGCTTCCGCCGCGGTGGGCGCAGGCCCGATCCGCCGGCGTTGCGCGGCCTCGAAGAAGGCCATTCCCGGGGGTGCGTCGGGGCTTTTCCACGTGCTATACTCCGCCATCGCTCAAAACCCACCGTTTTCCATAAATTTTAAGAACTTATAAAGCCGCCTGATGGTCGATTTCGCGCGCCAGCTCCTGCCCGTCAACATCGAAGACGAGATGCGTCAGTCGTACATGGATTACGCGATGAGCGTAATCGTGGGACGCGCGCTGCCCGACGTCCGCGACGGCCTCAAACCCGTGCATCGCAGAGCGCTGTTCACGATGCACGAGGTCAGCAACGACTGGAACAAGCCATACAAGAAATCGGCGCGTATCGTCGGTGAGGTGATGGGTAAGTACCATCCGCACGGCGACTCCGCGATCTACGACACGATCGTGCGCATGGCCCAGCCGTTCTCGCTGCGCTACATGCTCGTCGACGGCCAGGGCAACTTCGGTTCCGTCGACGGCGACGCCCCCGCGGCGATGCGTTACACGGAAGTGCGCATGTCGAAGATCGCGCACGAGCTCCTCGCCGACATCGACAAGGAAACGGTCGATTTCCAGCCGAACTACGACGGCTCGCTCGAGGAGCCGATGGTCTTCCCGACGCGCTTCCCGAACCTGCTCGTGAACGGTTCGAGCGGCATCGCGGTCGGCATGGCGACGAACATCCCGCCGCACAACCTCACGGAAGTCACGAACGCCTGCATCGCGCTGATCGACGATCCGGATCTGACGATCGACGATCTCATGCGCATCGTCCCCGGGCCCGATTTCCCCACCGCCGGCATCATCAACGGCGCCGCCGGCATCCGCGAGGCCTACCGGACCGGTCGCGGCCGCATCTACGTCCGTGCGAAGGCCGAGATCGAGAACGGCGATACGGACATGCCGAGCATCGTCATCACCGAGCTGCCCTATCAGGTCAACAAGGCCAGGCTGCTCGAGAAGATCGCCGAGCTCGTCAAGGAAAAGAAAATCGAGGGCATCCGCCCCGACGGCCTGCGCGACGAGTCCGACAAGGACGGCATGCGCGTGGTCATCGAGCTGAAGCGCGGCGAATCGGCGGAAGTCCTGCTGAACAATCTCTACCTGCATACGCAGATGCAGTCCGTGTTCGGCATCAACACGGTCGCGCTCGTCGAGGGCCAGCCGCGGACGCTGGATCTCAAGACGATCATCCAGTGTTTCATCCGCCACCGCCGCGAGGTCGTCACCCGCCGCACGATTTTCGACTTGCGCAAGGCCCGCGAACGCGCCCACGTGCTGGAAGGTCTCGCCGTCGCGCTCGCGAACATCGATCCGATCATCGCGCTCATCAAGGCCTCGCCCGGCCCGACGGAGGCGAAAGCGGCCCTCGTCGAGCGCTATTGGGAGCCCGGCATCGTCGTCGGCATGCTCGAGCGCGCGGGCGCGAGCGCCTCGCGGCCCGACGATCTGCCCGCCGGCTGCGGTCTGCAGCCCGAGGGCTACCGGCTCTCCGATCGCCAGGCGAAGGAAATCCTCGACATGCGCCTGCAGCGCCTGACCGCGCTCGAGCAGGACAAGATCGTCGACGAGTTCCGCGACATCCTCGTCAAGATCGAGGACCTGCTCGACATCCTGCGCCGGCCCGAGCGCCTCATGCGGGTCATCCGCGACGAGCTCGTCGAGATCCGCGACAACTTCGGCGACGCGCGCCGCACCCGCATCGAGATGAATCAGGAAGACGTCTCGATGGAGGACCTGATCGCCGTCGAGGACGTCGTCGTCACGCTCTCGCACGCGGGTTACGCGAAGTCGCAGCCGATCGCCGTGTACCGTTCGCAGCGCCGCGGCGGCAAGGGCAAGACGGCGACGACGACGCGCGACGAGGATTTCGTCGACAAGCTCTTCGTCGCGAGCACGCACGACACCATTCTCTGCTTCTCGACGCACGGCAAGCTCTACTGGCTGAAGGTCTACGAACTGCCGCAGGCCGGGCGCACGGCGCGCGGCCGGCCGCTCGTGAACCTGCTGCCGCTCGTCGACGACGAGCGCATCAGCGCGATTCTGCCGGTGAAGGAATTCGTCCCCGACCTCTACGTGTTCATGGCGACGCGGCAGGGGATCGTGAAGAAGACGCCGCTCACCGATTTCTCGCGTCCGCGCACGGCCGGCATCATCGCCGTCGATCTCGATCCGGGCGACAGCCTCGTCGGCGTCGCGCTGACGGACGGCTCGCGTGACGTGATGCTCGTGAGCTCGGGCGGCAAGGCGATCCGCTTCTCCGAGCAGGAAGTCCGCGCCATGGGCCGCAACGCGCACGGCGTGCGCGGCATCCGCCTCGGCACCGACCAGCTCGTCATCGCGATGCTGCCCGTCGACAACGAGCGCAAGATCCTGCTCGCGACGGAGCACGGCTACGGCAAGCGCACGAAGGTCGACGAGTTCCCGCTCCACGGCCGCGGCGGACAGGGCGTGATCGCGATCCAGACGAGCAAGCGCAACGGCGACGTCGTCGGCGCGGCAGCGGTCGGCGACGACGAGGAGATCATGCTCATCAGCGACGGCGGCACGCTCGTGCGCACGCCCGTCGCCGGCATCTCCATCGTCGGCCGCAACACGCAGGGCGTGCGCTTGATTTCGCTCTCGAAGGACGAGAAGCTCGTCGGCCTCGAGCCGATTGCCGAGTACGGCAGCGAGAATGGCGAGATGGCCGAAGCGGACGACGCAGGCGGTGACGGCGAAGGTGCGAACGGCGACAGCGACGCGGGCGAGGGCGGCGACGGCAATGAAGGCGAAGCAGGACTCGAATAGTCCCGACGGCTGGTGGCGCCGGCCGCGGCGCGCGGGTGCCCGGCGATGACCGAAGAGGAACGACTGGCCGTCGTTCGCGGCAGGATCGACGCCATCGACGGCGAGTTGCTGCGCCTGTTCAACGAGCGCGCGGCGCTCGCCATCGAAGTCGGGCGCATCAAGCGCGAAGGCAATCCCGATCCCGATCTCTACCGTCCCGAACGCGAGGCGCAGGTCCTGCGCCGGGTGCGCGACACGAATCCCGGTCCGCTGCCCGAAGCCGAGGCGATGCGCCTCGTGCGCGAGGTGATGTCCGCCTGCCTCGCGCTCGAGCATCCGCTGAAGGCCGCGTACCTGGGGCCCGCCGGCACGTTCACGCACAGCGCCGCGCTGAAGCACTTCGGCGGCTCCGTCGCGCTCGACCCGGCGCCGACGATCGAGGAAGTCGTGCGCGCGGTCGCTTCCGGCGTCTGCACCTACGGCGTCGTGCCGGTCGAGAACTCGCTCGAGGGCCCGATCAACCAGACGCTCGACTGTCTCTCCGACACCGCGCTCAAGGTCTGCGGCGAGATCGTGCTGAACGTCCATCACCAGCTCTTGACGCACTGCCCGACGCTGACGGCGATCAAGCGCGTGTATGCGCATGCCCAGGCGCTCGCGCAATGCCGTCACTGGCTGGACGCGAACCTGCCCGGCGTCGAGCGCGTGGCACTCAGCAGCAACGCCGAAGCCGCGCGGCGTGTCACGACGGAGACCGATGCGGCCGCGATCGCCGGCGTGAACGCCGCCGTGCTCTATGGCCTGCCCGCGTTGAAATCGAACATCGAGGATCGCCCGGACAACACGACGCGCTTCCTCGTGCTCGGCCAGCGGCCACCCGGCCCGAGCGGCGAGGATCTGACCTCGATCGTCTTCAGCATGCCGAACCGGCCCGGCGCGCTCTACGAAATCCTGCAGGGCTTCGCGGACGCGGGCATCAGCATGACGCGCATCGAGTCGCGGCCGATGCGCAAGGGCACCTGGGAATATCTCTTCTTCGTCGACATCGAGGGGCACGCCGACGACCCGGTCGTCGCGAGCGCGCTCGAACGCGTCGCGGATCGGGCGGCCTGGCTCCGGGTGCTCGGGTCGTATCCGCGCGCCGTCGCCTGAGCGGCCGGCGCTCACCATAGAGGCTCATTCGTGCGCATCGAGCGTCTCGCGCTACTCGGCATCGGACTGATGGGCGGCTCGCTCGCCCGCGCGCTGCGCCGCGCCGGCGCGGTGGGGGAAATCGTCGGCTGCGCGCGCAATACCGCCGATCTCGGCACAGCCGTCGAGCTCGGCGTCATCGATCGCTGGACGACGGACCCCGCTGAAGCCGTGGCCGGCGCGGACGTGGTCATGGTCGCGGTGACGCTCGGCGCGACGGAACAGATCCTCGCGAAGGCCGCGCCCGCGCTCGAGCCTGACGCCGTCGTGACCGACGTCGGCAGCACGAAGGGCTCGGTCGTCGCGGCCGCGCGCCGCGTGCTCGGTCCTGCGATCGCGCGCTTCGTCGGCGGCCACCCGATCGCCGGCAGCGAGCGTACGGGCGTCGAGGCCTCGTTCGCGGATCTCTACGTGAATCACCGCGTGATCCTGACGCCGCTGCCGGAGAACGACCTGCAGGCGGTCGCGAAGGTACGCGCGATGTGGGAGTCGTGCGGGGCGATCGTCACGGAAATGGACGTCGCACATCACGACGAAGTGCTCGCCGCGACGAGCCATCTGCCGCACATGCTCGCCTACGCGCTCGTCGACGCGCTCGTCGGCATGAGCACGTCGGGAGAGATATTCGACTACGCCGCGGGCGGTTTCCGCGACACCACGCGCATCGCCGCGAGCAGCCCCGAGATGTGGCGCGACATCGCGCTCGCGAACGCTCCGGCCGTGCTCGCGATGTGCGATCGCTTCGAAGCGACGTTCGGCGCCGTGCGTGCCGCGATCGCGGCCGGCGACGGCGAAGCGCTGCGCACGATCTTCGCCCGCGCCAAGGCGGCGCGCGAGCGTCTGCCCCTGAGAGGACCTTCACGATGACCGCCTTCGATACGCTGCACGTCGCCCCGGGCGGCGCGCTCACCGGCCGCGTGCGCGTGCCCGGCGACAAGTCCATCTCCCACCGCTCCGTGATGCTCGGCGCGCTCGCCGAGGGGACGACGGAAGTGCGCGACTGCCTGATGGGCGAGGACGTGCGCGCGACCATGGCGGCGTTCCGCGCGCTCGGCGTGGAAATCGAGGAACGCGAGGGCGGACGCCTCATTCTCGTCCACGGCCGCGGCTTGCGCGGATTGCAGACGCCGCGACAGGTGCTCGACCTCGGCAACTCCGGCACCTCGATCCGCCTCATGAGCGGCATCATCGCCGGCAGCAGTCTCGCCGCGACCCTGACGGGCGACAGCTCGCTCCGCCGCCGGCCGATGCGCCGCGTCACCGAACCGCTCGGCGCGATGGGCGCGGTCATCCGCACCGCCGCGAACGGCACGCCGCCGCTCGAGGTCGAGGCCGGACATGCGCTGCACGGCATCGATTACGTGCTGCCGGTCGCATCCGCGCAGGTGAAGTCCGCGATCCTGCTCGCCGGACTCTTCGCGAACGGCACGACCGCGGTGACCGAGCCCGCACCGACCCGCGACCACACCGAGCGCATGCTCGCGGGCTTCGGCGTGACGGTGGTGCGCGACGGCGCGCGTGCGGGCGTCGCGGGCGGCCAGTCCTTGAAGGCGACGAAGATCACGGTGCCCGCGGACATCTCCTCGGCCGCGTTCTTCCTCGTCGGCGCGAGCATCGCGCCCGGCAGCGAGCTCGTGCTCGAAGGCGTCGGCGTGAATCCGACGCGCACGGGCGTCATCGACATTCTCGGACTCATGGGCGCCGACATCACGGCGGAGAACGCGCGCGAAGTCGGCGGCGAGCCGGTCGCGGATCTGCGCGTGAAATACGCGAAGCTGCGCGGCATCGACGTCCCGCCGGCACTCGTCCCGCTCGCGATCGACGAATTCCCGGCGCTCTTCATCGCGGCGGCCGCGGCCGAGGGCGTGACGACGGTGCGCGAGGCGGAGGAGCTCCGGCACAAGGAATCCGACCGTATCGCGACCATGGCCGCCGGCCTCGAGACGCTCGGCGTCCCGGTCGAGACTCGTCCCGACGGGATCCGCATTACCGGCGGCCCCTACGGCGGCGGGCGCATCGACAGCCACGGCGACCATCGCATCGCGATGTCCTTCGCGATCGCCGCGCTCCGCGCCGGCGCCGCCATCGACATCGCGGACTGCGCGAACATCGCGACGTCTTTCCCCGACTTCGTCCCGCTCGCGCGGGGGGCGGGGCTCGGAATCGCGCCGTGAGGGGGCTCCCGCCGGTCATCGCCATCGACGGCCCGAGCGGCACCGGCAAGGGCACGCTCGCCGCGCGCGTCGCGCTCGAGCTCGGCTGGCACCTGCTCGATTCCGGCGCGCTCTACCGGCTCGTCGGGCTCCATGCGACGGCCCGCGGCGTCGCGCTGGAGGACGAGCCGGCCGTCGCGGCGCTCGCCGCGAGCCTGCCGGCGGAGTTCCGGGCCGCGGGCGAACTGCTGCACATCTTCCTCGACGGCCGGGAGGTCACGGACGCCGTACGCTCCGAGATTGCGGGCACGGGCGCCTCGATCGTCGCGGTCCTGCCGGCGGTGCGGGCGGCGCTGCTCGATCGCCAGCACGGGTTCCGCCGTCCGCCCGGCCTCGTCGCCGACGGGCGCGACATGGGCACTGTGGTGTTCCCGGATGCGCCGCTCAAGATATTTTTGACGGCAAGCGCCGAAGTCCGGGCCGAGAGGCGCTATAAGCAGTTGAAGGACAAAGGAAACGATGTTAACCTCCCCGAGCTTCTGGAGGACATCCGCCGCCGCGACGAGCGCGACGAACAACGCGCGGTGTCGCCGCTCAAGCCCGCTGTTGACGCCGTCATCCTCGATACCACGGAACTCGGAATCGTCGAAGTCGAACAACGCGTCCGGCAGCTGATCCGGGATCGCCATCTGAACTGACGGCGGGCCCGCCGTCCTCCAAAGCGAAGAACCTGCAGACGGGTCGCGCAGCGCGCGGCCGCGGCGCCTCCGTGGCGCCTCGCGGCACGTGCGGCGTACTCCGTCTGCGAGCTATCAACCTCAACCCAGCGGGTTGCCGGTAACGCGATGAGCCCGCGCCGGCCATTCGCCATACAGGATTCATATACTCGTGATGACGACGACAGCGGAGACAATGAGCTTCAAAGAGCTTTTCGAGAGCAGCCAGATCGAAGCCCGGATGCGCCCGGGCAGTATCGTGACCGGAATCGTGGTGGAAGTCCGCCCCGACTTCGTGATCGTGAACGCCGGCTTGAAATCGGAGGGCGTGATTCCCGCCGAGCAGTTCAAGAACGCCGCCGGCGAACTGGAAGTGAAAGTCGGCGATTCCGTCGACGTCGCCCTCGACACCGTCGAGGACGGATTCGGCGAGACCCGACTGTCCCGCGAGAAGGCCAAACGTGCGAAGGCCTGGGACGAGCTCGAGAAAGCCTGCGAGGCCAGTCAGAACGTCACCGGCGTCATCAGCGACAAGGTCAAGGGCGGTTTCACCGTCGACATCGCCTCGATCCGCGCGTTCCTGCCCGGTTCGCTCGTCGACGTCCGCCCGGTGCGCGACACGAGCTACCTCGAGGGCAAGCCGCTCGAGTTCAAGGTCGTCAAAGTCGATCGCAAGCGCAACAACGTCGTCGTCTCCCGCCGCGCGGTCGTGGAGAGCGAGAACTCGGCCGAGCGCGAAGCGCTGTTCGAGAGCCTGAAGGAAGGCGCCGTCACGAAGGGTCTGGTGAAGAACCTGACCGACTACGGCGCGTTCATCGATCTCGGCGGCATCGACGGCCTGCTGCACATCACCGACATGGCCTGGCGCCGCGTCAAGCATCCCTCCGAAGTCGTGCAGATCGGCCAGGAGATCGAGGTCAAGGTCCTCAAGTTCGATCGCGAGCGCACCCGCGTGTCGCTGGGCCTGAAGCAGCTCGGCGAGGATCCGTGGGTCGACATCGCGCGCCGCTATCCGGAGCACACCCGTCTGTTCGGCACGGTCACGAACATCGCCGACTACGGCTGCTTCGTGGAGATCGAGGCGGGCGTCGAAGGCCTCGTCCACGTCTCCGAGATGGACTGGACGAACAAGAACGTCCATCCCTCGAAAGTCGTGCACCTCGGTCAGGAAGTCGAGGTCATTGTCCTCGACATCGACGAGGAGCGCCGCCGCATCTCGCTCGGCATGAAGCAGTGCCGCGCGAATCCGTGGGAAGAGTTCGCGGCGACCCACAACAAGGGCGAGCGCGTCGTCGGCACGATCAAGTCGATCACTGACTTCGGCATCTTCATCGGTCTCGAGGGCGGCATCGACGGCCTCGTGCACCTCTCGGATCTGTCCTGGGACGTGCCCGGCGAAGAAGCCGTGCGCAACTTCAAGAAGGGCGACGAGCTCGAGACCGTGGTGCTCGCGGTCGATGCGGAGCGCGAGCGCATTTCGCTCGGCGTGAAGCAGCTCGCGCAGGATCCGTTCTCCTCCTACCTCGCCGATCACGGCAAGGGCAGCGCGGTGTCCGGCACGATCGTGGCGGTCGACGCGAAGTCGGCGACGGTCAGCCTCGGCGAGAACATCGACGGCGTGATCCGCGCCAGCGAAATCTCCCGCGACCAGGTCGACGACGCGCGCAAGGTGCTGAAGGAAGGCGACGAGATCGAAGCGATCATCGTCGGCGTCGACCGCAAGCGCCGCGTGATCAACCTCTCGATCAAGGCCAAGGAGAGCGTCGACGAAGCGGCCGTGCTGCAGGAGTACAGCGCTGACAACGACGCTGGCGTGACGAAGCTCGGCGACCTCCTGAAGGAGCAGCTGGACAAGTAAGCATGGAGCCGCGTGTCCGCTCCGGCGGGCACGCGGCATGACCGGCCCTGAGCAATGCCCCTGACAGCGCGAGAACAAGAATGACCAAGTCAGAGTTGATCGAACTACTCGTCCGCAAGCAGGCACAACTCGGTTATCGCGACGTGGAGCTCGCCGTCAAGGCGATGCTCGAGCAGATGGCCCAGACGTTGTCGTCCGGCGAGCGTATCGAAATCCGCGGGTTCGGCAGCTTCTCGCTGCATTACCGGCCGCCGCGCATCGGCCGCAATCCCAAGTCCGGCGACCCCGTGTCCCTGCCGGCGAAATACGTCCCGCATTTCAAGCCCGGCAAGGAGCTCCGCGAACGCGTCAATGCGCTCGACGAAGCGACCATCGAGCGCGTGCGCCGCGAGCGCGAGGCCTCGCTCGCGAATTCGACCTACACCGCGTTCGATCAGGACGACGACTGAACGCGATGCCGTCCGGCCGCTGCCGGTCCCCGGCCGCGGCATTCCAGGCCCCGTCCGGGGCAGCCTTCCGCGGACCGGCTCAGGTCCGGGATCGCAAGCACGAAACCGCAGTAAGATGCACGCCATCGGCGCAGGCCGGCGCGCTTCCGCGCGCCCGCGGCGCCGTGGTGTAGCGGGAAGGAGCTTCGGGCAATGGCGCGGCTGATTCAATGGGTGGTGGCAGGGGTGGCGCTCCTCGTCGGCGTCGCATTCCACGTCAGGAACGGCGGCCCGGTCGCGCTCGATTTCTACGTCTCCCGCCTCGAGCTCCCGCTTTCCCTGGTCGTCGTCGCCGCGATGATCCTCGGCGCCCTGCTCGGCGCGCTCGCGATGTCCTGGCGCCTCTTCGTCGTGAAGCGTGAGCTCGGCCGGCTGCGCCGTCGCGCTGCGCTCGCCGAACCGGCCGCGTCTTCCGCTGCCGTCGTTCCGGTACGCCATGGGACCTGAGGAACTCTTCCTCGTCGTCGTCGCGCTGCTGCCCGTCGCCGCCGCGTCCGGCTGGTATTTCGGCCGGCGCGAGGCGATGCGCGGTGGTCTCGAACGTGCCGGCGGCTCGACGATGTCGCCGGACTATTTCCGCGGGCTCAATTACCTCCTGCACGATCGGCCCGACAAGGCGATCGAAGTCTTCCTCAAGGTGCTGGAAGTCGAGGCGGACACCGTCGAGACGCATCTCGCGCTCGGCAGTCTCTTCCGGCGTCGCGGCGAGGTCGATCGCGCGATCCGCATCCACCAGAACCTCGTCGCGCGTCCGACGCTCGAAGCGAGCCAGCGCGCGCTCGCGCTGCTCGAGCTCGGGCTCGATTACATGCGCTCGGGACTCTTCGATCGCGCCGAGAGTCTCTTCGCCGAGCTGCTCGACATCGGCATGTACGAGCAGCAGGCGCTGCGCCACCTCGTCGACATCTATCAGCAGGAGCAGGACTGGGACAAGGCAATCGAGTTCAGCCGCCGTCTCGAGGCCGCGACCGGCGAGAACCTGAACAGCGTGCGCGCGCATTTCCTCTGCGAGAAGGCGCAGGCCGAGCTCGATCATAATCCGCGCGCCGATGTGCAGGAGCTCCTAGACCAGGCGCTCTCGACGGATCGCAAGTGCGTGCGCGCGAGCCTCATGGTCGCGGATCTCTCGTTCGCGAAAGGCGAGTACGAGCGCACGATCCAGGCGCTGAAGAAAGTGGAGCACCAGGATCTCGATTTCCTGCCCGAGGTCGTGCCGCGCCTCATCAAGGCCTATCGGGCCGTCGAGCGAATCGACGACCTCTGTGATTATCTCGCGAGCCTCGCGGCACTGCGCGCCGGCATCTCGCCCGTGCTCGCGCTCGCCGAGCTCACCGCGGAGCGCGTCGGCGAGGAGGTGGCGAAGCGCTACATCATCAACGAGCTGAAAATCCGCCCGACCATCCGCGGCATCGACCGGCTCATCGACTATGCGCTCACGAACGCCGGCGGCGAGTCGCGGGAGGATCTCCTGCTGCTCAAGGAAACGGCGCTGCGTCTCATCGCGGGCAAGGCGAGCTACAAATGCGGCAACTGCGGTTTTGCCGGCCGCGCCATGCACTGGCAATGTCCGAGCTGCAAATCCTGGAACACCGTGAAGCCCATCCACGGCATCGAAGGCGAATGAAATTGAACTCCATGTCGAAGTGCATCTCCCCCGTCATCGTCGCGCTGGATTTTCCCACGCCCGGCGCCGCGCTCGCGCTCGCCGCGCGGCTCGATCCTGAACACTGCCGTCTCAAGGTGGGCAAGGAATTGTTCACGCAGCGCGGCCCGGCGATCCTCGAGCCGCTCGTGCAGCGCGGCTTCGAAGTGTTCCTCGATCTCAAATTCCACGACATCCCGAACACCGTCGCCGGGGCCTGTCGCGCCGCGGCCGCGCTCGGCGTGTGGATGGTGAACGTGCACGCGAGCGGCGGCCGCGCCATGCTGGAAGCCGCGCGCGAGGCGCTCGCGAAGTCCGCGAACCGCCCGCTGCTGACGGCCGTCACCGTGCTGACGAGCCTCGATGCCGCGGCGCTCGCCGAGATCGGTTACGCCGCGCCGCCCGCCGCGCAGGTCGAGAAGCTCGCGCGCCTCGCGTACGCGGCCGGTGTCGACGGCGTCGTGTGCTCGCCGCAGGAAATCGCGATCGTGAAAGAAGCCTGCGGCAGGGCGTTCCTCACCGTCACGCCCGGCATCCGGCCGGCGGGCACGAGCGCGGACGATCAGAGCCGCATCGCGACACCCGCCGCCGCGGTCGCCGCCGGTACGGATTATCTCGTCATCGGCCGGCCGATCACGCAGGCGCCGGACCCGGCCGCGGCGCTGGTGGCGATCAATGCCGGGCTCGGGATCCGCGCCTGAGCGCGGCTCGGGTGCGCTTCCGGATCTGCCCATGGAGATCGACAACCGGCTGAGTCCGCTGGCGCCGCCGTTGCCGGCGGGCAGCGATCGCATCGAGCGCTGGAGCTCCGTGCACGGCGCCGCGCGCGCGATGACGCTCGCCGCCACGGCCGCCGCGCGCAAAGCGCTGACCGTCGTCGTCGTGACGGATTCTGCGCGCGCGCTCGATCTCGAAGCGGAGATCCCGTTCTTCGCGCCGGACCTGCCGCGCCATCACCTGCCCGACTGGGAGACGCTGCCCTACGATCGCTTCAGTCCCTACCAGGACATCATCTCCGAGCGCATCGCGACGCTGAGCCGTCTGCGCAGCCTCGGCCGCGGATTGCTCATCATCTCCGTCGCCGGCCTCATGCACCGGCTGCCGCCGCGGGCATGGATAGAAGGCCAGAGCTTCAGTCTCAAACGCGGCGACACGCTCGATCGCGACGCCTTCCGCACGCGCCTGCAGGAAGCGGGCTACCGCTGCGTCTCGCAGGTCATGGATCACGGCGACTACGCGGTGCGCGGCTCGATCGTCGACGTCTTCCCGATGGGCGCCGAGCAGCCGTTCCGCATCGATCTGTTCGGCGACGAGATCGAGACGCTGCGCCTGTTCGACGAGGAGACCCAGCGCTCGACGGACGAGGTCCAGTCGATCGAGCTCCTGCCCGCGCGCGAAGTTCCGCTCGCCCCGGATGCCATCGCGCGCTTCAAGCGCAACTGGCGGCTCTCGTTCGAAGGCCGGCCGACCTCGAGCCCGATCTTCCAGGATGTCGGCAACGCGCTCGCGCCGGCGGGAATCGAGTATTACCTGCCGCTGTTCTTCGATGCCGTCGACACGCTGTTCGACTATCTGCCGGCACAGAGCCTCGTCTTCCTCGACGCGGAATGCGCGCAAGCGGCGGAGCAGTTCGCGCATGGCGTGGCGGAGCGCTACGAGCAGCTCCGCCACGACATCGAGCGGCCGATCCTGCCGCCGGAACGTCTGTTCCTCGCCTGGCCCGAGGTGGAGGAGCGCCTCGCAAGATACGAGCGGATCGAAATCGCCGGCCTCCAGCTCCGGGAATACAAGCACGTGAAAGTGTTCGGCACGCGTGCCGGGCTGCGCATCCCGATCGACGTCCGTGCGAAGGAGCCGCTCGGCGCGGTGACGGCTTATCTCGCGCGCTACACGGGACGCGTGCTGTTCGTCGCGGAGTCGAGCGGCCGCCGCGAGACGATGCAGGAGCTCTTCACGGGCCACGGGTTGAAGCTCAAAACCTGTGCGGGCTGGGCGGAATTCCTCGCCGACGATGCACGTCTCGGGCTCGCCGTCGCACCACTCGCGGACGGGGTCGAGCTCGAGGATCCGTCGATCGCGATCGTCACGGAGTCGCAGCTCTTCGGCGAGCGCGCGGCGCAGCGGCGGCGCCGACGCAAGACCCAGGTCGATCAGGAAGCCGTCGTGCGCAACCTCGCCGAGCTTCAGATCGGCGCGCCGGTCGTGCACGAGGATCACGGCGTCGGCCGCTACCTCGGCCTCGAAGTGCTGACCGTCGGCGAGATCACGAACGAATTCATCAAGCTCGAATACGCGGACGGCGACAAGCTCTACGTGCCGGTCGCGGCGCTGCATCTCATCAGCCGCTACTCGGGCGTCGACCCCGAGCACGCGCCGCTGCACAAGCTCGGCAGCGGGCAGTGGGACAAGGCGAAGCGCAAGGCGGCCGAGCGGATCCGCGACGTCGCCGTCGAGCTCCTGGAAATACACGCCAAACGCGCGGCGAAGCAGGGGCACCGCTTCCACATCGACAAGGACGCCTATCGCGCGTTCGAGCAGGCTTTCCCGTTCGAGGAGACGCCCGACCAGGAAACCGCGATCGCCGCGGTGTGCGAGGACATGGAACGCGCCCAGCCCATGGACCGCCTCATCTGCGGCGACGTCGGCTTCGGCAAGACGGAGGTCGCGATGCGCGCCGCCTTCGTCGCGGTGAACGACGGGCGCCAGGTTGCGGTGCTCGTGCCGACGACGCTGCTCGCCCAGCAGCACTACCAGACGTTCCGCGATCGCTTCGCGGACTGGCCCGTGCGCATCGAGCAGCTCTCGCGCTTCCGCGATTCGGGGGAGACGAAAGCGGCCTTGAACGGGTTGCGCGAGGGCACGGTCGACATCGTCGTCGGCACCCACAAGCTGCTGTCGCGCGAGGTGAAGTTCAAGAACCTCGGTCTCGTCATCATCGACGAGGAGCACCGCTTCGGCGTGCGTCAGAAGGAGCAGTTCAAGGCGCTCAGGAGCGAGGTCGACATCCTGACGCTCACTGCGACGCCCATCCCGCGCACGCTGAACCTCGCGCTCACCGGCACGCGCGAGCTCTCGGTCATCGCGACACCGCCCTCGAAGCGCCTCGCCATCAAGACCTTCGTGCGCGAATGGGACGAGGCACTGCTCCGCGAGGCCCTGCTCCGCGAGCTCGGCCGCGGCGGCCAGGTCTACTTCGTGCACAACGAGGTCGAGAACATCGACAGGATGGAAGAGACGGTCGCGCGCATCGTGCCCGAGGCCCGCGTCCGGCACGCGCACGGCCAGATGCGCGAGAAGGATCTCGAGCAGGTGATGCTCGACTTCTACCACCGCCGCTGCAACGTGCTCGTCTGCACGACGATCATCGAGACCGGCATCGACGTGCCGAGCGCGAACACGATCATCATCAACCGCGCCGACAAGTTCGGCCTCGCCCAGCTCTATCAGCTCCGCGGGCGCGTCGGCCGCTCGCATCATCGCGCCTACGCCTATCTCGTCGTGCCCGGCAGGAAGGCGATGACGGCGGACGCCGTGAAGCGCCTGGAAGCGATCGAGGCGCTCGAGGATCTCGGTGTCGGCTTCACGCTCGCGACACACGATCTCGAAATCCGCGGCGCGGGCGAAATCCTCGGCGAGGAGCAGAGCGGTCACATCCAGGAGATCGGCTTCGGGCTCTACAGCGAGCTGCTGAACCGCGCCGTGCGTGCGCTGAAGGCCGGGCGTACGCCGGATCTCGAAGCGGCCGCCGAGCGTGCGACCGAGGTCGATCTGCACATTCCGGCGCTGCTCCCGGAGGATTACCTCCCGGACGTGCATGCCCGGCTCATGCTCTACAAGCGCATCGCGAGCGCGGCCGATGCCGCGGAGATCGAACTGTTGAAGGAAGAGGTGATCGATCGCTACGGCGAGTTCGCCCAGCCGGTGCGCAATCTTTTTCGTGTAACATCGCTGAAGCAACGTGCCGAGCCGCTCGGCATCAAGCGCATCGACTTCGGCCGCCTCGGCGGCGCCGTGGAATTCAGGCCGGAACCGAACATCGAGCCGATGACCGTCATCAAACTCATCCAGCGCAACACGCATTACCGCCTCGACGGTGCGGAGAAGCTGCGCGTGCGCAAGGAGCTGCCGGATGCGGAAGCGCGTTGTCGCGAGGTGGAATTCCTGCTCGAGACGCTGGAAGCCGGGCGTGCTTAGCGCGCGCCTCGTGATCGCGGGTGTACTGCTCTGGTGCAGCGGGTTCGTGTGCGCCGACGAGCGCTGGTATCAGATCGAAGTGATCGGTTTCCGCTATGCGCACGCCGCGGGCGCGGACGCCGACGCGCCGGCCGAGATGCCGGATTACGGCAGTGCCGAGCCGCTCGCGATCCGCGATCCGAAGGCGCCGCCGCCCGCGACCGCGTCGCCCGTCGCGTTTCAGCAGCTCGCGCGCAACGAGAAGAGCCTCGAAGGCGTCTACAAGCAGCTCGCGCGGAGCGGGGGCTACGAGCCGCTCATCCACGTCGCCTGGCGCCAGACCGCGGATCAGCAGCGCAACGTGTTCCTCACGAGCGAACCGGCGCCCGCGCCGGGTGCGCCGCCGCCCGCGACGAACGGCGCGCGCTTCGACGGCATGGAGGGAAAGATACTCGTGCGGCTCGGTGACGCGCCGCGCGTCGAGCTCGATGTCGCGGGCTACGACGACGGCAGGCCCAGCCGCTTGAAGGAGACGCGGCCGGTGCGCCTGAACGAGCTCCACTATTTCGACCATCCGGATCTCGGCATGCTCGTGCAGATCACGCCCTACGATCCGAGCGCCGGCGCCGCACCGGTCGAAGCGGCGGCGCCGCCCTTGAATCCGCCGGCTGCGCCCGTCGCCGCGCCGTCGCCCGGCAAACCCGCGAAGCCCGGCAGGACGAAAGTGCCGGCACTCGTCATCACGCCCGCGAAGCCGCCGGCGACTGCGCCCTCGCCGCCGCCCTCGGCGCCGTCCGGGGGCACCGAGGATTTCGGACCCGGGCCTTCGGACTGAATCACGGCAGTCCGGGCTCATCAAGGAAGATTCATGGCCCTGCTGTTCTCTCTCGTCAGTCTGCTCGGCGCGTTTCTGCTCTTCCAGATCCAGCCGATGATCAGCAAATTCATCCTGCCCTGGTTCGGCGGCAGCCCGGGCGTGTGGACGCTGTGCATGTTGTTCTTCCAGGTCGTGCTGTTCGGCGGTTATGCGTACGCGCATTTCCTCGCGGGCCGCGCGCCGCGCACGCAGGCCCTGCTGCACGGCGCGCTGCTGCTCGCCGCCGCCGCGCAGTTGCCGGTCATTCCGAGCGAGGCCTTCAAGCCGCTCGGCGGCGGCGATCCGACGGGGCGCATCCTGCTCCTGCTGCTGACGACCGTCGGGCTGCCGTATTTCGTGTTGTCGGCGACGAGTCCGCTCGCGCAGGTCTGGTATGCGCGCGTCTATCCGAAACGAATGCCGTATCGACTCTACGCACTCTCCAACGTCGGCTCGCTCGCCGCGCTGCTGAGTTATCCCGTGTTCATCGAAACGCGCTGGGACGTGATCGTGCAGGCCCGCATGTGGTCCTGGTCCTATGCCGGCTTCGCCGCGCTGATGCTGGCCTGCGCGATACTCGCGTGGCGCCACAGCCGGGCGCGCGTCTGGAGCGTCACCGCATTGCCCGGCGCAGGCGAAGCGCACACCGCTCGGCCCGGCTTCGCACGCCTCGCTTCGTGGGTTGCTCTGCCTGCGCTCGCTTCGATGCTGCTGCTGTCGACCACGAATCACGTCTGCCAGGACGTGGCGGTCATTCCCTTCCTGTGGGTCGTGCCGCTCGCGCTCTATCTCGTGTCGTTCATCATCACCTTCGACCATCCGCGCTGGTACGTGCGGCCGTGGTGGGGCGCGCTCGCGATGCTCGCGGTGTTCGCGAGTGCGGGCTGGTCGGAGCTGCCGTGGCCGGATTTCGGACGCTATGGCATCGTCGTCCAGATCGTCGTGAACTTCGCGGCGATGTTCGCGGTGTGCGTGATCTGTCACGGCGAGCTCGTGCGGCGCAAACCCGGCGTCGCGCATCTCACCGAATATTACCTCTGCATGTCGGCAGGCGGCGCGCTCGGCGGGCTCATCGTGAGCCTGCTCGCGCCGCTCCTCTTCACGATCTATCTCGAGTGGTCGCTCGGTCTCCTGCTCGGCATCGCCATCGCGGCCGGGGTGACGTATCGCGGATTCGAAGCCCGTCTCGCGCCGGCGTGGTCGCGGGCACGAGGCGTGGGCTTCGCGGTCGTGACGCTCGGCATGCTGTACCTCGTCCAGGCCTGGGAATTCTCCTTCGACGCGGCGCTCGCCAGGACCCGCAACTTCTACGGGACGCTGAAGATCCAGGATCGCAACACGAAGCGCGTCGCTGCCGGGGCGCTGCAGTTCCGTTCGCTCTACTGCAACGGCACCGAGCACGGCCGCCAGTTCCTGCGCGCGGATCTGCGCCGCGAACCCCTGTCCTATTACGGCGAGGAAACCGCGGTCGGACAGTTGCTGACGGGGCTGCAGACGAAGCCGCAGGCGCGAGTCGGCGTCGTCGGCATGGGGACGGGCACGCTCGCGAGCTACGGCGTCGCGGGTCAGGTGTTCCGCTTCTACGAGATCAACCCGGACGTGGTGCACGGCGCACGCGCCTATTTCACCTTCATCGACGACATGATCGCGCGCGGCGCGCGCTACGAGCTCGCGCTCGGCGACGCCCGGCTCATGCTCGAGCAGGAGCCCGACCAGCGCTTCGACGCGCTCGTGCTCGATGCCTTCAGCGGCGATTCCGTGCCCGTGCACCTGCTGACGCGCGAAGCCTTCGCGATCTACCGCCGCCACCTCGCGCCGGACGGCGTCATCGCCGTCCACATCACGAACCGCTATCTCAATCTCGCGCCGGTGGTCGAGCGGCTCGCGCGCGAGTTCGGCTTCGCGAGCACGCGCATCTGCCTGCAGCAGACCGACCGCGTCGGCCACTATCATCCGGACTACGTGCTGCTGAGCCGCGACGTGGAGTTCATCCGGCGCCATCCTGCGGTAATCCCGGATTATGCGCGCGACGTGCCGGACGTCGCCCTGTGGACGGACCGCGCGCACAACCTGTTCCAGATATTGCAGAGCCGGTGAGGGTCCGGGAACAGGACAACTCGGTGCCGGCGCTGCTCAGTAGCGGAGGATGAGCAGGGTTTCGGTCGTGGTCCCCGGGCCGGACAGTACCGAGATGTCCGGTACCTCGGTGCGCACCGGCCAGTCCCGGAATCGCTGCTCTTTCGCGTAGAGCAGCGGCAGATCGCGGTCGCTGCGATTCTTGCCGCTCGCCCGGGCGCCGGACACGAAGGAGATGCCGAAGTTCGCGTCCGAGTAGAGCACATCGAGATTGAGATTCCCCGCGTACAGAACTTCGTGCGGGCGGATCTCGAAGGCTATCGGCGTCGGGTGCTCCGGGTAGATGTCCGTGTAGACGTTGCCCGAAGGGACATGCAGCACCCATCCGGTCAGGAAGTACTCACCCGGCGCGAGCGCGACGACGACGAGTCGCCCGCTCTGCTTGCCATGACCGTCGAAGTCGTTCTGTTGCGGGAAGAGCGAGAAGGCATGCGAGTCGATGCGGATGCTCTCGCGTTCTCCGGCTTTGCAATAGAAGAACGATGCGGTCGTCTTGCTGCTCGACAGCCAGCCGGAATCGCGGTCTTTGTTCGTGACGGATGCGACGAACAGCCCGTCCGACTGAGCGACGACTGTCGTCGGCTTCACCATCGGCGCTGTTTCGACGCAGCCCGTCAGCGCGCCGCCGAGCGCGGCGGTGATCATCAGCATGCGGACGACCGGATTGTGCATGAGAGGGATCCTTCCACGGGGCCCGGCGGCGTAGATACGTTCCGGGAATTCTATTTCGCCGCCGCACACGGCGGCTGGAAGACCACGGTCACTTCGGAGGGATACTCGGCGGTCACTCCGTTGCGGGCATCGATCGCATAACCGATCGCGCCACCGAGCAGGAAGCTCTTCGTGACGTTCGAGGAGGCTTCGAGCGAGCCGCTCGCGGGAGCGAGCCCGGGTTTCGAACACTCGATGTCGAGTTCTACCGTCGATTTGTGGATTTCGACCGATCCGGGCGTGTCCACGTACCAGTCGCCGTGGCTGTTCATGAGCTTGCAATGCGCGCCCGTCAGCGGCTGGTCGCCGCACGTCGCGCGTACCGTGAGCGCCTGGGTCCTGCCGCTCATCATCGAGACACAGCCCTGGAGGAACGCCGTACTCAGTACGAACCCGGCGAGCAGCAAGCTGGCGCAACGCATGAGCATCCTTCCTGGATATTCGAGAGGCGCAGGTGATTCTAGCAAGCGCCTCGCGGCCTGGGAATTCGACCGACCCGGCCTCGGTCTCGGCACGCGAGAGCTTGACCTTGCCCGGCGCGAGTTCGAACGCGGCGCCGGGTGCTCGGGATCGGACGCGACTCGGGATCGAGCGAGCTGCCCCAATCGGGAGGCTTGCCCTCAGGATCTCGTGCGGCTGCCCTGCGGATCGTACAGCGGCTGCAGTGAAGCACGCGCTTCGTAGACACGGTTCGCCTGCTCGATCTGGAATCGTCCGGCGGCGATGAACTCCGTCGTGACGCCGCCGTCGTTGCGGAGGTAACCGAGTGCCGCGCAGGCGCCGAGCGTGTGCGCATAGCCTGACGACACGGTGTTTCCGATGCGTACGCCGTCGCACAGGATCGGCTCGTTGTGCGTCAGCATCGGCTCGGGATCCTCGAGGAGAAACTGCACCAGACGACGCTGCGGTGTCCCCTTGGCGCGCTGGCTGAGCAGCGCTTCGCGGCCGATGAAGCCTCCCGGCTTGTGCCAGGCGCAGGTGAATGCGAGACCACACTCGAGCGGCGTATCCAGCGGTCCCATGTCGTGTGACCACTCGCGGAAGGCCTTCTCGATACGCAGCGTATTGAGCGTGTGATAACCGCAGCGAGCGAGACCGTGCGCGGGACCCGCTGCGATCAGGCGGTCGTAGACTGATGTCGCCATCTCGGTCGGAACATAGAGCTCCCAGCCGAGCTCGCCCGTATACGAAACGCGCATGGCCATGGCCGATTGATAGCCGATTTCGATCATTTGCATCGTGCCGAACGGAAACGCCGTATTCGAGAAGTCGGTCGTCGAAATCGACGAGAGCAGGGCGCGGGATGCCGGTCCCTGAACGTTCAACATCGCGTACGCGCCCGTGACATCGGTGACGACGCAGCAGGCGTCGCGTGGCACGTGCTGCGCGATCCAGGCGTGCACCTGTGTCGCGGTGAACGCCGCCGTGACCACCAGGAAGCGCTCTTCGGCAAGACGGGTGATCGTGAGGTCCGCTTCGACGCCGCCTCGCGCATTGAGAAACTGCGCATAACGCACGCGGCCCGCGGGCATGGCCACGTCGGCCGTCGCGAGGCGGTTCAGCACGCGCTCGGCATCACGGCCCTGGACGAGGAGCTTGGCGAAGGATGACTGATCGAAGACGCCGACCGCTTCCCGCACCGCGCGGTGCTCGGCGGCATTGTTCTCGAACCAGTTCTGGCGCCCGAAATCGTAGCGATAGGCCGGTTCCTGGCCCGGACGCGCAAACCAGTTCGCGCGCTCCCATCCGGCCGACTGAGCGAAGCATGCGCCGGCTGCGGCGAGGCGCTCGTGGAGCACGGACTTGCGGACGTCGCGTGCGGTTTCCCATTGCCGGTTCGGCCAGTGCATCTGGAAGGCGATGCCGAGCGATTCGACGGTCCGGTCGACGACGAAGTTCTTGTTGTTCTGACAGGGCAGGATGCGACGGACGTCCACGTCCCACAGATCGATCGGCTGGGTCCCTTCGTCGATCCACCGGGCCATCACGTGGCCGACTCCGCCGGCCGAGAGGATGCCGAGCGAATTGAAGCCGCAGGCGACGAACAGGCCGTCGACGAACGGGACTTTGCCCATGAGATAGTTGTGGTCGGGCGTGAACGACTCCGGGCCGCAGAAGAACGTCCGGATCCCCGTGTCGAACAAAATCGGCAGTCGCAGCATGGCGTGGGCGACGTGCGGTTCGAGCCGCGCCCAGTCCGGTTGGATTTCGTCGAAGCAGAATTCTCGCGGGATGCCGTCCACGGCCCACGGCGCGGCGTGTGGTTCGAAGATGCCGAGCAGAATCCTGCCGGCGTCTTCGCGCGCGTAAGCGCAACGTCCGGGGTCGCGCAGGATCGGCAATTTATTGTGCAGACCCGCGATCGGCTCCGAAATCAGGTAGTAGTGCTCGGCGGCCTGCAGCGGCAGATCGATGCCCAGTTGCAGACCGAGCGAGCGGCCCCACATGCCGGGGCACAGCACCACGACGTCGGCCCGGACATCGCCGTGCGCGGTGCGCACGCCCGCTGCCCGGTCCCGTTCGCGCAAGACGTCGCTGACCAGGACGTCCTCGACGATCCGGACGCCGCGCTGGCGCGCGCCTTTCGCCAGCGCCTGCGTGACGTCGGCGGGATTGACCCGCGCATCGTTCGGAAAGTGGAAGCCGGCGACGAGATCGTCGACGTAGGCCAGGGGAAACAGCGCCTTGACCTCGGCCGGTGAAATTTCGTGGTTCTCCACGCCGAGGAGCCGCGCCATCGCGCATCCCCGCCGCATTTCCTCGGCTTTTTCCGGAGTCATGGCGAGCTGGATGGAGCCACAGGTGACGAGGCCCGTCGCCTGCCCGGTTTCGCGCTCCAGCTCGCCGTAGAGCTCGAGCGAATACTGCGCGAGCCGCGTCTGCGATTCGCTGTCGCGAAGCGTTGTGACGAGCCCTGCGGCATGCCAGGTCGTGCCGCAGCCGAGGCGCTTGCGCTCGAGCAGGACGACGTCGGTCCAGCCGAGCTTCGCGAGATGGTAGGCGATCGAACAGCCGACGATGCCGCCGCCGACGACGACCGCGCGGGCATGGCCCGGCAGAATGCCTGTGTTCATGTCGTGTACTTCGCCGAGTGTCGAACCCTGAATGGAGCACGGGAGCCGTACGCACCGCGAGCGCGGAGATCCGGCCCCGCGCGGTGTGCGCTATCTCCGGACGTGCGGCAGCACTTCCTCGGCGAAGAGTTTCATGCAGCGCTCGGTCTTCTTCGGATCCATGCCGGCGAGCTGCATCCACATCACGAGATGCGTGACGCGGCTCGAGCTGCGGTAGCGCTCGATCTCGGCGATGATGTCGTCGGGCATCCCCACCATCAGCGGTGCCTCGAAGAAGGACAGGCCGGGCGTGTCGCGCAGCTTCTCCGGCGGCGGCATCGAGGACACCGACATCGTTTCCTGGAACCACTTCGCGTCGCCCGCTTCCTTCAGCCAGGTGTCATAGGTCTGCATCATGTAGTGGGCGTGATGCTGGGCATCGTCCCACGCTTCTTCGCGGGTCGGCGCGACATACACGAGCCGCAACTGCGAAATGCTGAAATCGGCGGGATTGCGCCCGTGTTTCTCCAGTTCCTCGTCGTACATCCGTTGCAGCTTCTCGCCGCCGGTTCCCGCGACGTGGAAGCCGAAACGCGCGGCGCGCTCCGCAGCCTTCCGGCTCATGACGGCCGTCCAGATCGGTGGATGAGGCTTCTGCACGGGCTGCGGCTCGAGATGCACGTTGCGGAGGTCGTAGTGTCTGCCTTTGAACGAGAACGTCTCCTCGGTCCACGCGCGGCGGATGATCTCGAGGCCTTCGTCCATCAATGACGCGCGTTCCTCGCGCGAGATGCCGTAGCCCTGGAATTCAGGCACGCGATAGCCGAGGCCGAGGCCGAGATCGAGGCGGCCTTTCGAGATGATGTCGACGACGGTGGCTTCCTCGACGAGGCTGACGGCGTGCTTGCCGAGCGGCAGGAGGATGACGAACGTCCCGATGCGGATCGTGCGGGTCCGCGCGGCGATGGCGGCGGCGGTCGGCAGGAGAGCGGGACACCAGCCGTCCTCCCAGAAATGATGCTCGGTGAGCCAGACCTCGTCGTAACCGAGGTCTTCGGCGAGTTTTGCCTGGAGCAGATGCTCCTCGTAGATGTCGGCCCAGGGGCGGCGCCATCTCGGCGGATTGCGAAACGCGAGCAGCAAACCAAAGTTGAGACTCATGCTCTTTCCCTCCTCGTGACAGACTTGACGAACGATCGCCCGGCCACTCGCAGGCCGCGCCCGGCGCGGACGCCGAGGTGCCGGTCCCGGGCGGCGCGCGAGCGCAGAGGGCCGTCAGCGCGCGGCGGCCGGGCCGTCGAGAGGCTCGGGTCGCGCACCGTGCGGGCAGCCCGGGTATTTCGCAATTTGTTCAAATTCTCTCTGAAGCGTAGCAGTCGTTTTAAAAATAGTGAAAGATTGACTTTGTATTTTCATTTTCTGTAATTTGGTGACTGGTGACGGGGACCTCCGGAGCGGCCTGACGGCGATGGCCGAGGGGGCCATGCCCGGTCCACAGGCAGGCGGCTGGATTTCACGCGCTCTGCTTCGCCGTTTCGCGCAGCGTCCGACGCTGGGAGCGGTGGAGCCCTCACGGGGGGATCTCATGCAGTACGTACTGGGCGTAGACATCGGCGGCACCTTCACGGATTTCTCGCTCGTGGACGGCTCCGGCCACATCACGCTGTGGAAGGAGGCCACGACTCCGCAGAGTCCGGCGCTGGCGGTTCAACGCGGGCTGCTCGCACTCGCGGAGCAGCAGGGCATGGGGCTCGCCGAATTCCTCGCCGGCCTCGATTTGTTCGTGCACGGCCAGACCATAGCCACGAACACCGTCATTCAGCGCAACGGTCCGAAGGCCGCGCTCCTCGCCACCCAGGGCTTTCGCGACATCATCCACTTCCGCGACGGCTACAAACCCGAGCGCTACAACATTCAGCTCCAGCCACCCGACGACTTCATCCCGCGCTACCTGCGCCTGCCGATCACGGAGCGCATCAATTACGCCGGCGACGTGATGGTGCCGCTGGAGGAGGGCTCGGTGCGCGCCGCGGCTCAGCGCATGCGCGAAGCGGGCGTGCAGTCGATCGCCGTCGCGTTTCTGTGGTCGATCATGAACGCCGCGCACGAACGACGGGTAAAGGAAATTCTCGAACAGGAACTGCCCGGCGTACCGGTCGTGCTGAGCTCCGACGTGCTGCCCATGATTCGCGAATGGGAACGCACGACGTGTACCGTCCTCAGCGCTTACGTCCTGCCGGGCATTTCGCGCTACATGGTCGAACTGGAAAATTTCCTGCGCGAGAACGGATTCCGTCATCCGCTGCTGATCATGCAGTTGAACGGCGGCACCTCGACCGTCAACAAAGTGATGCAGCGCCCGATCTACTCGCTCGCTTCCGGGCCCGCGGCCGCGCCGGTGGCCGGCCTGCATTGCACGAAGCGCGTCGGCATGAACAACGTGATCACCATCGACATGGGCGGCACCAGCTTCGACGTCTCCATGGTCACCGACGGCACGCCGACGCTCACCCGCGATCTCCGCGTCCACGAGATGCCGGTCGGCGTCGCCGCCGTCAACGTGCACTCCATCGGCGCCAGCGGCGGCAGCATCGCGTGGATGGACAAAGGCGGGGCGTTGCAGGTCGGACCGCACAGCGCCGGCGCCGAGCCCGGCCCGGCCTGCTACGGACAAGGCGGCACTGCACCGACCTGCACCGACGCGAACGTCGTTCTCGGCTACATCAATCCGGATTACTTCCTCGGCGGGCGGCGCGAGATCCTGCCCGAGCTCTCTGCCAGGGCCGTGGACGAACACGTCGCCAAGCCGCTCGGGCTCAGCGTTCCGGAAGCCGCGCACGGCATCTTCCGGATCATCAATCACAACATGGTCGATGCCATCCGCGTGGTGTCCATCGAGCGCGGCATCGACCCGCGGGACTACGCGCTCGTCGTCGGCGGCGGCGCGGGGGCGATCCATGCCGGCATGCTCGGCCGCACGCTCGGCATGAAGACGGCGATCATTCCGCGCTACAGCGGAGTGTTCTGTTCCTTCGGCATGATCGTGAGCGACGTCAGGCACGATTACATGCAGGCGTTTGCGACGAATACCGGGCGCTTCGATCCGACCCGGGCGAACCAGGTCATCGCCGATCTGGAGCGACGGGCGATCGACGACATGATCGAGGAAGGCTTTCCCGAAGGCGAAGTGACGCTGGCGCGTTACGCCGACGCGAAGTACCCGGCGCAGATCCACGAGCTCACGATTCCGGTGCCCGCCGGCAGGCCGCTCACCGCCGCGGACGGTGCGGAGATGGCGGCGGCATTCCACGATCTCCACGAGCGGATGTTCACGTACTGCGTCCGCGAGAGTTCTGTCGATCTGTTCCATTGGCGCGTCATCGCGCACCGACGCGTGCGCTCTCCCGAGGCGACGGCGTTCCCGCCGGCGGTCAACCCCGTCTCGATCGCGCTCAAGGGCAGCCGTCGGGTGTATTTCGGCGACATCAACGATTATCGGGATACCAGCATCTATGATGGAGAGAAGCTCGAGCGCGGCATGATCGTCACCGGGCCGGCGGTGGTCGAACAGACGAACACCACGATCGTGGTGTTCGCCGGCCAGAAGCTCGACGTCAACGAATTCGGTGATTTCATCCTGAAACTCTGAACGACCGGACACCCGGGAGAAGGAGGAAGCCCATGAGCACGATTCAGACGGCGCGCGGTCTCGAGGCGGGTGAAGGCTCGCTGCTGTTGCGGCCCGAAGACAACGTCGACCCGATCACGTTCTCCGTCATCCTCAACCGCTTCAACACCATCGCCAGAGAGATGACGCTGACGCTGGAACACACGTCGTGGACGTCGATCCTCGCGCTCGCACGCGACTTCTCCTGCGCGATCTACGACGCGGGAGCCAGGCAGGTCTGCATGATGGACGCGCTGCCGATCCACACGAACTCGCTGCATGTGATCCTCAATTCGATGGTGCGGGCGTTCGAGGGCAAGGTCTACGACGGCGATGTCATCGTCAGCAATCATCCCTACAGCGGGAACACCCACGTCGGAGACTTCGTGACCGCCTGCCCGGTGTTCTATCGCGGCGAGCATTTGTTCTGGGCCGTCACCAAGGGGCACCAGCTCGACTGCGGCGCCTACGAGGCGACGAGCGTCGCGCCGAGCGCGAAAGACGTCTGGCAGGAGGCATTGCAGATCCCGCCGATCAAGTTCTACGAGAAGGGTGAGCCGCGCCAGGACGTCATCAACCTGTACCTCGCGAACGTCCGCTATCGCGACATGCTCTATGGCGACCTCATGGCCCAGCTCGGCTCGATCTGGAACGGGCGACGCCGCATGCTCGAGCTCGTCGCGGAGTACGGTCCCGACGAGTTGATGCGTTACGTGGAGGCGATCCTCGACTATGCCGACCGGCGCACGAGCGAGCAGTTGCGCAGCATCCCGGACGGCAGCTACGTCGGCGAGGCGTGGATCGACAGCGACGGCATGGGCAACACGAACCTGACAGTAAAGGCCACCGTGAACGTGAAGGATGATCACGTGCACGTGGATTTCACGGGTAGCTCGCCGCAGGGCAAAGGCGGCACGAACGGGACGCAGGGCGTGATGGAGGCGTCGGCCGGCATTCCCATTCTCTGTGCGATCGACCCCGACATTCCGCACAACGACGGCTGCCTGCGGCACATCAGTTGCGAGGCGCCGGAGGGATCGATCGTGAAGGCGAAGTATCCTGCGGCGACGGCGATGGCCACGCTCTGTCCCGCGGCCCAGGAACAGGAGGCCGTGTGGAAAGCGCTCGCAATCGCGGCACCGGAACGCACTTCGGCCGGTTACGCCGGCTTCCATTGCGTGCCCTCGATTTCCGGCGTCGACGAGCGCGGCGAGGAACCGGCCGGCTGGGCCGCGATGTTCTTCAATGGCGGCTCGGGCGGCGGCGCATCGATGAACGCCGACGGCTGGCCGCTGATCATGCTTTCCTCCGGACTCGGGGGCCTGAAAATCCTGAGCACCGAGATGTGCGAGCTGCTCTATCCGTTCATGCTCGACTACCAGGAGATCGAACCCGATTCCATGGGCCACGGCAGGACGATGGGCGGCGCCGGGATCCGGATTCGGGTACGGCCCTATGGCACGCCGATGGACTGCCACGTCACGGGCGACGGCGCGGCGAATCCCCCCTTCGGCGTGTTCGGCGGCACGCCCGGGATCGGCGGCGGCAATTATCGCGAGAACCTCACAACGGGTCATCGGGACTATTGCTCGAGCAAGGGTTACATGAAGATCGAGCCCGGCGAGGCGTGGGTCGGCGTGTCGAGCGGCGGTGGCGGTTTCGGCGATCCGCTGGAGCGTCCCGCGCGGAAGGTGTGCGAGCACGTGCGCGATGGAATCATCCGTCTCGAGACCGCGCGTGACGTGTACGGCGTGGTTATGGAGCCGCATACGTTTGCGCTGGACGAGAAGGCGACGCAGGCCCTGCGTGCGACGCTCGCCGCCGGGACGCGCGAGCTCCCCATCATTCAACCCACGGTGCCCGGCGCGGCGACCTGGCTGCGCGACAACATGCGGGAAGGTGACAGGTACTTGCTCGATCCGTTACCGTAGCCCGCAAACAGCACGGCCGGTCGCGGTGACGACGCAGCGGGCCGCGCTGCGGCACGGCGGCGCGGCGATTCACGGTCCTGTATGAGTAAATCCGATTCGAAGGCAACTCCGGGCCAGGATCCCGACACCCCGGCGCATGCGCCGACCCGGAGCGGTGAGACCGGGGAGCTCGACGGCGCCGAAATCCGCGCGCTGCGCAAGGCCCGCTCGATGTCTCTCGTCGAACTCGCGCGTCGCGCCGATCTTTCAATCGGCTACATCAGCCAGATCGAACGCAATTGCTCGACGCCGTCGGTAAAGGCGCTCGGTGCGATCGCGCGTGCGCTCGGCGTCACCATCGGTTGGTTCTTCAGCGCCGGCAGCGCCGGACCGGGTGACGAGAAGGGGATCGTGTTGCGCAAGCAGCACCGCCGTCGCATCGGCTTTCGCGACGGCTTCGTCGATTATCTGCTCTCGCCCGATCTCGAAGGGGAAATCGAGATGCTCCTGACGCACTTCAGCGTCGGCGCGAGCACGGGCGAGCCCTATACGCATCGCGGCGAGGAGAGCGGCCTCGTGTTGAAGGGCCGCCTCGAGATCACCGTCGGCGATCGCACGTTCGTCCTCGAGGAAGGCGACAGCTTCCGGTTTTCGAGTACCGAACCGCACCGCTACCGCAACGCCTACGATGGCGAGACGATACTGGTTGCCGCGCTCACGCCGCCTTCCTACTGAAGCGACGGGCGGGAACGGTGTCCTCGATGCACCGCCCGCACCTGCCGCAATGTCGTCCCGACGATCCGCAGCACATCGCCCATCCCGCGCTCGAGATTGCGCCGCATCTCCTCGGCCGTGATCGGGCCGACGCCGAGGCCGGCCGCACGGTTCACGACGAGGGAGCAGTTCGCGTAAGCCATCCCGGCTTCCCGCGCGAGCGCGGCTTCCGGCATGCCGGTCATGCCGACGATCGTGCAGCCGTCGCGGGCGAGGCGGCGGATCTCCGCGGCAGTCTCGAGGCGGGGGCCCTGCGTCGCGGCGTAGGTACCCTGCGGCACGATCGCGATGCCGAGCGTGCGCGCGGCGGCGACGAGCGCCGCGCGCAGATCGGCCGCGTAGGGAGCGGTGAAGTCGACGTGATCGAGCTCACCGTTCGCGCCGTCGTAGAACGTGTGCTCGCGGCCCCAGGTGTAGTCGACGAGCTGATCGGGGATGACGATCGTGCCGGGTCCCGCGTCCGTCGCGATGCCGCCGACGGCGGCCACGGCGATGACGTCCGTGACGCCGAGCGCACGCAGCGCCCTCACGTTCGCGCGGTAGTTGATGCGGTGGGGCGGGAGCCCGTGATCGCTGCCGTGCCGCGGCAGGAAGCACACGGCTTGGCCGTCGAGCAGGCCTTCGACGATCGGCGCCGAGGGCGCACCGTAGGCTGTCGCGGGGCGCGAGGTGCGGCGCACGTCGAGCTCCGCGAGTCGATCGAGGCCGCTGCCGCCGATCAGCGCGAACTTCCTCATCGGCCCTTCACGGCGAAGATGCCGCCGCCGTTCCGCCAATAGTGCTTGTAGTCCATGCCATAGCCGAAGAGATAGCGATCGGGCGTGACGAGCGCGTGGAAATCGGTGCGCGCGAGGCCCGGGCGATCCGCGATCTCCTTCATGACGAGCACTGCCGTCAGCACCTGCTCCGCGCCGCACGCGCGGCAGCCGGCGACCGCGGCTTCGAGTGTGAGCCCGTAGTCCAGCAGATCGTCGACGAGCAGCACGCAGCGCCCCGCGACGCCCGGCGGCGGCTCCTTGATCCAGCGGATCCCGCCGCCTGAAGTGTTTCCGCCGTAGCGCGTGAGATGGAGGTAATCGAGCTCGAGCGGGAACTCGAGCCGGGGCAGGAGCAGCGAGGCCATCACCATGCCGCCCGTCATCGTCGCGAGCATGAGCGGATTGCGGTCCGCGAGCTTCGCTGTGATGTCGAGCGCCATGCGATCGACCGCCGCTTCGACCTCGGCCGCCGTGTAGAGGCAGTCGGCCTCGGCACGCACGCGGGCGAGCTCGTCCATCGACACGGCGTTCATCTCATTTCCCCGCGAGCGCGATCCGTCCGGCCCAGTCGCGCGCGAACTGCTGCGCGGCGCGGCCGCTGCGCGAGCCGTGGAGCAGCGCCCATTGCAGCGCGGCGCGCGTGACTTCCTCGCCTTCGCTCGCGACACCGAGTGCTGCGAGCCAGTGGCGGACGATGTCGAGATAGTCGTCCTGACGGAAGGGATGGAACGACAGCCACAGGCCGAAGCGCTCGGAGAGCGAGATCTTCTCCTCGACGGCTTCGCCCTGGTGGATTTCGCCGTCGACGGGTTTCGCGTCGAGATTGTCGCGCAGGCGCTCGGGCACGAGATGCCGGCGGTTCGAGGTCGCGTAGATGATCACGTTGTCGGGCGTGCTCAGCACGGAGCCGTCGAGCACGACTTTCAGCGCGCGATACGTCGAGTCCTGCTCGTCGAAGGAGAGATCGTCGCAGAACACGACGTAGCGCCCGGGCCGGCCGTCGATGAGCTCGATGATCTCGGGGAGGTCGACGAGATGCTGGCGTTCGACCTCGATGAGCCGCAGGCCGTCTTTCGCATAGGCATTGAACAGCGCTTTGACGAGCGAGGACTTGCCCGTGCCGCGCGGTCCCCACAGGAGCGCGTTGTTCGCCGGCAGGCCGGCGAGGAACTGGCGCGTGTTGCGCTCCATCTCCGCTTTCGGCTCGTCGATGTGCCGGAGATCGTCGAGCGCGATGGGATTGAAGCGCGTGATCGCCTGCAGACGGCCGGGGCGGCCGTCGGACTTGCGCCAGCGCCACGCGATGCCGTCGTCGATCGCCGGCGCGGTGCGGTCGGCAAACAATTTTTCGAGACGGGTCACCAGCGCTTCGGCGCGGCGGAAGAACTGCTCTGCGTCGCTCATGGAATGAGGGGAATCCGGGGTTGGGCCAGGGGCCGTATTGTACGGGAAAGACCCGCCGCGGCGCGTCGCGCTCAGCCGATGAAAGCGCGCATGTGCCATTCCGCCTGTGACGGCGCATGACGCGCGGCGCGGCCGATCGGACAGGCCTGCCGGGCTAGGCAGCCGGTCGTGAGACAGGCGCGGCCCGCGTCGCTGCGCACGTGCTCGCGGCAGCGTGCGGAGTCGTACGCCGTCGCGGTGAAAGCGTCCACCGGGCAGGCCGCGAGACAAGGTCGATCGGCGCAGGCATCGCAGGGCCGCGCACCCGCCGCGCGCTCCGGCAGAGCGAGGCGATCGACGAACAGCAGTGCTGCGCGATACGCGTGCCAGAGCCCGAACTCGGGATGCACGAGGATTTGCAGCGGTGATACCCACACCGTGTCCGCGCGCATCGCCCAGCGCTGGAACGGCAGGTGCGGGGGGCCCCCGAACGGATAGCACGCCTCGGCACCGAACCCGGGCGCGATTCCGTCGACGACGCGACGCGTCCACGCATCGAGCGCGTGGGCCTGACGCGTCCGGTATTCCGGCGAGCCCGTGAACGCGGGCCACAGTGCCGGCCCCGCATTGCCGATCATCACGACCGTCGCGACGCGTGCGCCGTCGGCGCGCGCCGGCACGTCGTCCCCGGGCTGCGGATGAAAGCCGCCGCGGAACAAGAGGCCGTGCGGCGCGAGGCCGCGCGCGAGTCGGTCGAGGATATCGGGTGACATGGGGCCGGTTCGTTTTCGGATGCGGCCAGTATCCCGGGAATCGCGACGGCCGGCCAGCCGCTGCGCGCGGCGCCGACAGCCGCGTCACGCTCGCCATGCTGATCACGATCGGCGCTTCGTGGCTCGTCGGCAGCGAAGCCGCGACGCGCCGCAAGCTCGGCTTCCGGGCCTATGCAAGCTCTGAATAAGTCCCTCCTGGACTTTTCAGAGAACGGCCGGCAAGAAGCGTGGTTCTTACCGGCCGCACGTGAACAATGGCTTACACCACTGTTCCCTATCTCGCGAGCAACGTGCTGTGGGTCGCCTGGGGACTGCACGCCGGCGCGCAGGCGCTCGTCGTGCTGCAGCTCGCGCTCGCCGCCGTGAACGTGCGGGGCGAACGCAAGAACGAACGGGTCGAGGCGCGGCAGCACGGCGAGTCCCGCGGATAATGCGCAAAGCGGCCGGGATCCCTGGACACGGCGACGAGAACCGGGCACGGTGCGATCCGCCGGCCGCGGCGCGCGGCCCAGCGAGTGGGGGTGGAGCATGTCACGGGAAAACGAGGAGCTCGTCCGCCGTCTCATGACGGAAGTCTGGAACGAGCGCAAGTTCGACGCGATCGACGAGCTGTGCTCGGAGACCTTCGTCATCCACGATCCGTCCGCGCCGCTGTTGCCGACCGGACCGGATGCCGCGAAGCTCTACATCGGCGCCTTCATCGCCGCATTCCCGGATGCGAAGGTCGAGATCCACGATCTGTTCGCGGCGGGCGATCGCGTTGCGCTGCGCTGGTCCGCCGCGGGCACGCACCGCGGCGAGCTGAACGGCATTCCGCCCACGCACCGGCACGTCAGCTTCACGGGGCTCGCGATCTATCGCCTCGCGAACGGCCGCATCGAAGAGGACTGGGTGAGCGCCGACATGCTGGGCCTCCTGCAGCAGCTCGGCGCGCTGCCCGGATAGACGCGCGCATCGCGCGAGGTTCGGGCGCTGCGGCCCAGGGCACCCGTCAGCCGCCGCGCCGAAGGCGAGGAAGCCAGCATGTCGATCACCCGTCTCCTGAACCTCGATATCCCCGACGGCCCCGGCGCGGACTCCCTGCCGGCGGCGGAGAAGATCATCGCGGGCGAGCCGCGCCAGACGGTGTGGGTGCAGTACCAGGATCCGGGCGGGCGCTTCTTCGCGGGAGTGTGGCGCTGCGAGCCGGGCAAATGGCGCATCGCCTACACCGAAGAGGAATACTGCGAAATGATCTCCGGCACGAGCGTCCTCACCGATGCCGAGGGCCGCAGCGTGACGGTGGGCGCGGGGGATCGCTTCATCGTGCCGCGCGGCTTCGAGGGGAGCTGGGAAGTCGTCGCCACGACGACGAAGCGCTTCGTCGTCTACGAACCGGGCGGTTGAGGTGGCGGCCGGTAATCGAACCGGCAACTGAGGCACGTCAGGAAATCGGGACACGGTGTCCTTAGGATCCGGATATCATGTCGCTCCTCTCGCTCGTCGCGCTCACCGGGGCGCTCCTCGCGCTCGTCCCCGCCGCCTGGTGTTGCAGGGCGCACCGTGCGTCCGGTCGCGGCGAGCCGGCGGCGCCGCGTCAGTCCTTCGATCTCGAGCTCCTCGAAGCGCTGCCTTGTCCGGTCTTCTACAAGGACGCCGACGGGCACTACGTCGGCTGCAACGCCGCGTTCGCGGAATTTCTCGGCCGCCCGCGCGACCGCATCGTCGGCCGCTCGGTGTTCGAGGTCGCGCCCCGGGAGCTCGCCGAGCGTTATGCGGCCGCCGATGCCGCGCTCGTCGCCGCGGCGGGCGTCCAGCGCTACGAGGTCCAGGTCGAATCCGCGGATGGCGTGCGTCGGGACGTCGAGATGCACAAGGGCACGGTGCGCGGAACGCACGGTGCAGTGACCGGCATCGTCGGCGTGATCCTGGACATCACGGATCGCAAGCGCGCGCAACGCGAAGTGCTCGAGCTCAAGGCCCAGCTCGAGCGTGGGGTCGCGGAGCGGACCGCGCAGCTCGAAGCGAGCAACGCGGCGCTGTCCGCGGCGAAGGACGCGGCAGAATCCGCGAACCGCGCGAAGAGCATCTTCCTCGCGAACATGAGCCACGAGCTGCGCACGCCGCTGAACGCCGTGATCGGTTTCGCGCAGATCCTGGAGCGCGACGAAGCCCTGCCCGACGACAAGCGCCGGCAGATCGCCGCGATCAACCGTTCGGGCGGCCATCTGCTCGCGCTCATCAACAACGTGCTCGAGATTTCGCGCATCGAGGCCGGGCGCATGGAGCTCCACCACGACGCCTTCGATCTCGGCATGGTGCTCGACGCGGCCGAGGAGATCATCCGCATCAGGACGGAGGCGAAGGCCTTGTCCTTCGTCGTCGAACGCCCGTCCGGTCTGCCGTCCTTCGTGGTCGGTGATGCGACGTATCTGCGCCAGGTCCTCCTGAACCTGCTCGGCAACGCCGTGAAGTTCACGGAGCAGGGCGGCATCGTGTTGCGCGTCGCCGACGAGGGCGGCGAACGTCTGCGCTTCGAGGTCTGCGACACCGGGCCCGGTATCGCGCAAGAGGAACAGGAGAACATCTTCCAGGGTTTTTATCAGACGGAAGCCGGCGTCGCGAAGGGCGAGGGGACGGGCCTCGGGCTCGCCATCAGCCGCGAAATAGTCCACCTCATGGGCGGCGGGCTGGAGCTCACGAGTGCGCCGGGTGCCGGCAGCGTGTTCGCGTTCTCAATCCCGCTGCCGCTCGCGGCGACCGTGCCCGAGATGCGCGCCGGTACGCGCATCGCGCGGCTCGCCGCCGGCCAGGCCGCGCCGCGCATCCTCGTCGCGGAGGATCTCGAGGACAATCAGGAGGTCGTGCGTCAGCTCCTGCAGGGCATCGGCTGCGAGGTCGAGATCGCCCCCAACGGGCATGAAGCGCTCGCCCGCTTCCGCGCGTGGCGGCCCGATCTGATCCTGATGGACATCCGCATGCCGGAAATGGACGGCTTCCAGGCGACCCGGCTCATCCGCGCGCTGCCCGAAGGCCGCACGCTGCCCATCGTCGCGCTGACCGCTTCGGCCTTCGAGGAGGACCGCCGCGAGATCCTGGCTGCGGGCTGCGACGATCTCGTGAGCAAGCCCGTCGATTACGAGCACCTCCTGACGGTCATCGGCGCGCGGCTCGGCCTGCGCTACGAGCGCGTCCCGCTGGCACGGAGCCCGGTCGCACGCGAACCGGGCGGCGATCTCGCCGGACTGCCGCACACCGTGCGTGATGCGCTCGCAATGGCGGCCGAGGCGCTCGACGGGGAGGCGGCACGCGACATCGCGGAGCGCCTGCGCCACGAGCATCCGGCGGAAGCGACGCTCATCGTCTGGCTCGTCGACAGTTTCCGTTTCGAGCACCTCGAAGCGCTCTGCCGCGCACCCGCGGGCGGGTGAGACAGCGGCTGCGCACGGCCGGCGCGGCGTGTTCAGATCCCGCCGGTCGGGCCGACAACAGGAACGCGAAGTTCGAATCCGCTCGCGAGGCTCTCACTATGCGAATGTCGTCCCTGCGCTAGTTCCGGCTCCGGAGCACGCGCCTGCATGACCGATCCGATCGCCACACCGACCCTGCTCGTCGTCGACGACACGGCGGTCGATCTCGCCCTGCTGCAGGCGATGCTGGAGGACAGCTATCGTGTCGTGACTGCGGGCTCGGGGCCCGCCGCACTCGCGCTGCTCGCCGACGGGCTGTGCCCGGATCTGATCGTGCTCGATGTCATGATGCCCGACATGGACGGCTACGAAGTCCTCGATCGCCTGCGGGCGATCCCGGCGGCACGCGACATCCCCGTCGTCCTCGTCACGGCCTCCGATCCCATGGACGAAGAGCGCGGACTGAACTCCGGCGCGGTCGATTTCCTGACCAAGCCGATCCGTCAGGCCGTCGTCCTCGCGCGCATCCGCACCCAGCTCAACATGAAAGCCGCGCAGGACCAGCTCCGCAATCAGAATCTCCGGCTCGCCGGTCGCGTCGCACAGCGTGAGAGCGTGTTGAACACGATCGCCTCCGCCGCCCAGGATGCCATCGTCAT
The DNA here is from genome assembly GCA_016209015.1 of Gammaproteobacteria bacterium. Lineage (GTDB taxonomy): Bacteria > Pseudomonadota > Gammaproteobacteria > JACQWY01. The sequence goes on along the minus strand of JACQWY010000016.1, from coordinate 62,153 downwards.
GATCGACGGCGGGGGACGGATCTCGTTCTGGAACCCGGCCGCCGAGCGCATCTTCAACTACCGCACCGAGGAGGTCGTCGGCCGCCCGCTGCGCGCGCTGCTCGCATCGCCGGGCGAGGACGACACCGCGGCCTCGAGCCTCGGCCACATCGCCTTCGGCCAGAGCGGCGGCATGCCGGGGACGACGGTGGAGCTGACGGCATTGCGCAAGGACGGCAGCGCGTTTCCCGTCGAGGCCTCGCTCGCCGCAGTCAGGCGCGGGGGTGACTGGTGGGGTGTCGGCATCCTCCGCGACATCTCCGAGCGCAAGGCGATCGAGGCGCAGATCCAGGCCCAGCTCGCCGAGCTCATGCGCGCGAACGCCGAGTTGAAGGAATTGAACGACAAGGTTTCGGACGCCCAGGGCAAGCTCGTCCAGTCCGAGAAGATGGCCTCGCTCGGCGTGCTCGCCGCGGGCGTCGCGCACGAGATCAACAATCCCGTCGGCTACGTCAGCTCGAATCTCGCGACGCTCAAACAGTACGTGACCGATCTGCTGCGCGTGCTCGAGTCCTACGAGGCGGTGCGCGCCGCCGCACCGGTGCCTGCACCGTTCCACGACGTCGCGAAGCTCGTCGCGGAAGTCGAGCTCGACTACATGAAGGGCGACGTCCTCGCGCTCATCGGCGAATCCCAGGAAGGCATCGACCGCGTGCGCAAGATAGTCCAGGACCTGAAGGATTTCTCGCGAGCCGAGAGCAGGGAAACCTGGGCGGACGCCGATCTGCGGCACGCCATCGAATCGACGCTGAACGTGGTGTGGAACGAGCTCAAGTACAAGTGCGAGGTGCGCAAGGAGTTCGCCCCGCTGCCGCGCGTCGAATGTCTCGTCTCGCAGATCAACCAGGTCTTCATGAACATGCTCGTCAACGCCGCGCAGGCCATCGAGACGCGGGGCGTGATCACGCTGCGCTCCGGCGTGCGCGACGCGGAGATCTGGATCGAGATCACGGACACGGGCAAGGGCATGACCCCGGAGGTCGTCAGCCGCATCTTCGATCCCTTCTTCACCACGAAACCCGTCGGCAAGGGCACGGGCCTCGGGCTCGCGGTGTCGTACAACATCGTCGAGAAGCACCACGGCCGCATCGAGGTCGAGAGCACACCCGGCGCCGGCACGACGTTCCGCGTCTGGCTGCCGGTCCGGCAGCCGCACGGCGCGGCCTGAGCGCCGCGCTTCCGCCGGCTTGGCGCGCGTCGGCCGGCCGGACATAATTCGGCTCGCATTCCCGTCGACCGTGCCAGCGCCGCCCTCGCGACCGGCGGCGCGCGCCGCGCGTCCGATGCGCTCCAATCACCAAGCAGGAAATCTCCACCATGACGATCAAGACGAAAATCACGGAACTGTTCGGCATCGAGCACCCCATCATCCAGGGTGGCATGCATTTCGTCGGCTACGCCGAGATGGCGGCGGCCGTCTCGAATGCCGGCGGTCTCGGCATCATCACCGCGCTGACCCAGCGCACGCCGGACGATCTCGCGCGCGAAATCGCGCGCTGCCGCGAGATGACCGACAAGCCGTTCGGCGTGAACCTCACGTTCCTGCCCGTCGTGGAGGCGCCGGACTACGCGGGCTACGTGCGCGCGATCGTCGAGGGCGGGGTGAAGATCGTCGAGACCGCGGGCAACAATCCGCAGAAGTGGCTGCCCGGTCTGCACGAGGCCGGCATCAAGGTGATCCACAAGTGCACGTCGGTGCGCCATGCGCTGAAGGCCGAATCGATCGGCTGCGATGCGATCAGCGTCGACGGTTTCGAGTGCGGCGGTCATCCCGGTGAGGACGACGTGCCGAATTTCATCCTGCTGCCGCGCGCGGCCGAGGAATTGAAGATTCCGTTCGTCGCCTCGGGCGGCATGGCGGACGGCCGCTCGCTCGTCGCGGCGCTTGCGCTCGGCGCGGACGGCATGAACATGGGCACGCGCTTCATCGCGACGAAGGAGGCGCCCGTGCACGAGAACGTCAAGCAGGCGATCCTCGCGGCCAGCGAGCTCGACACGCGGCTCGTGATGCGACCGCTGCGCAATACCGAGCGCGTGCTGAAGAACGCGGCGGTGGAGCGCGTGATCGCGAAGGAGAAGGAGCTCGGCGGGAACATCAGCTTCGCGGACATCGCGCCCGAAGTCGCGGGCGTCTATCCGAAAATCATGCGCGAAGGGCAGATGGACGCGGGCGCGTGGTCCTGCGGCATGGTGGCCGGGCTCGTGCACGACATCCCCAGTGTGCAGGAGCTCGTCACGCGCATCGTCGCCGAGGCGGAAAGCCTCATCGCGAGCCGCCTCGCCGCGTACGTCCGTCCGTAGGTCCGATCAGCCGCAGGCGTATACGGACCTACGCCGGCCTACGCCAATTCCAATTCAACCATCGTTCGGCGGATACGCGCTCGCGTCGATCGTCGCGCGATAGCCATGCCAGGTCGCATAGCCGATCACCGGCATGGTGACGGCGAGGCCGATCATCGCGGTCAGGAAGCCGATCGCGACGGCGGCCACGATCAGTCCGGCCCACACCGCCATCGCCGGCTTGTTGCGGAGGACCGCGTTGATGCTCGTCACGACCGCGGTCACCGCGTCGATGCGCCGGTCCATCAGCATCGGGATCGAGAACGCCGTGCAGGCGAACGTGATCATGACGAAGAGGGTGCCGATGACCGAGCCGATGGTGAGGAACGGCAGCAGTTCCTCGAGGCTCGGGTGGCCTTCGAGCGGGAAGAAGATGTGGAGCACCGTCGCCGAGCGTCCCCACAGCAGGAAGACGATCATCAGGACGAGCGCGAGCACCATCAGATTGCCGAACGCGCTCCGGGCTTTGAGCAGGCACACGCCGATGTTCGGCGCGCGGCCCTGTTCGAGCTGCCAGGCGACGGCGTAGTAGACGACCGCGAGCACGGGCGCGACGAACACGAAACCCGAGAGCAGCGCGATTTCGATCCAGTAACTGCCGTAATTCCACCCGAGCGCGGTGATCGCGAGACTCAGCAGGACGATCAGCCCGCCGGCCTCCAAGCTCACGGCCGGCGCGGCCTTGAAATCGGCCCAGCCCTTCAGCACCCAGCCGAGCGGTTCGGTGGGCGCCAGCGTGCGGAACGGGGCGACGAACGGCAGCTCGGCGGTGCTCGTCTCCGGAGACTGGGGCGTGGGCTCGCTCATGGCTCCGGATTACAGACGAAACATCGACCGCCTGGCAATCCTGCAATGCGGCAAGAGTCCGCGGCCAAAGGGCCGCCCGGGACGCGTCTTCCGTGACGCGTGCGGGCGGAGGAGGGGTCGGGGCTGTGGCGGGAAGTCGATCGTTTCCGGACCGCCGACCGCGCGCCGTAGCGCGGCAGTGTCCACCGGCGGCCCGGAATCCGGTGGCGCCGTCAGAACACGATCGGCGGCTCGAGCTTCGTGACGAGCTCGAAGGCGATCAGGCTGTAGAGCGTGACCGCGGCGAGGGTCGAGCCCACGACCGCGGCGAGCTCGCTGCCCGTCCAGCCAGAGACCGCGCGCGGCGGGTTCACGGCGCTGCGCTCCGCGAGACGGACCACGGACGCCGGGCGCGACGGGGCCGCGGCCGCGCGGGCCGGGGTATTCTCGAGGCAGAGATTCGGTGCTGCACAACTCATGGTTCGACTCCTCATTTTGCGGCCGGAGCAGGCTGCCCCGACCCGATGGAGCGAAGTCTGGACGCGCTTCGATAATTTTTGAAATCGATATGCCGAACATCTACTATTGAGGATATGAATCTACGACGCATCGACCTCAATCTCCTCGTCATCTTCGACGCCCTCATGACGGAGCGGAACGTGACGCGCGCGGCGCGCCGCGTCGGCCTCTCGCAGCCGGCATTCAGCAATGCGCTCACGCGGCTGCGCGAGCGGCTGAAAGACGAGCTGTTCGTGCGCAGTCCGCAGGGCATGCGGCCGACGCCGCGCGCGGTCGAGCTCGCGAGCGAGGTCCACGAGGCGCTCGCGACGATCGAATCCGCGCTCGATCCCGTCGCCTTCGATCCGAAGACCGCGCGCCGGACGTTCACGATCGACACCTCGGACTACGTCGTCACCTCGTGTCTCTCCGCGCTCATGGCGCATCTCGCGCGCGAAGCACCCGGCATCGATCTGCGCCTGCTGCCGGCGGGCGGCAAGATCTTCGAGCGGCTCGACGCGCGCGAGGTGGATTTCGGGATCGGCGCGTACGGCGACGTGCCGGAGCGCTTCGGCACGGTCGTGCTCGACGAGGACGAATTCGTGGTGTTGATGCGCCCTGATCATCCGCTCGCGCGAGGCCGGCTCAATCTCGAGCGCTATGCGCAGGCGAAGCACCTGCTCGTGACGCTGCGCGGCGACGCGCGCGGCTTCGTCGACGACATCCTCGCCGAGCAGGGCTTGTCGCGGCGTGTCGCGCTCACGGTCAACCAGTTCTCCGTCGCACCGGGCATCGTTGCGGAGAGCGATCTCGTGACCGCGCTGCCGAAGCGCGTCGCGGATCGTTACGCGCCGCTCTTCAAGCTCACGGTGCGGCCCTTCCCGCAACCGGCCCCGTTCGTCTTCCGCGCGATCCAGCTCATCTGGCACGAGCGCTTCGCTGCCCACCCCGCGCATCTCTGGTTCCGGCGTGCGCTCGAAGACGTGATCTGCAAGTGCAAGGGCTCGGCGGCGCAGCCCTGCAAACAGGCCGCCGCCGGCTGAAGGCGCGGCATCCGCGTCCCGCGGGTGCGACAAAACGCCGCGCGACCATCGGTCGCATTCCCAAGCGCCACCCCGCGGGTACAGTGTCCCCGCGCTTCCCGGAACCGGCCGCGAAGCGATCACGCGGGAACCACGAAGCACTCGAACCCGGTGATCGGGCGGGCCCGACGTTGCGGACCGTCACGCGCCGGACCTCCTCCCTGTCGAAGACGTTCCGCATGCGGCATCGAGGCACCCGATGTGAAGCTGTCCATCATCGGGCTCGTGACTCTGGGCGCGGCGTGCGTCGTGCTGGCGGGCTGCGCGGACGTGAAGCCCTGGCAGCGCGGCAATCTCGCCCGCGAGCAGATGGCGCTCGATCCGGATCCTCATTCCGGGGATCCGGCACACAAACCCGCGATCTATCCCGAGCTCGACGCCGCGAGTCGCACGCATGGCTTCACGTTCGGGATCACGCAGGTGCTCGGCCGCAATACGCTCGCCGGGCTCACGGCGGGCTACACGCGGCAGAGCGGCTCCCTCGGCAATCCGTACAAGACCGTCTACGTGCGCGGCGAGATCACGCCCGAGGAGTACTACGATCTCTGGCAGGCGAGCGAGCTCGACTGGTCGAAGGTCACGACGCTCGAGGTCGTGGGCGTAGAGCTCTTTCGCGAAGTCCGGCCCGACGTGCGCAACCAGCTCTCGGTCTCCATGCGTCTCAACCAGTATCTGCCGGCCCTGAAGGCCGCCCCGCACTTCGATTACCGCTATTACCGCGACGATTGGGGCATCGCCTCGCATACCGTCGAGCTGCAGTGGGTCCAGGTGCTCACGCGCACCGTGACGCTCACGCCGGGCGTGCGCTACTACTCGCAGTCGCGGGCCGATTTCTCCGCGCCGTATTTTCTCGCGCCGCGCACCGACGGCCATTAACCGAGCGATTTCCGGCTCTCGGGCTACGGGGCGCTGTCTGGCGGGCTCACGCTCTCGAAGAACTTCAGCCGCGGCATCCGCTTCAATGCCGGCTTCGAGTACTACACGCATCAGGGCGCGCTGAAGCTCGGCGGCGGCGGCGCGACGGACTATGCCGATTTCGCGTACTGGCTGGCGCACTCGGCCTGCCTCATCTGTGGGTGGATTCAGAGCTTCCGGCGGCACAGGGATGTGCCGCCGTGAACAGTGGCGTAAGCCATTGTTCACGTAAGGTTGGCAAGAACCACGCTTCTTGCCGACCGTGCTCTGAAAAGTCCAGGATGGACTTATTCAGAGCTTCCCTAACACTTCGAGACCTGAATTCCAGGCTTCCCGGATCGGGACGTCTGATTTTGAAAACGTGGCCGGCACGTCTCATGCCGGTTCGCGCCACGCAGCAGCGCTCTAAGCAGGAGACAAAGAACCATGAGAAAACCCAACGGCAGTATCTTGCAGGGCATCGTCCTGTCGTCGCTCACGCTCGCAGCCGGCACGGCCGCCGCCGAGGTGGTCGACTTCCAGGGCATGCCGAGCGCAGTGTACGGACAGGCGAACGAGAACACGGTCCTCGGCGCGTGCCCGACCTCGGGCGGCACCTCGTGCTTCGTCGAGAACGGCGTCGCGGTCGGCATCGTGAAGGATCCGACCGATGTCGGCTCCCATTTCCATCGCGCCGGCACGAGCACCGATCGCGAGGCGCAGTACCATCCGGACTCGACGGGCGTCTATGTCCGCAAGGTCGACGGTACGGCGTTCAGCCTGACGTCGATCGACGTGACGATGCCCGGCGAGGAAGGCGGCAACTTCGTCGTCTACGGCTACACGAACGCCTTCGACCCGGACCTCGTCACCTCTGACGTCGGCACGGATCCCGATCACGGCACGGTGCAGCCGGTCGCGGTCTTCCGTTTCGACAATGCGGCCGCCGCTTCGGGGACGCTGAACGTCGCCGCGGAGAATGCGGCATTCAACGACATCAGCGCGTTCTGGATCCACCTCGAGGGCTTTCCGCACAGTCCGACGACGAACTACATCACGACGCCGCCGCCGGATTTCGATCTGCGCGTCGACAACATCACGCTCGGTGCGCCTTCGCCCGTGCCGGTGCCGGCTGCGGCATGGTTGTTCGGCTCGGGACTCGCAGGGCTCGTGGCGCGCCAGCGTCGGCGCCGTGCCTGAGCGCCGAGCCCGCCGGGCTCGCACTCGCGCTCGCCTGGGCATTCCCGCCCGGCGCGGGCGCCCTCGATCCCGGGCAGCCCGTCCCCGAATGTGCTGCGGTGCGCGCCGATCACGCGACGCCGCTCAGCCTGACTGCGCATCGGGGCCAGAGCGTGCTCGTCGATTTCTGGACGTCGTGGTGCACGCCCTGCCGGCAGGCCATGCCGTTCTACGACGCGCTCTATCGCCGCTATCGTGAGCGCGGCTTCGAGGTCGTCGCCATCAACGTCGACGAGGATGCCGATGAGGCGCACGCGTTCCTGGCCCGCCATCCGGTCACTTTCGAATCCTCGTTCGATCCCCGCGGCGAGTGCCCTCAGCGCTACGGGCTGAAGGTCATGCCGTCCTCGTATCTCGTCGATCGCGACGGCCGTCTCCAAACCGTGCACGCCGGCTTCCGCGACAGCGAGGCCGCGGCGATCGAACGCGACGTCGAGCGCCTGCTCGCGCCGTGATCGCTGCTGCGGTATCGTCCCCCGACCCTGCGGCGGAGACGGACCAACTGTTCCGAAAAGCCGAGGGCTGCGGCAATCGGAGTTTCCTATAATGGCCCCGGGCGCCCCGCCCGCGAGGTCCGCGACTGCATGTTCAGCCTCTCACAGTTCTATCGCCTGAACCGTCGCGTCGTGATCTGGGCGCTGTTCTTCGGCGCGTTGTGGATGTTGCGCGATTTCTTCGGCCTCGTGTTCCTGACGTTCGTGCTCGCGTTCGTGGTGGCGCCGGGCGCGGAATTCCTGCAGCGCCGTCTGCGCCTGCCGTATCGCGCCTCGCTGGTCGCGGTCTACGGTCTGCTCGTCATCGCGCTCGTCTCCTTCGTGCGCTTCGTCACGCCGCAGGTCGCGGGCGAAGCGAAGGAGCTCATCGACAATCTCGGCGCGGTGGAGGAGCGCATCGTCGACGCGAAACGCGTGCTCGTCGACGGTTATCCGCAACTCGGCGGCGCGCTCAAGGAATACGCGCGCAGCGCGCTCGACGACGAGACGACGGCGCGCATCGACCGGACGCTCACCGAGGAGCGCGTGACGCTCGGGGTGCCCGCGTCAGCCGATTTCGACGCGCCGGCGGCGCCCGAGACGCCGCTCGGCCGTTATCACGCGATCGAGGATCACCTGCTGCTCGGCGCGCTCGTCTCGAAGCAGTTCGCGCGCGTCCGCACCGAGGTGCCGGCGCTCATCAAGGCTTTGTACAAGGCCACCGCGACCATGCTGCTCGCGCTGCTCTTCAGCTTCCTCATCCTCGTCGATCTCGCGCGGCTGCGCGCCCAGATCCGCGATCTCGGCGAGTCGCGCCTGAAAGATTTCTACGAGGAGGCTGCGCAGCCGGTCGTCGGCTTCACGAACCTCGTCGGCCGCGCGATCCAGGCCCAGGCGCTCATCGCCTGCGCGAACACGCTGCTCACCGTCTTCGGCATGCTGCTGCTCGGCCTGCCCTCGATCAGCATGCTCGCGCTCGTCGTCTTCGTGTGCAGCTTCGTGCCCGTGCTCGGCGTGTTCCTGTCGACGACGCCCATGGTACTCGTCGCCTTGAACGCGGGCGGGCTCGGCCTCTCGTTCGGCGTGATCGGCATGATCCTCGTCATCCACGTCATCGAGGCCTATTTCCTGAATCCGCTGATCTACAGTCAGCACCTCAGACTCAATCCCGTGCTCACGCTCCTCATTCTCTACATCGGCTACCATGCGTTCGGCGTGTGGGGGCTGCTGCTCGGCGTCCCCGTCGCGCGCTACGTCATCCACGACGTACTGGGTGTGCCCACGGCGGGCGAGGCCCGGCCGGCAGCGGCGGAAGGAGTCTGAAGCATGCTCGAAATCACCGCGCGGCTCGCGATCCCGGACGAGGAGATAGAGCTCAAGGCCATCCGCGCGCAGGGCGCGGGCGGACAGAACGTGAACAAGGTCTCGAGCGCCGTGCATCTGCGCTTCGACATCCGCGCCTCCTCGCTGCCGGAGCTCTACCGCGAGCGCCTGCTCGCGTTGAGCGACAGCCGCATCACGCGAGACGGCGTCGTCGTCATCAAGGCCCAGCAGCACCGCACGCTCGAGCAGAACCGCGAGGATGCGCTCGCCCGCCTCGCCGAGCTCGTGCGCGCCGTGACGGTCACGCAGAAGAAGCGCCGGCCGACGAAGCCGACGGCCTCCTCGAAGGTGAAGCGGCTCGAGGGCAAGTCGAAGCGTGCTGCAGTGAAGAAGATGCGGGGGCGGGTCGATTCGGACTAATCGTCGCGCACGGTCGGGCGAAGACCATGAAGACCACGAAGACCACGAAGACCACGAAGACCACGAAGACCACGAAGACCACGAAGACGGAGCCGGGGTGAAGGACGGACGTGTAAACACGCGATCCGGTTCGTTCTACAGCGCCTCGTATTCCCCGCGCGCAAAACCCTCCTGCAACGCGAACTTCTGGATCTTCCCCGACGCCGTCGTCGGCCAGGTCTCGACGAAGATCCAGCGCGCCGGCGTCTTCTGCGGCGAGAGTCGCTCGCGGCAGAACGCGGCGAGCTCCTGCATGCCGGGACGTTCGTGCCCCGCGGGACGGATGAAGCAGGCCACGACTTCCCCCCACGTCGGATCGGGCAGACCCACGACCGCGCAATCCGCGATCGCCGGGTGTTCGAGCATCGCGTTCTCGATTTCGGCCGGGAAGAGGTTCTCGCCGCCGCGGATGATCATCTCCTTCAGCCGGCCGGTGACGCGGACGTAACCGCGCGCATCCATCGTCCCGAGATCGCCCGTGTGCAGCCAGCCCTGCTCGTCGAGCGCGGCGCGCGTCGCGGCGGGGTTGTCGTTGTAGCCGTGCATCGTGCAGTAGCCGCGCGCACAGATTTCGCCGATCCCGCCGATCGGCACCGTCTCGTTCGTCTTCGGATCGCGGATCGAGAGCTCGGTATGTGGAATGGCCTGGCCGACGGTGCCGGTGATGTCATCCAGCGAATCGTCTTTCCACACGCAGGTCAGCACGGGCGAAGTCTCGGTCTGGCCGTAGATGATCTGGAAATCGCAGCCGAACACTTCGCGGGTCTTCGTGACGAGCTCGGGAGGCACCATCGCGCCGCCGACGATGACCGTGTGCACGCTCGTCAGATCGCGCGGTTGCCTCGCGTTCATTTCCAGCATGCCGCGGATCATCGTCGGCACGCCGAGCACGAGGTTCACGCGCTCGCGTTCTATGGCGTCGATCATCAGGCCGGCATCGAACTGCGCGGCGAGCACCAGGTGGCCGCGCGTCTGCAGGGCGCCCAGCACCTGCACCGCGCAGCCGCCGGTGTGGAAGAGCGGCATGAAGTTCAGCCAGGTGTCGCCGGCGCGGCCGCCGATGCGCGCGGCGTGCAGCCGCGCGTTGTTCGTGATGCCGCGATGGTGGAGCAGCGCGCCCTTCGGAAAGCCGGTAGTGCCGGAGGTGTACTGGATTTGCGCGACGGCGAGCGGATCGACCGCGGGCAGCGCGCCGCCCGGCAGGGGACCGGCCGGCCGGTACAGCGCCTCGCGATCCGCGAGGTCGACGATGGTCTCGAGGCCCGGCAGCTCGGGCGCGAGCGATTCGGCGATCTGGCGCATCGGATTGCCGCGATGGCTCGGCACGAGGTAGAGCGCGCTGGCCTGCGATTGCGCGAGGACGAAGTGCACTTCGCGCGGCTGGAACGAGGGGTTGATCGTCACGATCGTGATCCCGGCGAGTCCCGCCGCGAGCTCGAGCAGCACCCATTCCGGAACGTTCGGCGCCCATATCGCAATCCGGGCCCCGGGCGCGTGGCGCGTGAGCAGCACGCGGGCGAGCGCCTCGGCGTCCGCGAGCAGCGCGCCGAACGTCCAGCGCCGGCCGGCGACGCCGGCGGCCGTGATCTCGGTGAGCGCGGGCCGCGCGGGGCTGTCCGCCGCGGCGCGGCGCAAGGCCTCGCCCACGGTCATGTCCTCGAGCGGGCCGTCGACGACGGCAGGGCAATACGATGCGGTCAGCGCGAACGGGTACATGGTCGAACCTTTCCCGGGAACCGGTGTGGAGCTTCCGGGAATTGGGGTCAGAGTCCAATTGAATCGGACTCTGACCCCAAATCCCGGTGTGGAGCTTCGTCCGGGCGCCGCATGCGGCAGCGAACGAGCCGCTAGTGTCGGCAAGCCGGAATCGGTGCGCAAGCACCCGGGCGGGGGACGCTCAGGCCTTGTTCGGGGCAAGGTCGCGGCGGAGCGCCTTCGTGAGCTGATATTCGATGCGCCGCTTGTAATTCAGGAGATGCATGGTGTTGACGGCGACCACGCCGAGACGGGCCTCGATGCGCGTGGAGAGCGTGAGATCGGTAATGTAGATCGGATAAGGCGCGCGCCCGGCCCGCATGCCGAGCACGTGATCCGCAATCGCGACGAACAGCCGTCCGTCGTCGTCCGCGCCCGTGAATTCCCGCTCACCGCAGAAGATCGTGAACAGCGGCTGGTCCGCGTCGTCGACGTCGACGAATACGCGCAGCGGCAGGTAGTCGAGGCGATCGTCCGGCGGCACGTTGACGCGTTTCACGCGCATCTGGCCGCCGCTCGCGGGCAGCATCTGGTAGAACTCGAGCACGTCCTCGGCGGCCACGGCAGTGCCGGCGCGGTCGCCGCGAGTGAGGCTCGCGAAGAAGCGGCGGAAGTGATCGAAGACGGCACGCGGATCGACGGCGTCCTGGCGTTGCACGAACAGCGCCCCGTGCTCGTCGACGATGTAGACATCGGCCTTCTGCTTGCGCACGGCGGCGAAGATCTGGATGCGTCCCGGCTTGTTCAGCGTGTAGATCGTCGGCAAGGCGGAGAGCCGCGCGCAATTCTCGTCGAAGCTCACGCGCGCGAACGTCGCGCGCGCTTCGCCGAGCGCGTTGACGAGCGCGAGGAAGCTCGAGTGGATGCGATAGTGCGGCCGGCCGCCCTCGGCGCTCAACTGATGGAACGCGCCCTCGATCTCGGCGATGAAATGCGTCGCGCCGCGCGCGGACGTCGTCGAGAATACCCGCCGTGCGGCATCGACGTAGCGCTCGACGCGCTGGCTGATGACCTGCGCGTAGTCCGCCGAGAAGCACTGCACCTTGAGCAGCGGCAGCTCGGTCGAGCCGAGCGGCGTCGCCCATTGCAGGTATTCGGTCACCGCCTCGAGCAGCCCGCGCACCCCCTCGTGATGCAGGCAGAAGACTTCCTCCCAGCTCGTGACGAAGAGCAGCGAGGCGCTGTGGACGAGGTTGATGCGCCGGCCGCCGAACTGGAAGGCGTCCGTATGGTTGCTCGTCAGCACGTCGCCCTCGTTGAAGCGGCCGTGCAGCGCGTCCTTGCCGACGTTCACGAACATGAGCGCGCGATGCAGGCGCGGCGCGCGGCCGAGCGTCTCGATCGGCAGGGCGTCGAGCTCGCCGTTCGGGAAGGCTTCGTTGACGGCTTCCAGAATCTTGTTCAACTCGAAGGAATTGAGCCGGCTGTCCCGCGTGTACAAATGCCACTGCGTGCCGGGCCCGGCGAGGCAGTTGAAGTGGCACCAGGCGAGCAGCTCGAGCACGGAGGCGGCGCGCTTCAACGGCGTGCGCTGCGCGACTTCGTCCGGCAGCACGATGTCGGCGTAGACGAGCCACGCCTCGCGTCCGTCCGAGTCCACCTGATGCAGCGAGAGATGGGCCTCCGCCGGATCCTTGCAGATGCCGCGGGTGACGATTTCGATCTTGCCGGGCTTCTTCTCGAACGCCGCGTAGAGCTTGCGGCCGAGGACGTTGAGATCGCTCTCGGTGATCTTCTTGTCCTTGCCGTGGCGCCGCGCGAAATCGGAGAGCACCGCGTAGCTCTTCTGCAATGCCTTGATGAGCGCGCGGCGCTCCTCGATCGCGGTGTCGAGCTTCCAGTCGCCGCGCCGGTCGAGGTGCAGGAGATCGGCCTTCGTCCAGCCCCAGGACAGCGTCATCTGCTCGAGCGTCTCGCGCCGCCAGTTTTTCGATTGACGCGGATCGACGGCCTGGCTCAGATCCTCGTTCGCCTTGATGTAGAACGCCCGGCGCAGCAGCGCGAGCCGCACCGGATCGTTGTTCGCCATGAGGTATTCCTCGACCTTGCGATACATCGAGATGTAGGGGTCGAGGTCGTTGAGCGTGAGGCCCTCCTGCACGAGGGCTTTCTTGTAGCGATGGCTCAGGAGCGCGATCTTCGGATACTCGGAGGCGTAGGTCTCCATGAGCAGCAGCTTCATCATCGACTTGTAGGGCGACTCGATGCTCTTGTAGAGCTGCCAGACCGCGGCGCCGAAGAATTCCTCGGGCGGGATCTGCGAGAGGCCTCCGAAGTCGACATAGTTGCGCGGCGAGAAGCGGCGCTGCTGGAGACCTTCGGCGACGTATTCCTCGTAGCGTGCATCCTCCTCGATCGGCACGTGCCACCACAGCGGCGGCAGGCCCGCGATGAGCAGGCCCGAACGGTAGAACTCGTCGAGGAGCAGCGAGTGCTGCGAGCTGCCACTCGATTCCGCGGAGAGGCTCAGCGTCTCGCCGCGGCGGAAGCGCTCGGCATCGAAGACGAAGAAGTGCATTTCGAGGCCGAGCTTCATCGCGTACTGCTCGATGAGCCGCGCCTTGTGCTCGAGCTTCTCGAGGGCCTCGGCCGGCAGCGAGGCATCGTGGCAGATCCAGATGTCGAGATCGCTGTGCTTCGTGTAGGCGATCGTCCCCGGGCTGCCCATGAGGTAGACCCCGAGCACTGCGAAGCTGCGCAACATGTGGCGCTCGAACGTGAAGGCCTTCGCGATGCGCTTCGCGGCGTGCACGGCCTCGTTCGAGGGCGTGTAGTCCGCGAGGCCGGCCGGCGTGTCGTGGGACACGTAGCCTGGCAGCAGCGGGTGATTCATGTGGAAGAGCAGCGGCAGGAGCTCGAGCAGATCCTGCTGGCGGGGGGTGAGACTGTCGAAGACGCGTCGCAGCCGTTCCCGCGTCACCATCTGGAAACGGCTCTCCAGATCGCGCTGGCGGGGATTCGGTGGCGTCCATCGGCCGACGGTCGTGCTCATGGGCCATTTAGCGGCGCACAGGGGGCAAACTTCACGCGCTGAGCGAGCATTCGGCACCGTCCGGAACCCGTGAAAAAACAGGGGTTTCGATTGAGTCGCCCGGCGCATTCGCGGATAATTGCCGGGCCTTGGACCGAGTTTTCCACGTTCGCGCACGAGGACCCTGGTCCAACACGCTCTACATTCGGGTGTCCGTGTGCGGCCGGGGCGGCGTTGCGTATCTTGGCAATAGTCCCGCTATTGCCGGCGACACGCGCCTTGCCCCGACCACTCACGTACACCCTCGGTGTCGACGAGCGTGTTTGACCAGGGTCCTGTGAGAAGGCAACGCGGCGGGGGAGAGTCCACCCGAGCGGTGCTCCCGGTTCCCTGACGGGCGCCGCCTCCGGGCTTCCGCCTGCTGCGACGTAATGCGGGGTCGCTGCAGCTCTATCGACTATCTGCTCTCTCATTCGAGGAGGAATCAACGTGTTTGGCAAAGACCTGCGCATCGAGAACTTCGACCCCGATCTCTGGGCCGCGATCCGCGGCGAGACGCTGCGCGAGGAGGATCATATCGAGCTCATCGCATCCGAGAACCACGTCAGCCCGCGCGTCCTGGAAGCGACCAGCACCGTGCTCACGAACAAGTACGCGGAGGGTTATCCCGGCAAGCGCTACTACGGCGGCTGCGAGTACGTCGACATCGTGGAGCAGCTCGCGATCGATCGCGCGAAGGCGCTGTTCGGGGCGGATTACGCGAACGTGCAGCCGCATTCGGGCTCCCAGGCGAACGGCGCGGTCTATCTCGCGCTCCTCGCCGCCGGCGACGTCGTGCTCGGCATGAGCCTCGCCCACGGCGGGCATCTCACGCACGGCGCGGGCGTGAACTTCTCCGGACGCACCTACCACGCCGTCCAGTACGGTCTCGATCCGAAGACCGGCTACATCGACTACGACCAGGTCGCGAAGCTCGCCCGCGAGCACAAGCCGAAGATGATAATGACGGGCTTCTCGGCCTATTCGCGCATCGTCGACTGGGCGAAGTTCCGCGAGATCGCGAACGAAGTCGGCGCGTATCTCGTCTCCGACATGGCGCACGTCGCGGGTCTCGTCGCGGTCGGACTCTATCCGAGCCCGGTGCAGCTCGCCGACGTGACGACGACGACGACCCACAAGACGCTGCGCGGTCCGCGCAGCGGGCTCATCCTCGCGAAGAAGAACGAGGAGCTCGAGAAGAAGCTGAACTCCGCCGTCTTCCCGGGCATCCAGGGCGGTCCGCTGATGCACGTCATCGCCGCGAAGGCGGTCGCGTTCAAGGAGGCGATGGAGCCTTCGTTCAAGGGCTACCAGGAGCAGGTCGTGAAGAATGCGCGGACGATGGCCGGGACGTTCCTCTCGCGCGGCTACAACGTCGTGTCGGGCGGCACCGACAACCATCTCTTCCTCGTCGACCTCGTGAGCCGCGGTCTGACCGGCAAGGCCGCGGACGCCGCGCTCGGCCGCGCCCACATCACGGTGAACAAGAACGCGGTGCCGAACGATCCGCAGTCGCCGTTCGTGACGAGCGGCATCCGCGTCGGCACGCCGGCGATGACGACGCGCGGCTTCGGCGCCGACGAGGCGAAGGCGGTTGCCGGCTGGATGTGCGACGTGCTCGACGCGATCGACGACGAGGCGGTGAACGCGCGCGTCCGCGCCCAGGTCGTGGAGCTGTGCGGCCGCTTTCCCGTCTACGCCCACTGAGCGGAGGCGGGGCGGTGAGCCGATGGACGTAGCAACGAGGCCGGGGACGCGAGGAGCGTGCCCGGCCGCCATCCTCTAGCGCGAGGTCCAGGTCTATGCACTGTCCGTTCTGCGCCAATCCCGATACCCGCGTCATCGATTCCCGCCTGCTCGGCGAGGGCGATCAGATCCGTCGCCGGCGCGAGTGCGTGCAATGCAAGGCGCGCTTCACGACCTACGAGACGGCGGAGCTCTCGCTGCCGCGCGTGGTGAAGAGCGACGGCCGCCGCGAAACGTTCAGCGACGACAAGCTGCGCGGCGGGATCCTGAAGGCGCTGGAGAAGCGCCCCGTCTCGAGCGAGCGCATCGAAGCGGCGCTCGCCCATCTCAAGCGCCGCGTCCGCGAGAGCGGCGAGCGCGAAATCGATTCGCGGCGCATCGGCGAGCTCGTCATGGACGCGCTGCGCGGCCTCGACCAGGTCGCCTACGTGCGCTTCGCCTCCGTCTACCGCAGCTTCGAGGACGTGAAGGCCTTCCTCGAGGAGATCGAGCGGCTCGAGAACGATCTGCCGCCGGATCTGCGCGAGCAGCAGCTCGCCTTGATCCCCGATCCGAACGACGACCCGAAGCGCTGATCGCGTGCCGCATTCCGGGCCCGAGGTGACGGCCGCCGATCACGGCCACATGGCGCATGCGCTCGAGCTCGCGCGGCGCGGCTATTATTCGACCCATCCGAATCCGCGCGTCGGCTGCGTGATCGTCCAGGGTGACGAAGTCGTCGGCGCCGGCTTCCATCATCACGCCGGCGGTCCGCATGCCGAGGTCGGCGCGCTCGCCGCGGCCGGCGAACGCGCGCGCGGCGCGACCGTCTACGTCACGCTCGAACCCTGCAGCCATCACGGCCGCACGCCGCCGTGCGCCGAGGCGCTCGTCGCGGCCGGTGTCGCGCGTGTCGTGTTCGCGGCGGGCGACAGCAATCCGCGCGTCGCGGGCGGCGGCCGGGCGCGGCTCGAAGCCGCCGGGATCGCCGTGACGGGCGGCGTGCTCGCCGCGGAATCGCGCGCACTCAACCGCGGCTTCTTCAACCGCATGGAACGCGGCCGGCCGTTCGTGACGCTCAAGCTCGGCATGAGCCTCGACGGCAAGGTCGCGCTCGCTTCCGGCGCCTCGCAATGGGTGACGGGCGCGGAAGCCCGTGCCGACGTCCAGCGCCTGCGCGCGGCGAGCGACTGCGTGTTGACCGGCATCGGCACCGTGCGTGCCGACGATCCGGGCCTCGACGTCCGCGATCCGCGTTTCGATCTCGGCCCGCGCCGGCAACTGCGCGCGGTGCTCGACACCCGCCTCGCAATGAGTCCGCAGGCGAAGATCCTGACCCGGCCCGGGCGCACGCTCGTCTTCTCGGGCGTCGCCGAGCTCGATGCGATCCGGGCGCTCGAAGCGGCGGGCGCCGAGGTCGAGGTGATCGCGCGCGGCCCCGACGGCGTCGCGCTGTCCGCAGCACTCGCGCGCCTCGCCGCGCGCGAAGTGAACGACGTGCTCGTCGAAGCCGGTCCACGGCTCGCCGGCGCATTCGTCGCGGCCGGGCTCGTCGACGAATACGTGCTCTACCTCGCCCCGAAACTCCTCGGTCACACGGCGCAAAGCGCGTTCGAATTCGCGGATCCCGGCGCGCTTGCGCGGGCACCTGCGCTGGAGATCCTGAGCTGCGATCGCATCGGCGCGGATCTGCGCATCGTGGCCCGACCGCGGCCGTCCGCCCCGACTTGACGCATGCGCACGCATACTCGATAGTTTCGGCTTATGTTTACCGGCATCATCCAGGCAGTGGGCACGATTGCGAGCCTCGCGCAACAGGGCGACGCAGTGCGCATGACGGTCGGGGCCGGCACGCTCGGGCTCGACGACGTCGTGCTCGGCGACAGCATCGCCTGCTCGGGGGCCTGCCTTACCGTCGTCAAATTCGGCGGCGACGTATTCGAAGTCGACGTTTCGCCCGAGACGCTCGCACGCACGACGCTCGGCCGTCTCGCCGCGGGATCGCCGATCAATCTCGAGAAGGCGCTGCGGCTCTCCGATCGCCTCGGCGGTCATCTCGTGAGCGGACACGTCGACGGTGTGGGCGAAGTGCTGTGGCGTCGCGAGCACGACAACAGCGTGCAGTTCCGGTTGCGCGCGCCCGCCGGGCTCGCGCGCTACATCGCGCCGAAGGGCTCGATCTGCGTGGAGGGGGTGAGCCTCACCGTGAACGCGGTCGCCGGCGCGGAATTCGAACTGCTGATCATCCCCCACACCCTGAAGGCCACCACGCTCGGCGCTCTCAAGGCGGGCGCGCCGGTGAACCTCGAAATCGATCTCCTCGCGCGCTATCTCGAACGGCTGCTGACCGCCGACGGCGGGGCGCCCGCCGGTAATCTGAACCTCGAGCTGCTGCGTAGCGCGGGTTTCGCCGGCCACTGAGAGGCCGGCGCGACGGCGGCGCCGCCGCCGGATCGCAATCACCACGACACTGACGGACAGACCAGGACTATGGCCTTCAATTCGACCCAGGAAATCATCGCCGACATCCGCGACGGCAAGATGGTGATCATCGTCGACGACGAGGATCGCGAGAACGAGGGCGATTTCGTCATCGCCGCGAGCCATTGCACGGCGGCCCACATCAATTTCATGGCGAAGTACGGCCGCGGTCTGATCTGCATGCCGATGACGGAAGCGCGCTGCCGCCAGCTCAACCTGCCGTTGATGGTGCGCGACACGCACTACACGCATCGCACGAACTTCACGGTCTCGATCGAAGCGGCCGAAGGCGTGACGACCGGCATCTCGGCCGCGGACCGCGCGCGTACCGTGCGGGCCGCCATCGCGCCGAATGCGCGTGCTTCGGATCTCACGCAGCCCGGCCACATCTTCCCGCTCGTCGCCCAGGTCGGCGGCGTGCTGACGCGCGCGGGGCACACCGAGGCGTCCTGCGATCTCGCGCGTCTCGCCGGCCTCGAGCCCGCAGGCGTGATCGTCGAGATCCTGAACGACGACGGCACGATGGCACGCCGTCCCGAGCTCGAGGTCATCGCCGCCGAGCACGGCCTGAAGATGGGCACGATCGCGGATCTGATCCGATTCCGGATCGAGAACGAGAAGACGATCGAGCGGGCCGCGGAATCGGTCCTGCCGACCGAGTTCGGCGAGTTCCGGCTCTACGGCTACCGCGACGCGATCCACGGCGACCTCCATCTCGCGATGGTGAAGGGCCACATCTCGCCGGAGCGGCCGACGCTGGTCCGCGTGCACATCTGCAATCCGCTCGCCGATCTCACGGCGAACGTGCGCAAGGACGCGGGCTGGCCGCTGCGCGACGTGCTGAAGCGGCTCGCGGACGCCGGCGAGGGGGTGATCGTGATGCTCTCGAACCAGGTGGAGAACGACGAGCTCGTCCGCCAGATCTTCCGCTACGCGGAGACCGATGCGAACGCGCCGCGCCCGCCGCGCGCGCAACGGCCGATGGACTGGCGGCAGATCGGGCTCGGCGCGCAGATCCTCGCGGATCTCGGCGTACGCAAGATGCGGGTGATGAGCAACCCGCGCAAATATCACGCGATCTCGGGCTTCGGCCTCGAGGTCGTGGAATACGTGACCTGAGGGAGCGGAGCACATGAGCGCTATCAAGATCATCGAAGGCAGCCTCGTGCTGCGCGAGAAGAGCCGCATCGCCATCGTCTGCGGGCGGTTCAACGGCTTCATCGTCGATCACCTGGAGTCAGGCTGCATCGACACCCTGAAGCGTCACGGTGTCGCCGAGGAGGATTTGACGATCGTCCGCTGCCCGGGCGCGTTCGAAATCCCGCTCGTCGCGCGCAGGCTCGCGGCGACCGGGACCTACGACGCCGTGATCACGCTCGGCGCGGTGATCCGCGGTTCGACGCCGCACTTCGATCACGTCGCGGGCGCGTGCTCGCGCGGCGTCGCCGCCGCCGCCGCGGACACCGGCGTGCCGGTCGTCTTCGGCGTGCTGACGACCGACAGCATCGAGCAGGCCGTCGAGCGCGCCGGCACGAAGGCCGGCAACAAGGGCGCGGACGCCGCCTTGACCGCGATCGAGATGATCGCGCTGCTGCGGCAGATTTGAGGACCGCGGTGGCTCCGGGAGCGCGACGTGGCTGACGCCGGTTCGAACTCGGGCCGCGTGCGCGCGCGCCGCTGCGCCGTGCAGGCTCTGTACCAGTGGCAGCTCACCGGCCAGGATCCGAACGACATCTACAGGGAGTTCGTCGCCGATCGCGAGCTCGTGAAAGTCGACATGGGCTACTTCGCGACGCTCACGCGGGAAATCCCGGCACGCGTCACGGAGCTGCTCGCGGAGCTCGACCCTGCGCTCGATCGCGAGTGGACGAAGATCGGCCCCGTCGAGCGCAGCGTGCTGCTCATCGGCGCCTACGAGCTGCGTTACAGTCCGCACATCCCCTGGCGCGTCGTGCTGAACGAAGCGATCGAGTTGAACAAGATGTTCGGCGCGGACGAGGCGCATCGCTACGTGAACGGCGTGCTCGACAAGGTCGCGCGCCGGCTGCGCCCGCACGAGACCCGCGCGCCGGAAGGACAGAGCTGAAGCGGCCACGCGCCGTGGACGAGTTCTCGCTCATCGACGAATTCTTCAGGGCCGCCGCCCTCGCGCGCGACGACGTCGCGCTCGGCATCGGCGACGACGCGGCGCTCCTGCGCGTGCCGCCCGGCGTCGAGCTCGTCGCCGCGCTCGACACGCTCGTCGCCGGCCGCCATTTCCCGTTGGACTTCCCGCCTGCCGACATCGGCTATCGCGCCGCCGCCGTCAATCTCAGCGACTTCGCGGCGATGGGCGCGGAGCCGCGCTGGGCGCTGCTCGGCCTCACGCTTCCCGATGCCGAACGCGACTGGCTCGCGGCTTTCGCCGCGGGCCTCGCCGACGCTTTGAACGCCGCGGGCGTCGCGCTCGTCGGCGGCGACACGACGCGCGGTCCGCTGACCGTGAGCGTGCAACTGCTCGGTACGGTCGCGAGCGGCACCGCGCTGCGTCGCGATCGCGCGCAGCCGGGCGATGCCGTGTTCGTCTCGGGTACCCCGGGCGACGCCGCGGGCGGGCTCGCCTGCTGGGCGCGGCGCGACGAGGACGATCCCGGGCTCCGCCACCTCGTCACGCGTTTTTCGCGGCCGACGCCGCGGCTCGCGCTCGGCCGCGCGCTCGCCGGCCTCGCCACGAGCTGCATCGACGTCTCCGACGGACTCGTGGCGGATCTCGGCCACATCGCCGCCGCAAGCGGCTGCGGCGCGCTCCTCGACTGGCAGGCGCTGCCGGTCTCGCCTGAGCTCGTCGCCGCGCTGGGTGAGGCCCGGGCTCGCGAGCTCGCCGCGGCGGGGGGGGACGACTACGAGCTCTGCTTCACCTGCCCGCCGGCGCGGGCGGGCGCCATGGCGGCCGTGGCGGCGGCGTGCGCCGTGCCGGTCACGCGCATCGGCACGCTGAGGGCGGGGCAGGGAGTGCTCATACGAGAGGCGGACGGCAGCGAGCGCGCGCCGGCGGCACGCGGCTATCTGCATTTCCGGTCAGCGGGCGGATAATGGTCAGGCCCCGGCCGGGACCGCCGGGCCGTTGCAGCAACCGGCGCCGCGCGCGAAGTCCGCGGCCGCGCCCGAGGTGTCCAGCATGAACCGATCGTTCTCGCACATTCTTCTCCGGCTGGCGTTCGTCGCACTCGCCTGCATTTCCGCGGCGCGCGCCGAGCAGTCGCCCGTCGATGTCTGGGAAACACAGCTCAGACCGCATTACTTCCCCGACCAGAAGATCGCCGATGGCGCCGGCATCATCGAGCTGAAGACGCCGTACCGCGCGGAGGACGCGGCGTTCACGCCGGTGTCGATCACCGCGAAGATCCCGCAGACCGAGAGCCGCTACATCGAGACGCTCTATCTCATCATCGATCAGAATCCCGAGCCGCTCGCCGGCATCTTCCATCTGACGCCCGCGATGGGGCACGCAGATCTCGCGCTGCGCATCCGCGTGAACAGCTATACGAATGTGCGCGCGATCGCGGTGACGAACGACGGCGCGCATTACATGGTCGCGAATTTCGTGAAGGCGCAGGGCGGCTGTTCGGCGCCGCTCGGCGCGGACATGCAGCAGGCGATGGACAACATGGGCAAGATGCAATTCAAGCTGCTCGGCGAGGAACAGCCGGATCACTCCATGATCGGGCAGCTCATGATGAGCCACCCGAACATCACCGGCATGCAGAAGGATCAGCGCACGCAGCTCATCGCGCCGGCGCACTACGTGAAGTCCGTGAAGATCACGCTCGACGGCGTGACCGTGATGACGGCGGAGACGGGCATTTCGATCAGCCAGGACCCGAGCTTCCGGTTCTTCATCCGGCCGCGCAAGGGCGGCGAGCTCAAGGCCGAGATGATCGACTCCAAGGGCCGCGAGTGGGAGCACACGTTCACGGTCGACGGCTGAAGCTCGCGTCGCCGCCTGCCCTCGGTCCGCGGCGAAGGCCCGCGGGTGCGGGGCGTGGACGGTCGGACGTCCGCCCGTATAATCGCTCGTTCCCGTCCGATCCGATCCCGAGGAGTGAGCCATGTCCGATTCGTTCCGCACCCGCCTGCGCCGCGGCGACCTGCTCGTCGGCACCATCGTCGGTCTCGATGCCCCGGAGGTCATCGAGATCCTCGTCGGCGCCGGCTTCGACTGGCTGTTCCTCGACGCCGAGCATGCCCCGGCGAGCCCGCAGAACCTGCAGCGTCTGATCATCGCGGCGGGATCGACGCCCTGTCTCGTGCGTCTGCCGACGCAGGACGAAATCTGGGTGAAGCGGGCGCTCGACAGCGGCGCGGCCGGCATCATCGTGCCGCAGGTCAACACCGCCGCCCAGGCCGCGAACATCGTCCGTTACGCGAAGTATCCGCCGGAAGGCGCGCGCGGCATCGGCATCGCGCGCGCGCTCGGCTACGGCTACGAGGTCGCGGACTACATCGGCCGCGCGAACGCGGAGACGGTCGTCATGGTGCAGGCCGAGCACCTCGAGGCCGTGCGCAACATCGAAGCCATCGCGGCCGTGCCCGGCATCGACGGTTTCTTCGTCGGCCCCTACGACCTGTCCGCGAGCATGGGCAAGACCGGCCAGGTCGCGGATCCCGAGGTCGTGGCCGCGATCGACACCGTCAGCCGCGCCGGCAAGGCGCGCAGTCTCAGCCTCGGCATCTTCGGCGTCTCGCCCGAGTCCGTCGCGCCGCGCATCGCGGCTGGCTACACGCTCGTCGCCTGCGGCGTCGACACGATGCTGCTCGGCAATGGCGCGCGCGCCGTCGCCCAGGCCTTGAAGCCCGCCCGCTAGTCCCCGCGCCCGCCCACTTACCCACCGGGGTCGGAGGGACTTTTCGATTTACCCACAGGGGTCGGAGGGACTTTTCGAAAAGTCCCTCCGACCCCTGTGGGTAAGTTTCGGCGGGGCGGTGGCCGTCGCGTCAGACGAAGCTTACCCGAGACGGGAATTGCGCTGACTTGCCGCAGGGGATAGGCCTCATGTAGGGTTTCGTGCAGGCCGCCCGCCACGCTGCGGGCGGCGTTTTCAGTATCACCAGCGGAGAGTGACGACCAGTAGCCGCAATTGAAACCGTCGGGTTCGAGGAGGAGTCATGAGGACGACGTCCAGGGCCTTTGCGATCCTGTTCATCACGGCGATGGGGCTGTCCCCCCGGGCGCAGGCCGCCGCCGTCATCAACGGGGACTTCGAGACCGGCGATTTCACGGGCTGGGTGCAGGGCGGCGACACGGCTTATTCCTCCGTCGTCGCGTCCTCCGATCTTCCCGTGCACGGGGGTGACTTCGCGGCGGCATTCGGCCCGAGCGACTTCGGCACGCTCAGTCAGACGATCGACGTCTCGGCCGGCACGGCCTATCGCCTTTCGTTCTGGCTCATGAACCTGAGCGACGGCAGCCCGATCGATTTCGCGGTCGCGTTCGGCGCGGACGGGACGAGTCTCCCGCCCGATCCGCCCGCGACGCCCTATCAGCTTCTCACCGTCGACACGCGCGCCCCGGCCGATACGCTGGCGCTCACGTTCTCCTTCCGCAACATGCCTGCGTTCTGGCTGCTCGACGACGTCGAGGTGCACGCGTTGCCGACGCCCTTGCCCGCCGCAATCCTGCTCGCGGCACCCGCACTGGCCGTCCTCGTGACGCCGAGGCGCCGCGCGCCGGCTTGACGCGGCCGATCCCGACGCGGCACGCTCCCGTCTCTCGAGCACCACACGACGGGAGGCGGCATGGACATCGGTTTCATCGGACTCGGCGCCATGGGCAAGGCCATGGCCGCGAACCTCTTGCAGGCAGGTCACCGGCTCACGGTCTGGAACCGCTCGCCGGCGCCGGTCGAAGCGCTCGTCGCGCTCGGCGCGACGGCAGCCGCCGCCCCCGCAGCCGCATGCCGCGGCGAAGCGGTCATCTCCATGTTCGCCGACGATCGCGCGATCCGCGAAACGCTGCTCGAGCCCGGTCTCGTCGAACGCATGCCGCGCGAGACCGTGCACGTCAACATGGCGACGATCTCCGTCGCGCTCGCCCGCGAGCTCGCGGCACGCCATCGCGCCGCGGGCAGCGCCTACGTCGGCGCGCCGGTGTTCGGCCGTCCGGACGCGGCAGCCGCCGCGAAGCTCCACATCCTCGCCGCGGGCGATCCTGCCGCCATCGCCAGGGTGCAGCCGCTGTTCGACGCGATGGGCCAGCGCACCTGGTCTTTCGGCGTCGAGCCCGAGCGCGCGAACGTGGTGAAGGTCGCCGGCAACTTCCTCATCGCCGCGGCGATCGAGGCGCTCGGCGAAGCCGCCGCGATGACGGAAGCGCAAGGCGTCGCCGGCGCGGAATTCCTCGATCTCATGATGAACACGCTGTTCGACTGCCGCGTGTATCGCAACTACGGCACGATCATCGCGGCGGGCAACTACGAGCCGCCGGGCTTCAAGCTCGTGCTGGGTCTCAAGGACATCAAGCTCGCGCTCGCGGCAGGCGAGGAAGTCGACGTGCCGATGCCGACGGCGAGCCTCGTGCGCGACAGCTATCTCGATGCGATCGCCCACGGCGACGGCGAAAAGGACTGGGCCGCGCTCGCGACCGTCGCGGCGCGCCGCGCGGCGCTCGGCGAACGCTCGTAAACGCCGCGTCAGGGAGCGGCGCATCGGGCCCGAAACGTGCATAGTGTCCGTCGCGCGACGAAAATGGCGCGCAGGGAACGCATGACGCCGCAAGAGACCAGGGGCGCGACACGCGGTACGGCTGATTTGGTGCGGGGGCAGAGACCCCATGCCCGCTTTGAGTGCGGAACCAGCCGGGCCGCCAGCAACGACAAGCATGAAACTCGACTGGCAAACCTACGACCACGCAAGACACTACGATGAGCTCGTGACTCCGGCGGGGCGCGCGCGCCCCGGCGCGACTTCGCTGCTCGCCCATTTGAAGAACCTCGGCGGGGACGAAGTCCTCAGGCGCAAGAAGCTCGCCGAGCAGGCCATCAAGGCGATGGGGATCACCTTCACGGTCTACAGCGACGGCTCGAACATCGATCGCGAATGGCCGTTCGACATCATCCCGCGCATCATCCGCGCCAAGGAATGGGAGCGCACCGCCGCCGGCCTCAAGCAGCGGCTCACCGCGCTCAACATGTTCATCGACGATCTCTACAACGAGCAGAAAGTCCTGAAGGATGGTGTGGTGCCGCGCCACGTCATCATGGAATCCGGCAACTTCCGCGAGCAGTGCGTCGGCATGCGGCCCGCGCACGGCGTGTGGGCGCACATCTGCGGCAGCGATCTCGTGCGCGACGCGGACGGCCGCATCTACGTGCTCGAGGACAATCTCCGCGTCCCCTCCGGCGTCTCCTACATGCTCGAGAACCGGCGCATCACGAAGCGCGTGTTCCCGGAGCTGCTGGAAGCGAACGACATCGTGCCGAACGGCGACTATCCGGCGCAGCTCTTCGACACGCTCGCCTCGCTCTCGCCGCGGCCGAAGGACGATCCCGAAATCGCGCTGCTCACGCCGGGCATCTACAACTCGGCGTATTTCGAGCATGCCTTCCTCGCCCAGCACATGGGCGCGGAGCTCGTCGAGGGCGGCGATCTCGTGGTCGGCGACGACGACTGCGTGTACATGCGCAACATCGAGGGCCTCTCGCGCGTCGACGTCATCTACCGGCGCATAGACGACATGTTCCTCGACCCGGAAGCGTTCCGTAAGGATTCGATGCTCGGCGTGAAGGGCCTGACGCGCGCCTGGCGCAAGGGCAAGGTCGCGCTCGCGAACGCGCCCGGCACGGGCGTCGCCGACGACAAGGTCGTCTGCGCCTACGTGCCCGAGCTCATCAAGTACTACCTCGGCGAGGACGCGATCATCCCGAACGTCCCGACGTATCTCTGCTTCGTCGACAAGCAGCGCGAATACGTGCTGAAGAATCTCGACAAGCTCGTCGTGAAGCCCGCGAACGAATCCGGCGGCTACGGGATCATGATCGGACCCGTCGCGACGAAGGCGATGCGCGCCGAGTTCGCCGAGCGCATCAAGGCGAGCCCGCGCGATTACGTCGCGCAGCCGGTCGTCGCGATCTCGACGGCGCCGACGATACTCGGCCGCGAAATCGTGCCCTGCCACGTCGATCTCCGGCCGTTCTCGCTGCAGGGCGCGAAGCACTTCGTCACCGCCGGCGGCCTGACCCGCGTCGCAATGCGCCGCGGCTCGCTGGTCGTGAACTCCTCGCAGGGCGGGGGCAGTAAAGACACCTGGATCGTGAATTGAAGTAGGACCGAGATGCTCTCACGGGTCGCTGAACGCATGTACTGGCTCGGCCGTTACGTCGAGCGCGCCGAGAACACCGCCCGCCTGCTGGCGGTCAACGCGAATCTGCTGCTCGACATGCCGAGCGAGGTCGGCGTGCTGTGGCAGTCGCTCGTCGAGATCCTGTCCGTCGGGACGGACTTCGCCGAACTGCACGAGGACGCGACGGAGCGCAACGTCATGCGCTTCCTCGTCGCGAGCGAGAAGAACGCCGGCTCGCTCGTCTCCTCGCTGTCGTTCGCCCGCGAGAATGCGCGAACGGTGCGCGAGATCGTCCCTTCCGAGGCCTGGGAGGTGATCAACGATCTCTACTGGTCGGCGAAGGAGCGTCACGGCGAGGCGCTGACGCGCAAGGGGCGGCTGCAGTATCTCGATTCGATCGTCATGCAGTGCCACCAGCTCGCCGGCATCATGGGCAATACCATGAGCCACCGCGAGCCCTATCACTTCGTGCGCAGCGGCTGCCTGCTCGAACGCGCGGACATGACCTCGCGCATCCTCGACGTCGGCTGCACCTACGTGCTGCGCGTCGGCGAGCGCCTCGCGCCCTACGAGAACATCCTGTGGACGAACGTGCTGCTCTCGCTGTCCGCGTATCAGATGTACCGCCAGAGCGTGCGCGAGCGCATCAATCCGCGCGACGTCGTGGCCTTCCTGCTGCAGGACACCGCGTTCCCGCACGCCATCGCATACTGCCTCGAAGAATACGGCGAATGCGTGCAACGCCTGCCGCGCCACGACGCGCCGCTCGCCGAAGTCAAGCGCGTGCAGAAGCACGTCGCGGCCGCGGATCCCGATCGGCTCGTCGAAGCCGGCCTCCACGAATACATCGATGCCTTCCAGACCTCGCTCGGCCGCTGCGACACGGCGATGCGCAAGACGTGGTTCGGCACGAACGGCGGCTGAGAATTTCGCGAGCCCGGCGGGGCGTGTCCGGCGTGTGGCTTCCAATGAGCTGGTTCACGTCAGCGGCGTCGCGGTAATCGGCCGCTTCCGGACCTGTGCCAACATCATGGGATGTGCCGATGCAGGAGGCGCGTCGATCGCGGCCCGGCGATCCTCACGTTCGAAAGTCCGTTTTTGGAGAGGATTGCGACATATCCGCGGGACGGTGATGAGTCGGCTTGCGGCCAGGAGCCAACCTACGCTTGCTGCGGCCCAAGCACCGACCTTATAGGATGTGCCGACGAAGGAGGCGCATCGATCGCGGTTCACCTGACTCACCTTCCTCCCTCGACGCGATGACGATCGCAGGAACGTTCGGCGAGCGTCCGGCATTGCCGACCCGCTCCATCCGTGGAGACCTTATAGGATGTGCCGACGCAGGAGGCGCATCGATCGCGGTTCACCTGACTCACCTTCCTCCTTCGACGCGATGACGATCGCAGGAACGTTCGGCGAGCGACCGGCATTGCCGACCCGCTCCATTCGTGGAGTGACGGAAGACGCGATCGATGCGCCTCCTGCGTCGGCACGGCGGGCGCTGATGCGTTCGGATAATCGCGGAGCGAACGTCGGGCCGATGACAGTGATTCCATCCTCTCGCGAGCTCAGCTATTCGACGGACGGTCGGCGCCATTCGGACGATGCACGGACAGGGGGCGGGTTGGGGCCCCCCAGCATCCATGCGGCCCGTTCACCGCCGTATACCTGCCAACCGGTCACGCGACGCCGGCAGGAAATTCAGCCCTGATCGCCCCAGCTTATTTCCGGCAGCGTGCGATAAGCTTCGATGAGCTTCTGGTTCCAGGTCCGCGAGACCTGGCGCAGATAGGGATCGTCCTCCAGGAAGCGCAGGTAGCGGCCCGGCTCGAACGTATCCTTCTCGTAGACACGCAACTCGATCGGCGGGCCGACCGAGAGGTTCGAGCGGATCGTCGAGTCCATGGAGACGATCGCG
The DNA here is from genome assembly GCA_016209015.1 of Gammaproteobacteria bacterium. GTDB lineage: Bacteria > Pseudomonadota > Gammaproteobacteria > JACQWY01. The sequence continues at coordinate 33,814 of JACQWY010000016.1, read as the reverse complement.
CATTTCGCGGCGTCCTCGATGCTCGTGCCCGGCTTGATCACGCGGTCGAGTATGGGCTTGCCGTATTTGCTCTCGCCGATCTGCAGATAAGGCGTGTCGACCGAGGTCGTGATGTAGTTGCCTTCGGGATAGACGAGGAAGAGCATCGGCTCCGCGCCGCGGATCTGGCCGCCGAAGATGAACGTGACCTTGGGATCGAAGCTCGACTGGCCGGCCTCCGTGTGCTTCGCCTGCCGCTTCAGGCTCACCTCGCCGATGTATTCCGCGGCCTCGTCGACCGTGCGTGCCGTATTGAGGTTGAACGGCGCTTCGATCTGCAGATCCTGCTTCAGCTTCATGACGACGGCCTGGGTCGTCGCGAGATTGCCCGAGCTCAGCAGCACGAACTGACGATCCTCCGCCGTCTTGAACAGATGCATCTTGCTGTAGGTGCTGACCTGATCGACGCCCGCGTTCGTGCGCGAGTCCGAGCAGAACACGAGGCCGTTTTCGAGGGCGATGCCGAGGCAATAGGTCATGGGCGTGCTGCAGTCCGTGTCGTCCGGTGGCTCACTCTAGGGGCGCGTCCGCGAGGGCGTCAAGGCGCCCCGCCGCGCGGATCGGGTAGCGGCCGCGAGGCCCGCGTTTTCGAGCTCGCTCCCGCGCACCATTTAGTGGCCGCCTTGCGCCGTGTCCGGTAATCCGCCCGCATTTTTCTATCGGGGACGCGGCTCGCGGATGTAATAATCGCGCCATGCCCGAAGCCCATTTCAGGTTCTACGAAGAGCTGAACGATTTCCTGCCCGTCGACCGGCGCAGGCAGGAATTCCGCGTGTTCTTCGAGGAGACGCGGAGCGTCAAGCACCTGATCGAATCCGTCGGCGTGCCCCACACCGAGGTCGAGATCATTCTGGCGAACGGCGAGTCCGTCGGTTTCGACTACCTCGTTCGCGACGGGGATTTCGTTTCCGTCTATCCCGTCTTCGAGTTGCTCGACGTGCGCTCGCTCGTGCGCGATGCGCCGCTGCGCGACACGCGCTTCCTCGCCGACGCGCACCTCGCGGGGCTCGCCCGCCGTCTGCGCATGGCGGGCTTCGACACCGTGGTCGCGGATGCCGAGGCCGACGCGGCGCTCGTGCGCCGGGCGGTCGCCGAGGGCCGCATCCTGCTGACCCGCGATCTCGAGCTCCTCAAGCATCGCGAGCTCACGCACGGCCTCTACGTGCGTGCCCTGAAACCGCTCGAGCAGTTCCGCGAAGTCCTGCTCCGGCTCGATCTCGCGGCGAGCATGCGACCGTTCACGCGCTGCACGGTCTGCAACGGCGCGGTCGACGACGTCGAAGCCGCGGCCGTCGCCGATCGCGTGCCCGACGCCGTCCGCGCGCGGCACGCGCGCTTCGCACGCTGCGGCGGTTGCGGACGGGTCTATTGGGAAGGCTCGCACTGGCGGCGCATGCGCGAAGTGCTCGCGCGGGCCGCGTCCGCCTGATCCGCCGGCCGGCTCAGGCCGGCGATTTCTTCCAGGGGATGACGTTGCGCACGCCGCCGAGCGGCCGCTCGACGTCGCCCGTATAGCGCGGAATGACGTGGACGTGCGCGTGCCAGACGCTCTGCCCGCCCGCCGGCTCGCAGTTCACACCGACGTTGAAGCCGTCCGGCGCGTGCTTCTCCACGAGGATCTCGCGCAGCTCGCGCACGAGCGCGAAGCAGGCCGCATAGTCCTCGGCCGCCATGTCGAAGATCGTCCGGAAGTGGCGCTTCGGCACGACGAGCGCATGACCGGGCGAGACCGGGTTGACGTCGTAGAACGCGCGCGCGAGCTCGTTCTCGCAGAGCAGCGCGCGGTCGGGCACGCAGAAGATGCAGGGACGTCCGGCGTCGATGGTCATGGCGGGGAACCGACGCGCGGCCGTCGCGACCGCGCGTCGTTGAAGCTCACTCCGGTTTCGCGGCGAGCGCCGTCTTGCGGCGGGGTTCGCCGCTCGCGGCGTGGGGCGTGCGCACGAGCGTGTCACCGGCCTTCTCGAGCTCGCGCGCCTCGTCGGCGAGTCTCGCCGCCATGCGCATCATCTCGTGGCCGGCGGCGACCATCGTGATGTAGCGCGCGGGATCCTGCTCCTTGAAGCAGCCGTCCGCCGTCACCCCCGAGGTCGCCTCGGCGAGCGCGAGCGCGGCATAGGCTTTCGCCGCCGCATAGGGATTGCCGAACGCGCCCGCGGCGAGCGCCTTGTCGGGGTTGACGGTGATCGTCGGATACGTCGGCGTCGCGCCGGCCTTCAGCTCGCCGATCACGCGGTCGAGCTCCTGCTGGATGAGGCGCAGCACGCCGGTCGCGGCGAGCACCTTGATGACGTCGGAATTGAACAGCGCCATCTCGCTCGGGTCGAGAAACTCGCGCCGCGCGCCGATCATCGAGTCTGCCGGCAGGACGAAGAAACCCTGACCGGCCGGCACGTTCTTCACCTGCTTGCCTTCCTCGTTCTTCTTGAAGAACGCCTTCTTCGAGGGACCGTCGGAAATCGTGATCAGCGGAATGCCCGCCGCGGCGATGGCCGTGCGCGACGCGGCCGGGCCGGCGAGCGCGGCGTTCGGGCTGACGAGCAGCAGGAGATCGGGCTTGTAGGCGATGGCATCGGCGGTCGGCGGCTCGCACGATGCGGCGTCGAGCTTCGCGCCGCAGGTGAACGCGCGGATTTCGAGGTCCTCGCGATCCGCGCGCTCGTCGAGCAGGAGGTCGAGCAGGGGCGCGGCGCCGATGCAGCCGAGCTTCAGCACGCCGAGCTTGAAGGTGTTCTGTGCCATGAGGAGTTGCTCCGTGTGTTCTTCATCGTGTGCTCTTTATGGGGCCGCGGCGTACCGGCCGGCGGCCGCTCTTTATCGCAACCGGCACGGACGGCGTCAAGCCGGCGGAGGGTGGCATCGCCGGCGGCCCCGGCGTAGGCTCGATCGCATGTCGCAGACGCCACCGGTGAGACTCACGAGAGGACCGCGGCAGGTCCGCCGCCTGCTCGACTGGCTGTGGGCCTCGCGTCCCGGTGCGGCCGTGCTCGCGCGCACGATGCACTGGTTCGATCGCGCCGCGTTCCGCCTCTCGGGCGGCCGCACCAGCGTCGCCGGGCTCGTCACCGGTCTGCCGGTCGTCATGCTGACGACGACCGGCGCACGTTCGGGCGAGCCGCGCAGCGTGCCGACGCTCGCGATCCCGGACGGTGCCGAGCTCTGGCTCATCGCCTCGAACTGGGGACGGCGCCGGTATCCTGCCTGGTACTTCAATCTGCGGCATAATCCGCGCTGCCGGATCGCCGCCAGCGGCGCGAGCGCCGAGTACGTCGCGCGCGAAGTGACGGACGACGCGGAGTATGCGTGGCGCTGGCAGCGCGCGGTCGCGCTGTATCGCGACTTCGCGCGTTACCGCGAGCGCGCCGGCCCGCGCCGCATTCCCATCCTGGTCCTGAGACCCGCCGAGAATTCATGAGCTCACGTCTGCATCACCTCGCCGCCGCGCGTTTCGAAGCGGCACGTACGCTGCCCGGCATCGGTCGGCACGGTCACGGCTTCAGCGTGCAGGCCGCCGCGATCCCGCCGCGCGCCGAAGTGCGCTTTCCCGGCGGCGAGCTCGGCGCGCTCGAAGCCGCCCTCGCCGCCGCCGTCGCGCCGCTCGATTACACGGATCTCAATCGTCGCCTGGACCTCCCCGACGACGCGGCGCTCGCGACCTGGATCGCGGGGCAGCTCCCGGACCGCAGCGAGGTGCTGCTGCAGTCGACGCCGTCGCACGGCGCGATCTGCACGGGGCGCGGCACGCTCGCGCAATGGTGCCGCTTCCGCTTCGAGGCCGCGCACCGCCTGCCGAAAGTGCCGGCCACGCACAAGTGCGGCCGCATGCACGGCCACGGTTTCGAGATCGTGATCCGGACCGGCGATCCCGTCGCCGCCGCTCACGGCCGCATCGCCACGGCCTGGGCCCCGCTCGCCGCGCGGCTCGACGGCGCGTGCCTCAACGAACTGCCCGGGCTCGAGAATCCGACGAGCGAAATGCTCGCCGTGTACCTGTGGCAGGAGCTGCACGCGGCGTTGCCGGCCCTGGAGCGCGTCACCGTCCACGAGACGCGGACCGCCGGCTGTCATTACGACGGTCGCGCGCACCGCATCTGGATCGATCAGTCCTTCGAGAGCGCGGTACGTCTGAAGCAGGCGCCGGGGACGCATCGCGCGAGCCGCCTGCACGGCCACAGCTATCTGCTCCGCCTCGAGCTCGCCGTGCCGCTCGACGCAGCGCTCGGCTGGACACTCGACTACGGCGACGTGAAAGCGGCGTTCAAGCCGATCTACAGGCAGCTCGATCACGTCGACCTCGCGGCCCACGCCGGCATCGCGGACGGCGACGCGGGCAGCGTGCTCGCGTGGATCCGCGGCGAGGTCGCGCAGCGCCTGCCGCATACCGCGGCCCTCGTCCTCCACGCGACGCCGGGGTGCGGCGCACGCCTCGACTGGGGCGACGACGTGCCCCTCCTCATGCCATGAGCTACGCGGTCAAGGAGATCTTCCACACCCTGCAGGGCGAGGGCGCGCAGGCCGGGCGCGCGGCGGTGTTCTGCCGCTTCGCGGGCTGCAATCTGTGGAGCGGTCTCGAACGCGATCGCGCGGCCGCGGCATGCACGTTCTGCGATACGGATTTCGTCGGCACGGACGGCGAGCACGGCGGACGTTATGCGGATGCGGCGGCACTCGCCGCGGCGATTTCCGCGCAGTGGCGGGCGGGCGAGGCGCATCGCTACGTCGTCCTGACCGGCGGCGAGCCCTTGCTGCAGGTCGACGAAGCTCTCGTCACGGCCTTGCACGCCGCGGGCTTCGAGATCGCCGTCGAGACGAACGGCACGTGTGCGGCCCCCGCCGGCATCGACTGGATCTGCGTCAGCCCGAAAGGCAGCGCAGCGCTCGTGCAGCGCACGGGGCAGGAGTTGAAGCTCGTCCATCCGCAGGCGGGCGTCGATCCCGAATCCTTCTCGGGGCTCGCGTTCGATCACTTCTTCCTGCAGCCGATGGATGGCGTCGACCGCGAGCGCAATACCGCGCGCGTCGTCGAATACTGCCGCACCCATCCGCGCTGGCGGATGAGCGTGCAGATGCACAAGGTCGTGGGGATCCCGTGACACCCGGCTTCCGATCGTCGTAGGTCCGTTGATTAGCGAATCGGACCTACGGCGCCGGGCAATATGGCGCGACCGTCACGGCGACGTCGAGCGTGTGCTCGCCGCCGCCGTGAATCACGCCGCGCAGCGGCGTCACGTCAGCGAAATCCCGTCCCGTCGCGACGACCACGTGATCGACGTCGGTGATCACCGCATTCGTCGGATCGAAATCCAGCCAGCCCAGATCGGGACAGAACACCGACACCCAGGCGTGCGAGGCGTCCGCGCCGACGAGCCGCGGCTGGCCCGGCGGCGGTTGCGTGAGCAGATAGCCGCTCACGTAGCGCGCGGCGAGACCGAGCGCGCGCAGGCAGCCGATCATCACGTGCGCGAAATCCTGGCAGACGCCGCGGCGCGTGACGAAGGCCGCCATCAGCGGCGTGTCGACCTGCGTGCTCGCGGTCGCGTATTCGAAATCCTCGTGGATGCGTTGCATGAGCGCCTCGGCGCCCGCGAGCACGGGGCGTCCGGCCGCGAAGCAGGGGCGCGCATAGTCCGCGAGCTCCTGGACGATCGGCACGTAGGGCGAGGCGAACGCGAACTCCGTCGCCGGGAGATAGGGCGCGCCGGCACGGTAGCGCATCGCCACGCGCACGCGCTCCCAGGGCTGCGAAGCGGCGACTTCCGAGGCGGGCGCGGCGACGAGCACGACGCGGCTCGTCGAGCGCACGTGCAGCTCGTCGTGCGGGGCGTAGATGGAGAACAGATCGCGATGGTTGCCGAACGCATCCGTGCCCGTCTGACGGTACGAGGGCCGGGGCTCGCAGTCGAGCGCGAAGGACGTCGTGCGCTGCCGGCCCGAATCCTGCGGCTTCAGCATCGCGAGGTGATAGGCGAGATCGACCCGCCCGGCGTAGTGGTACTGCGTGTCGTGGACGATGTCGAGCGTGACCGCGGCGCTCACGTGCGCATCGCCTGGATGTCGAGCGCATGGCTGAAGTAGCGCTGCTCGATGGCATCGGAAATCAGGAAGGCCGCGCCGCCGATTTCGCCGAGCAGCGCTTCGAGCGCGCCGTATCGTCCGTCTCCCGCGCGCACGTTCAGCGCCGCGAGATCGAAGCGGCGCGGACCCGGCAGCAGCGCCACGCAGTCCTCGGCGCCGGCGACCGGCGGCAGCTTCGGCAGGAGCGCGCGCAGGGTGCCGACCGTGCAGGCGAGCGAGCGCGGGTTCTCGGTGTCGACGACGAGGAGATCGATGAGGGCGATGATCTCGCGATGGTTCTGGTACAGCGCGCGATACGTGATCGTGCTGTCGAAGGCGTGCAGCGCGAGACCGAAGCCCGTGTCGAGCTGCACGGCGCCGGATTCGAACAGCGTGCCGAGCGCGCGGGCGAGCGTGATGAGACGTTCGAGCTGCCGGCCGACCGTCAGCAGCCGCCAGCCGTCGTCGCGCGTCATGCGATCCGCCTGCATGCCGGTGATCGCGACGAGCAGCGTGCTCAGGCGATCGAGCATCGGCAGCGCGTCCGCGGCCGTGCCGTCCTGCACGTCGCGCCGCCCGGGGCGGAGCGTGCGCAGCTCGGCGATCGCGCCGAGGACGAGGCTCCAGTGCTCGGGCGCGAGGCGATCGCGGATCTGGCCGGCGGTGCGTTCCAGCGCGTGCAGCGTGAAGGCGACGCTCGCCGCGTGCTCGGCATCGACGAGGCCGGCGATGAGATTGCGCTCGAACGCGCGGCTCGCGACTTTCGAGGCCGCGGGCGATGTCGCGGGGACGAGGTTGTTCTGGGCCGCGATCCGGCCGATCGCTTCGCGGATGCGGGTCGAGAGATCGACGTCCCCGTTCAGCGTCGCGAGCACGAGCCTGGCGATGCGTACCGTGTTCTCGGCGCGCTCCGCATAACGGCCGAGCCAGAAGAGGTTCTCGGCGGCGCGGCTCGACACCGTGCGGCGCTTGTTCGCGAGATCCTCGGGCTTGAGGCGCTCGGGCAGCAGCGAGAACGCATCGACCTCGCCCGCGGCGATGACCCAGGTGTCCGCGCTCGTCCCGCCGCGCTGCATGGAGACAATAGGCTCGTCGCTCATCGCGATGCGCGTGAGCCCGCCGGGCAGGATGCGGTAACCGCCGCCCGGGCAGGCGACCGCGAAGACGCGCAGCATGCCGGGGCGCGGACGCAGCTCGCCGCGCCGCCACGTCGGCGTCTGGGCGAGCGGCAGATAGCTCTGCGCGGTGTACGCATCCGGATCCGCGGCGATCTTCGCGCGCATCGCGGCGATGGCCGCCGCGTCGCGGCCCGGTCCGAGCCAGGGCTCGAAGTTGCGCCGCCCCGAGGTCGGTTTCACGACGAGCCCGTCGAGCCGGTCGAGCGCCTGCGCCGCCGCCGCTTCCTCGCCGCACCACCAGGTCGCGAGCGAGGGCAGGGCGAGCGGGGCGTCGAGCAGGCGCTCGCAGATCGCCGGCAGGAAGCCGTGCACGGCCGGCGATTCGAGGAACGCCGAGCCGAGGCTGTTCGCGATCAGCACCTGTCCCGCGCGCATCGCGCCGAGCAGGCCCGGCACGCCGAGCGTCGAGTCCGCGCGCAGTTCCAGCGGATCGCAGTAGTCGTCGTCGAGGCGGCGCAGGATCACGTGCACGCGCTCCAGGCCGTGCAGCGTTTTCATGTAGACCTGGTCGCCGCGCACGGTGAGATCGCTGCCCTCGACGAGCGTGAGGCCGAGATAGCGCGCGAGATAGGCGTGCTCGAAGTAGGTCTCGTTGTAGGGGCCGGGCGTCAGCAGCACGACGCGCGAATCGCGGCTGCCCGGCGAGAGCGCGAACAGGCTGTCGAGCAGCGCGCGATAGCTCGACGCGAGGTGCTGCACGCGCAGCTCGCGAAACGCTTCCGGGAACTGCCGCGAGATCGCGAGCCGGTTCTCGAGCAGATAGCCGAGCCCGGACGGCGCCTGCGTGCGCTGCGAGACGACCCACCAGCGCCCGTCGGGGCCGCGCGCGAGATCGAAGGCCGCGAGGTGGAGATGCACGCCGCCGGGCGGCGCATAGCCGTGCAGCGGACGCAGGTAGCCGGGATGACCGAGCGTGAGCGCGGGCGGCAGGAGGCCGGCGTGCAGCATCTGCTGCGGGCCGTAGAGATCGGCGAGCAGCGCGTTCAGGAGCGTCGTGCGCTGGACGATCCCCGCCTCGATCCGGGCCCAGTCCTCGGCTTCGAGGATGAGCGGCAGGAGATCGAGCGACCACGGCCGTGCCGGGCCGTTCGCGTCCGCGTAGACGTTGTAGGTGATGCCGTTCTCGCGGACCTGGCGCGTCACGGCCTCGACGCGCTCGTCGAGGCCGGAGAGTCCCTCGGCGCCGAGCACGCCGAAGAAGCGCCGCCACGGCGGCGTGAGCCCGGGCCCCGCGCCGCCGCGCAGCTCGTCGTAGTGACCCGGCCGCGGTGCACGCGCAACGGCCGCGGCAAGTAGCGCGGGATCGTCGGAGTGCAGGCTTTCGAACAGCGGGTTCTGCATCGGACTCACCTCGGCATGCGCGAGAGGGCGTGCCGGTCGCTCATGTTAGCAGGACGATACCGCGTGCCGCCGCGCGGGACGGCCGCGCTCACGAAATTCCACAACCGGGGCGACGGTCACCCGCCCGTCGCGTGGCGCAGATCGAGCGTGAACGGCAGCTCGCGGCTCGGCACGGCCTCGTCGGCGGTGCGCGTGCCCGGCGAATGCCCGAACGCGAAGAAGCGCGCGAGGCGCCGGCTCTCCGCCTCGTAGGCATTGACCGGGAACGTCACGTAATTGCGCCCGCCGGGATGCGCGACGTGATACTGGCAGCCGCCGAGCGCGCGGCTCATCCAGGTGTCGACGATGTCGAACACGAGCGGCACGTCGACGCCGAGCGTCGGATGCAGGCAGGACGGCGGCTGCCAGGCGCGGTAGCGCACGCCGCAGGCGTATTCGCCCGCCGTCCCGGTCGGTTGCAGCGGCAGCGGCCGGCCGTTCACGGTCACGACGTGGCGGCGGTCGTTCAGCCCGCTCACTTTCACTTCCAGGCGCTCCACCGAGGAATCGACGTAGCGCACCATGCCGCCCGCCGACGGTTCCTCGCCGAGCACGTGCCAGGGCTCGAGCGCGCCGCGGAGCGTGAGCCCGATGCCGCGCGCCTCGGCCTCGCCGTAGAGCGGGAAGCGGAATTCGAAGTGCGGTGCGAACCAGGCGGGATCGAAGCCGTATCCCGCGTGCTCGAGCTCCTCGATCACGTCCTCGAAATCCTGCTTCACGAACGTCGGCAGCATGAAGCGATCGTGCAGGCTCGTGCCCCAGCGCGAGAGCTTCGCGGTGTAGGGATCGTTCCAGAAGCGCGCGACGAGCGAACGCAGGAGGAGCTGCTGCACGAGGCTCATGCGCGCGTGCGGCGGCATCTCGAAGGCGCGGAGCTCGAGCAGGCCGAGGCGCCCCGTCGCAGTCTCCGGCGCATAGAGCTTGTCGATGCAGAACTCCGCGCGGTGGGTGTTGCCGGTGACGTCGACGAGCAGATTGCGCAGCACGCGGTCGACGAGCCAGGGCGGCACGTCACCGCCGTAATTGCGGCACTGGCGCCGCAGCTCCTCGAACGCGACCTCGATCTCGTAGACCTGATCGTTGCGCGCCTCGTCGAGGCGCGGCGCCTGGCTCGTCGGGCCGATGAACAGCCCCGAGAAGAGATACGACAGCGAAGGATGGTTGTGCCAGTAGCCGATGAGGCTCGCGAGCAGATCGGGCCGGCGCAGGAACGGACTGTCGGCGGGCGTCGCGCCGCCGAGCACGAAGTGATTGCCGCCGCCCGTGCCGGTGTGGCGGCCGTCGAGCATGAATTTCTCGCTCGACAGGCGCGAGAGGTGCGCCGCGTCGTAGAGGAACTCGGTGTGCTCGACGAGCTCCTCGAAATTCGCGCTCGGATGGATGTTGACCTCGATGACGCCGGGATCGGGCGTGACCTGCAGAACCTTCAGGCGCGGATCGCGCGGCGGCGGGTAGCCTTCGAGCACGATCGGCAGGCCGAGCGCGGCGGCCGTCGCCTCGACTTGCGTCAGCAGCTCGAGATAGTCCTCGAGCGCGGTGAGCGGCGGCATGAAGACGTACAGGTAGCCGTTGCGCGGTTCGACGCAGAGCGCGGTGCGCGTGACCCAGGCCGCGGATTCGAAGCGCCCGGGTACGCGATCCGTCGCCTCGTCCGCCGCGCCTTCACCGCGCCGCGCGTGCGCGGCATCGCGGCCGCCGGGCCAGCCCTGCCGCGCGTGCGGCGCCGCCTCGGGCACCTCGGGCGGCATGCCCTGATATTGCTGCGCGAGCCGCGCGTAGAGCGGCAGCCCGGGCCGCGGCGCGAAGGGATCGCGATCGAGGTGATAGGGATAGTCCGTCGCCGAGGTCCAGGGCAGCGAATCGAGCGGCAGGCGATAACCCATCGGCGAATCGCCCGGCATGAGATACAGGCGCTCGTCGCGCAGGAACCAGGAACCCGTCGCCCAGCGCGGCGCGCCCGCCACGGCTTCTTCCGCGCGGCGCAGCGGCAGCAGGTAGCCGACGGTCGTCTTCAGCCCCTGCGCGAAGACGCGGCGCAGGCTCGCGCGCTCCAGCTCGTCGTCGACCCGCGAGTCGAAGGGATCGACGTTGCCCGGCAGGCGGCGCTCGCGCCACAGGTAATACCAGACGTCCTCGAAGCCCGGCGTCACGTATTTCGGATCGAGGCCGAGGCGCCTCGAGAGCGTGGTGATGAAGCGCTCGGCCTCGGCCGCCGTGTGACGGCCCGGCAGGCGCTCGTCGGCGAAGAGCTGCGGATCCTGCCACGCGGGTTCGCCGTCGGCGCGCCAGTAGCAGGACAGCGCCCAGCGCGGGAGCTGCTCGCCCGGATACCACTTGCCCTGGCCGAAATGCAGGAAGCCGCCCTCGGCATAGTGGTCGCGCAGCCGGCCGACGAGCTCGATGCCGTACTCGCGCTTCGTCGGGCCGAACGCCGCCGTGTTCCATTCCGCGCCGTCGCGATCGTCGACCGCGACGAACGTCGGCTCGCCGCCCATGGTGAGGCGCACGTCGCCCGCCTCGAGCGCGCGATCGACGCGCGCGCCGAGCGCGAGGATCGCCGCCCACTGATCGTCGCGATAAGGCTTCGTCACGCGCGGCGCTTCGTAGACGCGCCGCACTTCCATGTGATGGCTGAACGTCGTCTCGCACTCGTCGACGGCACCCGTGATCGGCGCCGCGCCCGTCGGGTCCGGCGTGCAGGCGAGCGGGATGTGGCCTTCGCCCGCGAGCAGGCCCGAGGTCGGATCGAGGCCGATCCAGCCCGCGCCCGGCAGGTAGACCTCGCACCAGGCGTGCAGATCCGTGAAGTCCTCGCTCGGTCCCGACGGACCGTCCAGCGCTTTGACGTCCGGCGTGAGCTGGATGAGATAACCGGAGACGAAGCGCGCGGCGAGGCCGAGATGCCGCAGGATCTGCACGAGCAGCCAGGCCGAATCGCGGCACGAGCCCGATTCCAGCGTCAGCGTCTCCTCGGGCGTCTGCACGCCGGGCTCCATGCGGATGACGTAGGTGATCGCGCGCTCGAGGCGCTGGTTGAGATCCACGAGAAAGTCCGAAGTACCGCGCTCGCGCGTGTCGATGCCCGCGAGCAGTGCCGCAAATCGGGGCGTCAGGCGCTCCTTGACCAGATACGGTGCGAGCTCGTGCGCCAGGGTGGGCTCGTAGGCGAACGGGAAGCGCTCGGCCGCCGGCTCGAGAAAGAAATCGAAGGGATTCAGCACCGCCATCTCGGCGACGAGATCGACGACGATCTCGAGCTCCGTCGTCGGCTCCGGGAACACGAGCCGGGCGACGTAATTGCTGAAGGGATCCTGCTGCCAGTTGATGAAGTGCCCGGCCGGCGTCACGCGCTGCGAATAGGCGAGGATGCGCGCCCGGCAATGCGGCGCGGGCCGCAGCCGCACGATCTGGGGCGAGAGGGACACGGGACGATCGTAGCGATAGCGCGTGAGGTGATTGAGCGCGACGTGAATGGCCACTCGGATACTCCAGGGGATGATGACTCGGCGCGTGCGCTCCCCGGCACGCGCCGGAAAGACAGCAACAAGGATGCCATGTGAGCGGCGGGCCCGCACGCCTCGCCGGCGGGGCGCGCCCGCTTCCTTCGCGGCGCTGCCCCGTGAATACTGGCACCGGTCGCAATCCGGGGCGGAGCACATCATGACGGGCACGAACGGCTGGTTCCTGTGGGCGGCGCTGTCCGCGGTCTTCGCGGCCTTGACCGCTGTCTTCGCGAAAGTCGGCATCCGCGGCGTCGATTCCGATCTCGCGACGCTGGTCCGCACCGTCATCGTCGTCTTCGTGCTCGGCGGTTTCGTGTGGTACGCGGGCAAGTGGAGCAACCCGTTCGCGCTCGCCGCGAAGACCTGGGCCTTCCTCGCGCTCTCCGCGCTCGCGACGGGTGCCTCGTGGGTCTGCTACTTCCGCGCGCTGCAGCTCGGGCCGGCCTCGAAGGTCGCGCCCGTCGACAAGTTCAGCCTCGTGCTCGTCGCGCTGTTCGCCTTCACGTTCCTCGGCGAGCGCCCCGTGCCGCGCGAATGGCTCGGCATCGCGCTCGTCGCGGCGGGCGTGCTCGTGCTCGCGTTCGAGAGCTGAGCCGCGGAACCGGACGCGGATGTCGCGGTCGACCCGCGTTCCCGCGACGAAACGATCACAAATCCGTCCAGCCCGCGCTCCGGCACCGGACTGGACTGCGCTCGACCCGGGGCCCTGCGCCCGGTCCCTCCCTGTGACGCGCCGGGTCGATGCTGCAGGGGAAGACCTTAAAATTACGGGGACACGACACTTGATTTCGTGTGGCACGAGACCGGTGCGTCGGAATCAAGTGTCGTGAAAATTACGGGGACACGACACTGAAATTTGGAATTTCGGGGGCACATGACTTGAGTCGCGATTGATTGCCTCGCAAGGGCAACGCGTCTCCAAAATCAAGTCATGTGTCCCCGAAATTTTCCGATGCTGCAGTGGAAGACCTCGAAGCGGGCCCAGACGGCTCGCTTTTTTTGGTTCTCCTCCGAACTGCGGGGCACGATTCACCGGCAGGCAGAAGTGGCCTTCTTCAGACGTCGCCCTCGCGCAGGCGAGGGCCCAGTCGTTCAGCCCCGGCGCCGAGGTCGAACCGCGGGGCGAGTGCAGATTACCCGCGCGGCGCGGCGTCCTCGAAAGCCCGAGGTTCACTGCGCCTGCCATGGGTCACCGACTGGGCCCTCGCCTGCGCGAAGGCGACAGGGAAGCAGCACGGCGGAATGCATCGGGAAAATCAAGGGGACACGACACTTAATTTCGTATGGCACGAGACCTGTGCGTCGGAATCAAGTGTCGTGTCCCCGAAATCGAGTGTCGTGTCCCCGAAATTTGTCCGCGTCCCGCTCAATTCCAGCAGCTCGTCGCGTAACGCGGCGCGCCGGCGACCCGGCGGACGATCGGCATGGCGTAATGGCCGTGCTGGAACCGGCTCCGCTCGGGGACGGAGCTCGCGAAGCTCACGGCGTCAGCGAACGTCCGCGCCCGCCCTGCCATCCGGCGTCATGGTCCTTCCAGTATCCGAGGCGTCCCGGTCCGCCCGTCCGACACCGGGAGGACCGCAGCGCCTATACGTGCACAGGACGGCGGCGCCGGACAATTCCGCAACGCCCGGCGCGGTGTCGGGGCGGAGGCGCGGAGGACTCATGCAGGAATTGCTGCGCAGCTTGCTGACGATCCAGGAAGCGGTGATACGCGGCGTGCGGCGCCACGGCGGCGAAATCGACCCGCGCGAGCTGCGCTGGATCGTCGATGCCTCGCCGCTCGGCGGCCGCGAACGCATTCGTCTGCAGGTGCGCCGCAACGGCCGGCGCGTCTTCGAGAATACCTTCACGCGCGAGGAGATCGATTCCTGGCTCGTGAACCCGCGCTGCGTCGAACGCATCCGCGCCGCGATCGGTCTCATCGCGGCGCTGCGCCGGAGCGGCGGCCAGCCGTTTCCGACCGGCGGCTCGGCGGCCTGAGTCGGCGCCCGCCGACAGCGGAACCGCACGCGCTCCGACAGCCGCCTACGCGGGTCGCAGTGAGAATCGACGGAAAGACCCTACGCTCGCCGGAGGTGCGCGATGAACGGGTTGCTCGAGAACCTGCAGGAGTTCCAGGACGCGATCATCGCCGGCGTCGAGGCGAACGGCGGGGCGATCGAGCGCCGCGGGATCCGGTGGACCGTGGAGCGCCCGCCCGGCGAGCGCGGCGAGCGTGTGCGACTGCAGGTCTGGCGCGATCGCGAGCGGGTGTTCGAACGTTCGTTCTCGCCGGCGCAAATCGCGTTCTGGCTCACGGATCCGGATTTCCGGCACAACATCGCGATCGCCGTCGGCACCGTCGAGTCGCTGCGCGGCCTCAGTCCGGCTTCGCGCCCGGCAGGATCCCCGTGAGCGAGGTGCGCGCGGAGATTTCGATCCAGTTGCCGTCCGGATCCTTCACGAAACCGTAGCGCGCGACGTCGCGGAAATTCACCGGCGCCTGCGCGAGCCGGCCGCCGCGCGCGACGATCGCGGCGCAGCTCTCGTCAGCGTCGAAGATCTGGACCGTCAGATACCGCCAGCCCGGGCCGATGAACGTCTCCGTCTCGCTGCCGCCCGTGCCGTCCTCGACGAACAGCAGCGTGTCCCCGCAGCGCGCGACCCGCTCGGCCACGCGTTCGAACTCCATCGCCTCGCAGTAGAAGCGCATGAGCCGCGCGGGATCCGGCGTGCCGACGACGATGCCGAGACGGGTCACGCCGCGCGTGCCGGGCGGCACCACGCGCACGCGATTGCCGTCGGGATCGGCGAGCGCGCGTTCGGCGGCGCCTTCGCTCGCGACGACGGCCTCGAGATAGCCGGTCGCCGGCAGCGGCGCGAGCGGTTCGACGTAGTGGTTCACCTTCATCACCGAGCCGTGCGCGTCGTAGCGGTGCTGCACCCAGCCCTCGCGGAGCGTGAGCTCGTGATCGAAGCGCAGGCCGACGGTCCCGCCCCAGAACGCTTTCTGCGGCGCGATGTGGTTCGTGAACAGACCGATGTCGAGACGGGGTTTCGCGAGGCGCATGGCTCACTCCGGGAGATCGTCGAGGGCGTCGTTGTCGAGCGCCTGCAGCGCGGCGCCCGTGATCATGTGCAGGAACAGCCGATCGCCGCGGTCGGTCTGCTTGACGATGAGGAACGCGGCGACGGCCACCGCGATCATCGCGAAGCTGTAGTGCGCGTAGTCGCGGAGCAGCGCGTCGAAGGAATAGTCCCTCACGCCGTGGCCGACCAGCTCGTCGTAGTAGCCGCGCAGCAGCGCGCGCTCGTTCGCCCGGCGCACCTCGGGCTCGAAGATCGCGGCGAGGAAGTACGCGACGTCCATGCCGGAGCCGAGGAAGTTGCTGGTCTGCCAGTCGACGACCGCGACGCGCTCGCCGGGCTTGCCGAACAGCATGTTGTCGGGCCTGAAATCGTTGTGGGAAAAACATTTCGGCAGCGGGCGCGGACGGTTCCAGTACGCATGATTGCGCACATACTTCTCGCACACCGCGACGACCTCGGGCGCGAGCCGGCCGCCGTAGTTCTTCTTCACGTGATCCCAGGAGCGCTCGATCATCTCCGTCGTGTAGAAGCCCTGCGCGCCCTCGGGCACGTAGAGCCAGGGCTGGCGCATGAGCTCCGCGTCGTTCCAGAACGCCGAGTGCAGGAGCGCTGCTTCGGACAGCGCGGCGCGGGCCTGCTCCGGCGTGCAGCCGCGCATCTGGTCGCCGGCCTGCGCGGGCGCGAGATCCTCGAAGATCAGCACGAAGTCGTTGCCCTCGTCGATCTCGGCGAGATAAACCTCGGGCGTGCGGATTTCGGTGCGGTGCGCGAGCTCGCGGTAGAACATGACTTCGGAGCGATAGAAGCCCATGGTCTTGCCGGTCTCCGCGGCGAGCGCGTTCGCGGACGGGAACTTGCCGACGAGCGCGTGCGGCGCGCGCGGATCCGGCGTGCCGCGATAGCCGAGCGTGAAGCGGCAGGTCTCGCCGAGCTGGCCGGTGCCGACGGGCTCGGTGTCGATGCGCGCGACCTCGGCCTCGAGGCCGCGGCGGGCGAGCACGTCGGTCATCCAGGCCGGAGTCACGTCTTCCGGCATCACGATCGGGATCGGTCGGGCCATGGGCTGCACTCGCTGCTCGATGGGAAAGGCGATGCCGGATACTAACGTGCACGGCTGCCGCTTGCCACGCGTCACGACGTCCGCGACATGCCACAATCACCGCGCCCGACACGAGGATGTCCGCATGCCCGCCCAGAACGCCGCGTCGCTGCTGAAGAACCTGAGCCTGCGCCAGCTCCGCTATTTCCGCGAGGTCGCCGAGCTGCACAGCTTTACGCGCGCGGCGGAAGTGCTGCACGTCGCGCAGTCCGCCCTGTCGCGCCAGATCCGCATGCTCGAGGAAGCGCTCGGCGTCGTGCTGTTCAACCGTCTCGATCGCGGTGTGACCCTGACGGCGGCCGGCGAGCGCCTGCGCGATCGCGTGACCGCGCTGTTGAAGGACCTCGACGCGATGCGCGCGGAAGTGACGGACACGACGGTCGTGCCGCGCGGCGAGCTCGCGGTCGGCATGCCGCCGTCGTTGCGCGAGATCCTGACCGTGCCGCTCATGGCGCAGTACTACCGGAGCTGGCCGCAGGTGAGTCTCCACGTGCAGGAAGGGATCAGCATCGAGCTCACGAAGCTCGTACAGGACGGTCAGCTCGATTGCGCGATCGTCGTCGACCTCATGGCCGTGCCGCGCCTCACGGCGACGCCGCTCGTCCGCGAGCAGCTCTGCCTCATCGGGCCGCGCCAGGCCCGCTTGAGCCCGCGCCGTCCCGTGTCGCTCGCACGCGCCGCGGCGGGACCGCTGATCCTCACGCGCCGCCCGAACAGTCTGCGCCTCGTCGTCGAGAACGCGCTCGCCGCGGCGCGCCTGCCGGCGAACATCGTCGCGGAATCGAATTCGACGGCCGTGATGGTCGAGCTCGCCGCCGACGGCCTCGCCTCGACGGTGCTGCCCTACAGCGCGGCCTGGAAGGCGATCGGCGAGCGGCGGCTCACCGCGGCGCCGATTGCGGGACTCGGCGTCGAGTGGGTGTTCGTGCATCCGGCCTCGCGGCCGCTCTCGCTCGCGGCGCTCGCTTATCTGCGCGGCTTCCACGAGCTCGCGCGCGAGCGGATCGCGGGCCGGTCGTGGCTCGGTGCCGCGCTGTGCCACGCCGAGCCGCCATCCCAGTTCGAGATTTGAGCCAGCCAAAATCGGAATTGGCCGCGCGCCGCGGCCGCGCCCTAGACTCCTCTCCACACCACGCCGGGAGGAGCCCACGATGCCGCGACACCACGCCGAAGCCCCGTTCGATCTCGAGCATCTGCACGCCGTCGCCGAACGGTGCAGCAACTGGGGACGCTGGGGGCAGGACGACGAAATCGGCACGCTGAACTTCATCGCGCCGGAAGACGTGATCGGCGCTGCCGGCCTCATCCGCCGGGGCCGCGTATTCTCGCTCGCGCTCGAGTTCAATCGCCACGGCCCGCAGCGCGGGCTGTGGGGCAACCGCTACAATCCGATCCACACCATGCTCGCGACGGGCACGGACGCGGTCGCCGGCAACCAGGACGCGGGCGGCCTGCGTTACGCGGACGACGCCGTGAGCATGCCGCTCCAGTGCGGGACGCAATGGGACGCGCTCGGTCACATCTTCTACGGCGATCGCATGTGGAACGGCTACGACGCGCGCCTCGTCGACACGAACGGCGCGCAGAAGAACGGCATCGAGAAGGTGAAGGCGAAGATGGTCGGACGCGGTGTGCTGCTCGACGTCGCCCGTCATCTCGGCCTCCCGCATCTCGAGGACGGCATGGCGATCACGAGCGCGGATCTCGATGCCACCGCCGCGGCGCAGGGTACGGCCATCCGGCGCGGCGATTTCGTGATCGTGAGGACCGGCCAGATGGCGAGCCGTCTCGCCTGCGGCGAATGGGGCGGCTATGCCGGCGGCGACGCGCCCGGTCTCGCGTTCGAGACCGCGGAGTGGATCCATCGCCACGAGATCGCCGCGATCTGCACCGACACCTGGGGCTGCGAAGTGCGACCGAACGAAACGACGCAGGCCTCGCAACCCTGGCACTGGGTGGTGATCCCGAAGATCGGGATTTCCATGGGCGAGATTTTCTTCGTCGAGGAGCTCGCGGCCGACTGTGCGGAGGATCGCGTCTACGAATTCTTCTTCTGCGCGCCGCCGCTGCCGATCACGGGCGCCGTCGGATCGCCCATCAACCCCATCGCCATCAAATAAGGCCCATCAAACGAGGAATCCCATGATCAGGAATCTCAAGACCGCGAAACCGGCCGCCGATCGCCGCGCCGCCGATGCCGAGGTGCGGGCCGCCGTCGAGACCATCATCGCCGACGTCGAGAAGGACGGCGACGCGGCCGTGCGCCGCTATTCCCGACAGTTCGATCGCTGGGCTCCGGAGACATTCCGGCTGACGCAGGCCGAGATCGACGGCTGCATCGCCGGGCTCACGCCGCAGGCGCGCGCCGACATCGAGTTCGCGCAGACGCAGATCCGCCGCTTCGCGCAGATCCAGAAATTGAGCCTCCGCGACGTCGAGGTCGAGACGCTGCCGGGCGTCGTGCTCGGACATCGCAACATTCCAGTGAACGCCATCGGCTGCTACGTGCCGGGCGGCAAGTATCCGCTGCTCGCCTCCGCGCACATGAGCATCGTGACGGCACGCGTCGCGGGCGTGAAGCGCATCATCGCCTGCACGCCGCCGTACGAAGGGCGGCTGCCGGCAGCGGTAATCGCGGCGATGGCACTCGGCGGGGCGGACGAGATCCACTGTCTCGGCGGCGTGCAGGCGATCGCCGCGATGGCGATCGGCACGGACTCGATCGCACCCGTCGACATGCTCGTCGGCCCCGGCAACGCCTATGTGGCGGAAGCGAAGCGCCAGCTCTTCGGCCGCGTCGGCATCGATCTGCCGGCGGGTCCGACGGAGACGCTCGTCGTCTGCGACGACACCGTCGACGCCGAGCTCGTCGCGGTCGATCTGCTCGGCCAGGCCGAGCACGGCCCGAGCTCGCCGGCGATCTGCCTCACCACGAGCCGTACGATCGCCGAAGCGCTGCCGGGGGCGATCGAGACCGTGCTCGCGCGCCTCGAGACCGCGCCCGTCGCCTCCGTCGCATGGCGCGACTACGGCGAGATCATCCTCTGCGACACGCGCGAGGAGCTGCTCGGCGAGGCCGAGCGCATCTGCTCGGAACATGTGCAGGTGATGACGGCCGATCCCGACTGGTTCCTGGAACGCATGACGGGCTACGGTGCGCTCTTCCTCGGCCCGCTCACGAACGTCTCCTACGGCGACAAGGTGATCGGCACGAACCACACGCTGCCGACGTGCCGCGCCGGCCGCTACACGGGCGGGCTGTGGGTCGGGAAGTTCCTGAAGACGCATACCTACCAGCGCATCCTCACCGAAGAGGCCTCGCGCAAGATCGGCGAAGTGTGCGCGCGGCTCTGCGAGCTCGAGCACTTCGCGGGCCATCGCGAGCAGGCGGCGATCCGCGTCCGGCGCTTCGGAGGCGAGGCATGAGCTGGAGTTATCGCGGCAGTCTCGAGGGCAGGGTCGCGCTGGTGACCGGCGGCGCCGGCGGCATCGGCGCCACGCTCTGCCGCATGCTCGCCGAGGCCGGCGCGCGCGTCATCGTCGGCTATCGGAGCTCGGAGCGCGAGGCGCGCGAGCTCGCCGCGAAGCTCCCGGGCGGTCCGCATCTCGCGGCCCGCGCGCCGGTGACGGACAGTGCGGCGCTCGGCCTGTGCGCCGCCGCGGTCGACGAAGCCTATGGCCGCTGCGATCTGCTCGTGAACTGCGCGGGCACGACGAAGTTCGTGCCGCACGCAGATCTCGACGAGCTCGACGACGCGCTCATCGACACGATCCTCACGACGAACGTGCGCGGCGCGTTCGCGACCGTGCGCGCGTTCAGAGCTCTGCTGATGCGCAACGAGGGCGCACTCGTCGTGAACATCTCGTCCATCGCCGGACGGACCGCGATGGGCAGCAACGTCATGTACTGCGCGTCGAAAGCCGCGCTCGACAGCCTGACGATGTCGCTCGCCCGCGCGCTCGCGCCGCACATCCGCGTCGTCTCCGTGTCGCCGGGCCTCGTCGACACGGCCTTCGTGCAGGGGCTCGATCGCCGGTGGCGCGACGAGCAGGCCGCGCGCTCCGCGCTCGGCAGGCTCGCGACGCCGGAGGAAGTGGGGCTCGCGGTGCTCTCCGCGGCCGTGGGTCTGCCCTATTCGACGGGCGTGATCATTCCGGTGGACGGCGGGCGACCGTTGAACTGAATCGATCGAAGATCACGAATATACAACGACGATCCGGAGGTGTGACCATGGCTGACCACAAGACTCTCATCAAAGGCGGCACGGTGATGACGCTCGACGAGCGCGACGGCGCGTTCGGCAGCACGTTCACGGGCGACGTGCTGATCGAGAACGGCAGGATTGCGCTCGTCGCCGCGCGCATCAACGCCCCGGACGCCGAGCTCGTCGAGGCGAGCGACTGTCTCGTCATGCCGGGCCTCATCGACACGCATCGCCACGTCTGGCAGACCGCGTTGCGCGGCGTGACCCACGACGAGACGCTCAAGGGCTACATGCGCGAGATCCGCTTCCTGCGTGCGCGCGTCTACCGCCCGGAGGACATCCGCACCGGCAACTACGTCGGCATGCTGGAAGCGATCAATGCCGGCATCACGGCGGTGTGGGACTTCTCGCATTGCGTGAACTCCCCGGCGCACGCGGATGCCGCGCTCGACGGGCTCATCGACGCCGGCGCCCGCGCGGTGTTCGGCTACGGCTTCAACGAGGTCCCGCTCGACGTCCCGCCGTTCAAGCGTTTCGAGGATCGCCTGGCCGATCTGCAGCGTGTCGCCGCCACGCGCTTTCCCGTCACGGGCGGGCTCGTGACACTCGGCGTCGCGACCTCGGATCTGCCGATCTGCGGCATCGAGCGCCTGGCCGCGGAGATCCGCGCGGCGCGCGAGCTCGGCCTGCCGATCTCGGTCCACTCGAACACCTGGGAATTCCCGGAGCGCGATCCGGAAGTCGCGCTCATGGATCGTCATGGCCTGCTCGGTCCGGATCTCCTGTTCGTCCACTCGAACCTCTCGAGCGACGAGGAGATCAAACGCATCGCCGACACCGGCGGCTGGATCTCCTCGACGCCGGAGACCGAGATGCAGATGTCGATGGGTCCTTCGGTGATCGGCCGCTTCAGCCGCCTCGGCGGACGGCCGACGTTCGGCTGCGACATCATCTCGAACAACAGCGGCGATCTGCTCGCCCAGGCGCGCCTCGGCCTGCAGACGGAGCGCATGCTCGAATGTGCGCAGAGCCTCGGGCGCAAGCACGGTCACGAGGATCTCACGCTGCGCACCGCGGACATGCTGCGCGCGATGACCGTGAACGCCGCAGCGGCGCTCGGTCTCGCGGATCGCGTCGGAACGCTGACGAAGGGCAAGGACGCGGACCTCATCCTCGTCCGTCTCGACGACATCAACACCATGCCGCTGCACGATGCCGGCGCCACGCTGCTCCTGCACGCGCATCCGGGCAACGTCGACAGCGTGTTCGTCGCCGGGCGCTGTCTGAAACGTCACGGCCGGCTCGTCGCGGACATGGCACGGGCGCGCCGGCTCATCATGGAATCACACGAGCACGTCAACGCCGCGATCGCCCGCGATCGCAGTACGCTGCCGCCGGGTTACAAGGCGGCGTGAGGGGAGGGGCCGGCGACGGATCGATCGTGGTCTTCGGATTCACGCTCGGGCTTTCTTCGCTTCGACGGTCTCGGCGCGCCGGAGGTCCGATTAGCCGCAGGCGTAATCGGACGTTCGGCGGGCGGGCGGGGTGTCATCGCGGGAGGAGCGTCCGATTACGCCTGCGGCTAATCGGACTTACTCGGACCTGCGAACAAACCTCACCGCGCCGCCTGCTCCCCGTTGCGCTGCGCGAGCTCGGCGATCAGGCCGTCCATGCCGACCTGCGCGACGCGCGAGGCGAACTGGCTGCGGTAGTTGCGTGCGATGCTGATGCCGCCGACGGAGACGTCGATGACTCTCCAGCCGTCGCTCCAGTACAGGCGGTACTCGACGGGCACGGTCTTGCCGTCGTCCTGGCGCACGACCGAATGCACGAGCGCCTGCGTCTCGCTCTGCAGCGCGGGCGGACGGTCGAATCTGATCACGTCCGCCGGTACCGCGTTCGATTTGACGTAGCTCGCGAGCGCTCCGGAATAGAAGCGTACGAGGAAGCTCCTGAACTCGTCCACGAAGCGTGCGCGCTGTTCGGGCGTCGCGTTACGCCAGTGATCGCCGAGCACGAGGATCGAGGCGCGATCGAGATCGACATGCGGCACGAGCAGACGGTTGACTAGCTTCTCGATCGCCGTCTGGTCGCCGTGCGCCGCGGGATCCTGGAGCGCGGCGACCATGTCGCGCTGGACCGCGGAGAGCATCGTCTGGGCGCCTGCCGCGTCGGGCTGGTTCGTGGCGTAGGCGGAGCTCGCGCCGAGCAGGCAGGCGAGGACGGCCGCGAGCGCGGTGCGAAACAATGTCGGGATGTGCATCGTCAGTCTTCCGTTCGAGTGGGGAGGGCACCAGTGCAGGCTGTCCGGTTTGAGACGAACCCGGCGCCCGAGTTCCCCGCGGGCGGCACTACGCGGCACTTTCATCGCGGATCTCCCGCACCCGTCACGGAGACGGAACGAATGCGCGCGGAATTCAGCGCGCATTCATCCGCCTCCGTTCCGCATCAGGCTAGCGCACCGCGGTCGCCTGCTCCGCGACGAACACCTCGACGCGCCGGTTCTTCGCACGGCCCTCCACCGTCGAATTGTCCGCGGCGGGTTCGTGCGAGCCGCGGCCGACCGTCGTGAGGCGCGTGCCCGCGATGCCGCGTTCGATGAGATAGCTGCGCACGGCGGCCGCGCGCTCGACGGACAGCGGATCGTTCACCGCGTCGCCACCCGTGTTGTCGGTGTGGCCGACGATGCGCACGTTCGTCACGGGATTCGCCTGCAGGGTCTGCGCGAGGCGGTCGAGCACGGGCCGGAGATCCGGTTTCACGTCGGACCTGCCCGTGTCGAAAGAGAGATCGCTCGGGATGTCGAGCTTCAACTCGTTGTTCGTCGTCTGCGTGACGGCGACGCCCGTGCCTGCCGTCGCCGCCTGCATCGCCTGCTTCTGCTCCTGCATGTGGCGGCTCCACAGATAACCGCCGCCCGCGCCGAGCGCGCCGCCCACGCCCGCGCCGATCGCCGCGCCCTGACCACCGCCCGCGATTGCGCCGAGCACCGCGCCCGTCGCCGCACCGATGCCGCCGCCCTGCGCGGTCTGGCGTTGTCCTTCCGTCATGTTCGCGCAGCCGCCGAGCAGGAGGGCGGCGGCGAAGATTGTCGTGGTGGCTGGTTTCGTCATGGCGTGCACCTCGCTATCGGTCGGCCATCACGAGACGCCGACCTTGCCGTTGTTCGATACGACAGAAGTAGCGCAACGGGGGCGTGGCGTGTAGCGGCCGCCGGACGAGATGTGTAGGACGGAGGCGGGCGCGGCAGGGGACGGACAGTCTCATAGGATGTGCCGACGAAGGAGGCGCATCGGTCGCGGAGTTCGCCGGGGTTGCCGGGGCCGTGGCTGCTCTTCCCTTCGTTCCGCGCTCGGGAAGCCGGGGTATGACCCGCATGGATAACCCGCGCAGTGACGTCGTGCCGGAGTCGATCGTTCGACGCGCGAGTTATCCACACGGGTCAGACCCCGGCCGCGAGACCCGCATGGATAACCCGCGCAGTGACGTCGCGCCGGGGTGGATCGTTCGACGCGCGAGTTACCCACAGGGGTCAGACCCCGGCCGTGAGACCTCCGCCCACTCTCGCTTACGGGAACAACTCCTCCACGGCAATCTCCTCCCGCGTATCGGGCCACAGGAGCTTGCCGCCGTCTTCGATGAAACAGCCGAGCAGGTGCGCGAGGAGCCGCATCGCGAGCTGCAGTGCCTGCCACGAATCGACGCCGTGTCGATCGCGGAGATCGGCAGGCAGTCCGTCGAGCCGGACGGGACAGGCCCATTCCTGCGGGCCCGTCTCGTAGGGTGCGCCGACAACCAGCGTGAGGGGGAACTCGCGGCCGCTGCGATCGACCGCGAGGAGTGTGCAGGTCGCAAGCGGTGTGACGCGAGCCATCCTGACTACGCCGGCACGTGCCCGATCAGGCCGCGCTCACTCCGGCAACGCGAACACCACGAGCGCGCTGCCGGGATTCGCGAGCGGCGGCTCGCCGACGAGCGCGATCGCGATTCCGCCGCCGCCGCTGCCGACCGCGACGTACTGCCGGCCCTGGATGCGATACGTCACCGGCTGGCCGCGCACCGCCGCACCGGTCTGGAAGCGCCACAGCACCTTGCCGCTCTTCGCGTCGAGCGCGAGCGCATAGCCCTGCTGATTGCCGGTGAAGACGACACCGCCCGCGGTCGCGAGCGTCCCGCCGGCGAACGGATATTCGTCGCGGTAGCGCCACTTCTCCTTGCCCGTCGCGGGATCGAGCGCCGAGAGGTGACCGTACGCGTCCTTCGTGCCGGCGTGCATCTTGCCGGGGCCGCCCGCCCAGAACGGATCGCCCTTCGAATACGCGACGTCGCCTTTCTCCATCCTGCCGCAGCTCTCGATGACCGGCACGTAGAGCAGCTTCGTGTCCGGGCTGTAGGCCGCGGTGAACGCGCCGTTCGTGCCGCCGACGTTGCCGGGGCAGATGTAGTCGGCATTGCCGCCGGTCTGCGGCACGTACTTCGGATCGAAGATCGGCCGGCCCTTCGGATCGAGGCCCGTCGCCCAGTTCAGCTTGTCGACGTACTGCGTGCCCTGGAGGAAGCGGCCGTCGGCGCGGTCGAGCACGTAGAGCCAGCCGTTGCGGTTCGGCTGCACGAGCGTCTCGACCGGCTTGCCGTCGCGCTTCTGATCGATGAGGAAGAAGCCGGTGTTGCCGTCGTAGTCCCACACGTCGTGCGGCGTCGCCTGGAAATGCCACTTGCGATTGCCGGTCGCGGGGTCGAGCGCGAGGATCGAGTTCGTGTAGAGATTGTCGCCGAGGCGCGTGTCGCCGTTCCAGTCGGGCGAGGGATTGCCGACCGCCCAGTAGATGACGTCGGCTTTCGGATCGTAGGCGCCCGTCGCCCACGCCGGGCCGCCGCCCGTCTTCCACGAATCCCCGGCCCAGGTCTCCACCCCGGGCTCGCCCGCCGCCGGCACGGTCCAGTGCCGCCATTTGCGCGTGCCCGTCGCGACGTCGTAGGCGTCGATGAAACCGCGCGCGCCGTATTCGCCGCACGCCACACCGATGATCACCATGTCCTTCACGACGAGCGGCGCGGCGGTCGCGCTGTAGCCCGCCTTGTAGTCGTCCATCGCGATGTTCCAGAGCTCCTTGCCGGTGTGGCGATCGAGCGCGACGAGATGCGCGTCGAGCGTCGCCATGTAGACGCGATCGCCGGCGATGGCGACGCCGCGGTTCGTCGGGCCGCAGCAGATGCGGATGTCGCCGGGGAGCGGATATTCGTATTTCCAGAGCGGTGCGCCCGTGACGGCGTCCATCGCGAAGAGGTGGTTGTACGAGGCCGTGAGATAGAGCACCCCGTCAGCGACGATCGGTGCCGCCTCGAGCTGACCGGGGATGCCGGTCTGGAACATCCAGGCCGCCGCGAGCTTCTTCACGTTGCCCGCGGTGATGTCCTTCAGCGGGCTGTAGCGCCAGTTGTGATAATTGCCGCCGTACATGAGCCAGCTTCGGCCGTCGTCCGTGCCGCGCGCGAGCCGATCGCCCGTCACGCCGCCCGCGGTCGCGAGGAGCGGCGCGAGCACGAGACACATCATTCCAATCGACCGCAACACACCCGGATAGCGCATCAGGCTTGCTCCTGTTCGAGACGGTGGGAAAACATCGGACGCGGCGCCCGGACGGGCGGCCGCGAGCGCCAGAGACTAACGCAGTGTTCCGGAAATGTGTATCACGCGCCGCAGCACATCATTCGGCCTGCAGATCGCAGCAGAGGATCTTCTGGCCTTCGGGCGCGTCGACGGCGATCGAGAGCGTCGTGCAGAGCAGTGCGTCCGTGCAGGAGAGATACTCGCGCGAGACCTGCACTTCGCCGGGCTGGGTCTTCGCGCGCCGGAAATACGGGCGGTGATACCACGACGCGCCCTCGGCACCGGCGAGCGGCGCGAGCCGCGGATCGGCGATGCGCGCGACATGCGGCGAGGGCAGGTTCGCCTGGCGCTGGCGGCCGTCGCCGTCGATCGCATAACAGCGCAGCACGTCCTCGAATTCGAACAGCGCGCCCGCGGCGTTCGCGAAGTCCGCGCCGCGCGCGACGGCCGCCGCGATCTCGTGCAGCTTCGCGATGTGGGCGAGGAAGGGCCGCTTGAACGCGAACGAGCCTTCGTCGCGCGCCTTGAGCGTGCTCTCGAGCGCGCGCCAGTCGACAGCCGACTCGCCGAGCGCGCCGCTGATCTCGAAGGGGCGCGAGAAATAGTAGCCCTGCACGAGATCGACGTTCGCGTCGATCGCAAGCAGCGCCTGCGCTTCCGTCTCGATGCCCTCGGCGACGACGAGGCAGCGGTTCTGATGCAGGATCTCGACGATGCTGCCGAAGCTGCGGCGCATGATCGGATCCTGTTCCGCATAGAGCAGCAGGGCGCGATCGAGCTTCACGATGTCGGGCTTCAGGCGCCAGATGCGCTCGAAGTTCGAATGCCCCGCGCCGAAATCGTCGAGCGCGACGAGCGCGCCGAGTCCGCGCAGATGCGCGATGGCTTCCGCGAGCTCGACGTGCTCGGGGATCGGCGTCTCGAGGATTTCGAAGACGATCTGTCCCGGGTTCAGCTTCGTCTCGTCGATCAGGCTGCGGAAGAAGCCGTCGTCCCAGGCCTGCTGGATGAACTCCGCGGGGTGCAGGTTCAGGAACAGCCACTGGCTCGCGCCCGCGATTGCGGCAAAATTATGACAATGCAGCGCCGCGCAGCGCCGATCGAGATGCAACGCGTCCTCGCTCGTGGCTGTCGCGAATATTCGCCACGGCGGGATCTCCTCGTCGCCGTCGCCGCTGCCGCGAATGAGCGCCTCGCAGCCGATGGGCCGTTGATGGCGCACGCTGAAGACCGGCTGGAGCACGCTGCGCAGATTCATCGTCTGCCAGCGCGTCGTGAGATGGCCGCGCCGGTAGCGCAGGCCACGGGCGATCCGTTCGAAATCGGAGGGAGTCTCGACCCCCGCGTTGGGCTGCGCATCGGTGAGCATGCGGAGTTTATCGTCGGGGGGCGGCGCGGGCTTGAGGACTGCGCGCTCTTTCGTAGGTCCGGATGGCGAAAGCGTAATCGGACGTTCGAAATGTAGACGCCGGTGCGTCCGGGCTCCGCGGCGTATGCGGCGCGTGGTGTCGGGGAAGCGGGTTGCGCGGTGGAACGTCCGAATACGCTGCGCTATTCGGACCTACGCGCGGCGCGACGCCATCTCCTTTTCGAGCGCTGCGACCCGCGCTTCGAGCTCCGCGATGCGGCGATCCTTCGGATTGGACACGAAGATTCCCTTGACGTCGTCCGGTGGCATGACGCTGCGCGGACCACCCGGTGGGGTTGCGATGATGGGCCCGTCGTTCGGACCCCACGCACCGAGATAAGGCAGCGCCGGATCGGGGCCGGGCTTCACCCACGCCGCGCAGAACGCGTCGAACGGCACGCCGCGCTGCTTGCGCGCTTCACGCTCGACGGCACGCGCCGCGCTCGTCGCGGCGTTGTCTGCGACGAGCGTCTGCTCGTCGAACGCGACGAAATAGATTTCGCGCGCGAGCCGCGGCGAGAGCAGGCCTTCCTCGACGTCCTGCATCACGAGCCCGGGATCGCGCTCGAGCACGTCGCCGTAGCCGCCGCCCGAGCCCTGGCAGATCATGTAGACCTCGCCCTGGCCCGCGAGCTCGAACGGCAGTCCCGCGTCCTGCATCACGTAACGCGCGCCGGGGATCGCCTGCTCGTTCATGAGGTCGATCATCGAGAACTTCACGCGCTCGGGATGCGTCGCGAGCACGTCGAAGACGTTCACGTCCTTGATCTTCGCGAGCGGATACGCCGGGCAGGCATAGCCGCCGAAGAGCCCGTAAGCGGAAGGGTGGAGCGCGCCGCACTGGCCGGTCATGAAACCGAACATGTCGCTGCCCTTGACCGCGACGACCTGCTCGTAGCCCATGCCGCCGCGCTGCTTGCCGAAGCCGACGCGATCCTTCGTCAACTGCTGCGCGACGAGGCGCACGAACGGCAGCTCCTCCTCGGCGAGCTCGAACTCGCCCGTATCCGCGAACGCGCCGAAGGACGGCGACATGGCGTGCTCGCCGTCGTTGTCCTCGCGCCCGCCGGCGCCGCAGCCGTTGATGTCGGCGCAGAAGTTGCCGGTGATCTCGATGTGCTGCGTCAAACCGCCGTAGACGAACGTCGCCGGCTGGTTGTAGTGCGAGGCGTTGATCGCGGTGTAGCGCCGCGGCAGGCAGTAGTTGAACTTCGCCATCACCTGCGAGGGCGTGCTCAGCGCGCGGAACAGCGGGATGAGGCTCATCGCGTTCGGCGCCTCGTCCGAAGGGTCGACGAGCGAGTTCCTGTTCGTGACGACCTCGATCGGGCTGAACGCCGCCTGGTTCACCGGCAGATCCGGCCAGACGTAGAGCAGCATGCAGGAGCTCAGCGCGCTCTTCAGCGAGGCGACCGCGGTGTTGACCGAACGGTTCGTGAGCTCGGGGCAGGCGCCGCGGAAGTCGAACGTCATGCGATTGCCCTTGACGGTGATCTCGAGCGGGAACTTCGCGAGGATGTGCTCGCGCAGATCGCCGTCGATGAAGGTGTTCAGCCGGACCGTGCCGTCCGGCAGCTCCGCGATGCGGCGCTTCACCTCGGCCTCGGTGTCCTCCAGCGTCGTTCTCAAGGTCGCGACGACGCAGTCGTGTCCGAACTCCCCGATGATGGCGAGCATGCGTTCGCGCATGCGGATGACGGCGTGCAGCTTCACCTTCATGTCGAAGAGCTGGAGCTTCGGGTCACGCACGGAGTTCTGCAGGAAGTTCACGAGGTCGCGCTTGAGTCGAAAATTCTCGGCGCACTTGAAGGGGCACATCTTGAGCCCCTCGTCGTACTTCGATTCCGCGATCGAGGGCATGCCGCCCGGCTCGATGGCGCCGCACTCGCCCTCGTGGATCGTCGCCGCGAGCCAGCAGACGATCTCGCCGTCGTGGAAGAGCGGCATGATCATGCTCTGGTCGGTGTTGTGGATGTTGCCGTAGCGCGAGTCGTTGTGGATGAACGCATCGCCTTCGCGGACGCCCACCGACGGATCGTTCATCCAGTATTTGCGGATGAAGCGGATCGGGTAATGGCAGACGGCCGCGAAACCCGCGATGCCCTGCGGGCCGATCTGCGAGAGATCGCCCGCCTCGGTGAAGATCGCCGAGACGAGATCGCCCCATTTCGCGCCGGGCGCCACGCCCGTCTGCTCGACCATCGAGAACACTTCGTTCAAGGCCGCGGAGATGCGCTCGCGGACGAGATTGATGCGGCTCGGCGCGAGGCCCGCGCCGAGCGCGCGTTCCTCGGCGGCGGTGCGCGGCGAGAGCGCGTGGTGGCGCATGATCTCGGGATCGGGGCCGTAGAAGAGCCGGTTCTCGGCCAGAAATTCGTCGAGGAGTCTGCGCTCGTGCTCCGAGAGTCGCGCGCCGCCGGCGGCGTCGTGAGCTTCGGCGCTCATGCGCGCCGCCCGCTGCGAAGAATCGTCATCGTGACCTCCGGCCGCGCTCACCGCCTCCGGTTTGCGCCTCTGTCCCGCTGTAGTCCCGGAATCATACTGACGGGTATCATGGGGCG
This sequence comes from Gammaproteobacteria bacterium, assembly GCA_016209015.1. Classification (GTDB taxonomy): domain Bacteria; phylum Pseudomonadota; class Gammaproteobacteria; genus JACQWY01. The sequence continues at coordinate 3,704 of JACQWY010000016.1, read as the reverse complement.
ACAAGCCATATCGGGGACGCCGGGCGCGCGTCCGCCGCACTCACGGAACGAATGCTGACGGCGCGCCGGCGGGCGCGTCGCGAGGGGAGGTCTGCCGCATGAGCGTAACGAGGGTCCTGATCGCGAATCGCGGCGAGATCGCCATCCGCATCGCACGCACCGCTGCCGACCTCGGCATCACGAGCGTCGCGGTGCACGGCGCCGACGATGCCGACGGCCTGCACGCCCATCGTGCCGACGAATCGGTGCCGCTGCCGGGCCGCGGCGCGCGCGCCTATCTCGACGCCGAAGCGCTCGTCGCGGCGGCCCGCGCCACGCACTGCGATGCAGTTCATCCGGGCTACGGCTTTCTCTCCGAGAGCGCGCAATTCGCGACGCGTTGCGAGACCGCGGGCCTCGCCTTCGTCGGTCCGACGCCCGCGCAGCTCGAGCTCTTCGGCAACAAGATCGCGGCGCGCCGGCTCGCCTGCGAACAAGGCGTGTCCGTGCTCGAGGGTTCAACCGCGCTGACCGGCGTGGCAGACGTCGCGGCGTTCGTCGCCGCGCTCGCTGACGGCGCCGGCGCGGTGATCAAAGCGGCGGCCGGCGGCGGCGGGCGCGGCATGCAGGTGCTCGGGCCCGGCATCGACGTCGCTGACGCGCTCGCGCGCTGCAAGGGCGAAGCCGAGGCCGCGTTCGGCGACGGCACGCTCTACGCGGAACGCTGCGTCGTGAACGCGCGTCACGTCGAAGTGCAGATCCTCGGTGACGGCCGGGGCGGCGTCGTGCACCTCTGGGAGCGCGACTGCACGCTGCAGCGCCGGCATCAGAAGATGGTCGAGATCGCGCCTGCCCCGGCGCTGCCGGACGCCTTGCGCAGCGCCGTGCTCGACGCGGCGTGCGCGCTCGCCCGCGCCGTCGGCTATCGCGGCCTCGGCACGTTCGAGTTTCTCGTCGACGTCGCGGCCGGCGGCTGGTGGTTCATCGAGGCGAACCCGCGCCTGCAGGTCGAGCACACGGTGACGGAAGAGGTGCTCGGCCTCGATCTCGTCGCGCTGCAGTTCGAGGTCGCCCGCGGCCGCACGCTCGCCGAGCTCGGCCTGGCCACTCCGCCGGCGGCGCCACAGGGCTACGCCGTGCAATTGCGCGTGAACGCCGAGACGCTCGGCGCGGATGGCGTGGCGCGGCCGGCCGGCGGTGTCATCTACCGTTACGAGCCCGCGGCCGGACCGGGCGTGCGCGTCGACGGCGCCGCCTATGCGGGTTACGCAGTCAATCCCGCGTTCGATTCCCTGATCGCGAAGCTCGTCGTGCGCTCGTCGTCGCCGGACTTCGGCGCGCTGCTGCGCCGGGCGGACCGCGCGGCCGCCGAGTTCCGCCTCGACGGCACGGCGACGAACCTGCCGCTGTTGCGCGCAATTCTGCGTCATCCGGAAATCGCGGCCGTGCATTTCACGACGCGCTTCATCGAGACCCAGGCCGCGGCCCTCGTCGCCGCCGCCGGCGAGCTCACGCCGGCGGCGGCGCCCGAAACCGCCGTCACTGCGCAGACGCAGGCGCAGACCGCGGTGTCGGGGCCGGCCGGCGCGATCGCGATCGTGGCCCCGATCCGCGGCAGCGTCGTGAGCATCGACGTCGAGGTCGGCGCGCGCATCCGCCGCGGCGCGGCGGTCGCGGTGCTGGAGGCGATGAAGATGCACCACCACGTCGAGACGCCACAGTCGGGCCTCGTCGCGGCCGTGGTCACGGATCCCGGAGTTACGCTCGCGGCGGGCGAAGCCATACTCTTCGTGCTGCCCGAGGCGGAGGAAGGTGAAGCGGAAACCGCCGCTGCCGCGCTCGATCTCGAGGCCTCGCGCGCCGATCTCGACGAAGTGCTCGCGCGGCATGCGATGACGCTCGACGCCGCACGCCCCGAGGCCGTCGCGAAGCGCCGCAAGCTCGGGCAACGCACGGCACGCGAGAACGTGGAAGCGATCGTCGATCCCGGCAGCTTCATCGAGTACGGCGCGCTCATCGTCGCCGCGCAGCGCCGCCGGCGCTCGCTCGAGGACTTGCGGAAGAACACGCCCGCCGACGGCATGGTCGGCGGCATCGGCACGGTGAACGGCGCGGACTACGCGCCGGAGACGGCGCGCTGCATGGTGCTCGCCTACGACTACACCGTGCTCGCCGGCACGCAGGGCGTGATGAACCACAAGAAAAAGGATCGCCTCTTCGAGCTCGCGCAGGAATGGAAGCTGCCGATCGTGTTCTTCACGGAAGGCGGCGGCGGGCGCCCGGGCGACGTCGACGTCGACGACATCATCAGCTCCTGGCTCGATCTCGCGACGTTCACGACCTGGCCGCAGCTCTCCGGCGTCGCCCCGCGCATCGCGATCAACTCCGGGCGCTGCTTCGCCGGCAACGCGATCATCTTCGGCTGCGCGGACATCACGATCGCCACGCGCGACTCGAACATCGGCCTCGCGGGGCCGGCGATGATCGAAGGCGGGGGGCTCGGCCGCTTCAAGCCGGAGGACATCGGACCGATCGACGTGCAGACCGCGAACGGTGTGGTCGATCTCGCGGTCGCGGACGAAGTCGAGGGCGCGGCGGTCGCGCGGCGGATCCTCGGCTGTTTCCAGGGGCCGGTGACGGAATGGAGCTGCACGGATCAACGCAGGCTCCGCCATCTCGTGCCGGAGAACCGTCTGCGCGTGTACGACGTGCGTGCCGTCATCGACACGCTCGCAGACGAGGGCTCGGTGATCGAGCTCCGGCGCGCGTACGGCGTCGGCATCGTGACGGCCCTCGTCCGCATCGAAGGCGTGCCCTTCGGTCTCATCGCGAACGATCCGCGCCATCTCGGCGGCGCCATCGACGGCCCCGGCGGCGAGAAGGGCGGGCGCTTCCTGCAGCTCTGCGACGCCTATGGTCTGCCGGTCGTCTCGTTGTGCGACACGCCGGGTTTCATGGTCGGTCCCGACAGCGAGAAGACCGCGGCCGTGCGCCGCGGCTCGCGCCTCATCGTCGCGAGCGCGAATCTCAGCGTGCCGCTCTTCACCGTCGTGCTGCGCAAAGGGTATGGCCTCGGCGCGCAGGCGATGGCCGGAGGAAGCTTCCATCGTCCGTTCATGACGATCGCCTGGCCGACCGCGGAGTTCGGCCCGATGGGGCTCGAAGGCGCGGTGCAGCTCGGCTTCAGGAAGGAGCTCGAGGCCGAGACGGACCCGACCGCGCGCCAGGCGCTCTACGAGAAGCTGCTCGCGCGCATGTACACGACGGGCAAGGCCGTGAACGTCGCCTCGCAGCTCGAGATCGATGCCGTGATCGATCCGGCGGAGACGCGTTCCTGGCTGCTGCGCGCGCTGCGCACGACCGGCCCGCGCCGCGGCGGGAGAAGGCCGTATGTCGACGTGTGGTGATATACCGGCAGCGGAGCCTCGATAGACATCGTCTGCCTTTAGTGGCCTCCTATTTAGGGAAGCTCTGAATAAGTCCATCCTGGACTTTTCAGAGCACGGTCGGCAAGAAGCGTGGTTCTTGCCGACCTTACGTGAACAATGGCTTACGCCACTGTTCACGGCGGCACATCCCTGTGCCGCCGGAAGCTCTGAATAAGTCCATCCTGGACTTTTCAGAGCACGGTCGGCAAGAAGCGTGGTTCTTGCCAACCTTACGTGAACAATGGCTTACGCCACTGTTCACGGCGGCACATCCCTGTGCCGCCGGAAGCTCTGAAC
>JACQWY010000030.1 GCA_016209015.1 Gammaproteobacteria bacterium | reverse complement strand
ACATCCACGGTTTCTACAACCCGGAGCGATTGCATTCCGCACTCGGATACTTGTCACCGGACGCTTATGCAAAGAAACTGGACTTGAACTGAAGCTGTTTAACCGATGCTTCTTGGCGTACGTTCCGAAGGAGCAGGTTCAATTCGCCCCGATCTCTACGCCCCGCAACTCAATGCGCTCTATGCCGCGCTGCTCGCTCACTACGGCGCCATCGCCGATCCGGCGCGGGTTGCCGATCCGAATCGCAAGGGCACGGTCGAGAGCGCCGTCGTGACGGCTTTGGAATGTGCAGCGGGTGTGTTCGGGAGGGACGAGTCAGGAAGCGTCACGGACCTTCAGGAGCGACTGTCGCGCCTGATCGGAATTGAGGATTCTTGATCTGCGATGAAGTGAGAACGGCGGGTTCCCGATCGGGATGTGAGGGGCCCGGGTGCGGCCGATCTGCCGTATGCACCGTTAGCTGAATCGAAAGCTTTGCGAGCACTCCGCCGCCGGTCCGAGGAAGCGCGATAGCCCGCGAAATTCGACAGCTGTTTCCGTACTGATTCCGTACGGATTAGGAGCCACGAGATCCAGGATCGTTAAAATGTTGAATCTGCGGACTAAATTGGTGGGCGATAGTGGGATCGAACCACTGACCCCTGCCGTGTGAAGGCAGTGTTGGTGGGCGATAGTGGGATCGAACCACTGACCCCTGCCGTGTGAAGGCAGTGCTCTCCCGCTGAGCTAATCGCCCTCTCGTCGAGGAGGCGCAATTCTAGTGGGGCGGCGGGGGCCGGTCAATTGAAAGGGCGGTGGGCCGGAGAATGCACTTATAATCCCGCCCCTCCCATGATTTGCGACGCTCCCTCATGACCATCGTCACCCGCTTTCCCCCGAGCCCGACCGGCTATCTGCACATCGGCGGCGCCCGTACGGCGCTCTTCAACTGGCTGTATGCCCGCCGGCACGGCGGGCGCTTCGTGTTCCGCATCGAGGACACGGACCGCGAGCGTTCGACGCAGGCGGCGGTGGACGCGATTTTCGAGGGCATGGCCTGGCTCGGGCTCGATTACGACGACGGTCCGTACTTCCAGACCCGGCGCTTCGCCCGTTACGACGTGGCGATCCAGCAGCTCCTCGATACCGGCAAGGCCTATTACTGCTACTGCTCGAAAGAGCGGCTGGAAGCGCTGCGCGCGGACCAGATGGCGCGCAAGGTGAAGCCGCGCTACGACGGGCATTGTCTGCATCGCGAAGGACCGGCGCCCGCCGGCGTCTCGCCGGTCGTGCGGCTGCGCACGCCGACGGAGGGGCAGGTCGTGGTCGCGGACGAAGTCCATGGCGAGGTCAGTTTCGAGAACGGCGAGCTCGACGATCTCATCATCGCGCGCTCGGACCGCAGCCCGACGTATCACCTGACGGTCGTCGTCGACGACATCGACATGGGCATCACGCACGTCATCCGCGGCGACGATCACCTGAACAATACGCCGCGCCAGATCCACATCCTCGAAAGCCTCGGCGCGACGCGCCCGGTCTATGCGCACGTGCCGATGATCAACGGTCCGGACGGGAAGAAGCTCTCGAAGCGCCACGGGGCGGTGAGCGTGCTGGAATACCGCACCGACGGTTTCCTGCCGGATGCGCTCCTGAACTACCTGCTGCGCCTCGGCTGGTCGCACGGCGATCAGGAGATCTTCTCGCGCGAGGAGATGATCGCGAGCTTCGATCTGGAATCCATCAACAAGGCCGCGGCGAACTTCAACACCGAGAAGCTCCTGTGGGTGAACCAGCAATACCTGCAATCGACGCCGACTGCGCCGCTCGTCGCGGCCGCGCGCCCGTTCCTCGAGGCGGCGGGGCTCTCGGAGAGCGAGGGGCCGGCGTTCGAGGCGGTCGTCGATGCCCAACGCACGCGCGCGAAGACGCTCGTCGAGGTCGCGGACAAGAGCCGGCTCTTCTACGGCGCCACACCGCCCGTCGACCAGGCCGCGGTCACGAAACATCTCGTGCCGGCGGTCGTGCCGATCCTGCAGACGCTCGAGCGCCTGCTCGGCGCGGTCGAGCCCTGGAGCGGGCCCGCGCTGCACGCCGCGGTCGAGCACGCGGCAGCGGAGCTCGGCGTCAAGATGGGGCAGGTCGCGCAGCCGCTGCGGGTCGCGGTGACGGGCGGGACGGCCTCGCCGTCCATCGACGTCACGCTGGAGCTGCTCGGCCGCACGCGCTGCCTCGAACGCCTCGCGAAGGCTATCGCCGACATCCCCGCGACGTGAGCGGCGCGATTGCAAATGACGGTGCCGGGATCGGCCCGGCTGTCTTGACAGATCCGGGGCCGTAGCGTAACTTCGCGCGTCCGTTCAGGGCGTCAAGCCTACGGAATGGGGCCATAGCTCAGCTGGGAGAGCGCTTGCATGGCATGCAAGAGGTCGACGGTTCGATCCCGTCTGGCTCCACCAGTTTTCAAAGGCTGGTTGTAACCGGCCTTTTCATTTTTCGGCCTGCCACGTCCCCATCGTCTAGAGGCCTAGGACATCGCCCTTTCACGGCGGTAACCGGGGTTCGAATCCCCGTGGGGACGCCATCTACACTTCCTACCAGTTCCGGGGAAATCCGGAAGCTCTCCGAATTACGGGAGTTTTCGGAAAGAGGCATACAATCCGCGCCCCTAATTTCTTCCGATTGAATATGCCCCCAGTTGGGGGCATTTTCGGGGGCACAATTCGGCGCTCACGTCGTCGATGCCCCCAAAACACAGCATGCGGGCCCTGGAGGAGCGCAGGGGGTGCGGCTGCTGTCGCTGCCCCGCACTACGAAGGCATCGAATCGGAACTGGCGGAATCAGTGAGCTACGCGAGAAGCCGTCCGGCACCATCCGCATTGACACGCACGACCATGCGGCATCGACCATCCTCTGGCCCAAGCTGTCGAAGTTGTTGCTCTAGTACCCGGACATCCGGCTGGAAATCAACATCGGCTACGGTTCGATCGACATCGTGGCCGAGCGCTTCGACGCGGGCGTGCGCATCGGGAACCAGATCGCCACCGTCGGTTGCGCAAAAGGAAAAAGTGCGGCGCCGCAGCGTGCCGGCTGGGCGTCGCGCCCTATCACACCGCGGTCTGTTCGGATATCTCCAAGGCGTCCTCAACCTCGATTCCCAAGTACCGAACCGTGCTCTCCAGCTTCGTGTGGCCGAGAAGCAATTACGAACGCCAACGCCTTACTGACGTAAGGATATGCAGGCGTAGCGCGCGCCTAGATAGAGCTTCTGTGGCCCGTCGATCAGCGTGGATGCGATATGGTCCGCTTCAATCACGGCCGGACTTCCTTTGCCAGCACTCTAATAATCGTTAGAATGACAACATGGACTCAAGGTCGATTAAGGACCTCCTTTACGAGCAGGTCTCCCGGATCGGTAAGGCGGTTTCCAGCCCGAAGCGCCTTGAACTGATCGAGTTGCTCTCACAAGGTGAGAAAACGGTAGAGACGCTCGCGCGGCAGCTGTCTGCCGACGTAAAGCTCACCAGTGCGCACCTTCGAACGCTGAAAGAGGCGCGCTTGGTCGTATTCCGTCGCGAGGGCCCCTATGTGATATATCGCCTCGCTGGCGACGACGTCGCCGGGCTTTGGGTCAACCTGCGGCAGGTCGCGGAGGCGAATCTCGCGGAGCTGCAAGTCGCGGTCCAGCGCATGGTCGCGCACCCCGATAAGCTTTCACGGATCGGTTGCGCCGAGCTGATGGCGAAGGCGCGCCGGCAGGAGGTGGTCGTGGTCGACGTGCGACCCGCCGAGGAATTTGACGCTGCGCATCTGCCGTTTGCCCGGTCTATGCCGCTGGCCGAGATCAGGAAGCGCCTTTCAGAGTTGCCAAAAGACTTGGAGATTGTTGCCTACTGTCGCGGGCCATTCTGCCTCATGTCCGACGAGGCACTGACGCTGCTGCGGAAGCACGGCTATCGTGCCAGCAAGATTCGCGAAGGGGTCAGCGAGTGGCAGGCGGCCGGCCTCCCACTCGAGCAGGCCGCACCCGGTCGTTCCCCCGTCAAGGAGGCAGTAGCTGCATCCAAGCAGCAACGATCGCGCAACGGTGGAGCGACTCGCCGCTTGGAATCAGTCGCGAACCATATGCCCAAATCATAAGGAGGTCGCCCCCATGTTCTTCAAACAGCTCGCCACGACCGAATCTTCTCTGTCGTACTTCTACGGCTGCGCCGGCCTAAGCAAATCGGTGGCGGTCGACGTCGTCGCCGGTGACGAGGAGTGGTTCATCGAAGAATCTCGCAAGGCGGGAGTCCCGATCACCTACGTGATAGACACACACGTTCACGCCGATCACTACTCGGGCGGGCAGGCGCTCGCTGAGCGAGTCGGCGCGCCTTACTGCCTTCACGAATCTAATCGCGGAGCCGCCAGCTTCGAATTCATGCCGCTGACGGACGGTCAGGTCCTCAACGTCGGAAACGTGAAGATCAAGGTGCTACACACGCCCGGACACACTCCCGATAGCGTGTGTTTGCTGGTCACCGACGCGCGGCGCGGCGAGGCGCCATGGTTCCTGAACACCGGCGATACTTTATTCGTCGGTGCAGTGGGCCGCCCGGATCTCGCGGGACGGGAACGAGAGATGGCCGGTGTGCTTTACGACAGCCTGCACGGGAAGCTCCTCTGCCTCCCGGACGAAGTCGAAGTCTTCCCCGGGCACCATGCGGGCAGCGTGTGCGGTGCTGGACTCTCCGGCAAGCCGTCGTCGACGCTTGGCTTTGAGAGGCGCTGGAATCCGGCATTATCGATGGGGCGCGATGAGTTCGTAGCGCAGATAACGAGGGAGATGCCCCCGCGCCCGCCGCAGATGGAAGCGATGATGGGTGCGAACCTGGGACTCGCGCGGGTGTGACGACCGCCGCGATCAGGCTTGGGCTACGGGAGAACTTGGGACAATTTTCGCTGCTGGTCCTCGTCAATGCGTTCGTCGGCGCAATGGTCGGGCTCGAGCGAAGCATTCTGCCCGCAATGGCGGAGCACGAGTTCCACGTCGCGGCACGCGCAGCAATTCTCTCGTTCATCGTCGTGTTCGGGGTCACGAAGGCGCTGACGAACTATTTCGCCGGCCGGCTCTCGGATCGATTCGGGCGCAAGCACGTGCTCGTGGCAGGCTGGGTCGTCGCGGCGCCCGTTCCGTTCGTGCTGATGTGGGCGCCCAACTGGAATTGGGTGGTCGCAGCCAACATTCTGCTGGGGATCAGCCAGGGTCTGACATGGTCCACGACGGTCATCATGAAAATCGACCTCGTAGGACCGAAGCAGCGTGGCTTGGCGATGGGTCTGAACGAGTTTGCGGGCTACTTCGCGGTGGCCGTAAGTGCAATGGCAACCGGCTGGATCGCGGCACATTACGGGCTGAGGCCTCAGCCGTTCTACCTTGGTATCGTCTATGTCGTGGCCGGATTGCTACTCTCTGCGGCCGCGATTCGTGAGACTCATCATCATGTGGCGCACGAACTTCGTATTCATCACGCAGCGGATAGCCCCGCGCGACTATCCCAGCTTGAAATTTTCCGCCGCACTTCGCTGACGGATCGGAATCTCTCGAGCGTGAGTCAGGCCGGTCTCGTCAATAACCTGAACGATGGCATGGCGTGGGGCCTTTTCCCGCTTGTCTTCGCGGCAGCTGGCATGACGCTAACGCAGGTCGGCATGCTTGTAGCGATATACCCCGCCGTCTGGGGTATCACACAGGTATTCACGGGCGCTCTTTCGGACCGCGTCGGTCGCAAGCGCCTTATCGTCTGGGGAATGTGGGTCCAGGCCGCGGGGATCGCGGTCACCGCGAGTTCCTCCGCCGGAGTCGGATTCGGCGCGGGCGGCGTGATGCTCGGCATCGGGACTGCGATGGTCTACCCAACGCTGCTCGCCGCGATCGGGGACGTGGCGCATCCGTCGTGGCGCGCATCCTCGGTAGGCGTCTATCGCCTGTGGCGCGATCTCGGCTATGCCGTCGGAGCGCTGCTCGCCGGCGTTACCGCCGATAAATTCGGGGTAAAAGCTGCTATGTGGCTGATCGCCGCAGTGACATTCCTGTCCGGTGCAATCGCTGCCACTCGTATGCGGGAAACGCTGGTCCGAAAGTGAAGCCCGCCGAATATGACGCTTGGTACGACGCGGACCGCGGCCGATGGATCGGTGAGACCGAGTACCGCTTGATAAATAATCTGCTGGCTCTTGCACCCGGTTCCAGCGCGCTTGACGTCGGCTGTGGGACGGGTTGGTTCACGCGACGACTCGCCGCCGACGGATTTGAGATGGTGGGAGTCGATTTGGATTCGGAAGCCCTCGACTACGCGCAGCAGCGTGCGAATGCACTTCGCTCTATGTCGTGGGCGACGCTCGCGAGCTCCCTTTTGCTAGCGGTTCCTTTGACGGCGTAGTTTCCGTGACCGCGCTGTGCTTCGTTACGGACTGGCCGCGCGCGCAATGTGCTCAGAAGCCCTGCCGTCGAGCATATCCGGCTCCGATTCGCCATCTTCATTCCATCGGGCTCACCTGTCGCGAGACTTGCTGAAAGCTTCGTACCCTCGCGGCTGCCTTTCGGTACTTTTCTCGCTATAGGCGGGCGGGTCACCGGATGATCTTGTTATTCGTTCATAGACGTGGTGTGCAGGTATCGCCGACTGCAAGCTTATGCCAAGTGCCAGATACTTCCGATCTTCGTGGGTCCGGACGTGCGGAGAAATCCGGGTGGTGGAAGAACCCCTCACATGATTTCGCGATACCAGTCCAGGAAACCGCTTCTCGCCGCGATCCGGCTGCGGATTACCACGATACGATTCGGCCGATTGGGCGCAAGGCTTTCGAGCTGTTGCTGCCCGCGCTGACTTGACCAGGCCGAAGCCGTCTGCGCGCGCTCGATTGATCAGAGCAGATCGCCGCTTTCACTGATGCCTCTTCAACTTGCATTGCCTGGACGTTGGTCAACGCGACACGGGGCATGCCTGGTCAAAAGTTGGCGCGCAGGAACGGCAGACTCGCGCGAATGTCGCGCGATGCCTGCTGCGCAGAGCGTCGTGCGGCGACCCGCTCAGCGATTCAAGAGGAAGTCCACGAGAGCGACGTCGCTTTTCTCGGCATGCGGCGTACCGCAATTCGAGAATACCGCGACGCGCGCGGACGCCTACGTTCTCGTCAAATCGGCGTGCGGGGCGACGGCCATTCGCCGCGTCACAGCGCCAATGCGCGTTCGAGATCGTCGTGCTCGAAAGCGGTGGCCATCCGGGTGATCTCGGCGGGTCGGGCACCTGTTTCCTTTGCCGTCTCCCGCCACGTCGCCGTGACGGCGGCGACTTCCCTGATGATGCTGCGCGCCGCCGCGAGGCGCAGGCCGAAATAGCCTGACGCGGCCTCGAGGAGATCCAGCGAGCAGGTGCCTTCGGCGAGATCGATGTTCGTAGTCAGCACGCGCACTTTGAGATCGGTCGGCACGGGGTTCAAGTCGTAGACAGGTGAGAGCGACCAGCCCGCCTTGCCGAGCCACAGGAATCCGTGATTACGCAGATGATCGTCGACGTTCGAGATCATGACGTTGAAGGCGACGCGACGGTAGAGCTCCCGGGCATCGGCCTTCGCTCGCGCGCCGTGCCGCGCGAGCGCGTCGACGATCTCCGGATAACTGCCGCGCTCCCCGTCCTTCGAGCCCGTCATTGCCATCGCGGACAGGAATGGGATGCGCATCTGTCCGGCGCGATCGAAGCGCCGCGACAGAAGCGCCGCCTTTCCGCCGATCTTCAGCAGCTCGTGCGAAGGTGTGACGATGCCGGCACGCGCCGCCAGGCGTAAGGCGATCTCCTCCCAGGTCTCGACGCTGTAGTCGTCGGTCTCCTTCGGAAACTTGGCGATGGCGAGACGCCCATGCTGATCGACCACCGAGGCTTTCGGACGCGCGCCGCCGAGCGATGAACCGGGCGCGAAGATGAGCTCGAGATCCTCGTCCGTTTCCTCGTCGCGCAGCACGCGCTCCGTCACGGCAAGGAGACGCCCGAGCTCGATCAGGGCGGGCACGCCGGCGCGGAGCGGCGCCTGGAAGGCCTCCTCACCTTTCCGGCGGAAGCGGAGCGCGCCGAGACGGGTCTCGTCGGCGACGCCGAGGAGGTAATCGCTCTCGGCGAGAGTTCGAACCGCACGGCCTTCGCGTTCCGCAGATCGCCGCTCGGCGCGCTGCATGAGGCGGCGTCCCCAGGTGTCCGGCGCCGAGTCGCCGAGGGATCCGAAGATGGCCTGTCCTGCGGGCGGCACGAAGCCGCCGCGGGTCAGCGTCAGAGCAGGCTCGATGGAGAAGCATGCAGGATCTGCCAGCCATTCGGGCGCGTACTCGAAGACGACAGTCTCTGCACCCCGCACCTTGTTGCTGTGGGCTAGACCGACGCGATGGGTGCGTCCTTCGAGATCGAGGTGGACTTCGATATCAGCCATGAGCGTCGGCTCTTGGCGGGCGTTTGAGGCGGACGCGCTTTGGCAAATCCGCGCTCGCCAAGGCCTGGCCAACGCTGTCGCGGGCGATGTCGGCGATTTCGCCGAGGCCATCGAGCAGGCCGAGTGCGTGCAGGACGGCGGCGTAGATTCCGATGCCGACATTGGCGTCGCCCGCTTCGATCCGTTGCAGCGTGGAGCGCGAGGTGAACGCGCGCTCGGCGACGACGGCCATGGGCAGCCTCCTCCGACGGCGGGCGTCGTGGATGTCCGCCCCCAGCTTGTGCAGGCTGCGCCGAACCGCGGCGGGAGGATGGTGGGGTGTAGGCATATGTCATCTTCGTGCTACCGTGAGCTATTTTATGTAGCACGAAACTTACAAAAACTCTACTGGCTCATGGCCCCGTAATCGAATCTTGTGCCATTCGAACGTACCGGGGATAGATTCGAATCCCCGGGGGGGGTGGGGCGGCATTCTATCCGGCGACGCGTCAGCCTACTGAATTGTCCGCGCCTTGCGTGCGCATGTTCGCGTGGATATCTTCCGTCACTCCCGGCCCAAACTCCGTGTCGCAGCGCCCGGCCTCGCGGCTAAGGGACCGCACTGCTGCGTGCCAGGGCCGCTGCATTCACGAGAAACACCGACAAGTCCTCGATGACCGCCGAAAGCTCTTTCGGCGCACTGTCGAGGTCGGCGGCGAAGGCCGCCCACTGGCGCTGCTTAGAGGGATCGTCTGCGCATGCCGAGGTGAGCGCGTCTGGCGCCTCCGTGGGTATTGCCGTCTGCCGCCGGGCGAACGTCGCGACGATCGCCCGTGCCAGGCGCTCGCCGTCGAAACTGAAAATTCGCGAGAGCATCCAGACGTCGTAGAAGTCTTTCATCCGGCTGTTCACCCGGCCGAGCGCCACCATGGCCTGGAATTTTTCGGCGACGACCGTCTCTGGCGCATAGGCGCGCAGTGTCGGCGCCGGGAGATCGAGCAGCACCGGATATTCGATCGTCTCGAGCCCGGGAGCTACGGAATCTCGAAAGCGATGTCGGCGAGTGAACGCTTCGAGGTAGGGGCGAAGCGTATTCCACACTCCGCTGCGGATCGCATTGGCTGAGATGTCGGATGGCGTCGTCTTCCGCTGGCGCAGCGTTTCTTTGAGGGCGGGTATCGCCACGTCAGTACCGACCGAGTGGCGATGACGGAACACATCCACGAGGGTCTTCGCGACGCCGAAGACGGGGACGGTGCAGCCCGCAGCGTCGGTTCGTCGGCGCTGACGTAGCGCACCGGCAGATCGAGCCCGCCGGTGACCTGCTGGACGAGTGTGGATTTGCCGACCTGACGGGGGCCAGGGACGACCTGCACGAACCGGCGCGGCTCGCCGAGTCGGGCGGCGAGCACTGCTGCCTGGGGCGCTGAAAGTCCGATTGCGTTTTACTCACGGCGCTGAGTATTTTTACTCAATATGACGAGTCGCGCTTGGGTGATCCTGCCCTTGGCAATCGGTGCGCGCGCCGACGTGATGAGATCGTAGCGCACGAGCGGACCAGCGCCGTCTCGCCCTGAATGCACTGCGCGAGTTGCACGAGAAGCTCGTCGACGCGCGCGGCATGTTCCACGCGCGACAGGAAGACCTCATGACGCAAATCCGCAAAGAGCGGCTGCACCTCGGCAACTCGGCGAACGAGGGCGACGAATCGCGACCAAGCGCCGGGAGGCTCGGTTATCTCCTGGAGCAGTCGGCGATGATCGAGCGGGTCGAGTTCGCGGCGACTCACCTCGAGCGCCAGGTGTCGCGCCGGTTGGGCGATTCTGGGTCGAGCTCGATGCCGCGGTCGCGCCTCGCGCGGCGCGTGAGGCCTGCCCGGCGGGACATGCTCGTGTCGTCGCCACCGTGCAATCATGCTGAGGCACATTGCGGCTTCCGGTGGCGCGATTGACGCCGGGATGACATGGTTTACAGGACCCGTCGTCCGTGGGCGGGGCGGGTCAGGATCATGAACCGCAGCGCGGCCCCGGCACGGCGGCCGAAAATCGAATGTGACCGAATCTCCCGGGTGTAAATGTCATGAATGCGACCCCCATCCCCTCGCGCTACAGCGCCGCCGAAGAGCTCGCGAACGGCATCACGCACGGTCTCGGCGTGCTCTATTCCATCGCGGGCCTCGCGGTCCTCACGGCGTTCGCGAGTGTCTTCGGCACGGTCTGGCACATCATCAGTTGCAGCATCTACGGCGCGACCCAGATCGTCATGTACACGGCCTCCACGCTCTATCACAGCGTCCCGGCGCCGCGCGCCAAAGCCGTGCTCCGTGTCATCGACCACTCGGCGATCTTCCTGCTCATTGCGGGGACCTACACGCCCTTCGCCCTGGTCAGTCTGCGCGGTCCCTGGGGCTGGTCGCTGCTCGGGCTGGTGTGGGGCTGCGCGCTGATCGGCATCGCCTTGCAAGGGCGACTCATCGCGCGCAATCGCCTGGTCACGACGATGCCGTATGTCGTGATGGGCTGGATCGCGATCGTCGCCATCAAGCCCCTGGCCCAGGCGATCGCGCCCGGGGGCTTGTGGCTGCTGATCGGCGGCGGACTGGCGTACACGCTCGGCACGGTGTTCTACGTGTGGCGACGCCTGCCGTTCCATCATGCCATCTGGCACGTCTTCGTCCTGGCGGGGAGCGCGCTACATTTTTTCGCGATCCTGCTCTACGTCATCCCGCTTGCCGGATAGCCGCGTCCGGCCGGTGTGTTCGACAGAGGCCTCAGCCCTTACCGGCTTTGCGCCCGACCGGCCGCGATGAGTGCGCCTTTCGCGCCTTCGTTGCCGGTCGAGAATTCCTGCGCACCGGCAGCCCCGGGATCCCCGTCGCGAGGTCGATGATCTGCTCGCGCAGCCAGCGGTGCGCCGGATCCTCGTCGAAACGCGCATTCCAGTAGAGGTTGATCTCGATTTCCGGATAGTGCACGGGCGGCTCGAAGAGCTTCACGTCGACGAGCTTCGCCATGAACCGTGCGAGCCGCTCCTGCACGATCGCGACGCCGCCGGTCTCGGCGACGATCAGCGGCAAGGTGAGGTAATGCGGCGTGAGCAGGGAATAGCGGTAACGAATGCCGAGCTCGGCGAGGTGCCGCGTCTCGTGGCTGTAGAGCATTTTCGGATCCGCCGTGTACGTCGCCTGCGGCAGGCGGACGAAATCCTCGACGCTCATCCCGCGACGCGCCGCATCGTTGTCGCGGGCCGCCACACAGATATAGCGATCGCGGAACAGCACGTGATGCGACATGGTCGCCGTATTCCCGGCGCCCCGCGGCACGATGAAGAGCTCGGTCTCCGCGGATTTCCGGCCCTCGATCATGAAGGGCTTCGCGTCGACGAAGTAGACCGCGAAGTTCGGGGCCTCCTGCTCGAGCCGGCGCATGAGCGGGCCGCCGAGCAACCAGTCGATGTAGTCGGCGGAAGCGATCGTGAACTCGCGGTGCGTGCGGCGCGGATCGTGGGACTCCATCGACAGCGCGTCGTTGACTTGGTTGACGATGGCGCGGATTTGCGGGGCGAGCTGCTCCGCCTTGGCCGTCGGTTGCATGTGGCGGCCGTTCCACTCGAACAGGCGATCGTCGAAGGCCGTGCGCAGGCGCTCGATCGCGAGGCTCACCGCGGACTGCGTGCGATGGATGCGTTTCGCCGTCCTGCTCACGCTGCGCTCGGCCCACAGGACGTCGAAGACGATCAGCAGATTCAAATCGAGATTGCGGAGCAGTCCAGCCATGTCGTGATGAGTTTTGTTGATAGTTCCTATTGTGCTTATTGATTGGACTGATTTGAAGCCCGTCCCTAGGCTCTGACCCACGTGCTTTCCGTGCGCGTTCCAAGGTCGTCAGAACCACACCGTAAAACCTCGAGGGAGTCAATCATGCAGCCCAAGCTACAGACCGTGTCCGCGATACCGAGTCCTGCGGAGCTCTTGTCCCGCGCCGATGCGCTGATCCCCATGCTCCGGGATCGCGCCGAGGAATGCGAACGCCGTGCGACCGTGCCGGCCGAGACGATCCAGGCGTTCCAGGACGCCGGCTTCTTCCGGATCCTGCAACCCGCACGCTACGGCGGCTACGAATACTGGTTGCCCGTGTTCTACGAAGTCGTGATCCGCCTCGCCCGCGGCTGCCCGTCGAGCGCCTGGGTGCTGTCCGTCCTCGGCATCCA
Organism: Gammaproteobacteria bacterium; assembly: GCA_016209015.1. Taxonomy (GTDB): domain Bacteria; phylum Pseudomonadota; class Gammaproteobacteria; genus JACQWY01. Next base: position 35,395 of record JACQWY010000030.1, on the reverse strand, counting down.
CAACTGGGAGGCCGGCCTCATCGATCCGCGCGTCGCCGAAGCGCTCTGGAAAGACGATCCGGACGTGCGCTTCTCCTCGTCTTATGCGCCTTTCGGCAAGGCCACCCGCGTCGCCGGCGGTTATCGCCTGGAAGGCCGCTGGCCGTGGTCGAGCGGCTGCGATCACGCGACGTGGGTCATCCTCGGCGCGGATGCGGAGATGGAGAACGGCGAGCTCAACCGCGTCGCGATCGTGCTGCCGCGCGAGGATTACGAGATCGACGAGAGCTCGTGGAATTCCGCCGGCATGGCGGGCACGGGCAGCAAGGACATCGTCGTGCGCGGCGCGTTCGTTCCGGCGCATCAGCTCCACAACATCCAGTTGTCGATCACGATGGAAGAGCCCGGCAAGAAGGCGTTCACGGCGGATACCTACCAGGTCTCGTTCGGCGTGGGTTTCGCCTATGCGCTCGCCACCGTCGCGCTCGGCATCGCCGAAGCCGCGCTCGCCGAATTCATCCCTTACATGCGCAAGCGGACCTCGGCGTATTTTCCGGGCGCCGAGTTCCGACAGGATCCGATCGTCCAGAAGGCGCTCGCCGAGGCCCATACGGTAATCGACGGGGCGCGCCTGAAATACGAGCGCGACTTCCGCGAAATGGCGGACTACATCGCGCGTGGCGAGACCATCCCGGTCGAACGGCGCGTCTTCTACAAGTGGAACACGGCGGCCGTCGCCAAGGCGGCGCGTGACGCGATCAACCTCCTGTTGCCGAGTTGCGGCGGCTCGGCGTTCAACACGAAGAACCCGATGCAGCGGTACTTCCGCGACGTGAACTGCGTGGCGAACCATCTCTATCTGAGCTTCGACAAGGGCGCGGTCAACTTCGGCATGCATCTGCTGACCGGTGGCAACGCCGACGTCTTGGTTTGAACAGGAGAACGACGATGACACTGAAAGTGGCGTATTGGGGTTTCGAGGTTTCGGATCCGGCGGCGTGGGTGCGCTTCATGGCCTTGTTCGGGCTCGAGCCGCAGCACGAAGGCGACGCCGTGTTCTTCACCGTCGACGAGAAGGCGAAGCGCATTCACCTGCGGCCGGGGCCGGCCGACGACCTGCGCTATCAGGGCTGGGAGGCGGAGGACGAAGCGGAATTCGCCGCCGTCTGCGCGCGGCTGGCCGGCGCGGCCGTGCCGTTCGCGACGGGCACTGCCGAAGAGGCGAAGTTCCGCGGCGTCCGGCAGTTCGTCGCGTTCCAGGATCCGAACGGCATCCCGATGGAAATCGCGCTCGGCATGCAGAGCGCGGCGCGGCCCTTCCATTCGGATCTCGTGCCGGGCGGTTTCGTGACCGGCGACTGCGGTCTCGGGCACATCGCGGCGCCGGCCGCCGATTATCAGGCGAGCCGCGATTTCCTGTGCAAAGTGCTCGACGCCGCCGTCTCCGATTACATCTTCCATCCGCTCGCGCCGGGCATGGTCGCGCAGTGCGTGTTCCTCCACACGAACCCGCGCCATCATTCCATCGCTTACGCCCAGCTTCCCATGCCGGCGCCGAAGCGCCTGCATCACTTCATGCTCGAAGCGCGGCACATCGAGGACGTCGGCCGCGCCTACGATCGCGTGCGCGCCGCCGGGATCCCGATCGAACGGCAGCTCGGTCAGCATCCGAACGATCGCATGCTGTCGTTCTATGCGGTGACGCCGTCGGGCTTCTCGCTCGAATTCGGCTACGGCGGCGTGCGCGTCGAGGACGGCGACTGGCAAGTCCGCGACTACGACAACTTCAGCCTGTGGGGCCACGAGCTGGCGGGAGCGCCGGCGTGAACGGCGCTGCGAACCCGGAAGTCGGTCATACGCTCGACGTCGGGGGGTATGCGACGAACTACCACGACCTCGGCAGCGGCGCGCCGGTCCTGATGCTGCACGGCTCGGGGCCGGGCGTCTCGGCGTTCGCGAACTGGCGTTTCAACATGCCGGCGCTCGCGCAGCACTTCCGTGTCGTCGGCGTCGACCTGCTCGGCTTCGGCTACACGGCCGGCCCGGACGATGGTGTCTACACGATGCAGCGCTGGCGCGAGCACCTGCTCGCGTTCCTCGACGCCCTGGATCTGCCGCGCGTCTCCGTCATCGGCAACTCCTTCGGCGGCGCGCTCGCGCTCGACCTCGCCGTGCGCCATCCGGACCGCGTCGCGCGCCTCGTGCTCATGGGCTCGGGCGGCGTCGCCGCCGCACCGACGCCGGGACTCGAAGCCGTGTGGGGCTATGAACCGTCGGTCGCGAACATGCGCAAGCTGATGGAGCTCTTCGCCTACGACCAGTCGCGCGTGTCGGACGAGCTCGCCGAGCTGCGTTACCGTGCGTCGATCCGGCCCGGCGTCTACGAGAACTTCTCGCGCATGTTCCCGCCGCCGCGCGAACAGCGCGTGCGGGACATCTCGCAATACGAAGCGGATCTCGCGCGGCTGCCGCATCGCACGCTGATCGTCCACGGCCGGGAGGATCGCGTCGTGCCGCTCGCGACCTCGCTGGAGCTGCATCGGCTGATCTCCGACTCGCAGCTCCACGTCTTCGGCCGCTGCGGCCACTGGACGCAGATCGAGCACGCGGGCGCTTTCAATGCGCTGGTGAAGGAGTTCCTGCTCGCGGCTTGACGATAGCCGGGGCGCCGCGCTCCGGTGCGGCGCCCTCGAGAGCTCACCACTTTCATGTCCGCTTTTTTTCCGCAGCCGCCTGCACGGCGAACGTGGCGCTGCTTCCGAAATTTCCGCTGATGCTCGCGCTGGCACTGCTGGTGCTGTTGGTCCAGACGCGGTCGTTGTCCGCCATGGCGGTGGTGTTCCTCGCTTCACCCTCGGGACTCGCGGGCGCCGTTCCTTTCCTGCTGCTCTTTCACCAGCCGTTCGGGTTCAACGCAATCCTGGGCCTCATCGGGCTTGCGGGGATCCTGATGCGCGATACCCTGATCCCGATCGGCCAGATCCGCGCCAACGAAGCCGCGGGCCTCGCGCCCTATCACGCGGTGGTCGAGGCGACGGTCCAGCGCGCGCAGCCGGTCGTCCTGACGGCGCTGGCCGCCCTGCTGGCCTTCATTCCGCTCACGACCTCGGTCTTCTGGGGTGTCATGGCCTGCACCCTTATCGGTGGGACGGCAATCGGCACCGTGCTGACTTTGATCTTCCTGCCGGCGCACTATGCGATCCGGTTCCGCATCACGTCTAATCGGAGCCCGGCGGCTCTCCAACATAACGCCCGCACTTCAGATGGCGATGCAAGACCAAGGTGGCGGGCACGCGACGCAGACTTCTCGTAGAGGCGCGTCACACCTATCTCGTTTTGCCGATTGGAGCAGAGCATTTAGGAGGCCGCATGTCTTAACAGTGGCACCAAGCACCGCGCAAGGGCAGCGGCGAACGGCAAGGTCGCAAACCACGCAAGGACGATAGTGCGCAGTGCCGACATATCGAGCGATTGACGGCCGGCGCCCGCGATGGCGCCGACCGCGACGTGCGTCGTCGACACTGGCAAGCCGAGCCGGCTTGCGAACAGGACCATCAGCGCAGTGGCGAGATTCGCGGCGAGGCCCGACGTTTGATCGATCCGGCTGATACGATGGCTCATCGTGTGCGCAACGCGTCGCGCGAACAGCAGGCCGCCGGTTGCCATAGCTGCCGCGATGCCGGCCACGGCGCCGTGGAGGCCGACGGCGCCCGAGGCGAACAGCAGCGCAGCCATCTTCGGCGCATCGTTGATACCCCGCGCGAAGCACACGGTGGCGGCCGACAGGACGTGGAGCCGGTCTCTGCCTCGGATGAGCGAACCCTTAAAGGGCGTGCTCAGCGGCGCACAGGTTGTCGCACTCGCGACGATCAGTTGCGGCATCAGTTGGCGGTGCGCCAGCGTGCCATCGGCGAAAACCGGAACCTCTGCGGGGAGCGTCACGCACACGCAGTCGTGCCCGGCGTCGGACCGTCTCATCAAGCGCGCAAGACCGAAGCTGAGCAGGCCCGCGATCAGCGGACTGAGCAGCATCGGCATCAGGAAGGCGCCCCACAGCTTCGCGGTATCGACCGCACCGACCTCGGCGAGGCCGCCACCCACGAGGCCACCGATCAGGGCGTGCGTGGTGGAAACCGGCAATCCCAGCCGGCTCGCCACGAGCACGGTGGCACCCGCCGCCAGCGCGACGGCCGCCAGAAAGGCCGGAGTCCCTGCCACTGCGTTCGGAACCAGGCCCTTGCCGGAAAACTGCTCGACGAGCCCGGTCGAGATCGCCATGGCCGCCAAACCGCCCGCCAGCGTGGCGATAGTGGCGAGCACGAGCGCGCGCTCGTAACTGAGCGTCTCGGCACCCCAGGCGGTCGCGAAGCCTTTGAAGTTGTCGTTCGCGCCGTTCGCGAACGCAAGCATCAGCGTCACGGAGAAGATGAGTGAGGCGATCATGCGTACGGGTCCGCCGCCGGAGTCAGCAGCATGAGGGCGCGTCCCCGCCCGTGGCCGCATCGAACGGCAGGCCGCCGCCGCAGCGTTCGAACAGGCCGTGATGACGGCTGAAATCCCCGATGAAGTCGAAGTAGGGTGCGAATCGCGTCTCGCGCAGCATGCGATAGGTATTACCACATACGGCGAACGCGCGGCCGACTTCGATATCGTGGTGCTTGTCGAGCAGCAGGCGGGATGCGTGCTGCGGGATACCGCCACGGTAGATCACGGCCTGACCGTAGTCCTCGCAGGCATCTTCCAGGTTTTCGATTTTGAACAGGCGATGGGTGGCTGAATGGAAGCGCAGGTTGCCGGTCCGCGCGGCCAGCCGCGGCTCGGTGATGGCGATCGGTCGGTCCGCGACCAGGCGCGGATCGCCAAAGCCCGCCGCTTTCGCCAGCCGCAGAAAATCGTTCCAGTACAACGCCCCGCCGAGGCACTCGCCGTAGAGCACCGGGTCATCGCGAACATCCTCCGGCACGCGGCGGTCGGCATAGACGTCGGAAAAATAGAATTCTCCGCCGGGCTTGAGCAGACGATGCACGCCCCGCAGCACGGCGGGCTTGTCGGGCGAGAGATTCACCACGCAGTTGGAGACGATGACATCGAAGCTTCCCGGCGCGAGATCCAGCGCGTCCAGCCGTTCGATGTAGCCCTCGATCAGGCGCACGTTGTCGTAACCGAAGCGCGCGGCATGCCAGCTCCGATGCCGCCGTGCCACGGCGAGCTGCTCGACCGTCATGTCCAAGCCGACCACTTTGCCGCTACAGCCGACGAGCTGCGATAGAAGATAGGCATCGCGACCCGTACCGCAGCCGAGATCCAGCACCCGGCAGCCTTCTAGTAGCGGGGGACACACCAGGCCGCACCCGTAGTAGCGCGCCAGCACTTCGGGGTGCACGTTGGCCAGCAGAGGCTTGAGCCAGTCTGGCACCTGGCTCGCATCGCAGCAGGCGGTCGTCTTGAGATCATTCGTGTGCTGGAGTTCTCTGCCGTAATAGTCCTGGACGAGTGCGTGCATGGGAGCAGGAACCTCGCGAGTTCGGGACGGGAGCATCTGGTGTGTTAGTCGCCGGCGGGGCGCGCTTCTTACAACAGCGGCGGTCTCGCGATGGCCTGGCGCGAGTACCAGCGGAGCAGGAGGTGAGTGAATCGCCTGCCCGGCGCCGCGTCTTACTGCGCCCATCCCCTCGGCAGGCCCGCAAGATCGGCCGGCTCGTCGATGTCGCAAAGGGCCGGCTGCTCGGCCCAGCGCCAATTCAGGGCGCGCAGGCGCGCGCGAGTGGCCTCCGCCACCTTCGGTGTGCTCCAGGCGATGCCGGCAAAGAGCGTGGGATCGCTGCGCCGCAGACCGAGCAGCACATAGCCGGCGTCGATGCTCGGGATCAGGACCGCATCGTGCTGGGCCAATTCCTGCGCGGATTGCCGCAGTATCGCGGCCGTCATTCCCGGGCAATCGCTTCCGATGAATAGCATCGCCTCGCCGCGGGCGGTGATCCTGGCGCCGGCGCGCGCGAGCCGGGCGCCGAGATCGCCCTCGCCCTGGTCGTGCCACACCAGCGCCGCCTCTGTCGCGGCGTCCAGCACGCCACGCCACGCTGCATCCGCCGGTGCAGGGGTCGCGCACAGTTCCACGGGGCCCAGGCGAGCACGCTGTGCTTCATGCGCGGTGTGTTCGAGCATTTTCAGCGCGAGTCGGGCCGCGCCAGCCGCGCCGAGCGCTGGGATCAGTCGCGTCTTGGCTAAGCCCGGCAACGGCGCTTTCGCAAAGATGACGATGCGCACGGCGCTCACCGGTAGTCGCGCGCCAGTGCCTCGGGCGACGCACCCAGCCAGTAGCGCAGACGCAGGGTCCACATCAGCAGGATCGTGCGCCATACGCCGCGGCTCTCCCAGCGTCGTCCGGAGGTCGTCACGCATTCGCGCAGACACACGGGCCGCGCGCGCCCCTTGATCTGCCGCGACAGGGCGATGTCTTCCACCAGCGGCTGCTCGGTATAGCCCCCTGCCTGCTGGAAAACATCGCGCCGTACGAATATCGCCTGATCGCCCGTGGCGATGCCGGTGAGCCGCGAGCGCAGATTCATCAGCGCGGCGATCACCGGCAACCAGCGGCTGCTGCCTTCGATGCGCACGTCGAAGCGGCCCCACTCCTGCTTGGGCGGCGACATGGCGCGATCGATCTCCTGCAAAGCGCCAGGCGGCAGGCGCGTGTCGGCATGCAGAAAGAGCAGGATATGGCCCGCAGCGAGGTCGGCACCGGCGTTCATCTGCCGCGCCCGTCCACCGGGCGCATCGAGCACCGTGAAACCGGAGTCGCGGGCCAACGCCGCCGATCCGTCCGTGCTGCCACCGTCGACGAGGATCACTTCGCAGGCCTGGCGTTGAAGGGGCGCCAGATGGGCTAGCAGGGGCGGCAACGCGGCGGCTTCGTCAAGGATCGGAACGACGATTGAAAGCTTCGTCGTGCGCTCGCCAGGGCGGACGCGCATTCCAGACAGGCCGGGCCTCTCGCTGTGCAGGCCGCTCACGCCCTGCCTCGCAGCCAGGCGTGATACCGCGCGACCCAGCGCAGCACGCCGGCCGGGGCATGGGCGCGCCTCCAGGCGCCGGCGGTCGCCTTGTTCGCTTCCACCCAGGTCGGATAGGCGTGAACGGTATTCAGGATTTTGTTCAGGCCGAGGCCATGCTTCATCGCCAGCACGAACTCCCCCAGAAGCTCGCCCGCATGCGCGCCCACGAGGGTCACCCCGAGAATGCGATCCTTGCCGGGGACGGTAAGCACTTTGATGAAGCCCTCGGTCTCGCCCTCGGCGATCGCGCGGTCCAGATCGTCGAGCGCGTAGCGCGTGACCTCGTAGGCGACGCCTCCGGTCCGTGCGTCCTGCTCGTTGAGCCCGACGCGGGCAACCTCGGGATCGACGAACGTCACCCAGGGCATCGCGGCATAGTCGACCTTGAATTTTCTGAGGCCGCCGAACAGGGCATTGACCGCGGCATACCATGCCTGATGTCCCGCTGCATGCGTGAACTGGTACGGCCCGACCACATCGCCGGCGGCGTAGATGTGCGGGTAGCGCGTCTCCAGATAGTCGTTCGTGGCGATCGTGCGTGTGAAGTCTATGCCGAGCGCTTCTAGGCCATAGCCCTCGAGCCGTGCCTGCCGGCCGACTGCGACCAGCATTTCATCGAACGGAAGGGCGAGTTCGCCCTCGGCGCCCATGACCACGAGCTCTTTTTTGTCGTCCGCGCGCCCGGCCCGCAATGCCTGATGGGCCGTGAGCACGCGCACGCCGTCGCGCTCCAGCCGCTCTCGGACGAAGGTCGAGACTTCGGGGTCCTCGCGAATCATCAGGCGCTCGGCCATTTCGACTTGCGTAACTTCGGATCCCAGCCGCGCGAACGCTTGTGCCAGTTCGCAGCCCAGCGGTCCGCCGCCGAGCACGAGCAGGCGCCGCGGTGGTGCATCGAGCTCGGCAAGCCGCGCCCACAGCGTGTCGGAGGTGAGGTAGCCGACTTCGTCCAAGCCCGGCAAGGGCGGCACGATAGGCCGCGCACCCGTCGCCAGCACGATGGCGCGCGCCGTCAACGCTTCGCGCCGGCCGCCCGGCGTCGAGATTTCCACCGTCCACGGATCGATGAGCCGGGCGTGGCCCCGGCGTACATCCACGCCGAGCGCGGTATAGCGTTCGACGCTGTCGTGCGGCGCGATGGTCCGAATCGCTTCGTGCACGCGCGCCACCACGGCGCGGAAACTGAACGAGGGATCCACCGGCGTCAGCCCCACCCGATCCGCCGTGCGCATACGTTGCGCCTGGCGGCCAGCGGCGATCAGCGCCTTGCTCGGCACGCAGCCGTAGTTGAGACAATCTCCGCCCATCTCGTGCGCCTCGATCAGTGTCACCTGGGCCTTGACCGCGGCGGCGATGAAAGCGCTGACGAGGCCAGCCGCTCCGGCGCCGATGACGACGAGGTTGCGATCGAAGCGTTGCGGGCGCGGCCAGCGGGCATAGACGCGGCGGCGCTGCTGCCACGCCAGTGCGCGCTTGGCCACGAACGGAAACACGCCGAGCAGCGCCAGCGAACCGAGCAAGGCGGGCGAGACGATCCCGGACAGACCTTCGATGTGCGCCAGCTGCGTGCCGGCATTCACGTAAACCAGCGTGCCGGCCAGCATGGCCACCTGGCTGACCCAGTAGAACGTGCGGGCCGGCATGGCGGTCAAGCCCATCAGCAGATTGATGAGCACGTAGGGAAACACCGGCACGAGCCGCAGCGCGAAGAGATACCACGCGCCCTCGCGCCGGATGCCCGTGTCGATCGCGGCGAGGCGTTGCGCGAACCGTTGCGACAGCCAATTGCGAAACACAAAGCGCGACATCAGGAAAGCCAGGAGCGCACCCAGGCTTGAAGCAAAGGAGGCCAGAACCGTGCCCCAGAGCAGCCCGAACAGCGCCCCCGCGGCCAGCGTCAGCACCAGAGCGCCGGGCAGGGACAGGGCGGTCAGCGCCACATACGCGGCAAAGAACAGACCCGCTGCCTCGAATGGAGATGCCGTGCGCCAGGCGTGCCAGTCGGCGAAATGCGCCTGGAGGGACGATAAGCTCAGCGCCTGCGGCCCGCCGAAAACGAGGAAGGCCACGATGGCGAGCCCCACTGCGCTCAGCAGCGCGATCCGCACGGGCATCACGCCGACGTCCTCGGCGCAAGCACGCCACCGCAGCTGCTGCCCCGGCCCGCCGTGCAGCCGTAGTAATGATCGGCGACGGCGATGGGCTGATCCGCCAGATCGTCGGCCAGCAGGTTCCGGAGGTGAGGACGTTTGCCGCCACCGGGCAGCGACAGACCAAGCTGCTGGTTGAAATCGCAGTCGTACAGATTACCCTGCCAATCCACGCTCACCAGTGAGCGGCACATCACGGCCTCGAGGTTGTCAGCGCTGAAGCTGTCCTTCAGCAGCCGCATATACCCTGCGAACTGTCCTCTGCTAATGAGCCACGAGCCGAAGCGGTTGATCGGCATGTTCGCGAGAACGTAAAGCTCGTCGAAGACGATACCGAAGCGCTGGAAAAGTTCGCGCCTGTAGGCCGCTTCGAGTGCGACCTGATCGGGCGGCAGGCTTGCGCCCTGCGGGTTGTAAACGAGCTTCAAGGCGAGCGGAGAGTCCGGCTGACCATAACCGAGCGTGTTCAGCGCCTGCAGCGCCGCCACGCTTTTTTCGAACACGCCCGGGCCGCGCTGCCTGTCCACGTTGTCCGCCGAATAGCACGGCAGCGAGGCCACCACTTCCACCCGCTGGGCCGCAAGAAACTCGGCGAGATCTTCCTGCCCGGGTTCAAAGAAAATCGTGAGGTTGCAGCGATCAATCACGTGCACGCCGAGGGACCGTGCTGCGTGCACCAAGTCCCGAAAGCCGGGGCAAAGTTCGGGCGCGCCGCCCGTGAGATCCAGCGTGGCGATGCGCCGGGCCGCCAGCACTCGTGGGATGAGGGCTAACGTCTCGGCGTCCATCATCTCTCGGCGATTAGGCCCGGCGTTGAAATGACGATGCACGCAAGAGAGGTTGCAGCGGTAGCCCAGGTTGACTTGCAGCGTCGCTAGCGCTCGGCGACGAATCGCCGGGAAATCGCTCACTTGGATCAAGGGCAGAGTGGAGTGCATGGGGCGCCTCGCTGAAATGGGCCGCGCCCAGAATGCACGGCGGGATAGACGTTCCCCCTCTGTCGCTCGCGCAACGCCTTCTATTACAGTCCGGCGGGTGTGCGGGCCGCGCGGCGAGCCGGAGCGCGTGACCCGGAAGGCCCGCAGCCGGGCTTCAGCTCCCGGCGCCTTCCTGATCCGGATGCAACGGATCTATTCCGCGCTCCGCTTCGCCGCGTGCATAGCCCCGCGCGATGCGTCGCAAGGCCGGCATGTGCGCCTGGAAGTTCCGCCACCCGGCACACAGCATCACATGCAAGCGCAGGGACAGCTTTTCCCCGAGCGCCAAATATTAGGGAAGCTCTGAATAAGTCCATCCTGGACTTTTCATCCTGGACTTTTCAGAGCACGGTCGGCAAGAAGCGTGGTTCTTGCCAACCTTACGTGAACAATGGCTTACGCCACTGTTCACGGCGGCACATCCCTGTGCCGCCGGAAGCTCTGAACTTGTTCAGAGCTTCCTTAGCGATCCTGCACCTCGGACAGCAGGCGAGTAGCGTTTTGACAATTCAGCATGGCTTACGCTCCAGGAACCAGTGATTTTCGAGGCATTCGCGCAGTCGCAAACGCGCGCGATGCAGCATCACGTTGACGTTGCTCACGGTGAGCCCGAGGCTCGCACAGATCTCATGAGTCTCGAGCTCCACGAACTCGCGCATCATGAACACCCGGGCCTGCCGGCCCGGCAAGTGCTCGAGACAGACTTCGAACACGCGCAAGAACCGCACATCCTCCAGCAACCCATCCGGATCGGCCCAGCGCTGCGGCCGCTCGTGCGCGTGCCAGAGCCCGCGACGATCGAATAATTCGAGCATGGCGTCTTCATCGTCCTCCTGCAACAACTGGCTGACTTCGGCAAGGCGCTGGCGCCGCCGCAGCTCGTCGGCGATCTCGTTCTTGAGGATCGCGAACACCCAAGTCTTGAATGCCGAGCGCCCGCCGAACGACGCCGCGTTCTGCATGGCGCCGATCGGGGCCTCCTGCACCGTGTCTTCCGCGGCATCCGACATCTGCAAGGTGGCGAACTTCAGCATCTGGCGGCGCAGGTCCCCGAGGAACGTCTCGTCCCCGAGCGAAGCGCCCGGCAGTGCCGCCGTGTTCGCCGCGCTGGGCGATGCCTCATAAGCCATCCTGGTTTCCTTCCGCAATTCATTCTTCACCGCGCTGTAACTGGCCACACAGTAGGGAACGAAATAGTTCAACGGCACATGAAACACGTCGACGTGCTCAGGCCCAAATAGTGCCGGCCACTGGTTGATCAGATTGAGCGTGCTACCCACCACTCATACGTGGAACGTTTTGAAATTCTGGCGTCGCACCCGGGACCCGCTATTCCTGGCTTTCGGTCTGGCCTTCATCATCGATAGGAATGAATCGGATGGGCTTCCTGTTCGTTCCAAAGGCGAACGAGGGCGGCCCCGCGATATACGTTGTCCGCCTACTGGCTTTCTTGCAATTTAGCCGCCGTCGTTTGCAGGAACCGGCGCGGGGCATAAATATAAACGTCCACTCGCGTTTGGCTAACCCCGAGGTCGATCTTCGCCTCGGACTGGCAGGTTGACCGATCGTCCTCGTTCGACATCGCGGTTGCACCGGTCGATGTCCGGCGAACGGCGCTACGCAACGGGCTGCACTCGAGCACACGGCGCCCGATTCACCGGCAGTCGTTATCGGCGTTCAACGCATCCAGCATGTCTTGAATCACGAACGGCATCTGGAACTGACCATCCAGGTAATATTTCGCTCTAGATTCCGGATTGTCTCGCCCGATTCGTATCGTCAGCCATGAGGGCGGAGCGGCGTCGAATATCGTCTCGTCGGTGACGTCATCGCCGATGAAGACCGCGCATTCGACGCCGGAATGCGCGATCAATGCTTTCAAAGCGTGATCCTTGCCGGGTGCCTCCGCCGGTGCGACATTCACGACGAATTTACCTCCGAATACGGAAAACTCTCCGAGAGACTCCGCTAGAACCGCATCGATCACAAACTGTGCGCGCTCACGATCGGGCGCGGTTCGATAGTGCAGCGACAGCGAGTAGCCCTTGTCCTCGACCTTCACGCCGACATCGCCGAGCAAATCGCCATGCCTTGCAAGGCACCGCCTGAGATCCTCGATGTGGGCGGGCCCGACCTCGCCCACCGCGCCCGGCAATCCTTCCGCACCGTGATTGCCGACGATGTAGTGGGGTTCGAAACCAATCCGTTCGCGCACGTCGGCCACTGCACGGCCGGTGATCACGGCAACCGGCCGCACTGCTGCTAGAACGGCCAGACGGCGCGAGACCGAAATGGGTGCCATCGCGGCCTCGGGCGTAGTGACGATAGGAGCCAGCGTGCCGTCAAAGTCGAATGCGATGAGGCATTTGGACTTGACACACTGACGCAGCGCGCTACGTCCATTACCCGTGAAGTAGCTGTTCATGCCTGGCCCCGATGCCGTTCGACACGCGCTTCGATGCGCTGCCGCAGACGGGTTCGGCTCGCATCCGCCAGCATACGGCCCGCCCAACGATATACGTTGTATTCGCGGACAGTCATGCGCAGGCTCGCCATGCGTTCGCGTTGCTCGGCTTCGGGCATGACGAGCGCCTGGTGCAGGGCATCTGCCGATTCCTCGACGTGATAGGGATTGACGATGAGCGCCTCGGTCATTTCCCGAGCCGCGCCGGCGAAACGGCTCAGAATTAGAACGCCGCGCTCGTCGTCGCGAGCTGCGACGAACTCCTTGCACACCAGGTTCATGCCGTCGTGGAGGCTGGTCACGAGGCAGACGTCCGCTGCCCTATAGAGCTCAGTCAGGGCCGCGTGCTCGTGATGCTGCGCGATGAGAACGATCGGACGATAGCCCGGGCTCTGGAACCGTTCGTTGATGCGCACACTCTGCGCCTCGATCCGCTGCTGGAAATTGCGGTATTCCTCGAGCGAGCTCCGAGACGGTGCGGCGATTTGCACGAACACGCACCTGCCACGCCATTCGGGACGCTTCTCCAGCAGGCGCTCAACGGCGTTCAAACGCTCCAGGATCCCTTTCGTGTAGTCAAATCGATCCACACCAATCGCAAGCCGTGTCTCGACCCCAAGACCGAGGCGCGCAAAGACCCGTTCACGGCACAGCGCCGGACTCGGCCACGCCGCCACCGTCTGGTCCGAAGGCCAAGCGATCGAAATCGGGTAGCTCTCCACCAAAGTCTGATCGGACTTGTAGGAGATCACCGAGTGCTCATGCTCGATTCGCGCCTCGAGATAGCGATCGACCGTTTCGATGAAGTTCTTGCAATGAAACCTGGTGTGGAAGCCGAGAATCGTGCTGCCGAGCATGCCTTGCAGGATTTCGCGCCGCCACGGGCAGATCCCGAACGACTCCGGGTTAGGCCAGGGAATGTGCCAGAACGTGATAATCGTCGCGCGCGGCAGTCGGGCACTGATCAGCGCTGGCAGAAGGGCGAAGTGGTAATCCTGCACCAGCACCACGGGATCCTCCGAACGCGCCTCGTTCACCACGGCGTCGGCGAAACGCGCGTTCACTTCCCGATACCGCTGCCAGTCCGCTTCCCGGAAGACCGGCCGGACATGGGCGACATGGCACAAGGGCCACAGGCCTTCATTCGCAAACCCGTAGTAGTATCCCTCCTCTTCATCGGCTGAGAGCCAGATACGGCGCAGAGTATAGGCCTCGTGGCCCGGCGGTACGCGAATGCGGTCCGACGCATCGATGACGTCACGATCGGCGGCGCCGCTGCCATGCGCGATCCACGTCCCGGAGCACGCCTGCACGACTGGCTCCACCGCGGTAACGAGCCCGCTCGCCGGGCGCCGTACGACGATGTGCCCGCTGTCGTAATCGTGAATGTACGGCTCGCGATTGGATACCACGATGACCTCGTCCCCGCGCAGTTGCGTGTGCAGGAGCGACCGCAAACGTTCAGGAGTCCACTCTCGTTCCGGACCAAGTGAGCGTCTGAACTCGTCCTCGAGATCGCGCAGCCGGGCTCGCAGGTCAGCGGCCAGCGGCGCAAGTTCGCCTGACGCGCCATCGGGGGCTTGGGGGATACCGCCACCGCCGAGCAGGGCCCTTGCGCCGGCGAAGCTCAGGTCGTGGAGCAGAGCGAGATTGGCCATCGGCCCGTCGGGCCCGTTGATAGAATGCACTCCGACGTGAACCGGGCCACCCGCGATATCGACTTGGGGATACACATGGCCCGCGAGTTCCCGCGCGTGTGCGCAGCTCACGTCGATCGGAAAGGCTTTACTTCGCAGTATGAAATCGTTCGCCAGCGTGCACAGGCCAATCGCGACCAGCCGCTCGTCGCGCGACACGCGATCGAAGGACGCGCCGAGCCTTTCGAGATTGTTGTCACGCAGTGCGTCGGCAATCGAATCCGAGAGCGAGTTCGTCACGAGTTCATCGCGAAGATTCAAGTCTCTGGAGAACCACTTGAGTGTCAAGCGATCCATCAACGGCAATGACAGATAAGCCGTTGCAACGAGCGCGAGGAGCAGCGGAACGAGGAAGCGCAGCTGCAATCTGAGTGTGTTCATTATCATCGTCGATCACCAGACACTTTCCGAAACGCCATCGAACGGAGACGCTAAGACGAATTCCATCACCGCGCGACCATTGACTCGACACGCCCATGCGCGTACGAACCGCGCCTGCGCTGAATAGATTGCAAGCTCCGGGCCCTTGACCGGAAGCGGACCTCGACTACCATAGAGCTCCGACGCAGGACTGCGATGCGGCTGGGATGATGAAACGGCAATTGCGGAATCTCAATCTGGCGATCGTTGGCAACTGCACGGTCAGTGCATTGATCGATGCGGACGCCACGATCGTCTGGTGCTGCGTGCCTCGCTTCGACAGCGACCCCGTGTTTCACGCACTTTTGGACTCGCGCGACGAGACGGCGCACGAAGGCGCGTTCACCGTTGAACTGTACGGGCATGCGCACTCCGAGCAGCGCTACGATGAAGGTACTGCGGTGCTGCGAACGAGGCTGTACGATGCGCAGGGTGAAGGGATCGAGATTGTCGACTTCGCGCCGCGCTTCTCCGATCACGGTCGGATGTTTCGGCCCGCGCAACTGGTCCGCCGCGTACGCCCGCTCGGTGCGGCGCCGCGGATACGCCTCAGGCTGCGCCCGCGTTACGATTGGGGCGCGGAGAAGCCCGCATTGACCCGCGGTAGCAACCATCTGCGCTACGTCATGTCCGATCTCGTCATGCGTGTCACGACGAACGCTCCGCTGACCTATGTCGTCGCCGAGACGATGTTCACACTGCGCGACCCCGTGAGCTTCTTCCTCGGCCCCGACGAGACGCTCGAGGGTGGTCACGAGGAAACCGCGCGCCGATTCGAAGAGGAGACCTGCCGCTTCTGGCGCCAGTGGACGCGCTCGCTCGCCGTGCCGCTCGAATGGCAGGACGCAGTGATCAGGTCCGCGATCACGCTCAAGCTCTGTCAGTACGAGGATACCGGGGCGATCGTCGCCGCGATGACAACCAGTGTGCCGGAAGCAGCGAACACCGAGCGCAATTGGGACTACCGGTATTGCTGGCTGCGCGATGCGTTCTTCGTGGTGAGGGCGCTGAACGGATTGTCCGAGGTCGGAACGATGGAGGTGTATCTCCGTTGGCTGCATAACGTGGCCCAGAACGCCGCGGGCGGACACATCCAACCGATGTTCGGCATCGGGCTCGAGAAGGACCTGCCCGAGCGCATAGTGAGCCATCTGCCCGGGTATCGGGGCATGGGGCCGGTACGCGTCGGCAACCAGGCCTGCGAACACCAGCAGCACGACGTCTACGGCAATGTAGTCCTGGGAGCGTCGCAGTCCTTCCATGACCTGCGGCTGTTCAGGCGCGGTGATTTGCTCGATTTCACCGTACTCGAAGGCGTAGGCGAACGCGCTTGGTCGCTCCACGACAGGCCGGACGCGGGGATGTGGGAGCTGCGGACTCGGGCTCGCGTGCACACATCTTCGGCGCTCATGTGTTGGGCCGCTTGCGATCGGCTGGCCAAGATTGCTCGCACCCTCGGGGTGCCGTCGCGTGAATCGCATTGGGCGAACCGGGCCCGGGAGATCAGGCGACGCATCGTGGAGGAAAGCTGGTGCTCAAGACGTGGCGCCTTCGTCGAGAGCTTCGGCGGTGAGAATCTCGACGCAAGTGTCCTTCTCATGGCCGAGGTCGGATTCATCGATGCAAGGGACGAACGATTCATGAGCACCGTCGCGGCACTCGAGCGCCATCTGTGCGAGGGCGCATTCATGCGCCGCTACGAGGAAGCCGACGATTTCGGGGTCCCCGAATCCGCCTTCACAGTGTGCTCGTTTTGGCGCATCGATGCGTTGGCTCGCTGCGGCCGAATTACCGAAGCGAGAGATCATTTCGAAGCGATCCTGGCGCGTCGCAATCCGGTGGGCCTGCTCTCGGAGGACGTATGCCTGCGCACCGGCGAGCTGTGGGGCAACTTTCCCCAGACCTATTCGATGGTGGGCATAATCAACGGCGCAGTGCGCTTGTCGCGACCTTGGGATGATCTCGTCTAAATAGCGACGCACTTCGAATCGGAGAATTTCACCGATCGGTCTCAGTCGCGCGTTGCGTAGGCGTTCCACGACGCCAATCCAGGAGTCAGTCCAACTGACGGCATCGAGAACCGGGTGCGGCGATAAGGAATTCCGATACCGCAACGCTCCCTGCGCTGCTTGTACGGGATCATATACCAACCGCAACTCGGCCGGCGAACCAGCCCCGCATCGATAGCCTCGAGCCGACGAACGCGGGGTCACAGTTCGACCATCCGCTTCTCGAAGCGGCAACGGCGCGTGCTCGAGCTCGTCCGCCACGACTTCCATAATCGCAGCGTCGGTAATCTATTGAGTCTTGCAAATATTAGTGAACGTTTTCGGATCCCAGCGATCCGACCCTCCAGGCGTTCCACTGCAGGAGGACGCCATGGCGATCGCCGAGAAGCAAAAAGTGGAAGAGAAACGTCGGCTGCTCGCCGGCCGGCTGCTGCTCAAGGGAATGGGGAAGTCGGAAGAGGCACGCCGCTGCGGGGTGAGCCCGACTTCGGTTATGCGCCGGGATATGGTACTGCGTGAAGGCGGCCTCGACGCCTTGCGTGTTGCGGATCCAGCGTGGTCGCGGCCGACCGTCGAAACTGGGCTCTCAAGGAATGGCATCCCGACAAGAACTGAGCGGCCGGTCGTCCGGGGAGCGAGGGAGAGGAAGCCGCCCCGGGAGTGCTGTACAGCAGGCCGGTGCGCGCAAGACGGTCACCGGCTCAAAATCAGGATCCGCGGGTCGAGACCAGGATCGCCCGCATCGTTGCCCCGGGCGATGTGATCGCATGAACGACCGCAGGTCCGATTGCCGGGCGACGCCACCACCCGGCATTCCGCGCCGTCAGTGCGCCGGGCGTTTCGACTTGGCCGACCTCGCCGAACGTGAGCGTGTCGTAACGCTTTTCTCGAGGGTATTTGCAGCGCGATCCCGGCTGGCGCGGGACGCGGGGGGGCCGTCGTCGCGGATCGCACGGGCCGTGGCCGGTTTCCTGCGACCGGCGCTCGCGGAATTTTCGAGCTCTGCGAGCTGACGGAGACCTTCGAACAGCGTATCCCAGGTGTCGTCACCGAGCCGCTGCCGCAGCTCGCGCTGAGCAGCGAGCCAGCGCGGGATGGCGGTTTTCAAGGATTCGAAGCCCTGGTCGGTGAGGCGGACATGCCGCTTGCGGCGATCTTCCGAGCCGACCACTTCGAGGTGTCCCGAGCGCACCAGCAATTGGACGTTGCGGGCGAGGGTCGTGCGATCGGTCTCCAGCAGGCGCGCAAGCCGGGACATTTCGACATCCTCGACGAAGTACAGGCGAACGAGCAGCGACAATTGAGCCACGCCGATGTCCGTGCTTCCGAGGTGCTCGTTGTAAAGCCTGGTGATGGCGCGGCTCGCGGATCTCAACTGCTCTGCAAAGCACACGTGACGCTGCGCGCGGACGCTTTCCAAATGCGGAAGGTGGTAGCGCTTGCGCTTCATATACGTGTATATACACTGACATGCGTAAAATGTCACCGGCGATGGGCCGCTGCCCGGAGGCGGGAGAGCAGCTCCCGCTCTCGACGCGGGGCCGTATGGCATGGCGACGGCGGCGGGCCATGTCTCGTGCAGCCGCCGTCGCGGCCCGCGCCCGTGATCGAACGCGACACCCGCTCGCCGGGTGCGCCCGGCGGGGCAGGTCTCAGAACGCATCGGGGGCCGTGCGCGCTCGATGTCTTGCTTGCTTTTCGAGTTCGACGCACCGACCGGGCGCCGATCCGGTAAGCGCGAGCGCTGCCGTGCAGATGGCGAAGCCCGAAAACATCAGTCGAGAGAACGAGCCCCTGGTCGAGGGCGGCGGAGGAAATCATGGCGCACACGACCTGGCACAAATCTGCCTGCAACCTCTGCTACATCAACTGCGGCATCGAGGTCGCCGTCGAGGGCGACGGAGCGGACGCGCGGCTCACGAAGATCCGTGGCGACAAGGACAATCCGAAATCGAAGGGCTATCTGTGCAACAAGGCGCAGGGCATCCCGAGCCACCTCCATCATCGGGACCGCCTGAGCTCGCCGCTGCGACGGCGGCGGGATGGCACGTTCGAAGCAATCGACTGGGATACCGCGATCCGCGAGATTGCGGACCGCCTGCAAGCCGTTCGCGCGCAGTACGGCGGCCAGAGTCTCGCGCTGTACGGCGGCGGCGGTCAGGGGAATCACGCGGGCGGGGCTTATGCCACGGCCTTGTTGCGCAGCCTCGGCTCACGCCACGTGTTCAACGCGCTGGCCCAGGAGAAGACCGGGGATTTCTGGGTGAACGGGCATCTCTTCGGCGCCCAGACCTGTCATACCGCCGAGGACATCGAACACTGTGACCTGCTGTTCGTGCTCGGCGCGAATCCCTGGCTCGCGCACGGGTTCGCGAATGCGCGCCTACAGCTCAATGCCATAGCCAGGGATCCTGCGCGCAAATTGATCGTCGTCGATCCGCGGCGCAGTGAAACGGCCGAGCTCGCGGATCTGCATCTTCAGCCCCGCCCGGGGACCGATGCGTTTCTGATGGCGGCGCTGCTCGCGATGCTGTTGGCGCGTGGGGGCGTGGATCATGCCTTCCTCGCCGGGCACGTCGTGGATTTCGATGCAGTCGCAGCGGTGTTGCGCGAGATCCCGATTGGCGCTTTCGCGGCGACCGCCGACGTGCCGATCGGGGCCCTCGAGCGTGCCGTCGCGATGATCGGCGACGCGCACGCCATGGCGGTGCGCGCGGAGCTCGGCATTCAGCAGGGACGACATTCGACGCTCAATTCCTATCTGGAAAAGCTGCTGTTCCTCATGACCGGAAACTTCGGTCGACGGGGCACGAATGTGCTGCACAGTTGGCTCGCGCCGCTGTGGGGCAATGGTCGCGGTCAGCGTCATGCACCGACGGGCGCCGAAATCATCGGGGGTCTCCTGCCGCCGAACCGCCTCGCCGAATCGATCTCGAGCGATCATCCCGAGCGTCTGCGCGCCGTGTGGGTCGACAGCAGCAATCCCGTCAATACGACGGCTGATACCGGGCAGTTGCTCGAAGCCCTGGGCACGCTCGATCTGCTCGTCGTGGTGGATATCGCGTTCACGGAGACGGCCGAGCTCGCGGACTACGTCCTTCCGGCATGTTCGCAATACGAGAAATGTGAATACACGTTGTTCACCTTCGAGTATCCGACGAATTACCTCCATGTCCGTGCCCCGGTGCTCCCGCGGCAAGCGGGCACGCTCGCCGAGCCCGAGATCTACACCCGACTGGCGCGTGCCCTGGGGACCTTGCCGGAGCGCGGCGAGCTCGCGCCACTTGCTGCCGCAGCCGAAGCGGGCCTGCCTGCTTTCGGCAGGGCCTTCGAGGCGTTCATGCGCGAGCATCCGGACGCCGCACCGGTCGCGCCGATGATTCTCTACGCCACGCTGGGGCCGCAGTTGCCGGACGGCACCGCCGCCGCAGCGCCGCTCTGGGCGGCGGCGCAGCGCTTCGCAAGATTGGATCCCGGGGCGGTGTGCTCGGCGCTCGGGCTGGCCGCGCCCGGCGAGGCGCTCGGGGATCGGCTGTTCCAGCACGTCGTGGGATCGCGCTCGGGCGCGGCTTTCAGCACGCATTCCGAGGTCTGGACGCTGATCGATTACCCGGACCGCAAGATCCGGCTCGCGATCCCCCTGTTACTGGACACCCTCGCGCACCTCGATCCCGAATCGGCGGCGCCGGACGTCGATTACCCGTTCGTACTGTCGGCCGGGCAGCGGCGTCTGCAAAACGCGAATCAGAATTTCAGGACCCCGGCCTTCCGGCGGGCCGACCCCGACGGCGCAATGTATCTGCACCCGGACGATCTTGCCGGGCTGGGCCTGCTCGACGGTGAGTGGGCCGCCGTCGAGTCCCGGCGCGCCCGCCTCGTCGTGCGTACGAAAGCGGACCCCGGACTGCGCCGCGGCTACGCGGTCCTGCCGCATGGCTACGGGCAGCACTTCGTCACGGCAGACGGTGCGCGCGCAGTGTGCGGTCCGAAAATAAACTGGCTGACCGACAGCACGCATCGCGATCCGATAGCGGGCACCCCGTACCACAAGAACGTTCCGGTCCGCATTTCGATTCCGAGCCTGGAGGAGTCGACTTGCGCCGAGAACAATTCGTCGCGGGTCAGGTCGGCACTCTGACTCGCGATCGATCCCGACCGGCTGCCGGACCGGCTTTCGGGGGATAGGTCGCGCTCACCTCTTGCGGCGCCTCGCCTGGTGCCTTCGAGGCGCATCGCACGACGATTTCGCTGCCGTTCACGCCGCGCCGGCAGCGGCGGGATGCAGGGCGTCACCCGGGCATGCCCTCGGTCCACGAACTGCGACGTCGGGCGCGGCCTGTGTGCGACCCCGTACAGACGGACGAGCGCGGCGATGGCAGCCTCGGGACCCATTGCTGCGCGTCGCTCCGGCGCGAACGGAGCGCGTCCTCGAAGGAGGGTCATCGCCGTGACGGTCGTCTACTGCGGGCTGCATCCCACCTGGGAAGGGCAGGTCGATTTCATCCGGCGCTCCGCGACGCTGCATGCGCCACTGATCGCCGCGAGGGCGCCGCGATCTGGCGGCGAGCGGCCGCTGCGTCCGAAGAGTATCCTGCTTATCACCCCGACACCGTCCCCGGAGGACTACCGCCATGAGCAAGAATCGCAAGAGCAACAAGGAAGCGCGCAAGCTGCCCGCGCTGAACCTGAAGGAGAAACGCGCCGTTCGTAAAGCAAAAAAGAACGGCAAAGACGCGATCACGCCCATCGTCGTCCATTGAATGCCCCGCTTCTGAACCGCAGGGCCGGCGGCGCGGCCCGTCCGATGATCGAATCCCTGCTGCTGACTTCGGCGCAGGTGTTTACCTACCTCGGCGACCATCCCCTCACGAATGCGAGCGGCTTCTACTTCGCGCGCGGTGAACGGCTGTTCCTCGTCACGAGCCGACACGTGGTGCACGATGCGCCGAGCGCGCATCTGCCGGACCGCCTCGAGATCGTGGTGCACGGCGATCCCGAGAACATCGCGCACTCGCTCCGCTTCTCGATCCCGCTCTATCGCGGGGGCCGGAGCCTGTGGCGGCAGGGGCGCGACGGTGCCGGCGGTATCGACGTCGCAGCGATCGAGCTCGAGCGCGACGCCTTGCCCGCGAACGCCGTCTACCGCGCCTTCGGACCCGGGCATCTCGACGATCCGGCGCTGCCGGTCGACATCGGATCCGCTGCGCTCATCGTCGGGTTTCCGCTCGGATTCTCCGATACCTTGCATCATCTGCCGGTCGTAAGGCAGGCGGTCGTCGCCTCTTCTTTCGGCCTGCGCTTCCAGGGCCAGGGCTATTTCCTGACCGATGCCCGGACGCACCGCGGCGCGAGCGGTGCGGCCGTCGTGCTGCGCGACACCGTCCCGAATCCGGCGCACGGCGATCTGGCGTGGACGCTGCTGGGGATCCATTCGAGCCGTCTCGACATGGGATCGCGCGAGCTCGACGCCGACGAGGCGCTCGGGCTCAATTGCACCTGGTACTCGGACATCCTGCTCACACTCACCGACTGAACCCTCGCGCTCCCCGCCGTTCGCTGGCGGGCATCCCGAAGACGCACTGACCCGGCCGTCCCCCTAAGCGCGATGCCGCACCGACGTGGGAGCCGCCTGCCGCTACACTCGTTTCCTCATGTTCACGTCGATGTCCCGCGATCTCGCGGGCCGTGAAATGCCGAGGTCCCATGAGCGAGCCGATTGCGCACTGCGCGGGTCACGCCGCTTCGGCGTCGTGCGGCCCCGAGCCGAAGCCCGATACCGTGAAGGATGTGCTGGAGCACAGTCGCATGGAACGGTTCGCCATCGCTCAGGCGCTCGCGCGCCGCTTGCGTGCAACGACGGCCTATCCGCCCGTCGAGGCGGCTGTGCCGGAAGTCGACGCGCCGGTCAGCGCGCCACACCGTGCCGGCGAGTCCGGGCCCGAGGCTCGCGCCCGGGGTACGACGGCGCAGGCCGGAATCCGGGATTGATGTCGTCCGCGGCTGTCGGGCACAGCGCCCGGCGCGGGTCGGTCGGCCACAGCATTGGGCGAAGATCCGATTTCACTGCCCACCCTGTCTCCTCGCGCCCTCGGGGCATTGACGAGCACCGCCGCGATGATTCGCGGCCGACCTGCCATCGCACGCCACGCGCAGGAGGGGTCCTCGAGCGCCGGCATCCCCGCTGCGGAACAAGATGTCGAGTGGCCAATGAGGACTGAGGCTCGATAGGGCAAAGAATTATCCCGAGCGTGCGTCGGGCCGGGCACCCGGCGCGAGCACGGTCATTACGCTCATCGGAGGGGCGGAGCAAAAAAATGAAAGCGAATGCTGTATTCATCCACCAACGACATCCCCGGGCGGCGCTTCAAGTCGCACACAACCAATTCGTGGCCATCGAAACCAAACATAGCGGCGACATCCGGATCCAGGATCAAATTTCCGGCGACCTGGCCATGAACAAGCTGAATTGGTGCTTCAACATCACGCGGGACACGCTGATCCACATTCAGGTGCTCGGCCAGTTCCGGACGCTGCGCGCCGCGATAGACGCGACGGTCGCTTCGGTGTGACGCGACCGTGAGACCTCACCGCGCGTTGCGTCGCCGCGCAGCGTGAAGGGTCGCGACGGGAGCGCGCGCCGAGGGCTGACGACATCGATTTGCGAACCGCCGCGACGGCCCATGGCTTCGAGCCGCATGCCGTGCAGTACGGCGTCATCGCCGATCGCGCCGCGCCAGGCTCCGTAGCAACGCGGCGATTTCCTGAACGTCGTCGCAGATCCGATTCCGCCGCGGAGAGAATTCACAGTCCGGCCGCGCTGCGTTCCGGTACAAAGGAACCCGTCGCGCAGGCATGCGCCCAACGGACAGCAAGGAGAACGGCATGAACGAGACCGAAAAGAAATCGACCTCAGGAGAGCTCAGCGACGAGGCCCTGGAGAACGTCGTGGGCGGCACGTCGCAGACGATCGTCTCGCCGCGCGACCCCGCGTCCGGCCAGGCCACGGGCATCGTCTCGCCGCGTGATGCGGCTTCGGGGCTGCCGACCGGCATCGTCTCGCCCCGTGATGCGGCGTCGGGACTGCCGACCGGCTGACGAATACCTTCGAAGCGGCGGATCCTGCTTCGCCGCTTCACACGAGGAGACACCCTCGACATCCGGCCCGCTGCGTCTGCTGCGGTTTTTTTTTGTACGCGGATCGGTCGAAAAGCACGATGCGGGGGATAGCTCACGTTCGTCGCCCTCGCGCAGGCGAGGGCCCAGTCGCTGACCCACGCCACGTACAGTGAACTTCGGGCTCTGGAGAATTCATTTCGCACCGCGCAGGAATTCTGTGCTGTTGCCCGCGGTTCGACCGCAGCGCCGGGGCTGAACGACTGGGCCCTCGCCTGCGCGAGGGCGACGAGTGAGGGATGATTATCGCGGCGGGCTGCGCGACCGTTCCCGCCGTTCGGAGATGAAGCTCTCTGCTTGCTCGCTGCGAACGCGTGCCTCAGCGCACCGCCCCGCGATAGCGCCTGCCGCCGCACCGGCTCCTGACACCGGCGAGCAGCGGCGCGAGCACGAGCCAGCCGGCGGCGGGCAGCGGCACGGGCGCCGGGCGCGAGACGGTGAGGGTCGCGGCATTCGGGCCGAGCGCGAGGGCGATCGTATAGCCGTCGCAGCCCGCGCACGCGCCGAGCGCGAGCGTGCCGCCGAGTCCGCCTTGGGCGGTGAGGAACGAGAAGACGCGCGTGCCGTACACGGGATTCGGATCGGTGAGCGTGACGTCGAGCGTGCCGTCGAGGCTCGCCGTGCCGCTCACCGCGAGCCGGTCGAAGCCGAACGCGAACGGGGTGCCGCCGAATTCGAAATCGAGTAAGCCGTCCGCCTGTTGCACGAAATCGCCGTTGACGGTGATGAGCCCCGGCGAGGCCCCTGGAGCCAGCGTGCCGGCATTGAGGAGGCGGCCGGTGATCACGCCGTTGCCGGCGAGCGTGCCGTCCGCGAGCACGCTGAGCGTCCCGGCTTCGCCGCTCGCGTCGTGATCGGCGGAGATCACGGCGCCGGCCGCGTGCTTCGCGACGTCGACGGTGGCGCCGTTGCTCAACGTGAGCGTCGGTGCGGTATGGAACGTCTGCGCATTCGACGTCGTGTCGCCGAGCGTCAGCGTCGCGTTGTCGAGTGCCTCGAGCGCCCCCGTCACGACGCGTCCGCCGTTACGCATCTCGAGGCTGCCGCGGATCACACTCGTGAGCCCGGGCAGATCGACGACGCTGCCGATGCCGTCGGCGAGGATCGCGACGCGGCTCTGGTGCGCGCTGTCGGCATCGAAGCCCGTGATCTGCGGGAGCCCGACGCGGCCGCCGGCCGTCGCCTGGATCTGCAGGATGCTGTTCGTGCCGGCGAGCCGTTGCACGCTCTGCAGCACCGAGAGATCGAGCAGGCTGCCGGCCCCGTCCGCGGCGAGCTGGCGGAGGATGATTCCGGCCGGGCTGCTGCCGTCGTAATGCGTCGCGGCCGTCGTGATCGAGGACGGCGCGAAGCTCGCGGTCGCGCCTTTGCGCGCGACGAGTCCCGCCGCCTGCAGCGGCAACGTGCCGAGATCCCAGTGTCTGCCGTTCTCGGCGACGAAAGTCGTACCGCTCGGATCCGCGAGGCTCGAGAGATCGATGTCGCTCGCGCCGTCGACCGTCAGCGTAGCGTTCACGAGCGCGGTGAACACGGCATCGATGCGGCCGCCGTTCGCGACGTTGAGCGTCGCGTCGTGCAGCGCGTGGAGGGAAGACAGCGCGAGCGTGCTGCCGGCGCCGTCGGCGAGGAGCGCGAGAGCGCCGTTGTCGGCCGGCGCATCCTGCACGTTCGTCAGCGCGCCGAGCGCGACGCGGCCGCCGCCGGCCGCCGCGATCGTGAGTTTGCTGCTGATCCCCGCAGGCCGGACGAGGGTCGTGAGCGCGGAGAGATCGACCACGCTGTCCGCGCCCTCCGCACGGAGCTCCCTTTGGTGCCCGGTACCGCTGCCGCCGCCGTAGCTCGTGACGGCCGAGACGAGGTGGGCGCCGGCGGCGGTCGTCGCGGCATTGCGACGCGCGAAGAGGCTCGCGCCGTCGATCGACGCGCTGCCGAGATCGAGCTGTGCGCCTTCCTCGGCGGCGAACGTGCTCTCGCTGCCGTCGACGAGGCCGGTGACGTCGATATTGCCGCTGTTGCGCTTCGTGAGCGACCCGCCGATCAATCGTTCGAGCGGCGTCTCGATCGTGCCGCCGTTCGCGACCGTGAGCGAGGCCCGCTCGAAGTGGGTGACGTTCGGCAGCGCGACCGCGCTGCCTGCGCCGTCCGCGGTGATCGCGAGCTGGCCGGTGCCGTTCGCAGGATCGGTGAACGCGCTGAGGCCGCCGAGATCGATGCGCCCGCCGTTCGAGGCCGTGATGCGCTGGCTGGAGACCGTGCCGGTCACGCGTGTGAACACGCCGAGCGTGTGCAGATCGAGCAGGCTGCCCGCGCCGTCGGCCGCGAGTTCGCGCTGCAGCCCGGTGCCGCTGCCCCCCGTGTAGGAGGTGATGTTCGCGCTCAATACGCCGGCCGCACTGCCGTTCGTGCCGTAGCGCGCGTAGAGGCTCGCGCGGTCGAGGTTCACCGCGCCGAGCGCGAGCGCGATGCCGTTCTCCGCCGCGATGCTGCTGCCGGCCGCGGTGGCGAGGCCCGTGAGATCGATGTTCGCCGCACCGTTCAGTGTGAGCGTGCCGTCGGTGAAGGATTGCAGAGGGCCCGTGAACGTCCCACCTGCGCTGACGCTGAGGGATGTCGTCGACAGGCTCGTCACGAGCGGCAGATCGATTACGCTGCCGGGGCCGGCCGCGCGGAGCACGAGCGTGCCGGCGCCGGCGGGATTCGCGGTGAATGCTCCGAGCGAGTGCAGGTCGACCACGCCACCGTCGTCCGCGGCGAGAGTGAGCCGGCTGACGAGCCCGCCGACCCGCACGAGCGAGGTGAGCGTGCCGAGATCGAGTGTGCTGCCGGCGCCGCCCGCGACGAGCTGGCGCTGCACGCCCGTGCCGCTGCCGCCGTCGTAGTGGGTGATCGATGACGTCACGTGCGAGGCATTCGCCCCGCTGCCGCTCGCGACGAGGCTCGCGCCGTCGAGCGTCGCCGTGCCGAGATCGATCGTCGCGCCCGCGTCCGCCGTGATCTGGCTGTTCGCAGCGCTGGTCAGCGCCGCGAGATCGAGTGTGCCCGCGCCGCCGCGATGCAGCGTGCCGTTCGTGAACTGCTGGAGCTGCGCGTTCACGGTGCCGCCGTTCGCGACGTCGAGTGTGGCGCGATCGAGCGCGGTGAGGCGCGGCAGATCGACGACACTGCCCGCCCCGTTCGCGACGATCACGAGGCCGCCCGAAGTGCCCGCCGGCTGGGTGAATCCGGTCAGGCTCGAGAGGTCGACGCGCGCGCCGGCGCCCGCGCTGATCCTTACCTGGCTCGCGAAACCATTCGATCGGATCACCGAAGTCAGCCCCGAGAGATCGAGCACGCTGCCGATGCCGCTCGCCGTCAGGCTGCGTTGGGCGCCGGTGCCGCTCGCGCCCGTGTAACTCGTGGCGGCGCTGCCGTCGAATCTGCCGCCGTCGAGCACCGCGAGGTTCGCGCTGTCGAAGACGGGCTGACCGGGCGTGAAGACACTGAGCCCGCCGCTCACGGTGAACGTCGCGCCGTTGCCGAGCGTGAGACTCTGCACCGTACTCGCGATGCCGCCCGAGAACGTGACGCTGTCGCCCGCGCCCCCGATCGTCACGTCGAACACCGTGCTGCCGACGTCGATGGGCACGAGCGGTGAAGTGCTCCAGCGCGTCGCGTCGAAGTAGCTGCCGGCGCCGCCGTTCCAGCTCGCGGCGAGCGTCGCGGCGTCCGCGCCGGCGCCGGCAAGCAGTGCGGCCGTGGCGAAGGAATACAAACCGGAACGCGATCGGTGCTGCATGCTGACCATCCTTGTGCACGCGGCGGGCGGCGCGCACCTGCCGCAATCGTGGAGCCGGGGAACGGGCGGATCGAGTATAGCACCGGCTTTTTCCCGCCCTGCCAGCGCCGCGATCCCGAGTGGTGACGCGTTACCGCGCGTCGGACGGACGCTGACAGACGAGCGGTGCCGGTCGGGCGCACTGTGGGGCGGTACCGTCGCAGTGGAAGACCGATGCCGGCAGATCCCACAGCGCTCGATCTCGCGCGCCTGCAGTTCGCGTTCACGATTTCGTTCCATTTCATCCTGCCCGCGTTCTCGATCGGGCTCGCGAGTTATCTCGCGGTGCTCGAGGGCCTCTGGCTCGTGACGCGGCGCGCGGTGTACCTCGCGATCTTCGATTACTGGCTGCGCATCTTCGCGCTCGTCTTCGCGATGGGCGTCGTCTCCGGCATCGTCATGTCCTATCAGTTCGGCACGAACTGGGCCGTGTTTTCCGACAAGACCGGCGCGGTCGTCGGCCCGCTCATGGCCTACGAGGTGATGACGGCGTTCTTCCTCGAGGCGGGCTTCCTCGGCGTGATGCTGTTCGGCCGCACACGCGTCGGGCCGCGGCTGCATTTCGCGGCGACGCTCGCCGTCGCGCTCGGCACGTTCGTCTCCGCGTTCTGGATCCTCTCGGCGAACAGTTGGATGCAGACGCCCGCGGGTTACGGCGTGAACGAAGCAGGCCAGTTCGTGCCGCTCGACTGGCGCGCGATCGTCTTCAACGCGTCCTTCCCGTACCGGCTCGTGCACACCGTGCTCGCGGCCTATCTCACGACCGCGCTCGCGGTCGGCGCGACGGCGGCCTGGCACCTGCGGCGCGCGGCGCGCGATCCGGCGGCGCGCGTGATGTTCGCGATGGCGCTCGCCATGGTGGCGGTCACCGCACCGCTGCAGATCCTCGCCGGCGATCTGCACGGGCTGAACACGCTCGTCCATCAGCCGGCGAAAGTGATGGCGATGGAGGGACACTTCCAGAGCCATCCGGACGGCGCACCGCTCTATCTCTTCGGCTGGCCGGACGAGGCCGCACAGCGCGTGCGCTGGCCGCTCGCGATCCCGAACGCGTCCTCGCTCATCCTGAAACACGACGCGTACGCACCGCTCGCCGGCCTCGACACGATCCCGCGCGAGGAGTGGCCGAACGTGCCGCTCGTGTTCTGGTCGTTCCGCGTGATGGTCGGCCTCGGCACGCTCATGCTCGCGCTCGGCGCGACGGCGCTCGTGCAGGCGCTGCGGAAGCGGCTCTTCGTCTCGCGGGCCCTGCAGCGCTTCGCGATCGGGATGGGGCCCGCGGGCTTCGTCGCGGTGATCGCGGGCTGGGTGACGACCGAAGCGGGGCGCCAGCCCTATACCGTGTACGGGCTCTTGCGCACCGCGGATTCCGCCTCACCCATCGACGCCGCGACGGTCACCGGCTCCGTCGTCGCGTTCGCGATCGTCTACCTCGTCGTGTTCACGGCCGGCCTCGGCTATGCGTTGAAGCTCATGGCTCGGCCTGTCAATCCGCGCGGCGCGACCTGGCCGATTCCGGGACCGATCCGCAGCGCCGGAATCACGCCCGCGTCGGGCGTCGGCCACGCGCCGGCGCCGGGTGAGGCGCGGTGAGCGCGCTGCCCTACGTGTGGGCCGGGGTGCTCGTCTTCGCGGTGTACGCCTATGTCGTGATGGACGGCTTCGATCTCGGCATCGGCATCCTCTTCCCGCGCTACGCCCCGGGGCCTTCGCGCGATCTCGCCATGAACGCCATCGCGCCGGTGTGGGACGGCAACGAGACCTGGCTCGTGCTCGGCGGCGGCGGGCTGATGGCCGCGTTCCCGCTCGCTTATGCAATCATCCTGCCGGCGGTCTACGCGCCCGTCGTCGCGATGCTGCTCGCGCTCACGTGTCGCGGCGTGGCGTTCGAATTCCGCTGGCGCAATCCGCGGCATCGCCGGTACTGGGACCTCGCGTTCTTCGCCGGCTCGACGCTCGCCGCCTTCGCGCAGGGCGCGGTGCTGGGCGCGATCCTGCAGGGTATCGCGGTCGAGGGCCGCCACTATGCCGGCGGCACTTGGGATTGGCTCTCGCCGTTCAGTGCGCTGTGCGGCGCGAGCCTCGTCGCCGGCTATGCCTGGCTCGGGGCCTGTTGGCTGGTGATGAAGACGGAAGGTGCGCTGCAGGCGCAGGCCCGCCGCCAGGCGCTCGCGCTCGGCGCGGCGACGCTCGTCTGCATCCTCGCCGTGAGCCTCGCCACGCCCTTCCTCGGGCAGCGCTACTACGCGCGCTGGTTCGCCTGGCCGAACGTCGTGTTCGCGGCGCAGGTGCCCTTGCTGCTCGTGATCGCGTCCGCTCTCTTCTTCTTCCTGCTCCGCCGCGGCCACGAGCGCGCGCCGTTCCTCATCGCACTCGGCGTGTTCGCGCTGTGCTTCACGGGCCTCGGCATCAGCGTCTATCCCGATCTCGTGCCCGGCGCGATTTCGATCGAAGCCGCCGCCGCGCCGCCCGCGAGTCAGGGCTTCGTGCTCGCGGGCGCGGCGGTGCTCATTCCGATCATTCTCGGCTACACGGGCTGGGCGTACTGGATCTTCCGCGGCAAGGTCGGGCGCGAGGGCTATCACTGATCGCCGCAATGCAGCGTCGGGCGCGCGTTTGACAGCCCGGAGAGTCGCTGACTACGCTAGCTGCGCCGTCAGGGAGCGTGAGGCCGCAAGAGACGGTCATGGGTACGCGGTTCCAGCAAGGGAGGATCACGCGCTGCGACGAGGGCACGGGCGAACGCCCGCGCGTCGTCGCGACTCGCCGCCGCTCCCGCGCCGCGGTTAAGGAAGCTCTGAATAAGTCCATCCCACCGGGCACGGCCGCTACACGGACGACATCAGCGTGCCCGGCATGCTGCACGCGGCGATGCTCCGCAGCCCGCACGCCCATGCCCGCATCAAGTCCATCGACGTCGCGCGCGCGCGGGCCATGCCCGGCGTGCATGCGGTGCTGACCGGAGAGGACGCGAAGCAGTACTGGGGGCCGCTGCCGCCGACCATCGACATCGGCATGAAGGTGCCGACGGTCTACGGGCTCGCGACGGAGAAGGTCTACTACATGGGTGAACCCGTCGTCGCCGTCGCCGCGGACTCGCGCTATCTCGCCGAGGACGCGCTCGAGCTCATCGACGTCGAATACGAGCCGCTGCCCGCCGTCACCGACACCGAGGCCGCGCTCGCGCCCGGCGCGCCGCTGCTCTATCCCGACTGGGGCGACAACGTGCAGTGCGAGTGGGGCATGGCGGTCGGGCCGGTCGACGAGGTCTTCGCGCAGGCGGCGCACGTCTTCGACTACCGCATCCCGCAGCACCGCTATTCCGGCGTGAGCCTCGAGGGCCGTGCCGCGCTCGCGCAGTTCGACGCCTACAGCCGCAAGCTCACGCTGCATTGTTCCACGCAGTCGCCGAACCTCGTGCGCACCCTGGTCGCGCAGACCTTCAACTTTCCCGAACACGACGTGCAGGTGATCGCGCCCGATATCGGCGGCGGCTACGGCAACAAGCTCCAGGCCGATGCCGAAGTCATCCCCTGCCTGCTCTCGCTCGCCACCGGTCGGCCCGTGAAGTGGACGGAATCGCGGCAGGAGAATCTGCTCTCCGGCATGCAGTGTCGTGACTACGTCTGGTATCTCAGAGTCGCGGTCAGCCGCGACGGCATCCTGCAGGGGCTCGATGCGAAGGTCTACGGCAACGTCGGCTGTGACGGCACCTGCCACGCCGCGGGTGCGGGCAAGTTCCTCGTCGCCTGCGGCTACGTGCCCGGCCCCTACAAGTGGCAGGCGTTCAAGGTCAGCACGAAGGTCGCGGTCTCGAACAAGGCGCCGAGCGGCGCCTATCGCGGCTACGGCAAGGACATCGCGAACTTCCCGCTCGAAGTCGCAATGAACCGCATGGCGGATGCGCTCGGGATCTCGCCCGTCGAGTTCCGCCGCCGGAACTTCATCGGCAGGGACGAATTTCCCTATCAGCAGATCTCGGGGCCGATCTACGACAGCGGCGATTACGCGCTGTGTCTCTCCAAGCTGCTCGATCTCGTGGACTACGACGGCGTGAAGCGCCGGCAGGCGCGGCAGAACGACGGCACGGGCAGCAGGTATCTCGGCATCGGCCTCGCCTCCATGCTCGAGCCCTCGGGCGGCGCGGTGCCGAACTGCATCTTCAACAGCTACGAAGTCGCGACCGTGCGCCTCATGCCCGAGGGCGGCATCCTGGTGCTGACGGGCCACCAGGACATCGGCCAGGGCACCGAGACCACGCTCTGCCAGGTCGTCGCGGACGAGCTCGGCTGCACGCCGGACGACGTGCGCATCATCTATGGCGATACGAACGCCGTGCCCTACGGCATGGGCCCGTGGTCGAGCCGCGGCGCGACGTTCAACGTCTCCTGCGTCGCGGAGGCGGCGCGCACGCTGAAGCGGAATCTCATCGAGGTCGCCGCCCACCTCTGGCAGTGCGAGGCGACGGGCGTCGACATCGCGGGCGGTGCGATCGCGGAAGCAGGTGGGGAACGGACGCTGACGCTCAAGGCGCTCGGCAACCAGCTACACCTCTGGCCCGGCGCGTTCGGCATCGTGCCGAAGCACGTCACGAACCCGTTCGAGGCGACGCATTACTGGACGAGCCCGATCGCGTCCTGGGCGCCGGACGAGCTCGGCCGCATCCGGCTCTATTCCACGCACCCGAGCGGCTCGAGCGCGATCGTCGTCGAGGTCGATGCCGAGACCGGGAAGATCGAAGTCAAGGACATCGCGATCGTGGACGACTGCGGCGTCATCATCAATCCGATGATCGTCGAAGGCCAGCTCCACGGCGGCTACGTGCAGGGGATCGGCGGCGCGCTGCTGGAGGAATTCCATTACGACGAGCGCGGCCAGCTCTGGAACACGGACCTGACGAGCTACCTGCATCCGCTCGCGACCGACGTGCCGGCGATCAAATGCGATCACGTGATCTCGCCTTCACCGTACACCGCGCTCGGCACGAAGGGCATGGGCGAGGGCAGCGCGATCATGCCGGTGGCGGTGATGGTGAATGCCGTCGAGGACGCGCTGCGTCCCTTTGGCGTGCGGGTGAGCGAGCTGCCGCTGACGCCCGAGCGCGTCATCGCGCTGCTCAGGACCTCGCCGCGCTGGCGGGAGATGTATGGAGCGCCGGCATGAAGTTCGAAGGCGAATCCCAGCTCGAGGGGTCGAAGGATGCGGTGTGGGACGCGCTGAACGATCCCCGCGTGATCGAGAAGTGCACGCCCGGCTGCCAGTCGCTCAGCATCGTCGCGCCGGACTCCTACGAGCTCGTGACGAAAATCGGCATCGCGTCGATCTCGGGCACCTACAAGGGCAGCATGCGTCTCGGCGACAGGCTCGGGCGCGAGCAATACGCGATGTTCGCGGAAGGCGCGGGGCCGATCGGCACGATGAGCGTCGCCGGCACCGTGGCGCTCCGCGAGAACGGCGCGGCGACGTCGGTGAACTACAGCTTCGAGGTGCAGGTCGGCGGCGCGATGACGGGCATGGCGCAGCGCGCGCTGCTGCCGATCGCGAAGCTGCTGACGAAGCAGTTCTTCAAGAGCGTGGACAAGCTGCTCGCGGGCGCGAGCCTGCCCGCGGCGGAGGAGGGAGGAACGTGAAGCCGAAATCCTTCGACTACGTCCGTGTCGACACGCTGCCCGCGCTCTTCGCGGCGCTCGGCGCACACGACAATGCGAAGATCGTCGCCGGCGGTCAGAGCCTCGTGCCGATGATGAACTTCCGCGTCGCCCAGCCCGAGGTGCTCGTCGACATCAACGGTGTGGAGGCGCTGCGTCACGTCGTGCGCGAGGGCGCGGTGCTGCGCATCGGTGCGCTGGCGCGTTACCGGGACGTGATCGACAGCCCGCTCGTCCGCGACAGCGTGCCGCTGCTCGTCGCGGCGCTCGGCCACGTCGGCTATCCGGCGATCCGCAATCGCGGCACGCTCGGCGGCAGCGTCGTGCACAACGATCCGTCCGCCGAGACGGGTGTGGCGCTCTGCTGTCTCGGCGCCGAGCTCGTCGTCGCGAGCGCGGAGGGCGAGCGCGTCGTGCCGATCGCGGAGTTCTTCGTGACGACCTATCTCACGGACATCGCGCCGCACGAGGTGTTGGCCGAGCTCCGCATCCCGGTGCCCGCGCCGCGCACGGGCTACGCGTTCCGCGAAGTCGCGAAGCGGGTCGGGGACTTCGCGATCGTGAACGTCGCGGCGCTCGTCGCGGTCGATACGCGGGGCGCGACGACGGCGGTTTCCCTCGCGCTCGGCGGTGTCGCGGAGACACCGGTGGCGGTCGACGTCGGCGCGGCGCTGCTCGGCCGGCCGCTCGACGCGGCGCGTGCGGCGGAAGCGGCGCGGCTCGTCGACGCGGCCATCGATCCGCAGGACGACAACGTCGCGGGCGGGGAATACAAGCGGCATCTTGCGGGCGTGCTCGTGAAGCAGGCGCTGCTCGCGGCCCATGAAGACGCGCTGGCGAAGGGAGCATGACGATGAGCGAAGCCTGCAAGAACGGGATCCCCGTGACGATGAGCGTGAACGGCCGCGTCTACACCCGCGACGTCGAGCCGCGTTTGCTGCTCTCCGATTTCCTGCGCCACGAGCTCGGGCTGACCGGTACACACGTCGGTTGCGAGCACGGCAAGTGCGGCGCCTGCACCGTGCTCGTCGGCGGCCGCGCGGTGCGCGCCTGTCTGATGTTCGCGGTGCAGGCCGAAGGCGCGAGCGTCGAGACCATCGAAGGCCTTGCCGCCGGCCCTGAACGTCTGCACCCGATCCAGCGCGCGTTCATCGCCTGTCACGGTCTGCAGTGCGGCTTCTGCACGCCGGGCATGATCAACTCGACGCGCGAGCTGCTCGCCGTGAATCCCGCGCCGACGGACCAGGAGATCCGCGAGGCGCTCGCCGGCAACATCTGCCGCTGCACGGGTTACACGAACATCGTGAAGGCGGTGCGCCAGGCGGCGGAGGAAATGCGCGCGATTGAACCTCGGGAGGCGGGCGCGGGATGAATCGCGGTATGTTCGCCGTAGGTCCGTAGCCGAGGGCGTAATCGGACGTTCGGTGGTGCGTCGCCGTGTTCGTGGCGGAGAACGTACTGCCTCGCACCGCGTCATTCCCGCGAACGCGGGAATCCAGCCGGTGACCCGCGGCAGGCGCAGTGAACCGCGGGATTCGCGAGCGCCGAGCCCGGGCCTCGTTGCGGCGACGAAGCGCCTGTCCCCGAGGATGATCGGTAGCGCCGGGGCTCGGTGACTGGATTCCCGCGTTCGCGGGAATGACGGTGGTGAGGTGCTGGTTCTGCAGGCACGCTGGACGTCTTTGGAGGGAATTGAGGTCAGGTTCGATTTCGCGCCCGACGCGGGCGACCCATGTCCGGGCACTTGCCCGCGAATTCGAACCTGACCCCATTTCCCGCCGGCGCTGCGCCTCGTTCACGGCAGGCTACGAGCGTGCAGGCAGGAACGTCCGATTACGCCTGCGGGTAGTAACGTCCGATTACGCCTTCGGCTAATCAATGGAATGGACGCTCCCACTCTTAATCGGCATCTAGGTGCCATAGTGGAGATGTCAATCAACACTCAACGAGTAGGAGCGTCCGCCATGAAGATTACTACCCTCGGCATCGATTTGGCCAAGAACGTTTTC
>JACQWY010000029.1 GCA_016209015.1 Gammaproteobacteria bacterium | reverse complement strand
TTCAGAGCTTCCGGCGGCACAGGGATGTGCCGCCGTGAACAGTGGCGTAAGCCATTGTTCACGTAAGGTTGGCAAGAACCACGCTTCTTGCCGACCGTGCTCTGAAAAGTCCAGGATGGACTTATTCAGAGCTTCCCTAATTTTTCCGCCCATCCCGTCGGCAAATCACCAGGGAGCAAGCCCATGACGAAGTCCCGAGTTTCCGCGCGGCGCATGTTGCGCCTCCTGTCCGCCGCCGCCGCGCTCGCGTGCACGGCGCCCGCCCACGCCACGGACGTCGGCGTCTCCATCAGCCTCGGTCAGCCCGGTTTCTACGGCCAGATCAATCTCGGCAACGTGGCGCCGCCGCTGCTCCTCTATCCGCAGCCCATGATCATCGCGCCGCGGCCGGTCGCGCTGCCGCCGATCTACCTGCGCGTGCCGCCCGGTCACGCGATGCACTGGGAGAAGCACTGCTACCAGTACAACGCCTGCGACCGGCAGGTCTATTTCGTCCAGGACCGGTGGTACAACGACGTCTACGTGCCCTACTATCGCGAGCACCACGGCCGCGGCGGTGAGCATCGCGGACCCGAGGGCGACCACCGCCGCGGCCAGCACGGTCACCGCAAGGGACACGATCGCGACTGATCTCCATGCGGCGGATCGTGCGAACGCGTCCGCCGCATGCCCCCGGCTCGAGCCCCGTCAGGTTTCTGTACTCAAGGGTCCGCGTCCCTCGGCCGCAGTAGTCTTAGACGCCGGACGTGCCGTCCCGGCGCGGTCGTCAAACCGGATGGGGCCATGTCCAGAGCATTCGTGCTTTTCGTCGTCGTGCTGCTCGCGGCCTGCGGTCGCGACGCCGCGCCCCCGCGCTCCGCACACGACGTCCCGCCTGCGCCGCTCGCCGGTCCGCTCACCGCACTGCCGCACGACTTGCCGGTGGACGCCGCGAAGGCCGCGCTCGGCGGGCGCCTGTTTCGCGACAAGCGCCTGTCCGCCGACGATTCCGTCGCCTGCCTGTCCTGTCACGATCTCGAGCACGGCGGCGCGGACGCTCTGCGGACGGCGCGCGGGATCGGCGGTCAGGCGGTCCCGCGCAATTCGCCGACGGTCTTCAATGCAGCGATGAATTTCCGGCAGTTCTGGGACGGTCGCGCCGCGACGCTCGCCGAGCAGGCCGCGGGCCCCATCACCTCGCCCGTCGAAATGGGCTCGAAGTGGCAAGTGCTGAGCGGCAAGCTCGCCGCGGATGCCGGCTATCGCCGCGCGTTCGCCGCGCTCTATTCCGACGGCATCACGCCCCGGAACGTGACGGACGCCATCGCGGAATTCGAGCGCACGTTGCTCACGCCGGATTCGCCGTTCGATCGCTACCTGCGGGGCGAGGAGGGCGCGCTGTCGGCGGACGCACAGCGCGGCTGGCGCCTGTTCCGCGACCGGGGTTGCGCGGCCTGTCACCAGGGCGCGAACGTGGGCGGCAATCTGTTCCAGGTCTTCGGCGTGCTCGGCGACTATTTCGCCGATCGCGGCCACGACGACCCGAGCGACCAGGGCCGTTTCAACGTCACGCACGACGAGCGTGATCGCCACGTCTTCAAAGTGCCCGCCCTGCGCAACGTCGCCGCCACCGCGCCGTACTTCCACGACGGCTCGGCCGCGACGTTGCCCGACGCGGTCCGCACGATGGCACGCTACCAGCTCGGCATCGAGCTCGCTGCCGACGAGGTGGACGCCATCGTCAGCTTCCTCGGCTCGCTCTCCGGCTGCTACCAGGGGCGCTGCCTGTGAAACTGCGCCCGCTCTTCACTATGCGTCGCGCCTGGTGGCTCGGTCTCCTGATCGCGCTCGTCGCGGCCGGCCTGCTCGCACGCGGCGACCTGCGCGCCGCGCACGCCTCGCGCGACGCCGAGCACCTCATCGCCGAGCTCATCGCCACGGATACGCGGCTCGATGCGGCCGTCCTGCATGCCCGCATGGCCTCGTATCCGAACTACGATCCGATGAACGCGGAGCTCGGGCGTCTCGCCGCGCTCCGTGCGCACCTCGGGGCGCGGAGCGCGGCGCTGCAGGTCGGCGACGAGCCCACGCTCGTCGCCGCGCTCGCCGCGCTCGATGCCCATCTCGGGACGATGGACGCGCTCGCCGACGACTTTCGCCGCTCGAACTCCACCGCGAAGAACTCGCTGCAGTACTTTCCCGAGGCGGTGAGCGACGTGCTCGTCGCCGGCGGCCGCGACGCCGCGCTCGTGCGGACGATGCTGCCGCTGCTCTCGCACGCCATGCTCGTCTACCTCGGCGAGCCCTCGCCGCAGAATGCCGAGAAAATCACGCGACGCCTGTCCGCGATCGAAAGTGGACGCGGCGCACTCGAGGCCGCGACCACCGCGCATCTCGACCTCGCGCTGCGCCACGCCCGGCTGCTGCTCGACGTCGTCCCGCGCCTGGAGGCCGCGACCCAGCGGCTCGCGGAAACCGGGCCCGCCCCCGAGCTCCGGCAGTTGGCCGAGCTCTTCAGCACACTGCACTGGCAATGGGTGGCACGCGTCTACGCCGCGCTCGCCGTGTTCGCGATCGCGGTGCTCGTGCTCGCCGGTTTCCTCGCGCGGCTCGCACAGGCCCACGTCGGCGAGCTCCGGCTCGCCTCGACGGTGTTCGACGCCTCGCCCGCGGGCATCATGATCACGGACCCGCAGGGCCGCATCCTCAAAGTGAACCCGGCGTTCTCGCGGATCAGCGGATTCACGCCGGCCGACGCGGTCGGCAACAGTCCGTCGATCCTGCGCTCG
This sequence comes from Gammaproteobacteria bacterium, assembly GCA_016209015.1. GTDB lineage: Bacteria > Pseudomonadota > Gammaproteobacteria > JACQWY01. Next base: position 25,202 of record JACQWY010000029.1, on the reverse strand, counting down.
GATCGCCAGCCGCCCTCGTTCTATGCCGCGATGTGGGCGGCGATCCGCGAGCTCGGGCACTGGAGCGGGGAGATCTGGAACCGGCGCAAGAACGGCGAGCACTTTCCCGAATGGCTGTCGATCAATGCCGTGCGCCGGCCCGACGACGAGGAGATCACGCACTACGTCGCCGTCTTCATCGATTCCACGCCCATTCACGACGCCGAGGAGAAGATCCGCTATCTCGCCTACCACGATGCGCTGACCGGCCTGCCGAACCGCCGCGTGCTCGCCGATCGCGTCGAGCAGGCGCTGCACCAGGCGGCACGCCGTCGCGAGATCGTCACGCTCATGCTGATCGACCTCGACAACTTCAAGAACATCAACGACACCCTCGGCCATCTCACGGGTGATCGGCTGCTCGTGCAGATCGCGAGCCGCCTGCGTGAGAGCTTTCGCGAAGTCGACACCGTCTGCCGTCTCGGCGGCGACGAGTTCGTGTTCTTCCCGCAGGAAGTGCGCAGCGTGGCCGATGCCGAGCACATCGCCTCGAAGCTCGTCGCGCTCATCGCCGAGCCGGTCGCGATTGACGGTCGCGAGCTCAGCGTGTCGGCGAGCATCGGCATCGCGCAGTATCCGACCGACGGCGGCGACTACGACACCCTGCTGCGCCAGGCCGACGCCGCGATGTACCGCGCGAAGCGCCGCGGCCGGAATTGCTGGAGCTTCTCGGCGCACGACGAGGATGCCGGGCTCGACGACTACGTCGTCCTGCACGGCGCGCTCGCCCACGCCGTGCGCACGGGCGAAGGGCTGTCCGTCCACTATCAGCCGAAGATCAGTCTCGCCGACGGCCGGGTCGTCGGCATGGAGGCGCTCGCCCGCTGGACGCATCCGGAGCTCGGTCCGGTGGGCCCGGCGCGCTTCATCCCGATCGCGGAATCCTCGGGGCTCATCGTGCCGCTCGGCGCGAAGATCCTCATGACGGCCTGCCGCGAAGCGCGGGCCTGGGACGCCCTCGGGCTCTCGATTTCAGTGAACACCTCGGCGATCCAGTTCCGCCGCGTCGACGATCTCATGGCGAGCGTGACCGAGGCGCTGGAGACGAGCGGCCTGCCGCCGGAGCGCCTGGAAATCGAGCTCACGGAGTCGACGATGATGGACAATCTCGCGCAGAGCGAGGACGCGTTGCGGCGCCTGAAGCAGCGCGGCCTGCGCGTGGCGATCGACGATTTCGGTATCGGCTACTCGAGCCTCGCCTACCTGCACTGGCTCGACATCGACGTGCTGAAGATCGACCAGAGCTTCGTGCGCGATCTCGAAACGAGCCCGGACGCCGCGGCCATCGCCTGCGCCGTCATCCAGCTCGCCCGCGCGCTGAACATGGAGACGGTCGCCGAAGGCATCGAGACCGCCGGCCAGCTCGCGTTCCTGAAGACCCAGGGCTGCGACGTCGGCCAGGGCATGCGCTTCCGCGCCCCGATGCCGGCCGACGAAGTGCCGCGCTTCCTCGCGGAGTGGCAACGCGCCGGGGTCGAGGCGGAAGGCGACGGGGCGGGTTCGATTTCGCGTGCAATCGCACCGCCACGGGCCACCCGCGGCAGCCGCGACATCGAACCTGACCCGATTTCCGAAGAACTTCGGCAGCGGGGTTGAATTCGACGCCATCATCAAGAGACCGGCGCCGCTGCGCGCATTTCCCACGTGTCGCCCTCGCGCAGGCGAGGGCCCGGTCGTTCAGCCCCGGCGCCGAGGTCGAACCGCGGGCCCGGCGCGGAAGACGAGCGCGGTGCGGAACGGCGCTCCCGAAAGTCCGAGGTTCACGGCGCGTGCCGTGGGTCACCGGCTGGGCCCTCGCCTGCGCGAGGGCGACGAAGATCAGCCGAGGCGGTATGCGTCGAATGAGCCCGGGCCCGCCCCGGCTACGGCTCGTCCTTCACCACCATCCGCTTCAGGGCCGCCACGTTCACCTTGCCCATGGCATTGCGCGGCAGGGCCTCGACGACGAGCACGTCCTTCGGGATCTTGTAGCGCGCGACGTGGCCGTCGAACGCGGCGAGCAGGGCGGCAGTCGACGGCGCTTCGGCTTCCGGCACGACGACGGCGACCGGCACCGCGCCCCAGTGCGCGTCCGGCCGCCCGACGACCGCCGCTTCGCGCAGCCCCGGCAGCGCGTTCAGCACGCGCTCGAGCTCCGCGGGATAGATGTTCTCGCCACCGGAGATGATCACGTTCTTCATGCGATCGTGGAACCAGTAGAGTCCATCGGCGTCGCGGCGCGCGACGTCGTCCGAATGGAACCAGCCGCCGGCGAACGATTCCGGATCGACGCCGTTCCAGTAGCCGCTCGCGAGATGCCCGCCCCGTATCCACACTTCGCCCGGCTCGTCGCGTGCGCAGTCCGTGCCATCGGAACGCACGAGCCGTATCTCGGTATGCAGGCCCGCGCGGCCGATCGATCCTTCCGTCGCGTAAGCCTCTTCGGGCTTCTGATAGACGGCGATCGGCGCCGTCTCCGTCGCACCGTACACCTGGATCACCGGCACGCCGCGCGCGTGGAACGCCCGGATGAGCTCGCGCGGCACGTCGGTCGAGCCGGTCGTGATCGCGCGCAGGCACGAGAAGTCCGTCGTCTCGAACGCGGGATGCTCGAGCAGTGCCTGCAGCGTCGCCGGGACCTGCACGGTGAGCGTCGGTCTGAACGCGGCGATCGTCGCGAGCGTCGCGCCGGGCTCGAAGCGCGGCAGCAGCGTGACCTCGGCGCCGCACAGCAGCGCGGGCAGGGTCTGGATGTTGAGACCGCCGACGTGGAAGAGCGGCAGGACCGTCAGCACGCGATCCGCCGCCGTCATGCCGTGCATGTCGTGCGAGTTCAGCGCATTGCAGTGGAGCGCGCGATGCGTGAAAACGGCACCCTTCGGCCGGCCCGTCGTGCCCGAGGTGTAGGCGATGAGCACGGTGTCCCCGGAGCCTGCACGATGCGGCGCGGGCGCGCGCACGGCGGCAGCGCGATCGGCGAGCAGCGGCATCGCGGCCGTCGGCGTGCAGATGCCGAGTCGATCGAGTGTCGCCGGCAGTTCCGCCGCGAGCGCGGCGCACGAGGCTTCGACGACGAGCAGCGCGGCACCGCAGTCCTCGAGGATCGCGGCGAGCTCCTCCGCCGCGAGCCGCCAGTTCAAGGGCACGAGCACATAGCCCGTCCGGGCGCAGGCGAACAAGAGCGCAATCTCCTCGCTGGAGTTCGCACCGAGATAAGCGATGCGCGCGCCGGGTTCGAGCGCCGCGCCGTACTGCAGGACGGCGGCGTAGCGCGCGGCGAGCGCGTCGAGCTCGCCATACGTGTAGTGCACGTCGCCGCAGCGGAGCGCGGACGCTGCGGCGTCGTGCCGCGCGAGCCAGGTGTCGAGCGTCGTCACGCGGCGGGGTCTCCGTACAGGGCGGCCTCGCCGATGCGCTCGACGCAGAGATCCGCGCTCCAGGGCAGCATCAGCGCGCCGCAGCGGCTGTCGCGATAGAGCCGTTCGAGCGGCAGCGTCTTCAACATCGACTGGCCGCCGCAGGTGCGGATCGCGAGCTGCGCGAGCTCGTTCGCGGTCTCCATCACGCTGTACTGCGCGGCATGCGCGCGGGCGAGCTGCTCGCGGCTCGGATCGAGGCGCGCCTCGGTCACGGCCTGCAGCCACAGGCATTTCATCTGCTCGAGCGCGATGCGCATCTGCGCGACGTTCACTTTCTTCGCCGCGCCCTCGCGCCGATCCTGCGGGTAACCGGGCCATTCGCCGCGCAGGTATTTGACCGTGAAATCGTAGGCCGCCTGCGCGAGGCCGACATAGGCCGGCGTGAGCGTCATGAACATGTGCGGCCAGCGCATGGCGGCCTGATAGTAGATGCCGGCCGGCATGAGCGCCTCGTCGGCGGGCACGAAGACATCCTCGAACAGGAGATTGCGTGACACCGTGCCGCGCATGCCGAGCGGATCCCAGTCGCCGGAGACGCTCACGCCGGGCGCCCGTGCCGCCACTGCGAGATAGAGCGTGTTGCGGCGGGACAGCGCGCCGTCGCTGCCCGGCACGGTGCAGAGCACGCCGTAGTAGTCGGCATGTCCCGAGAGCGAGGCGAAGATCTTCTTTCCGCGCACGACGTAGCCGCCGTCGACGATCTCCGCCGTCGTCGCGAACGGCACCGCGCCCGCGGCGGCGGCGCCGCCTTCCGAGAACGGTTGCGCGTAGATCTGTCCCTCGTCGACGATGCGCGCGTAGTGCAGCGCGCGGCGGCGGTGATGATCGGCGCGCTCCGCGACGCTCATGTCGAGCGTATCGGCGAGCGCGCCGCTCCACAGGCACGAGCAGACGTGCATGTTGAACGTGAGCGCGGTCGCGCCGCAGTAACGGCCGATCTCCGCGGCCGTCAGCATGTATTCGCGATAGTTCGCGCCGCGGCCGCCGTATTCCGCCGGCACGCACAAGGCGAGCAGGCCGGCGTCGCGGAGGTCCGCGTAGTTCTCGGTCGGGAAGCGCGCTTCGCGGTCGTAGTCCGCGGCGCGCGCGGCGAACCTGGTGGCAGCGAGCTCGCGGGCCCGGGCCGTGAATGCCGCTTCGCGATCGCCGAGAGCGAAAGCGGCGGGATCGAAAATAGGCGAGTCGGGACTCACTTCAGCCGCCCCTCCTCGACCACGGTCTCGCCGTCGAGCGCGACCGTGCAGCCGCACAGCGGCAGATCGAAATGTCCTTCCGTGTAGCGCTTCGCGAATTCGTTCGCGCCGGTGGAATACAGGAAATTGCCGGCGAACGCGCGCAGCTCCGTGCAGTTCGTGTCGCACTTGTCGTACATCGCGAGCGCCTCGTAGCGGGCGCGCGGATTCAGACCCCAGCCGACGTGGCTGACCCCGTACGCGTCGCGATCGCCCCAGGCCGCGAAGTAGCGGCGCATGAGCTCGGCGTCCGTGCCGCGGCCCTCGATCGCGGTGACGTAGTCGTCCTCGATCGTGAGCGTCACCGGCGATTCGAGATAGCGCTTGAACGTGAGGTTCACGTCGCCCGCATCGAGCACGAGCCGGCCGTTCACGGCGTGCGGCCGCGGGAAATTCACGACGATGCCGCCCGGCCAGTGCGCGACCATGCCCGGCCGATCCGCCCAGCCCCACACGCCGCCGACGCGCGCCTCGCGCAGATCGACCGTGAGATCCGTGCCGGCGGCCGAGGTCACGCGCATCGTCTCCGCGGCCTTGCAGCGCTTGATCGCCGCTTTGACGACCTGCTCGTCGGCCGGCGCGGGCACCAGGCGCTCGAGCGCTTCGGGATGTTCGTTCGAGACCATCAGCACGCGCGTGCCGGCGCCGAGAATCTCCGGGAGCTGCGGCGCGTGGAGCAGGCCTTCGACGGTGAGGTCGACGACGAAGCGCGCGGCTTTCAGCGCGGCGAGCGCGGCGTCCTGCGCGTGCAGCGCCTGGCTCGCGCCGGTCGAGCGCACGGGCACGGGTGCTTTCTGGCGCGGCGTCGGCACCACGACCTGGCAGGCGTCGAGGCCGAGGCGGGCCAGCGCCAGGCGCGCGAGCTCGACGTTGAGCGGGCGCGACTGCGATTCACTGAGCAGCACGGCGGATTCGCCGGGCGTGCACTTGCAGAGCTCGAAGACGCGCGTGAACGCGTCGACCCATTGGGGTTCGCAGCGATCGTCCAGCATGTGGTGATACTCCCGGCGCTGTGCGCGGCCGGTGCGGCCGCGGTTCGAAGGTCCGGGGCGAAACCCCGGCAGACATCCGCTAAAGGTGCCTGCCGGGCGGCTTCGTTGCAAGCCGTGGGAGGGGCGTCCTACCGATGCGATGCGTATCGACCCCGGGGTTCGCTGGCGCTGCCGTGGGTCACTGACTGGGCCCTCGCCTGCGCGAGGGCGACAGCGTCGGGCGGATGCGCGTGGGCGATCGGATTCCGCGCCGGAGCATGTCTTGTCACCACGTCACCCTCGCGCAGGCGAGGGTCCAGTCGTTCAGCCCCGGCACTCACGTGGAACCGCGGGTTCCCGCCGCATTCGCCCGTCATACGAAACCGGCAAGGGCCTCTGTCCTTGCCGGCCGGTCCCGGAAAATCACGGAAGGACCGCTTCAGAGCTTCCTCAATACTTCGGTGCTGCCGCCGGGTAGGCGATGCCCTTCTCCTTCGCCTGGGCGCGCACGGTGCCGAAGAGCTTGTCGTCGAGCGAGGCGGCCGCACCGCCCTTGGCCGCGACCTGCTCGTGCAGATAGCCCGCGCGCTGCTCGGCGAGCGAGGCGATCTCCTTCTTGAGCTCGTCGCGCGCCGCGCTCTGGTCCTTCACGGCCTTCTCGCGCTCCGCCGGGGCGAGGCGCTGCAGCGTGGCCGGCAGCTCGGCTTTCGGGATCGCTTTCAGATCGACGCGATCCGCCTTCACGTCCTCGAGCAGATCGTGATCGCCCGTGAGGTTCGAAGCACCGCTCGCCGAGACGTTGAACGCGGCGCGGCCGGCGAGCGCGGCGGCGGGCGCGGCGGCGTGCAGCTTCTCCGTCGCGGCGAGCTTCGCGGCCTTCTCGGCCTGCTTCTCGGCGCTGCCGTAGTAGAGGCGCGTCGCGTCGAGCTTCGCGGAGAGGTGGGCGATCTTCTCGTCGAAGGGCGTCGCGATCGCGACCGCGCTGCCGTTCTGTTCGACCATGAAGTACTCGCCGCCGGCGAGCGCGGCGATGTTCCGCCACTCCGGTGTCGTGTCCTGCTCGGCGCCGCACTGGATCGTGTTCACGACGATGCCTTTCTGCTTCGCGAGCGCGAGCGTCGCCGGGTATTTCACGTCGTTGTCGTAATCCATGTGCGGCGGCGCGTCGCCGACGAGGAAGGCGACTTTGTAGGTGCCCTGGTCCGCGCTCCAGGCGAGCTTGTTCACCGCCTCGTTCAGAGCCTGGTTCACGGATTCCGGGCCGTCGCCGCCGCCGCCCGCCTGGAAGTCCATGAGCTTCGCGTACACGGAATCGAGATCCGAGGAGAGATCGACGATCCTCGTCACGTAGTCGTCACCGCGATCGCGATACGCGACGAGGCCGATGCGGATTTCGGGCGCGGGATTCGCCTGCGCCATGCTCGTCGCGATGGACCAGATCTTCGTCTTCGCGGCATCGATGAGACCGCTCATGCTGCCGGTCGTGTCGAGCACGAACACGACGTCGATGCGCGGCCGGGCGTCTGGCGTCCGGTGCGGCACGAACTGCACCTTCGGCACCGCCACGGCCGGTGCCTGATGGGTCGGATAGAACGCGACGGCCGCCGCCGTGAAAGCGAAGAGGGCTGCGCCGATGAGCTTGGTATTCATGGGTGTTACTCCGTTGAATGTGGGATTAGAGACTGCGGACATGACGGGCGAGGGCGGCTTCCGCCGCGCGGTGCGCGCGTTCGAAGCGCTCGTCCGAATCGGGATCGCGTTCGCGCGCCGCGGCGGGATGGCCGAGGCGCGCCGGAATGCAGCCGAATGCGGCCTGCACGAGCATCAGGCACCACAGGCTCGCGAGCAGGCTGTGCGTCTGCAGGCCCGCCCACACGGCCGCGGCGTAGCCGAAGGCCACGAGGCCGAGATCGGCGAGGCCGGCCGGCGTGCTGCGCTGGAAGTGCACCGCGCGCACGAGCCACACGAGGCCGAGATGCCCCGCGACGTACCAGCCGACGGCAGGTGCGAGCGCGTCGATCGCGAGCGCGCTGACCGCCCACAGCGCGAGCGTCGCGAGCCGGCCGCCGCGCCGCGGACTGCGGCGGAGTAGATAGGCGACGTAGCCGAGGCTCGCGATCGCGGTCAGGATCTTCAGCGCGAACAGCGCCCCGCAGAGCGGCAGCAACGCGGCGTGGAGGATCGCGCCGCCGAGGCTCGCGACGGCCGCGACCGCCGTACCCTCGAGTAAGCCGGGGCGGCTCACGACGGCTTCCTCGCGGCCTGCTCGCGCAGGAACGCGGCCTCGACCTCGTCGTCGGCCACGGCGAGATCGGGGCCGGCATCGCGGCGCGGCGCCGTGCGATCGTCCGCGACGGCCTGGCTCGCGAGCACGTCGAGCTTGTGGCGCAGATTCGCGAGCCGCGCGCGATTCTCCTCGAGGCGCGCGGCGAGCGCAGCGGCGCGTGTGCGGCAATCGTCCTCGGCGCGCAGCAGGCTCGCGGCGAGCTTCGTCTGCTCGAGCTTGCGGCGCACGAGGCGGCGCGCGAGCTCGGTCTCGCCCTCGGCGAAACAGGTCGCGAGCTCGAGCTCGAGGCGTTCGAGCGTGAGCAGGCAGTCGGCGTGCTGGCGCGCGGCGCGCTGGCGATCTTCGCCGAGACGCTTCAAGACGCGTTCGTCGGCAGCGAGTGCGTCTTCCATCTCTCGCACCGACTGGCGCAGCAGCGCCTCGGGTTCTTCGAGCTGATCCAGGACCGCGTGAAAATCGGCCTGGAAGAGTCTGGACAATCGGGACAGGAGCGGCATCGTGGTTCTCCGTGTGGTGATTCGACGGCGCCCACGATAGGCGGGTGCCGGGAGGCGTCACAGGACGGATCAGGTAAAACGTTGCGGGCCGTGTTTACCGCGTGTTTACATCGCGCGCGCGGTGGCGGGCCGCGGGTCTGTTAGGCTTTCGGTCACGCACGAGGCGTCGAATTCCATTCTCCGATTGTCGCCGTCGCGAAGGCGAGGGCGCAGTCGTTCAACCACGGCGTGATGGACGAACCACGCGTCCCAAGCCCGGTTGCCTGCGGCGTCGGCGTTGCATGAGGTCTCGCGAGGTTCACTGCATGTGCCGCGGGTCACCGACTGGGCCCTCGCCTTCGCGAGGGCGACGCGGTGATGGCGGGCAGCGCGCAGCCCGCGGTCGGGCCATTTGTTATTCTGCCCGCGCTCGGATCAGAGGAACGTCCATGAACCGCAAACAGCGCCTGCTCATCGTCGAGGACGAGACCCCGATCCGCACCGGCCTCGTCGACGTCTTCGTCTATCACGGCTACGAGGTCGAGAGCGCGGTCGACGGTCGCGAGGGGCTCGCGAAAGCGGAGCGCGGGCATTTCGATCTGATCGTGCTCGACGTCATGCTGCCGCACGTCGACGGCTTCGCGCTGTGTCAGCGGATCCGCGCCCGCGATCCCGGGCAGCCGATCATCATGCTCACCGCAAAGACCGCGGAGGAGGACATCGTGCGCGGCCTCGCGCTCGGTGCCGACGACTACGTCGCGAAGCCGTTCTCCGTCGCCGCGCTCGTGCTGCGCGTGCAGGCGGTCCTGCGGCGCGCGCGCCCGGCGGCCGACGAAATCGCGACGCTGAAGCTCGGCCCGGACGTCGAGATCGACGTGCGCAATCTCGCCGGCCGGCGTGGCTCCGAGACGCTCGCGTTCACGCGTCGCGAGATGGAAGTACTGCTGTATCTCCACGCCCATGCCGAACGTCCCGTGCCGCGCGAAGAGCTGTTGCACAAGGTCTGGGGCTATGCACGCGACCTCGACATCGAGACGCGCACCGTCGACATCCACGTCGCGAAGCTGCGCCGGAAGATCGAGGCCGAGCCCGCGGAGCCGCGGCATCTCGTGACGGTGCGCGGCGCGGGTTACCGCCTGCTCGGCGGTTGAACCCGTGGCCGACGCCTTCCTCACGCTCGGGGTACGCAAGCTCAGGCTGCTGCTCGCGGCGCTGTTCCTCGCGCTCGCCGTGCCGACCGCCGTGCTCGTCCAGCAGGCCTATACGCGCCTCGCCTGGGAGACGTTCCACCAGCAGCAGCAGCTCGCCGCGGAGCTCGCTCGACGCATCGACGCGCGGCTCGCGGAAAGCGTCGCCGCCGAGGAGGCGCGCCCGTTCACCGATTATTCCTTCCTGACCGTCGCGGGCGATCCCGCCTCGAACTTCGTGCAGCGCTCGCCGCTCGCGACGTTTCCCGTCGGCGCCGTGCTGCCGGGTGGGCTCGGCTATTTCCAGGTCGACGCGGGCGGCAGCTTCAGCTCGCCGATCCTGCCGCCCGCGGGCCAGGACGCCGCGGCGCTCGGCCTCGACGCGCGCGAGCTCGAGCGCCGTCGCGACAGCGCCGCGGCGATCGAGCACGTGCTCGCCGCGAACCGCCTGCTGCGCCTGCCCGTGCCGGCACGCCCCCCGGCGCGCGAGGACGACGGGCCGCTCGCGACGCGGGATGGCGGGCGCACCCTGCCGTACAGCGCCGCGGGCCGGCTGGACGAGCGGAGCGCGATCGCTGCAGCGCCGCGCGCGCCCCCGGCGCCGGCCGCACCCGCAGCATAGGGGCAGGCCGCGTTCGACGTCCTGAGCGAGCTCGGCACGGCGCAGAGCGCACATCTGAAGCAGGAAGCGGACGTCCGGGAGCGCCAGGCCGAAGCGAAGGAGCAGAGCGCCGCCGCGCCGGCGCTCGCCGACAAGAAGGACGCGGCCATGAACCGCGATCTCGCGCGCCCGGCGGCGCCCGCCGAGCAGGCGAAGCGCGCGCTGCGCAAGGAGCTGAGCGCGCTGCCCGAGGCCGCTGCGCCGGCCCCCGCGGCGGGCGGCGCCGCCGGGCGCGAGCAGACGGCACCGGCGCAGAACGCCGTGCGCATCCATACCTTCGAGAGCGAGGTCGACGCGTTCGAGCTCGCGCGCCTCGACGACGAACACTTCGTGCTGTTCCGCAAGGTCTGGCGCGATCACGAGCGCTACGTGCAGGGGCTGCTCGTCGCGACGCCCGAGTTCCTCCAGCAGCTCGTCGGCACGGCGTATCGCGCGACGGCGCTGTCCGCGTCGTGCGCGCTCGAAGTGAGCTACCGCGGCCGGCCCGTCGCACGCTTCGACGGCGATTCGTTCGCGGCGGCGGGTGCGATGAGCACGGGCACGCGGCTCTACGAGACGCGGCTCTCCGCGCCGGCGAGCGATCTCGAGCTCACGTACTTCGTGCAGCGGCTGCCGGCCGGCCCGGGCGCTGCGCTCGTCGCCTGGCTCGCGGCGATCCTCGCGTTCGTGCTGTGCGGCGGCTTCGTGCTGCTCTACCGGCTCGCGCTGCGCCAGTTGCGCCTCGCGCGCCAGCAGCAGGACTTCATCTCGGCGGTGAGCCACGAATTGAAGACCCCGCTGACGTCCATCCGCATGTACGGCGAGATGCTGCAGGCCGGCTGGGCGCCTGAAGAAAAGCGCCGCGAGTACTACGGTTACATCCACGACGAGGCGGAGCGGCTCACCCGACTCATCAACAACGTGCTCCAGCTCGCGCGCATGACGCGCCGCGAGCTCGAGGTCGAGCGCGTGCCGATGCCGGTATCCGCGCTGCTCGGGACGGCACGCACGAAGATCGAGTCCGCGATCGCCCAGGCCGGCGCGACGCTCGAGCTGCACTGCGCGCCCGAGCTCGCCGGCAGCACCGTACAGGTCGATCCCGACTGCTTCGTGCAGATCGTCATCAACCTCGTCGACAACGCGCTGAAGTTCTCCGCGAAGACGGGCCTGCCGCCGCGGGTCGAGCTCGGCGCGCGCCGCGTGCGCGACGGCATCGCGTTCACGGTCCGCGACTACGGCCCCGGCATCCCGCGTGATCAGCTCGCGAAAATCTTCAAGCTCTTCTACCGCGTCGAGAACGAGCTCACGCGCGAGACCGTCGGCACCGGCATCGGGCTGGCGCTCGTCAAGCAGCTCGCGGAAGCGATGGGGGGCAAGGTCGATGCGCGCAATGCAGAACCCGGTGCGGAGTTCACGGTGACCCTCGCCGCTGTCGTGAAAATATCGGGGTCAGAGTCCAATTGAATTGGGGTCAGAGTCCAATTGCAATCGACTCTGACCCCATTAGCACCCCCGGACCTACGGTCCACGGCGTTTGCCGCACCGCATCCCCAAGCCCCGGGTTGGCGAATCCTCGCCTTCGCGCTACTGTCGCCGCCTCACACACACGAACGAGGGGAGGGAAGCCGATGACGCAGCCGTTGTATACCATCCGCCAGGTCGCCTATGTGGTGCGCGATCTCGACGCGGCGCTCAAGTACTGGACCGAGGTGTTGAAGGTCGGCCCGTTCTTCCTGTTCGAGCATTGTCCCCTCGAGAACCAGCGCTATCGCGGCGGGCCGTCGAACGTCGACGTCTCGCTCGCGCTCGGCAACAGCGGCGACGTGCAGATCGAGCTCATCTACCAGCACAACGATGCCCCCTCGGTGTACAAGGAGTTCCTCGACGCCGGCCGCATGGGCATGCATCACTTCGGGCTGATGCCGGTCGACTACGCCGCGATGTGCCGGCGCTACGCCGAGCTCGGCTTCGATCCGGCCTTCGTCTGCACTGTCGGCGGCTCCGAGCTCACCTACTTCGACACGGTGGCGAGCATCGGCCACTACACGGAGCTGTGGGACAACTCAGACGTGTTCAAGGATCTCTTCATGCTCGTTGAAAACGCCGCGCAGGGCTGGGACGGTTCGAACCCGGTGCGGCCCGGGCCGCTCTGAGGATCGACGCCCGTCCCGGGACGTCGTGCGCCCGGGACGGGCCTGCTTCAGTCGCGAGGCGGGCTGCCGCTACGTGGTGTTCCCAGCAGCGAGAAGGAACGCCCATGAGACCTTCCCCGTCCGAGCCGGAGCGCCGCGCCGGCACGTTCTCCGTCGAACAACTCGAGCTCAAGGGCTTCTCGCGCAGCCTCGCCGAGCTGCAGTGGCTGCTCGTCGCGCTCGTGATCCTCTACTACGTCGCGCCCAACGCGCACATCCGGGAGCCGGGTCTCTTCGTGGGCGCGACGGCGCTCTATGCCGCGACCGTGCTCGCGCATCGCTACAGCGGCCTCTTCCAGAGCGAAACGCGCTGGAAGCTCGCGCTCGAGACCTGGCTCATGGTCGCGTTCATCACCTGGCTGCTCTGGCAGACGGGCAACATCGACAGCCCGCTGCTGAATCTCTATCTGCTCGTGCTGATCATGAGCGGGCTGACGCTCGGCAAGAAGACGACGATCCTGCAGTTGCTGCTGATCGTCGCGATCTGCATCCAGATCGATTTCAGGAGCCTCGGCGAAATCTCGTTCTCGACCTCGACGCTCGCCGAGCTCATGACGAAGTTCACGCCCTTCGTGCTGACGACCTACCTCGTGACGCTGCTCGCCGCGGACATCCGCTTCTCGCGCACGGCGCTGCAGGAGGCCTCCGAGACCGATGAGCTCACCGGGCTGCCGAACCGCCGCGCGTTCCTGGAGGCGCTGCGCCGCGAGTACGAGCGCGCGGTGCGCCACGAGCGCACGTTCTCGCTGCTGATGATCGACGCGGACGGTCTGAAACCCACGAACGACCAGCACGGGCATCCGATCGGCGACCGCCTGATTTCGCAGATCGCATCGACCTTGCGCACGACGCTCCGCGGCACGGATGCCTGCGGCCGTTACGGCGGCGACGAATTCATCGTGCTGTTGTGCGATACGCCGGCGGGCCGTGCGCTCGACGCCGCCGAGCGCATTCGCAACGCCGTGCGCAACACCTCGTTCGATGCGGGCGGTCAGCGCATCGCCTCGACGGTGAGCATCGGTGTCGCGACGTATCCGGCGGACGCGCGCGACCTCGACGACGTCGTGATCGCCGCCGATCACGCGCTCTACCGGGCGAAGGAGCAGGGCAAGGATCGCGTCGTCGGCGCCGGGCAGGCGCTGCATCGCGTCGCCGACGCGAATGCCGCTGCGCCGGCGCCTCGCGAAGCGTCCGAACCGCTGCTCCGCACCGCCTGAGCCCCCCGTCTGCCGCGCGTCGGCCGGCTCGGTTAACATGACGGCGCCGCGGCGCGCGAAGTGCGCCGCGCATCATCCCCAGCGAGGAGCACACCCATGGCGATCAACGTCAAATCGATGATGGAGGCGGCAAACGCCGTCGTTCCGCGGATCACCCCCGCACAGGCGCAGGACATGATGGCGAAGGGCGGCGTGGTCGTCGTCGACATCCGCGACGCACCCGAGGTTCAGGCGAGCGGCAAAGTGAAAGGCGCGCTCCACATCTCCCGCGGCATGCTCGAATTCCGTGCCGATCCGTCCGCCCCGACGCACGATCCGAATCTCGACCCCGCGAAGACCGTGATTCTCTATTGCGCCTCCGGCGGCCGCGCGGCGCTCTCGGGCAAGCTTCTCAAGGACATGGGCTACGGCCAGGTCTACAACCTCGGCGGCTTCAAGGACTGGGCCGAAGCCGGCGGCGCGATCGAATAACTTATCAACAGGGGTCGGAGGGACTTTTCGAAAAGTCCCTCCGACCCCGGTGGATAAGTGGGGCTCAGGCGACGAGTGGGATGCAGTCGCCGCCGCAGCCGGGCTTCACTATCGCGTCGGGCGTTGCCGGTCGATGCAGGACGGCGCGTGTCGGCGTGATCGTCACACCCGTCGTGCCGATCGCCGCATCGCCGTCGATGATGAGGCTGTAGCCGCCGGCTTCGAGCGCCGGCCACAGCACACTCACGAGCGGACGCGCGGCGAGATTCGCGGTGCTGCTGCGGCCCGTCGTCAGCGCGAACGCACTGCCCGACCACGTGATCTCGACCGCGACGGAATGCGGCCGGCCGTCGTCGCCGACGGTCAGCAGATAAGCGCTCGTGCCGAAGCGGGCGAGTTGTTCGGCGAGCTTGTCGAGTGAGACCTGGACGCTCATGGGAGGCTCCGCGTGCGGGAAGAGGAGGCCATGTTCGCACGGCCCGCGGCGTGCTCGCTACGTTTTGCGGGGCGCTGTTAGAATTCCCGACATGAACGAGCCCACCCCCGATCTCGCCCAGCTCTGGGAAGAACACACCCGCCACGAATTCGCCACCCGCGACACCGCGGCGACGCTCGAAACCATGGTCGAGGACGCCTACGTGAACCACATCCCGGTGCTGACCGGCGGTTTCGGCAAGGCCGCACTCGGCGAGTTCTACGCGCGGCGCTTCATCCCGACCATGCCGCCCGATACCGAGCTCGAGCCGATCTCGCGCACGATCGGCCGGGACCAGCTCGTCGACGAGATGATCTTCAAGTTCACCCACGATCGCGAAATGCCCTGGATGCTGCCGGGCGTCGCACCGACGCACCAGCGCGTCGAAATCCCGCTCGTCGCCATCGTGCGCTTTCGAGGTGACAAGCTCGCGCACGAGCACATCTACTGGGACCAGGCCTCGGTGCTGAAGCAGATCGGCCTGCTGACCGATGAGTCGCTGCCGGTGCGCGGTGCCGAGACGGCGATGAAGGTGCGGGATCCGGCTTTCGAAGCCTGACAGGAAGAGGACGCGGCGATGGACGAAGCGACGTTCCGCGCGAAGCTTGCGGCCGAGGGTTTCCCGGAGCCGCAGCTCATCGAGAAATCACCGCACGACATGCCGTCCGAGCACGCGCACGACTTCACGGCGATGGCGCTGATCCTCGCCGGCGAATTCAGCGTCGTCACGCGCGACGGCACGGCGACCTGCCGCGCCGGCGACACGTTCACGCTCGCCGCCGGTGTGCCGCATTACGAGCGCTACGGCGCGGAGGGGGCGCGGTTCCTCATTTCCCGGAAGACGCCGTAGACCGCGAAACGTGCAGTGACCGAAGGGTCGGCCCCGCAGCCGGGGACATCACGGAGCCGTCGTCCCGGCGCAGGCCGGGACCCGGTCGGTGACCGAGGGTAGACGCCGTGAACTGCGGCATTCCGGCGTGCCGGGCCCGGACCTCGACGCTGTGATCCGGCACCTGCCCCGTGGCTGATCGTCTGTGCCGGGGCTCGACGGCTGGATTCCCGCGGTCGCAGGAACGACGTGGTGCGGGGCGGCGGGTTACGGTGTCGCGATGGCGGGCTCTCCGAGACATTGCCCATCACCTCGTTCGTCATCGCGGGTGATGCGCACGCTCCATGCCTGTCGGGCTGACGCAGGAAGCCCCACGTCTTCGGGCGGCGCGCGGGCGCACAGTCGTTCTCGATCGGTGTGTGAGCGCGCAGATCCCGTCGCGTCGCTTATCGAAGGGCGCGATGCCGGACTTGCTTCGTCAGCCCGACCTACGGGCTTTCCGTCCCCGTCATCCCCAATGCCGCCTTCAAGTCCGCGAGCTCCTTCTTCAATCCATCGACCTCGGATTCCAGCATCGCGACGCGCGCACCGAGCCCCGGCTCGTGTGCCTGCGCCTCGTGCACCGTCGCCGCCACGGATTCGATCTCGCCGCTGAAGAGGTGCGCGTAGCGGTGCTCGCGCGAGCCCGGGGCACGGGCGAGGCGGGCGACGAAGGGACCGTCGTCGCGGGTCATGAGCTTCTCGAGCGTCGCTTCCACTTCGTCGACGTCGGAGAATTCGCAGAGCCGGTTCGTGCGCTGACGCAGCTCGCCCGGTGTCTGGGGGCCGCGCAGGAGCATCACGCACAGGATGCCGAGCTCCTGCGGAGAGAATTTCAGCGCGCCGAACTCGGTGTTGCAGAAGCGGTGCTTGTACTTCGTCACGCGGCCGCCGAACGCGCCCGACTTGTCGCTGACGAGATGGCGGCGGACGAGCGCGTCGACCGTGTCCTGCACGGCCGCATCCGCGAGCTCGAGGACGGGCTCGCGATTCGTCTTCTGATTGCAGGCGAGGACGAGCGCGTTCAGGGACAGCGGATACTGATCCGGGGTGGTGATTTCCTTCTCGACGAGGCAGCCGACGACGCGGGCCTCGAGCGCGGTGAGTTCGATCTTCATGCCTGACCTCGGCGCTGGGCGGTTCGGCGGCACGATACCGCAATTCGGGCGAAGGGGGGGCGGAGGGGCGGGGGAATTGGGGTCAGAGTCCATTGAGCTCCGACGGGAATTGGGGTCAGAGTCCATTGAGCTTCGCGTTCCTATCCCATCGGCTCCGCGCTGAGCTCAATGGACTCTGACCCCATTTCCCCCCTGACCCCATTTCCCCCAACCTCCCTCCCGCATCGGGACGATTGACCGAATAACTGGACGGCCGTATAAGAACCCATGGCCCGTCCGTCCCGTCAACTCGACCGCCGCCTGCTCGACACCGGCCGCGCGCTGCTCGCCGAGGTGGGCTGCGCGGGCTTGTCCGTGCGCCGGCTCGCCGAGGCCGCGGACGTCAATCCCGGCATGTTCCACTACCATTTCAAGAGTCGCGAGGCCTTCCTGCGCGCGCTGCTGCAGGAGATTTACGACGAGATGTTCGCGCGCCTGACGGTCGCCGCGACGGCCGGGCTCTCGGCGCGCGAGAATCTGCGCGCGGCCCTGCTCGTCGTCGCCTGCTTCGTGCGCGACCACCGGCGCCTGCTGCTCAGGCTCGTCGGCGACGCGGTGGCCGGCGAGAAGATCGCCGCGGAGTTCCTGCGCGCGAATCTGCCGCGGCACCTCAAGATCGTCGCCGCGCTCTTGCGCCAGGCCACGCGCGCCGGCGAGCTCGCGCCGCTGCCGCATGGTCAGCTCCTGGGCTTCACGTTCGGTGCGGTGGCGACACCCCTGCTCGTAGGCGCAGTGTTCGAGGCGGGCGCGATCGACGGCGGTGCCGCCGGTCGCGGCCTCGTGCGCGAGGCGCTCACCGATGCGGCGATTGCCCAGCGCATCGAGCTCGCGCTCGCCGCGCTCGCGCCGCCGCTCGCCAGGTCCGGTTCGAAGAAGAGGAAACGCAACGCATGAAATGGATGCCCCTCGTCGTCGTGCCCGTCGCGCTCGCCGCCTGCAGCGATCCGCGCGAAGGCGTGCTGTCCGGCTATGCCGAAGGCGAATACGTCCGTGTGGCCTCGCCCGTCGCCGGCGCGCTCGACAAGCTCGCCGTGGAGCGCGGCTATCGGGTCGCCGCGAACCAGCCGTTGTTCGTGCTCGAGCAGGTCGCCGAGCGCGCGGCGCGCGATCAGGCCGCGGCCCAGCTCGCGACCACGCAGGCCGCGCTCGAGAACCTGAAGAAGGGCCGCCGGCCGGAGGAGATCGCGGCGATCCGGGCCCAGCACGCGCAGGCGGTCGCGAATCTCGCCGTGTCGAGCGCGAATCTCGAGCGCCAGCAGCAGCTCGTCGCGCAGCGCTTCGTCTCGCCGACCGTGCTCGACGAGGCGGGCGGGGCGGAGCGTCGCGATCGGGCGCGCGTCGCGGAGCTCGCGGCGCAACTCCAGGTCGCGAAGCTCGCCGCGCGCGTCGACGAGATCACGGCCGCCGAACAGAGCGTCGCGGCCGCGAAGGAAGCGCTCGCGCAGGCGCAGTGGAAGCTCGATCAGAAATCGCAGGCCGCGCCCGCCGCGGGCCTCGTGCAGGACACGTTCTACCGGCCGGGCGAATGGATCCCGGCCGGTGCGCCCGTCGTCTCGCTGCTGCCGCCGGAGAATCTGAAGCTCCGCTTCTTCGTGCCGCAGCCGCAACTCGGTGCGCTCGCGGTCGGCAGCCGCATCGCCGCGCGCTGCGACGGCTGCGGGGATCCGATCCCCGCGACCGTGAGCTATATCGCGCCCGAGGCCGAATACACGCCGCCCGTCATCTATTCGCGCGAGAGCCGCGCGAAGCTCGTCTTCCTCGTCGAGGCGCGGCCCGCGGCGGCCGACGCGACGCGTCTCCATCCCGGCCAGCCCGTCGACGTCACGCTCGGGGGCGTCGGGCGGTGAACGAGGGCGCCGCCGTCATCGACGTCCGTGGGCTGACGAAGCGCTTCGCCGGCAGGGCCGCGGTCGAGGATTTCTCGATCCGCGTCGCGCAGGGGCAGATCTACGGCTTCCTCGGCCCGAACGGCAGCGGCAAGACGACGACGATCCGCATGCTCTGCGGTCTGCTCACACCCGATGCCGGCGAGGGCCAGTGCCTCGGCTACGACATCCGCACCGGCGCCCAGCGCATCAAGCGCGAGGTCGGTTACATGACGCAGCGCTTCTCGCTCTACGAGGATCTCTCGATCGCCGAGAACCTCGATTTCACCGCGCGCATGTACGCGGTGCGCGATCGCCGGCGCGTCGTCGATCGGACGATCGATCGGCTCGGGCTCACCGCGCGCCGCAAACAGCTCGCCGGCACGCTCTCCGGCGGCTGGAAGCAGCGCGTCGCGCTCGCCGCCTGCATGCTGCACGCGCCGCGCCTGCTGCTGCTCGACGAGCCGACGGCGGGCGTGGATCCGAAAGCGCGGCGCGAGTTCTGGGATCGCATCCACGAGCTCGCGGCCGAGGGCCTCACGGTGCTCGTCAGCACGCACTACATGGACGAGGCCGAGCGCTGTCACGAGCTCGCCTATCTCGCTTACGGGCGCCTCATGGTGAACGGCACGGCGCAGGAAGTCGTGAAGCAGTCCGGGCTCGTGACGTGGTCCGCGAACGGCGAGGCCCCGGTCGCGACCTTGAACCGGCTCGGTCAGGAGCTCAAGACGCTGCCCGCCGTGCGCATGGTCGTGCCGTTCGGCAATACGCTGCACGTGAGCGGGGACGACGAGGCCGCGCTCGAGGCGGCGATCGCGCCGTACCGCGAGCGCGGGGACCTCGTGTGGAAGCGCATCAAGCCCTCGCTCGAAGACGTCTTCATCAGTCTCATGAACCGCGCGAAGGACAATATGGCATGAGACCCGGCTTCTTCTCCTGGGGCCGCTTCGTCGCGGTGCTCTTGAAGGAGTTCATCCAGATGCGCCGCGACCGGCTCACGTTCGCGATGATCGTCGGCATCCCGATCATGCAGCTCATTCTCTTCGGCTTCGCGATCAACACCGATCCGAAGGCGCTGCCGACGGTCGTCGTGGTCTCGGATCCGGGCGTGCTGGCGCGCACGCTCGTCCGCGGCATCGAGAACACGGGCTATTTCCGCATCGTGCGCGAGACGAACGACGAAGCGCTCGCGGATCGCCTGCTCGACCTCGGCGACGTGCAGTTCTCGATCGTCATCCCCGTCGACTTCGAGCGCCGGCTCGTGCGCGGCGAGCGGCCGGCCGTGCTCGTCGCCGCCGATGCGGCGGATCCGGCGGCGACGGGCAATGCCGTCGCCGCGCTGAACATGCTCGCGGGCCGGGTGCTGGCGCGGGATCTGACGGGAACCTACGGCCGCGCCGCCGCCGCGCCGACGCCGTTCGAGATGCGCATCCAGCGCCGCTACAACCCGGAGATCGTGACCGCCTACAACATCGTGCCGGGCCTGCTCGGCACGATCCTGACGATGACGATGATCATGATGACGGCGTTCGCCATGACCCGCGAGCGCGAGCGCGGCACGATGGAGAATCTGCTCGCCACACCCGTGCGGCCGCTCGAGGTGATGGCCGGCAAGATCGTGCCCTACATCATCGTCGGCTATCTGCAGGTCACGCTCATCCTCGCCGCCGCGCGCTTCCTGTTCCACGTGCCGATGATAGGCTCGCTCGTGCTGCTCTCCGCCGCGCTCATCGTCTACATCGCGGCGAACCTCGCGGTTGGCTTCACGTTCTCGACGCTCGCCCGCAACCAGTTGCAGGCGATGCAGATGACGTTCTTCTTCTTCCTGCCCTCGATCCTGTTGTCGGGTTTCATGTTCCCGTTCGCGGGTATGCCGCATTGGGCACAGATCGTCGGCTCCGTCTTTCCCCTGACCCACTTCCTGCGCGTCGTGCGCGGCGTGCTGCTGAAGGGCAACGACGTGCTGGAAGTGCTGCCGCACGTCTGGCCGATCGCCTTGTTCATGCTCGTCGCGGCGACGATAGCCCTCCTGCGTTATCGCGAGACGCTCGATTGACCGGGCGCATGGAGCGCAGGCCCGGCCGCCTCCAGACTGCCCGCACCGCCCGCGAGAGGCGGATGGAAATCCTGAGGAGAACCCAATGACCGCACCGAACGATGCCGCCGACGCGGCCTGCCGCGCCGAGCTGACCGGCAGCTATCGCGACGATGCCCGCTATCCGGCCGCGATGGTCAACATCACGAACCACTGCAATCTGACGTGCGCGCACTGCTTCATCTACCGTGACGGCAATCCGAACGAGGCACCGGACTCGATCCGCGCCGAGATGGACGATGCGACGATGCTCGCGACGCTCGAGCGGCTGCGCGATCGCCACGGCATCGGGACGATGGCCTGGATGGGGGGCGAGCCGATGCTGAAGCAGGCGCTGCTCGAACGCGGGGTGAAGCTCTTCCCGCGCAATACCATCATCACGAACGGCACCGTGCCCTTCGTCGACTTCGGGCCGGACGTGCACTACGTCGTGAGCATGGACGGGCCGGAGGATCTGAACGACGCGATCCGGGGCGAGGGCACGTTCGTGCGCGTACTGCGCAATCTCGGCCGGCTGCCGGAGAGCTTCGCGTCCTCGTTGCAGGTGCAGTGCGTGGTGACGCCGAAGAACGAGCGCCGCCTCGAGGAGCTCGTGCGGACGCTGCGCGACACGCGCGTCGACTGGGTGACGTTCACGTTCTACGTGCCGCGCGCGGGCGACGACACCGGCAATGCCTGGGCGACGAACGAGGCGCGCGCCGGCGCCGTGCGCGAAGTGCTGCGCCTGAAGCGGGTCTACGGCGGCTTCGTGCGCAATTCCACGGCGAGCCTCGAGCTGATGCTGCCGCCCGCCTGCGAGACCGTGACCGCGGCCTGTCCGGCGCGCGAGAACATCCTGCCGCTCTGGCTCGCGGACGACCGCTTCGTCACGCCCTATTGCTGCTACGGCAACGACGTCGACTGCACGCGCTGCGGCGCGTGGCCGGTGTTCCACCTCGCCGCGCGGCGCGACCCGGAGGACGGCGCGCCCGGGCGGGCCGGCCGCAAGCCCGGCGGCGGCTGGCTCGCGGCGCTCGGCTGAGGCCGTCCCGCCCGCCACGAGAGTTGATAGAATGCGGACGGGCTCCCCGGACGACTCGGGCGGGCCCGCGGCACCGGGACGTGTCGCCGAGAGCGGCGCTGCAGACGTCGCTCACGGGGGGTCGGCAAGAACCGCGCTTCTTGCATACCGTGTACCGAGTGGTCCGGGACGGGCTCGTCCAGGGCTGCCGGTTTTTCGAGTGAGCGGGACGGCCCCGGGTCGTCGAGTGGAGCGGGTGCATGCGGTGGCAGGTGTTCTGGGTGTTCTTCGGTCTCGTCTACGCGGTCGCGGCACCGGCCGCCGCGCCGCACGCCCGGCATGCTCCGGCGAACCTCGCGCTCGCCGTCGCGACGGCCCGTGACAGCGGCCGCGCCGCCGATCCGGCCCAGCTCAACCTCAAGTCCGCCTCCGTGCTCGTCCTCGACGGCGAGGACGACAGGGTGCTGTACGCGCACAACGCGGACATCGTCACGCCCATCGCCTCGATCACGAAGCTCATGACCGCCATCGTCGTCCTCGACGCGAAGCAGCCGCTCGACGAGCAGCTCAGCGTCGAGCAGGCCGACATCGATACGCTGAAGGCCACGCACTCGCGGCTGCGCACCGGCACGAAGCTGACGCGCCGCGAGCTCCTGAAGCTCGCGCTGATGGCCTCCGAGAACCGTGCCGCGGGCGCGCTCGGCCGCAACTATCCCGGCGGCAAGACCGCGTTCGTCGAGGCCATGAACCGCAAGGCCGCCGCGCTCGGCATGACGAAGACGCACTACGTCGATCCCTGCGGTCTGAGCGAGCACAACGTCTCGACGGCCGAGGACCTCGCGAAGATCGTGCGCGCGGCGAGCGGCTACGAGATCATCCGCGAGTTCACGACGACGTCGAAGCATGCCGTGACGATCCGGGGCCAGCGCAAGCCGACTGAATTCCGCAATACGAACCGGCTCATCCAGGGCCCGCACCCCGAGTGGAAAGTGGAGCTCTCGAAGACCGGCTATACGGCCGAGGCCGGCCGCTGCCTCGTGATGAAAATCCGGGTCGGCAAGCAGCCGGTCATCATGGTGTTCCTGAATGCCTGGGGCAAACTGTCCCCGGTCGGGGACGCGACCCGCGTGCGGCGCTGGCTCGAGAGACATCCGACCGAGCGCGGCTGAGCGCGCCCGGACACCGCGAGACGGCCACGAGAAGCCGTCCGCATCCCGCCCGGCCGCGATCCCGCGGCGGGCATCCCGAACGCGACGCGCGGCGTGGCCGGCGATCGCGTGAAGCACACCGAGGAGGAGGCCAGCAATGACTATCGAATTCGACGCCATCAAACTGAACTACGTCGAGATCGCCGACGCCCGCAGGATGTCGGGCCTGCGCATGGTGCTCGGCGCCTATCCCATTCCCGGACCCTGGCGCGAGGCCTGCAAGGGCGTCTACTGGGTGAAGGGCCTGAAATACACGCCCGTGCGCAGCGGCGACGCCGGCAGCTCCGATCTCACGCTCGGCCTCGGCGGCACGCAGACCGAGCTCGTCGCCTGGACCGGCCAGGCGAGCGCGCCCGTCGTCATCTGGAACGACGAGCTGCCGCGCTCGACGTGGGTGAGCCAGCTCCTCCTCGCGGAACGCCTCGCACCGGAGGCGCCGAAGCTCATCCCCGGGAACGCCGAGGAGCGCATCCGCATGTTCGGGATGGCGAACGAGCTGCTCGGCGAGAACGGCATGATCTGGGAGAAGCGGCACCTGATGGTCGACGCGCCGCTGAAGTCGCTCGCCGCCGACGATCCGCAGCGCGGGTTCTGGGTGTTCCTCGGCAAGAAGTACGGTTACAGCCCGGAGGCCGCGGCGGCCTCGGTCCCGAAGATCGCGGCGACGGTCGAGCTCTTCGCGCAGCAGCTCATGGCCCAGAAGGCGCGCGGCTCGAAGTATCTCATCGGTGACCGGCTCTCGGCGCTCGACATCTACTGGGCGACGTGCTGCGCGATCCTCGACCCCATGGACGCGGCGCGCTGCCCGATGGCGGACGCCTTCCGCGGGCCGTACGGCAATACGGATCCGACGATCGCGAAGGCGCTCATTCCCGAGCTCGTCGCGCATCGCGATTTCATCTACGAGATGCACCTCGAACTGCCGGTCGTGTTCTGAGCACGGCGCGATGAAGGGCACGGACGACGCGCTGCTCGGCATCGAGGTCACGCCCGAGCCGGACGGCGGGTACCGGCTCGACTGGGGCCCGGCGTTCGCGCGCGGGCCGGTCGACGTCCACGCCGGCAGCGCGCCGGACGCCCTCGCGCTCGCCGTGCGCGGCGCCGCACCGGGCGTGCGCGTGCCGGTCGCGGCCGGGACGCGTCCGTTCTTCCGGCTCGAACGTGCGGATGGCACGAGCCTCACCGTCGCCGAGCGCGACGTGCCGCTCGAAGGCGGCATCAACTTCCGCGATCTCGGCGGCTATGCGACGCTCGACGGCCGCCGCGTGCGCTGGGGGCGCCTGTTCCGCTCCGGTCATCTCTCGCATCTCAGTGCCGCGGGTGTCGCGCGCTTCGCGACGCTCGGCATCGCCACGGTCTGCGACTTCCGCATGGCCGAGGAGCGCGCGGCGGAGGCGTTCGAGCTGCCCGGCGCGCCCGCGCTCGAAGTGCTCGGCATGACGCCGGGCATCGGCGATCGCTTCTTCTTCCATCGCCTCTTCGAGGCGAGCGACGATCCGGCGCCCGTGCTGGCCGCGATGCACGACTTGATGGCGGACATGGCGATCAACGCCGCGCCGCGTCTGCAGCGGCTGTTCGATCTCCTGCTCGAGGCGCCGCCCGGCGCATTCCTGTTGAACTGCTCCGCGGGCAAGGAGCGCACGGGGATCGCCGCCGCGCTCGTGCTGACCGCGCTCGGCGTGCCGCGCGCGACCGTGCTGCATGATTTCATGCTCTCGAAGCGGTATTTCCCGGTCGAGGCGGAGATCCCGCGCGTCCTGACGAAGTACGGCGTGCAGGAGGCGAGCGCTGCGAAGCTCGCCGTCGTGATGCCCCTTCTGGAAACGCACGAAAGCTATTTACAATCCGCGTTCGCCGCCATCGAGGCCCGTCACGGCTCGATCGAGGCGATGCTCGGGGCCGTCTACGGTCTCGGCGAGGACGAGCTCGCTCGCCTGCGCGACAACTATACGAAGTGAGACCGGAGGAACGCTTATGGCCAAGCTCATGGCCGACACCGACAAGTACGGCTACCAGTCCGAGTTCGCGGCCGTCGAGGCCTACAACAGCGCGGTGAAGGATCTCGTGCGCCGGCGTTTCGCCGCGGCCGGCGGCACGTGGCGCGATTTCGTGTTCGGCCCGCACGACGCCGTGCTGACGAAAGCCGACCTCGAGGCGATCGAGGCGAAGCTGCTCTCTTACGGATACCGCTTCCAGCCGTCGGCGATGTCCTCCGCGATCGAGCGCCCCGAGGCCTACAAGGACGCCGGGCTCAACAATCCGGACTTCAGCTTCGAGCACGAGGGCGCGCCGGTCGCGGCCGCCGATGCCGAAGGCCGCGAGCTCCGCGGCGCGGGCGACAACGTGGTGACCTACGACAGGAATCTCGTCGGCATCGCGCGCTACGTGCGCACGAGCGACAAGGTGCTCGAATACCTCACGCAC
>JACQWY010000028.1:8963-141541 GCA_016209015.1 Gammaproteobacteria bacterium | reverse complement strand
GCGGCGCCATCTTACTCCCGACTTCAGCTCGTCCGCAGTTACAAGACGTAAATTGCCCGCGGTCCGAGGGAAGGACGGAAAGCGGCTCCAGGGCCCGGCCGCGTGCAGGGGATGTCACAAGGTGTTACAGGTGGCGCGGAAAGCGGTGTTTTGCTGCTCGAAATGACCTGGAAACCCCCGGTTGTCAGGATTCTTTACAGCGCGGCCGGGGGCCAAAAGCCGAATTAACTCCATGTTTTCGTTGACCTAGCTGATCAGGATGCTGCCGTCGCGCGGCCCCGGCGAGCGGTCCGCCCGCTCCCCCGGCCCCGGACCTGTCAGTAAACTTGACGAAAACTCGAGCCGGCTCCCGTCCCACGCCGCCTTTGCTTACGTATCCCAATGATCTAAAACCACTATTCAAAACCTGGCACACCGGATGCTTTAAGGACGGCACACGAAAGCGGCAACGCGGCAAAAGCCCAAACCGCTCTCGGCAGGAAACGTAAGCACTCGGTATTTGGAGGATTCAGACATGCGTATTCAGAAGCTACTGATGGCGACTGCGGTTGCGACCGCGCTCGGCACGGCCAGCGTTGCCCAGGCGGGCATCATCAATTTCGACCGCAACGGCCTCATCGGCGGCGTTGCGAGCAATGCCCAGTTCACGTCGTTCGACTGGAACTTCGGCAACATCCTGTTCGACAACCTGTTCCCGGTCGCGTCCAGCCCGGACGCCAGCGCGACGACGGTGCTCGGCGCAGCCAAGCTGTCGGCGCTGCAGCCGAACGGCGAAGCCCCGCTGGCCGGCACGGAAATCACCTATGTGTTCACGGCGCCCAGCCTCGCGACCCTCGTGTCCGACGGCCACGCGATCCTGAGCGGCCACTTCGTGTCCGGCGGCGGCGTGCTGACGGTCGGCTCCACGAACGTGGGCGGTCTCGACCAGGGTCCGGATGCGGATCAGGACGGTGGCGTGACGACGGTGTCGGTCAACGGCTCGATCTCGTACGACCTCGTGATCGACTCGTACGACAAGAACTTCTTCCTCGGCAACATCGACGTCCTCGACCCGACGAAGATCGACTTCTCGTTCACGACCGACACCTCGGACCCGTTCAAGAACGCGAACCCGTCGGATGCCGTCAATGGCGTCACGCCGAACTTCGGCAATGGCGTCAACGACGCCGTGTGCGGCACCACCGCCGGCAACCGCGTGTGCGACCTGCAGGTCGAATCCGACGCGCGTCTGCCGCTGACCGCGATTCCGGAACCGACCTCGCTGGCTCTCGTCGGCGCCGGTCTGCTCGGCTTCGCCGCTCGCCGTCGCAAGCAGGCCTGAGAGACCTGCGACTCCTCGACCGAGTGCGTTTCCCGAGGGCGGCCAATGGCCGCCCTCGTTTTATCCGGGGTTCGAATTCGGCAGTTCGCTGAGACGCCCCGGGTCCCCCGGTCTCCCCGCTCGAAGTTCCCACGCCCTACCCGCTCCCCGAATCCGAATCGCCGTTCAGCCACGCTGCACTTACGGCGCCTCGCCACCGCGTAACTCCCGTCCGTGTTCGAGCGGCCTTTCAACGCATCGACGTTTCTAACCACGGCTGCGGCATCGACTCCATACGCCCGGCGAGGTCCGCGACCGGAGTCGATGGACTGATCGCCGCTGTGCGCACTCGTGTACGAACCCCGCCGTCGCAGGCGAGACATGCGCCCGCATCGAAGCCGCGCATGACGCGGCGTGGAAACGCCGGCCGAAATCCAGAGACGCGCCGAATGAATCCACCCCGGAGCTTTCAGTGCGCCACCCGCAAGGCGTCCGGTTCCTACCCACCTGCTGCAAACAACGGCGGACGCCGCCGATCACGGCGGCACATCCCTGCGCGAGACGACCATCTGAATCCGTTGCGAGACTCGTGTGGTGCACACTTGACTTCGACCCGGCAAGCCCGGGCGCTCCCGTGCCTGCGGGGCTGCGGGGCTGCGGGGCTGCGGGGCTGCGGGGCTGCGGGGCTGCGGGGCTGCGGGGCTGCGGGGCTGCGGGGCTGCGGGGCTGCGGGGCTGCGGGGCTGCGGGGCTGCGGGGCTGCGGGGCTGCGGGGGACGATGCCATGACGCCGCGCTCTTCGGAGCCTCGTGCGGCAGCATCTTGCGGCCTTGCGGACGAGGCTCGCTTTTGTGACTGTTGCCATGAACGAGGTCCGGTGTCGGCACAGAGCCCGCCACCCACCCTCGTCATTCCGGCGAAGGCCGGAATCCAGTCGTCGAGCCCCGGCGCAGGTGATTAGCCACGGGCCCATACGTCGGGTCGCAGCGCCGGTACCCGCACGCGGCACTCTGGAATGCCGCGGTTCACTTCGTCTGTCGTAGTCACCGACTGGATTCCGGCCTTCGCCGGAATGACGTGGTGCGGGGCTGGGGCACTGCGGGTGACGGTGCCTCGCGCAAGCTACTCGTCACCCGTGAAGGCTCGGGTCACGAAGGCCTCGAACGCACCCGGCCGCGAACACCGCGACGACGCCGGAGCGCCGCCGCGGCACGAAGCCTCAGACGAGTTGCACCGTGATGCCCTGCTCGACGAGCAGATGCGCCGCGGAGCTGCTGACGATGTAGTTGTTGTAGACGACGCCGCCGACCGTCTGCGTGCCGCTCAGGCCGAAGCCCGCGCCGCGCACGTCGACCGTGTCGGTGGTCGCGGCATGATCGCCGCGTACGAACAGGCTCTGGCTCGTGTCCGACATGTCGAGCAGGTCGAGCACGTTCAGCTTGAACGTGTTCGTGCCGGCGCCGCGCATGTCGACGCTCTCGATGCCCTTGATCTTGTCGTTCGCGAGCACGGTGAGATCGAGCGTCATATTGTTCGTCGCGAGCTGCAGCATATCGCCGATGCTCGTCGTCGGACTCGAATTGCGCTGGTCGCCGCCGCCGTCGATGTGACGCTCCGCCCCGTAGTACTTGATCACGTCGTCGCCGGCGCCGCCGCGTAACGAATCCGCGCCGCCGAGGCCGTCCAGCGTGTCCGCGCCGGTCGTGCCGATGAGGATGTCCGCGCCGGTCGTCGCGGCCGCGCTCTTCTCGTTCTTGAAGTTGCCGCCGTAGACGATGGTCATCGAACCATCCGTGATCGTCGTGCCGTCCGAGGACATCGTCGGCGCGCCGATCATGAGATCGTCGTAGCCGTCGCCGTTGATGTCGTCCGCGCTGGTGACGCTCGTGCCGAAGCGGCTGCTCGCTTGGCCGGGCCCGATGCCGGTGACGGTGAAGCCGTTCGTGCCGTTCAAGCCCGTCGCGAGATTCACGCCGTTCAGCGCGGAGAACGAGCCCGAGTGACCGTAGATCACGTACACCCGGCCGTCCGCCGTGTCGATCGAGGGCTCGCCGACCACGAAGTCGTCGTAGCCGTCGCCGTTGATGTCGCCGGCCGCGCCGGCGTGCAGCCATTCGAAGGCCGTGCCGCCGGTATTGCCGCCATCGACGCGGAAACCGTTCGTGCCGTTCAGCGTGCCGAGATTCACCGCCGTCGGACTCGCCGAGCCGAAGATCACATAGGCGCTGCCGGCATCGACGCGGCCGCCGGGATCCGTCAGCGGTGCGACGAGCACGAAATCCGCGAAACCGTCGCCGTTGATGTCGCCGATGCCGGTCGCCATCGAGCGTCCGAGCTCGCCCGCCGACCCCGCGACGCCCGTGAAGATGATGCCGTTCGCGCCGAGACCAGTCGACAGATCGACGCCGTCGAGGCCGGCCGGCGGCGTACCCGTCTTGCCGAACACGAGATAGACCGTGCCGTCGGCGCCGGAGAACGTGCCCGGCGCGGCGATCAGCAGATCGTTCAGTCCGTCGCCGTTCACGTCGCCCGCGAAACCGAGCGTGCGGCCCACGCCTTCGTTCGTGCCGCCGTGGAGATCGATCGCCGTCGTGGTCGCGACGGTGTTCGCGAGGCCGGTGACGTTCGCCGCGAAGCTCGACTTGCCGAACATCAGGTAGACCTGGTTCTGGCCGACCTGGCCGATCGCGACGTCGGAATAGCCGTCACCGTTGAAGTCGCCGCCGTCGAGATCCCAGCCGAGATTCTTGCCCGTCGTCGTGACGCGCAGGCCGCCGTTCGTCGGGAACGAGCCGCTGGCCGGATTCAGCGTCGAGAGACTGATGCCGTCGAGCGAGCCGAGGCCGCTCGTGCGGCCGAAGACGATCGCGATTTCCGAGGGCCCGGAGAGGGAGACGGAATTCGGCGTCGCGATCGCGAAATCCGCGAGACCGTCGCCGTTGATATCGCCGATGCCGGACAGCGATTCGCCCGTGCCGCCGGTCGCGAGACCACCATCGAGCTTGAAACCGCCGTTCGAGCCGTTCAGGGAATTCAGGAACGTGCCGTGCAGCGGGCTGACGTCGCTGCCGCCGAACACGACGTCCGCGCGGCCCGCGGAAGCGCCGGCCGCCGTCGCCTGCAACTGCGAGCTGACGAGCACGTCCGCGAATCCGTCGCCGTTGATGTCGCCGGCGCCGGAGACGTAGCGTCCCGCCGGATAGCTCGGGCCCTCACCGTACATCACGAGGCCGTTCGTGCCGTTCAAGGCCGTCACGGCGAGCGTGACGAGCGGTCCGGAAGTGTTGATCGTGAGGTTCGCCGTATCCGATGCCGTGCTGATGCTCGAGCTCGTGTCCGTCGTCGGATCCCAGAACGTGCCGGCTGTGCCGGAGGCGCGGTCCCAGGCCTTGAACGTCAGCGCGCTCGTGATCGTCCCCGAGAAACCCGCCGTCGGCTGCAGGAAGAGCGCGGTGTTCGCGTCCGCGGCGAGCAGCAGGTAGTTCGTCGCCGACAAGGAGCTCGTGTTGATGCTCGTCCACGTCCCGCCGTTGTTCGTCGTGTACCACCACGTCCCGACGCCGTTCGCGAGCCCCGTCACCGCGATGCCGATCGAGGCGCTGTCGGGGTCCGTCACGTTGTCGAGGCCGCCGGTCGGCGTGCTCAAATCGACGAGCGAGGTGATGAGCGTCGCGCCGGCGGTCGCGATGTTCTTGCCGGTTGGCGCCGCGGCGTTCTGCGCTTCCGAGGTCATGACCGGAGTCGCCGCCGTACTCAGCACGGGCGCGTCGTTCACGGCGGTGATGCTCACCGTCGCCGTGCCCGCGGCCGTGCCGGGATTCAGCGTCGTGCCCTGCACGTTGCCGCTGTTGCCGTCGCTGAACGTCCAGGCGAGCGTCACCGAGGCCGGCGGCGCGTCGTTCGTGTTCGCGTACGTGATGCGGCTCAGCACGTCGTTGACGAGCAGCGCGGTCGCGATCGTGGATGCGCTCGTGAAGTTCACGGTCAGCGTGCCCGCGGAATTCGTGAACGTGCCGAACGTGAGGCCGCCGGCCTGCAGGTTGCCGCTCGCGGCGGTGCCGGTCGTCGTGAACGAGGCGCCGCTCGTGCTGAAGCCGAACGTGTCCTGGCTGTTCGCGCCGCCGGAACGGGCGAGGGTGAGGCTCGAGGACGAGAGGCCGCTCTGGCCCGCGCCGTAGTTGCCGAGGCCGCCATTCAGCGCACCGAGCTCGGGATCGCTGACCGAGACGCTGCTGTCGATGACGACCGCCGCGCCGTTCTCCGTGTACGTCGCACCACCGCTCAGTCCCGTGAAGACCGGCGCGTCGTTGACCGCGGTGATCGTCACGCTCGCGGTGCCGGACGCCGTGCCCGGCGTCGCCCCCGTACCCTGCGCGCCGCCCGAGTTGCCGTCGCTGAACGACCAGCTCAGCGTGACGGGGCTCGTCGGCGAGTCGCTCGAATTGCTGTACGTGATGTGCTGCATCACTTCGTTGACGAGGGCCGAGGTCGCGGCCGTGCCGCTGCTCGTGAACGTGATCTGCAGCGAGCCGCCGGCCGAGGTGAACGTCGCGAACGAGTTCGTGCCGACGCGGATGCTGCTGCCGGAGACGTTGTACGTCGTGCCGCTCGTGCCGATCGTGAACACGTCGCTCGCGTTCGGGCTCCCGCTGCGCTCGACGGTGAGCGAGGCGCCGGCGTAATTGCCGAGGCCGCCGTTCGCCGCGGCGAGCTCCGCGTCGGACACCGTGACGTTGCTGTCGACGATGACGGCCGTGCCGTTCTCGGTGAACGTCACGCCGCCGTTCAGACTCGTGAACGCCGGGAGGTCGTTCGCGGCGGTGACGGTCACCTGCGCATCGACCGAGGTGTTCGTACCGTCGTCGTCGCTGAGCGTGTAGTGCACGGTGCGCGTCCCGGTCGAGGGATTCGCGGTGTTCGTGTTCTGATACGTGATGTTGTGGATCAGCGCCCCGACGGCCGTGAACGTCGCCGAGCCGTTGAACGTGACCGCCAGATCCGTGCCGGCCGTGCCGCCGGTGAACGTGCCGATCGTCGTGCCCTGATACGTGACATTCGCGCCGGAGACACCGATCTGGCCCGCGCCCGTACCCTGGTTGCGGATGGCGAGCACGTCTTCGGCGGAGGTACCGCCGGCGGTGATGCCGACGTCGAGCGTCGCGAACGGGTTCGTGCCGGCCGTGACAGTGGCCGCCGTCCCCTGATCGATCAACTGTGCCGCCGTGTCCTCGGTGTAGGCGAGCGTATTGCCGGCGAGATCCGAGATCGCGGGCGGCTGCGCGAGCAGGATCGTGACGAGCTGCGTCGCGGAATGCGCGCCACCGGCGCCGGTGTTGCCGCCGTCGTCGACCTGGACAGTCAGGGTAGTGCTCGGCACGGTGAAGAAATACGTCACCGTGCCGGCGAGCGCCGCGTTCAAGTTTGCCAATGTCCCGACGAGCGTCACGGCGCCAGTGCCGTTGTTCGTGACGACCAGACCCGCGGTCGTGTTGAAAGTAATCGTCGAGCCGCCGTCGGCACTGAACGTAACGGTCAGATTGCCGCTGCCCGCATCGAGGTCCGCGAGCGAAATCCGTCCCGCGAGGTTGCCGGAGTTCGTGGGGAAACCGATCGTCACGGGCCCCGAAATCGTCGGCGCATCATTCACCGCAGTCACCGTCAACGTCGCCGTATCGCTCGCCGTCGAGAACGCCGTCGTGCCGCCGGAGCTCGCGGTCGTGACTTTCGATCCCGCCGTGCCGGTCGACTGATCCCAGGCCTTGTAGCTGAACGTCGCGGACTCGCCGTTCGCGCTGTCCGGGATGTAACGGTATTGATCCGTCGCGCGCAGCAAGAGCGCACTCGTCGCGCTCACCGGGCCGACGCCGTTCCAGCTCGACCCGCCGTCCGTCGAGAACTCCCAGGTGCCGTTGCCGACGGTCGTCGTGATCGCGATG
This sequence comes from Gammaproteobacteria bacterium, assembly GCA_016209015.1. Taxonomy (GTDB): domain Bacteria; phylum Pseudomonadota; class Gammaproteobacteria; genus JACQWY01. The sequence goes on along the minus strand of JACQWY010000028.1, from coordinate 134,306 downwards.
CCTTCGACCGCGCCGGTATCGACGTCACCGACGGAGGCGCCGAGCAGCGCCGAGACGAGCGTGCCGGTCGTCGTCGTGTCCTCGTCCGTCGAGCCGAGGCTCGGCGCGGCGGGCGCGAGCACCGGTGCGTCGTTGACGGACGTGACGGTCAGCGTCGCGATGTCTGTCGCCGTCGAAAACGCGGTCGTGCCGCCGTTCGTCGACGGATTGACCTTCGTACCGAAGGCGCCGCTCGACTGATCCCAGGCACGGTACGAGAACGTCGCCGTCTCGCCGTTCTGCTGATCCGGCACGTAGCGCACGAGATCCTGGGCACGGAGCAGCAGCGCGCTCGTGCCCGTCACGGCGCCGATCGCCGTCCAGCTCGAGCCCGCGTTCGTCGAGAACTCCCAGGTGCCGTTGCCGACCGTCGCGGTGATCGCGATGCCCTCGATCGCGCCGCTGTCGACGTCGGCGACGCTCGCGCCGAGCAGCGTCGAGACGAGCGTGCCCGCGGTCGTCGTGTCCTCGTTCGTCGTCGTGAGCGTCGGCGCCGCCGCCGTCAGCACGGGCGCGTCGTTGACGGCCGTGACCGAGATGCTCGCGGAGTTCGACGTGCTCGAGAACGCGGTCGTGCCGCCGCTCGAGGCCGTGCTGACCTTCGAGCCCTCGCTGCCGCTCGTCTGGTCCCAGGCCTTGTAGCTGAACGTGGCGGTCTCCGCGTTCGCGCCGTCCGGCACGTAACGGACGAGCGCCGTGGCGGAGAGCAGCAGCGACGAGTTGCCGGCGACCGCGCCGATCGCCGCATAGCTCGATCCGCCGTTCGTGGAGAACTCCCAGGTGCCGTTGCCGATCGACGCGGTGATCGCGATGCCCTGTACCGCGCCCGTGTCGACGTCGCCGATCGTCGCGCCGACGAGCGTCGAGACGAGCACGCCCGCGCCCGTCGTGTCCTCGTTCGTCGCCGTGAGCGTCGGGCTCGCCGCGGCGAGCGTCGGCGCATCGTTCACCGGGAGCACGTTCAAGGTCGCCGTGTCGGTCGCGCTCGAGAACGCCGTCGTGCCGCCGTTCGTCGAGGTGTCGACCTTCGAGCCCGCCGCACCGCTCGTCTGATCCCAGGCACGATACGTGAGCGTCGTCGTCTCGCCGTTCGCGCCGTCCGGCACGTAGCGGACGAGGTTCGCGGCGGCGAGCAGCAGCGCGCTGTTGCCGGCGACCACACCGACCGCCGTCCAGGTCGAGCCGCCGTTCGTCGAGTACTCCCAATGGCCGCCGCCCGAGCTGCTCGTCGCGGTGATCGCCATGCCGCTGACCGCGCCGCTGTCGACGTCGCCGACATTGATGCCGAGCAGGCTCGACACCGTGATCCCGGCCGTCGTCGTGTTCTCGTTCGTGTCGGAGAGCAACGGCGCCGTCACGCTCAGCACGGGTGCGTCGTTCACCGCGGTGACGGTCTCGGTCGCCGTGTTCGTCGTCGCCGAGAACGCGCTCGTGCCGCCGTTCACCGCCGTCGTCACCTTCGTGCCGAACGCGCCGCTCGTCTGATCCCAGGCCCGGTACGTGAACGTCGCGCTCTCGGCGTTCGCGCCGTCCGGCACGTAGCGCACGAGATCCGTGGCGCGCAGCAGCAGCGAGGACGCGCCGCTCACCGTGCCGATCGCGGCATACGTGCCGCCGTTGTCAGTCGAATACTCCCACGTGCCGTTGCCGGCCGTCGCGGTGATCGCGATGCCCTGCGCGGGGCCCGCATCGACGTCGCTGATCGTCGCGCCGACGAGGGTGGAGACGAGCGTGCCGGCGGCGGGGGTCGTGTCTTCGTTCGTGGTGCCGACACTCGGGCTCGCGGCTGCGAGCACGGGCGCGTCGTTCACGGCGTTGAGGGTGAGCGATGCCGTGTCGGTCACGGTGCTGAACGCGCTCGTGCCGCCGCTCGTCGCGGTCGTCGCGAGCGAGCCGTTCGTGCCGCTCGTCTGATCCCAGGCCTTGAACGTGATCGCGGACGCAATCGTCCCGTTGAAGTTCGTCGTCGGCTGGAAGTAGAGCCGCGTGTTCGCATCCGCGGCGAGCAGACGTGCATTCGTCGCCGTCACCGCGCCGAGCGCGGTCCAGGTCGTGCCGCCGTTCGTCGAGAACAACCACGAACCGTTCGTCGTGTCGGCCGCGGTGATCGCGATCCCGACGAGCGCTCCGCTGTCCACGTCCGTCACGTTCGACAACGCGCCGCCGTTGTCGACGAGCGCGGAGACGAGCGTGCCGACGGCGCCCGACGGCGCGCCGTCATCCTCGTTCCCGGCGGTCAGCGTCGGCGTCGCCGCCGCACTCAGCACGGGCGCGTCATTCACCGCCGAGACCGTGACCGTCGCCGAGCCGACCGCCGTGCTGAACGCCATCGTCCCGCCCGTCGACGTCGAGCTGTCGACCTTCGTGCCCTGCTGGCCGGCCGTCGCGCCGGTCTGATCCCAGGCCCGGAACGACAGCGATCCCGTCTCCGCATTCGCGCCGTCGGGATTGAAGCGCAGCATGTCGGTCGAGCGCAGCAGCAGCGAGGACGTCGTCGTCACTGCACCGACGGCCGTCCAGCTCGCACCCGCGTTCGTCGAGTACTCCCAGGTGCCGCCGCCGGTGTGCGTCGCGGCCGTGATCGCGATGCCGGCGAGCGGACTCGCATCGACGTCGCTCACCGGTGCCCCACCCTGCCCCGTCGCGAGGATCGCGGCCACCGTCTGGCCGGCGTTGTTCGTCTGATCCTCGGTCACCGTCGTCAGCGTCATCACCGTGCCCGTGTTCAGCACCGGCGCATCGTTCACTGCGCTGACCGTGAGGCTCGCCGTATCGCTCGCCGTCGAGAACGCGCTCGTGCCGCCGCTCGTCGCGGTCGTCGCCGTACCGCCGTTCGTGCCGCTCGTCGTATCCCAGGCCTTGAACGTGATCGCGGACGCAATCGTCCCGTTGAAGTTCGTCGTCGGCTGGAAGTAGAGCCGCGTGCTCGCATCCGCCGCGAGCAGGCGCGCATTCGTCGCGGACACCGCGCCGAGCGCCGTCCACGTCGTACCGCCGTTCGTCGAGAACAGCCACGATCCGTTCGTCGTGTCCGCCGCGGTAATCGCGATGCCGACCACCGAACCGGTATCGACGTCCGTCACGTTCGACAGCGCGCCGCCCTGGTCGACGAGCGCCGAGACGAGCGACCGTGCCCGTCGTCGGCCCGCCGCCGCCGACGCCGTCCGTCACCTGATACGTGAACGTGTCGTCGAGCGTCGCGCCGGCCGCGAGCGCCTGCAACGCCGCCGCGCCCGCCGGATTGTAGCTGAAGCTGCCGTCCGCGTTCAGCGTGACGGCGGCACCCTGCGTGCTCGCCGTCGCGCCCGCGACGATCGCGAGCGCGTTCGGCCCGTCGACGTCGGAATCCGGCACGAGCCCGCCCGTGTTGCCGACGAGCATGCCGTTCGCGGCCGTCACCGTCAGCGTCGCGTCCTCGCCCGCACCGGCTGCGGCGCCCGAGGCCGCCGTATAGTTGTGGGTGCCGATCACCGGCGCGAAATTCGAGGTGATGGTCACGCTCACCGCCGCGGACGACGTCGCGTGTGCGGCGTCTTCCATCGTGTAAGTGAAGGAATCACTCGCCGTCGCCGGCGCCACGAGGCCGTTGTACTGACCGTTCGGATCGTAGGTGACCGTGCCGTCGCCGTTCACGGTCAGCAAGGCGCCGCTCGCGAGCGTGATCGCGTTACCCACCGTGAACGTCGCGCCGTTGATCAGCGTGATGGTCTTCGTGTCGCCCGTGTCGACGTCGGTGTCGTTCGTGAGCACGGCGATCGACTGGCCGCTCGAGAGCTTGTTCACCGAGGCGCTGTCCGCGACCGCCGTCGGCGCATCGTTCACGGCCGACACCACGATCGAAGCCGTGTTCGTCGCCGTCGAGAACGCCGTCGTCGTACCGTTCGTGCTCGTGCTGACCTTGCTGCCTTCCGTGCCCGTGGTCTGATCCCAGGCGCGGTACGTGAACGTCGCGGTCTCGCCGTTCTGGTTGTCCGGCACGTAGCGCACCTGCGCCGTCGCGGCGAGGAGCAGCGCGCTCGCCGCGCTCACCGCGCCGACGCTGTTCCAGGTCGAGCCGTCCGTCGTGAATTCCCAGTGCCCGCCCGCGGCGTTGCTGGTCGCGGTGAGGGCGATCCCCTGCACGGCACCCGTGTCGACATCGGAGATCGTCGCGCCGACGAGGGTCGAGACGAGCGTACCGCTGCTCGTCGTGTTCTCGTTCGTCGTCGTCAACGTCGGGCTCGCCGCGGCGAGCACCGGCGCGTCGTTGACCGCCGTGACGGTCGTCGTCGCGGAGCCGACCGCCGTGCTGAACGCGGTCGTCCCGCCCGTCGAGGTCGAGCTGTCGACCTTCGTGCCGAACGTGCCCGAGGTCTGATCCCAGGCCCGGAACGACAAGGCGCCCGTTTCCGCGTTCGCGCCGTCCGGATTCAGGCGCAGCATGTCCGTCGAGCGCAGCAGCAGCGAGGACGTCGTCGTGACCGCGCCGACCGCGGTCCAGGTCGTGCCGCCGTTCGTCGAGTATTCCCAGGTGCCGCCGCCGGTGTGCGTCGCGGCCGTGATCGCGATGCCGGCGAGCGGGCTCGCGTCCACGTCGCTCACCGGTGCGCCGCCCTGCCCGGTCGCCAGGATCGCGGCGACCGTCTGGCCGGTGGGATTCGTCTGATCCTCGGTGATGGTCGTCAGCGTCATCACGGTGCCGGTGTTCAGCACCGGCGCATCGTTCACGGCGTTGACCGTGAGACTCGCCGTGTCGCTCGCCGTCGAGAACGCGGTCGTGCCGCCGCCCGCGCCGGGATTGACGAGCGTGCCGTTCGTGCCGGTCGTCGTGTCCCAGGCCTTGAACGTGATCGCGGCCGCCGTCGTGCCGTTGAAGTTCGCCGTCGGCTGGAAATAGAGCCGCGTGCCCGCATCCGCCGCGAGCAGGCGCGCATTCGTTGCCGAGACCGCGCCGAGCGCCGCCCAGGTCGTGCCGCCGTCCGTCGTGAAGAACCACGCGCCGTTCGCGGTATCGGCCGCGGTGATCGCGATACCGGCGACCGCGCCAGCGTCGACTTCCGTCACGTTCGACAGCGCGCCGCCGATGTCGACGAGCGCCGAGACCAGCGTGCCGACCGCGCCCGCGGGTGCGGCGGCGTCTTCGCTCTCCGCCACGAGCGTCGGACTCGGCGTCGTGCTCAGCACCGGCGCATCGTTCACCGCAGTGACCGTGAGGCTCGCCGTGTCGCTCACCGTCGAGAACGCGCTCGTGCCGCCGCTCGTCGCGGTCGAGGCGAGCGTGCCGTTCGTGCCGGACGACTGATCCCAGGCCTTGAACGTGAGCGCCGCGGCCGTCGTGCCGTTGTAGTTCGCGTTCGGCTGGAAGTAGAGCCGGGTGCTCGCATCCGCCGCGAGCAGGCGCGCGCTCGTGCCCGTCACCGCGCCGAGCGCGGTCCACGTCGTGCCGGCGTTCGTCGTGAAGAACCACGCGCCGTTCGTCGTGTCGGCCGCGGTCACCGCGATGCCGATCGCCGCCCCGGTATCGGCGTCCGTCACGTTCGAGAGCGCGCCGCCGTTGTCGACGAGCGCCGAGACGAGCGTGCCGACCGCACCGCTCGGCGCCGCCGCGTCCTCGTTCTCCGTGACGAGCACCGGACTCTTCGCGGCATCGAGCACCGGCGCATCGTTCACCGCCGTGACGGCGAGCGTCGCGGCGCCGGTCGCCGTGCTGAACGGCGTCGTCGTGCCGGTCGAGGAGGCGTCGACTTTCGTGCCCTGCTGACCGGCGGTCGCACCGGTCTGATCCCAGCCGCGGAACGACAGCGTCGGATTCTCCGCGTTCAGCGTGTCCGGGATATAGCGCAGCATGTCCGTCGTGCGCAGCAGCAGCGCGCTGTTGCCCGCGACGACGCCGACGGCGTTCCAGGTCCCGCCCGCGTTCGTGGAGAACTCCCAGTGTCCGCCGGCGGCGCCGGTCGTCGCCGTGAGCGCGATGCCGAGCGCGGCACCCGTGTCGACGTCGGTGAGCGGCGCGCCGCCCGCGCCCGTCGCGAGGATCGAGGCGACGGTCTGGCCGGCGTTCGTCGTGTTGTCCTCGGTGATGCTCGTCAGCGACATCACCGTGGTCGTGTTCAATACCGGCGCATCGTTGACGGAGCTCACGGTGATCGAGGCGGTATTGCTCGCGGTCGAGAACGCCGTCGAACCGCCGGACGTCGTGGTCGCGGCGGTCGCGCCCGCCGTGCCGCTCGTCGTGTCCCAGGCCTTGTAGGTGAACGTCGCGGTCTCGCCGTTATTGTTGTCCGGCACGTAGCGCACGAGATCGATCGCGCGCAACAGCAGCGAGGTGCTCGCAGTGATGGCGGGGAACGCGCTCCAGCTCGCGCCGGCATTCGTCGAGAACTCCCAGTGGCCGCCCGCCGCATTGCTCGTCGTAGTGATGGCGATGCCCTGCGCGGGGCCGGTATCGACGTCGGAGATCGTCGCGCCGACGAGCGTCGAGACGAGCGTGCCCGAGCTCGTCGTGTTCTCGTCGGTCGCAGTCAGCGTCGGGCTCGCGGCCGTCATGGTCGGCGCGTCGTTCACCGCGGTCACGGTGATCGAAGCCGTGTTCGTCGTCGTCGAGAACGCCGTCGTGCCGCCGGTGCTCGTGCTGGCATCGACCTTCGTGCCCTGCGTGCCGCTCGTCTGATCCCAGGCCCGATACGTGAACGTCGCCGTCTCGCCGTTGTCGTTGTCCGGCACGTAACGCACGAGATCCGTCGAGCGCAGCAGCAGCGCGCTCGTGCCCGTCACCGCGCCGATCGCGGCATAGGTCGTGCCGCCGTTCGTCGAGAATTCCCAGTGGCCGCCGGCCGCGTTGCTCGTCGCGGTGATCGCGATGCCGGAGGCGGCGCCCGTGTCGACGTCGCTGATCGTCGCGCCGACGAGCGTCGCGACGGTGGTGCCGGTGCTCGTCGTGTTCTCGTCCGTCGCCGTCAGCGTCGGACTCGCGGCGGCGAGCACCGGCGCGTCGTTCACCGAGCTCACGGTGAGCGAGGCGGTATTGCTCGCGGTGGAGAACGCGGTCGTGCCGCCGGAGCTGGCGGTCGAGGCGGTCGAGCCCGCCGTGCCGCTCGTCTGGTCCCAGGCCTTGTACGTGAACGTCGCGGTCTCGCCGTTGCTGTTGTTCGGCACGTAGCGCACGAGATCCGTCGCGCGCAGCAGCAGCGAGGCGCTCGAGCTCACGGCCGGGAACGCACTCCAGCTCCCCCCGGCGTTCGTCGAGAACTGCCAGGTGCCGAGCCCGGCCGTCGTCGTGATCGCGATGCCCTGCGCCGCGCCGGTGTCGACGTCGCCGATCGTGGAGGCGACGAGCGTCGAGACGAGCATGCTCGCGCTCGTCGTGTTCTCGTCGGTGCCCGTCAGGGTGGGACTCGCCGCGATGAGCGTCGGCGCGTCGTTCACCGAGGTGACGGTGAGCGAGGCGGTGTTCGTCGTCGTCGAGAACGCCGTCGTCGTCCCGTTCGTGCTGGCGTCCGCCTTCGTGCCCTGCTGGCCGGCGGTCGCGCCGGTCTGGTCCCAGGCGCGATAGGTGAACGTCGCCGTCTCGCCGTTGTTGTTGTTCGGCACGTAGCGCACGAGATCCGTCGAACGCAGCAGCAGCGCGCTGTTGCCCGCGACCGTGCCGACCGCCATCCACGTCGTGCCGCCGTTCGTCGAGAACTGCCAGGCGCCGGTGCCGACGGTCGCGGTGATCGCGATGCCGGACGCGGCGCCGGTATCGACGTCGGTGATCGTCGCCCCGACGAGCGTCGCGACGGTCGTCTGCGCGCTCGTGGTGTCCTCGTTCGTCGCGGTCAGCGTCGGGCTCGCCGCGGCGAGCACGGGGGCATCGTTGACGGAGGTCACGGTGAGCGAGGCGGTATTGCTCTGCGTGGAATACGGCGTCGTCGTGCCGCCGGTGCCCGCGTCGGCCTTCGTGCCCTGCTGGCCGGCGGTCGCACCGCTCTGATCCCAGGCCTTGTAGGCGAACGTCGCGGTCTCGCCGTTCTGGTTGTTCGGCACGTAGCGCACGAGATCCGTCGCGCGCAGCAGGAGGGCCGAGGCCGCACTCACCGTGCCGACCGCGCTGTAGCTCGCGCCGCCGTCCGTCGAGAACTGCCAGGTGCCGTTACCGACCGTCGTCGTGATCGCGATCCCCTGCACCGCGCCCGCGTCGACGTCGCTCACCGTCCCGCCGAGCAGCGTCGAGACGAGATTGCCCGCGCTCGTCGTGTTCTCGTCCGTCCCCGTGAGCGCCGGGCTCGCCGCCGTCATGACGGGCGCGTCGTTCACCGCGGCGACGAGCATCGAGGCCGTGTCGCTCGCGGTCGAGAACGCCCTGGTGTCGCCGCCGGCGCCCGGATTCACTTTCGTGCCGAAGGAGCCGCTCGTCTGATCCCAGGCCTTGTAGGTGATCGTCGCGGTCTCACCGTTGCTGTTGTTCGGGAGGTAGCGGATCTGGTCCGTCGCGCGCAGCAGCAGCGCGCTCGTGCCGGTGACGGGCGAGATCGCCGTCCAGGTGGAGTTCGTGGTGTTGAAGTACTGCCAGGTGCCGGTACCCGAGAGCCCGGTCACCGCAATCCCGAACGACGCGCCCGTGTCGACGTCGGTGATCGTCGAGCCGACGAACGAGGAGATCAGGACGCCTGCGCTCGTCGTATCCTCGTTCGTGCCCGTCATCACCGGCGCGCCCGCGGTCAGCACCGGCGCATCGTTCAGCGAGCTCACGGTCAGCGAGGCCGTGTTCGATGTCGTCGAGAACGCCGTCGTCCCGCCGGTCGTGCTGGCATCCGCCTTCGTATTCGCGATGCCGTTCGATTGGTCCCAGCCGCGGTACGTGAACGTCGCCGTCTCGCCGTTCTGGCCGTTCGGCACGTAGCGGATGAAATCCGTCGACTTCATCAGGAACGCGCTCGCCCCGCTCACCGCGCCGATGGCCGTGTAGGTCACGTTGTCCGTCGAGTACTGCCAGGTGCCGTTGCCGACCGTCGTCGTGATGGCGATCCATTGCAGCGCGCCCGTGTCGACGTCCGTCAGCGTCGCGCCGAGCAGCGTCGAGACCTGGAGCCCCGTCGTCGTCGTGTCCTCGTTCACCGCCGTCAGCGTCGGGCTCGCCGCGGCGAGCGTCGGCGCATCGTTCACCGAGCTCACGACGATCGAGGCCGTGTTCGCGCCGGTCGAGAACGCACTCGTGCCGCCGGACGTCGCGGTCGTGACTTTCGTGCCCTGCAGCCCGAAGCTGGCTCCGGTCTGATCCCAGGCCTTGTAGCCGAACGTCGCCGTCTCGCCGTTGTTGCTGTTCGGCACGTAGCGCACGAGGTCCGTGGATCGCAGCAGCAGCGCGCTCGTCCCGCTCACGGTGCCGATTGCGGCGTATGTCGTGCCGCCGTTCGTCGAGAACTGCCAGGTGCCGAGGCCGGCCGTCGTCGTGATCGCGATGCCGGAGAGAGCGCCCGAATCCGCATCCGTGATCGTCGCGCCGACGAGCGTCGAGACCAGCGTGCCGCTGCTCGTCGTGTTCTCGTTGGTCGTCGCGAGCGAAGGGGTCGCCGCCGCGATCACGGGCGCATCGTTCGCCCCCGTCACGCGCACCGTGACCGTGCCCGTCGTCGGCCCGGTCGCGCCCGCGACGATCGCGAGCGCGTTCGGGCCGTCGGAATCCGAATCAGGCACGAGGCCGGCCGTGTTACCGAGCAACAGACCATTCGCCGCCGTCACCGTCAGCGTCGCGTCCTCGCCCGCACCGGCTGCCGCGCCCGAGGCCGCCGTATAGTTGTGCGTGCCGATCACCGGCGCGAAGTTCGAGGTGATGGTCACGCTCACCGTCGCCGTCGAAGTGACGTGCGCGGCGTCTTCCATCGTATAAGTGAAGGAATCGCTCGCCGTCGCCGGCGCCACGAGGCCGTCGTACTGGCCGTTCGGGTCGTAGCTGACCGTGCCGTCCACGTTCACCGTCAGGAGCGCGCCGCTCGCGAGCGTGATCGCATTGCCGACCGTGAACGTCGCGCCGTTGATCCCCGTGATGAGCTTCGTGTCGCCGGTGTCGACGTCGGTGTCGTTCGCGAGTATCGCGATCGACTGGCCCGTCGAGAATTTATTGACGGACGCGCTGTCCGCGACCGCGGTCGGTGCATCGTTCACCGGCGTCACCACGATCGAAGCCGTGTTCGCCGCCGTCGAGAACGCCGTCGTCGTGCCCGTCGTACTCGCATCGACCTTCGTGCCCTGCTGGCCCGCGGTCGCGCCGCTCTGATCCCAGGCGCGATACGCGAACGTCGCCGTCTCGCCGTTGTTGTCGTCCGGCACGTAGCGCACGAGATCCGTCGAGCGCAGCAGCAGCGCGCTCGCGCCGCTCACCGTGCCGACCGCGGTCCACGAGCCGCCCGCGTCCGTCGAGAACTGCCACGTGCCGTTGCCCACGGTCGTCGTGATCGCGATACCGGAGGCAGCGCCCGAATCGACGTCCGAGATCGTCGCGCCGACGATCGTCGAGACGAGGGTACCCGCACCCGTCGTGTTCTCGTCCGTCGTCGCGAGCGTCGGACTCGCCGCGGCGAGCACCGGCGCGTCGTTCACCGCGGTGACGGTCAGCGAGGCCGTGTTCGAGCCCGTCGAGAAGGCCGTCGCCGCCCCGTTCGTCGTCGCATCGGCCTTCGTGCCCTGCTGCCCTGCCGTCGCGCCGCTCTGATCCCAGGCGCGGTAGGTGAACGTCGCCGTCTCGGCGTTCTGGCTGTCCGGGAGGTAGCGGAGCTGATCCGTCGAACGCAGCAGCAGCGCACTGTTGCCCGCGACCACGCCGACCGCGGTCCAGGTCGTGCCGCCGTTCGTCGAGAACTGCCAGGTGCCGTTGCCGACGGTGGTCGTGATCGCGATGCCGGACGCGGCACCCGTGTCGACGTCCGAGATCGTCGCGCCGACGAGTGTCGAGACGAGCGTGCCCGCCGTCGTCGTGTCCTCGTTCGTCGCCGTCAGCGTCGGGCTCGCCGCCGCGAGCACGGGCGCGTCGTTGACCGAGGTGACGGTCAGCGAGGCCGTGTTGCTCTGGGTCGAGAACGCGCTCGTGCCGCCCGAAGTCGCGGTCGTGACCTTCGTGCCGAACGCTCCGCTCGATTGATCCCAGGCCTTGTAGGCGAACGTCGCGGTCTCGCCGTTCTGGTTGTTCGGGACGTAGTGCACGAGATCCGTCGCGCGCAACAGCAGCGCGCTCGTCGCGCTCACCGCACCGATCGCGGTGTAGCTCGTGCCGCCGTCGGTCGAGTACTCCCAGGTGCCCGTGCCGCTCGTCGTCGTGATCGCGATGCCCTGCACCGCGCCCGTGTCCACGTCGGTGAGCGTCGAGGCGGCAAGGACGGCAGCTACCGTCGTACCGCCGCTCGTCGTGTTCTCGTCCGTCGCGGTCAGCGTCGGGCTCGCCGCCGTCATGGTCGGCGCGTCGTTCACGGAGGTCACGACCATGGACGCCGTGTCGCTCGCGGTGGAGAACGCCGTCGTCGTGCCGCCCGCGCCCGGGTTCACCTTCGTGCCGACCGTGCCCGTCGTCGTGTCCCACGCCTTGTAGCTGACGGTCGCGGTCTCGCCGTTCGAGTTGTTCGGGACGTAGCGGATCTGATCCGTCGCGCGCAGCAGCAGCGCGCTTGTCGCCGTCACCGGTGAGATGCCGGTCCAGGTCGTGCCGCCGTTCGTCGTGAACTGCCACGTGCCCGTGCCCGTGAAGCCCGTGATCGCGATGCCCTGCACCGCGCCCGTGTCGACATCGGCGATCGTCGAGCCGAGGAAGGACGAGATCGTCACCCCCGCGCTCGTCGTGTCCTCGTTCGTGCCCGTCATCGTCGGCGCGCCGGCCGTCAGCACCGGCGCGTCGTTCACTGACGCCACGGTCAGCGAGGCCGTGTTCGCGGACGTCGAGAACGCCGTCGTGCCGCCGCCCGCGCCAGGATTCGTCTTCGTGCCGAACGAACCGCTCGTCTGATCCCAGCCCTTGTACGTGAACGTCGCCGTCTCGCCGTTGCTGTTGTTCGGCACGTAGCGCACGAGATCGGTCGCACGCAGCAGTAGCGCGCTCGTTCCGCTGACGACGCCGACGGCGTTGTAGCTGACGCCGTTGTCGGTCGAATACTGCCACGTGCCGTTGCCGGCGATCGTCGTGATCGCGATGCCGGAGAGCGGCGTCGCATCGACGTCCGCGAGCGTCGCGCCGAGCAGCGTCGAGACGAGCGTGCCGGTCGTCGTCGTGTCCTCGTTCGTCGCCGTCAGCGTCGGACTCGCGGCCGCGAGCACCGGCGCGTCGTTCACCGCGGTGATCGTGAGGCTCGCCGTGTCGCTCGCCGTCGAGAACGCGCTCGTGCCGCCGCTCGTCGCCGTCGTCGCCGTACTGCCGTTCGTGCCGCTCGTCGTATCCCAGGCCTTGAACGTGATCGCGGACGCAATCGTCCCGTTGAAGTTCGTCGTCGGCTGGAAGTAGAGCCGCGTGCCCGCATCCGCCGCGAGCAGCCGCGCCCCGGTCGCGGACACCGCGCCGAGCGTCGTCCACGTCGTGCCGCCATCCGTCGTGAAGAACCACGCGCCGTTCGTCGTGTCCGCCGCGGTGATCGCGATGCCGACCACGGATCCCGTATCGACGTCCGTCACGTTCGACAGCGCGCCGCCCTTGTCGACGAGTGCCGAGACGAGCGTGCCCACCGCGCCGACGGGAGCCACCGCATCTTCGGCCTCGGCGAGGAGCACCGGGCTCTTCGCCGCATCGAGCACCGGCGCATCGTTCGCGCCCGTCACGCGCACCGTCACCGTGCCCGTCGCCGGCCCGCCGCCGCCGGCGCCATCCGTCACCTGATACGTGAACGTGTCGTCGACCGTCGCCCCCGCCGCGAGCGCCTGCAACGCCGCCGCGCCCGTCGGGTTGTAACTGAAGCTGCCGTCCGCGTTCAGCGTCACCGACGCACCCTGGGTGCTCGTCGTCGCGCCCGCGACGATGACGAGTGCGTTCGGACCGTCGGCGTCGGAATCCGGCACGAGCCCGCCGGTATTGCCGAGCAGCAGTCCGTTCGCGGCCGTCACCGTCAGCGTGGCGTCTTCGCCCGCACCGGCTGCGGCACCCGAACCCGCCGTGTAGGCGTGCGTGCCGATCACCGGCGCGAAATTCGAGGTGATGGTCACGTTCACCGTCGCCGTCGCGGTCGCGTGCGCCGCGTCCTCGAGGGTATAGGTGAAGGAATCGCTCGCCGAGTTCGGCGCGACGAGCGCGTACTGGCCGTTCGGATCGTAGGTCACCGTGCCGTCGCCGTTCACGGTCAGCAGCGCACCGCTCGCGAGCGTGATCGCGTTACCCACCGTGAACGTCGCGCCGTTGATCTCCGTGATCGTCTTCGTGTCGCCGGTGTCGACGTCGGTGTCGTTCGCGAGTACCGCGATCGACTGGCCGCTCGAGAGCTGGTTCACGGACGCGCTGTCCGCGTTCGCGACCGGCGTGTCGTTGACGGCAGAGACGACGATCGAAGCCGTATTCGCCGCCGTCGAGAACGCGCCCGTCCCGCCGGTCGCGCTCGCGTCGACCTTCGTGCCCGGCGTGCCGCTCGTGCGATCCCAGGCCTGATACGTGAACGTCGCGGTCTCGCCGTTCTGGCTGTCCGGCACGTAGTGCACGAGATCCGTCGACAGGAGCAGCAAGATCGCGATGCCCTGGGTCGCGCCCGTGTCGACGTCGGAGATCGGCACGCCGACGAGTGTCGAGACGAGCGTGTCCGTGCCGGTCGTGTTCTCGTCCGTCGTCGCGAACGCCGGGCTCGCCGCGGCGAGCACCGGCGCGTTGTTCACGGACGTGACCGTCAGCGCGGCCGTGTCGGTCGCCGTCGAGAATGCCGTCGTACCGCCGTTCGTCCCGGTGTCGACCTTCGTGCCCTGCAGGCCTGCGCTCGCGCCGCTCTGATCCCAGGCGCGATACGTGAACGTCGCCGTCTCGCCGTTCTGCGCATCGGGTACGAAACGGATCTGATCCGTCGATCGCAGCAGCAACGCGCTATTGCCCGCGACGACACCGACCGCGGTCCAGGTCGCGCCGCCGTTCGTCGAGAATTCCCAGGTGCCGTTGCCGACCGTCGCCGTGATCGCGATCCCGGCGGACGCGCCCGCGTCGACATCGGCGACGCTCGCGCCGAGCACTGCCGAGACGAGGGTCCCGGCCGTCGTCGTGTCTTCGTCCGTCGCGGTGAGCGTCGGCGCAGCAGCGGTCAGCACCGGCGCATCGTTTACGGCGGTGACGCCGAGCGAGGCCGTGTTGCTCTGGGTCGAGAACGCCGTACTGCCGCCCGCGCTCGCCGTCGAGGCGGTCGAGCCTTCGCTGCCGGTCGATTGATCCCAGGCCTTGTACGCGAACGTCGCGGTCTCGGCGTTGTCGCCGTCAGGGACGTAGCGCAGCAGGGCCGTCGGGCTCAACAGGAGCGCCGAGCCCGCGCTCACCGCGCCGACCGCGGCCCACGAGCCGCCGCCGTTCGTCGAGAACTGCCAGGTGCCGTTGCCGGTCGTCGCGGTGAGTGCGAGGCCTTGCACGGCGCCCGTGTCGACCTCGGACACCGTCGCCCCGAGGATCGTCGCGACCGTCGTGCCCGCGCTCGTCGTGTCCTCGTCCGTCGCGGTCAGCGTCGGACTCGCCGCCGTCATGATCGGCGCGTCGTTCACGGCGGTGATGACCATCGACGCCGTGTCGCCCGCGGTCGAGAATGCGCTCGTGCCGCCGCCCGCCCCCGGATTCGTCTTCGTGCCGACCGTGCCCGTCGTCGTGTCCCAGGCCCGGTAGCTGACCGTCGCGGTCTCGCCGTTGGCGTTGTTCGGAACGTAGCGGATCTGGTCCGTCGCGCGCAGCAGCAGCGCGCTCGTCCCGGTCACGGTGCCGACCGCCGTCCAGGTCGTGCCGCCGTTCGTCGTGAACTGCCAGGTGCCCGTACCCGTGAGGCCCGTGATCGCGATGCCCTTGACCGCGCCGGTATCGACATCGGCAATCGTCGCTCCGATGAACGTCGAGACCGTCACCCCCGCGCTCGTCGTGTCCTCGTTCGTGCCCGCCATCGTCGGCGCGCCCGCCGTCAGAACGGGCGCGTCGTTCACCGCGGTCACGGTCAGCGAGGCCGTGTTCGAGGATGTCGAGAACGGCGTCGTGCCGCCGGTCGCGCTCGCATTCACCTTCGTGCCCTGCTGACCGGCCGTCGCGCCGGTCTGATCCCAGCCGCGATACGAGAACGTCGCCGTCTCGCCGTTCTGGTTGTTCGGCACGTAGCGCACGAGATCCGTCGAACGCAGCAGCAGCGCGCTCGTGCCGGTCACCGCGCCGATCGCCGCGTACGTCGTGCCGCCGTTCGTCGAGAACTGCCAGGTGCCGTTGCCGACGGTCGTCGTGATCGCGATGCCCTGCAGCGCGCCCGCCCCGTCGACGTCGGTCAGCGTCGCGCCGAGCAGCGTCGAGACGAGCGTGCCCGCCGAGGTCGTGTTCTCGTTCACCGCGGTCAGCACCGGGCTCGCCGCGGCGAGCAGCGGCGCGTCGTTCACCGCCGTGATGCTCAGGGACGCCGTGTCGGTCGCCGTGCTGAACGCCGTCGTGCCGCCGCCCGCGCCGGGGTTCACGAGCGTGCCGTTCGTCCCGCTCGTCTGATCCCAGGCCTTGAACGTGATCGCCGAGGTGATGGCGCCGTTGAAGTTCGCCGTCGGCTGGAAATAGAGCCTGGTGTTCGCATCCGCCGCGAGCAGGCGCGCGTTCGTCGCCGAGACCGCGCCGAGCGCCGTCCAGGTCGTGCCGCCATCCGTCGTGAAGAACCACGCGCCGTTCGTCGTGTCGGCCGCGGTGATCGCGAGGCCGGTGAGCGAGCCGCCGTCGGCATCGCTCACGTTCGACAGCGCGCCGCCCTTGTCGGCGAGTGCGGAGACGAGCGTGCCCACCGCCCCCACGGGTGCGGCCGAGTCTTCCGCCTCGGCGAGGAGCACCGGGCTCTTCGTCGCATCGAGCACGGGCGCATCGTTCGCGCCCGTCACGCGCACCGTCACCGTGCCCGTCGCCGGGCCGCCGCCGCCCGCGCCGTCCGTCACCTGATACGTGAACGTGTCGTCGAGCGTCGCACCCGCCGCGAGCGCCTGCAGCGCCGCAGCGCCCGTCGGGTCGTAGCTGAAGCTGCCGTCCGCGTTCAGCGTGACGGACGCGCCCTGCGCGCTCGTCGTCGCGCCCGCGACGATGACGAGCGCATTCGGCCCGTCGACGTCGGAATCCGGCACGAGGCCCGCGGTGTTGCCGAGCAGGAGGCCGTTCGCCGCCGTCACCGACATCGCCGTGTCCTCGCCCGTCCCGGCCGCAGCGCCGGAACCCGCCGTGTAGACGTGCGTGCCGATCACCGGCGCGAAGTTGGACGTGATCGTCACGTTCACCGTCGCGGTCGAAGTGACGTGCGCCGCGTCTTCCATGGTGTAAGTGAACGAATCGCTCGCCGTGGCCGGCGCGACGACGACGAACTGGCCGTTCGGATCGTAGGTCACCGTGCCGTCGACGTTCACCGTGACGATCGCTCCGCTCGCGAGCGTGATCGGATTGCCGATCACGACGGCGCCGCCGTTGATCGCCGTGATCGTCTTCGTGTCGCCGCTATCGACGTCGGTGTCGTTCGCGAGCACCGCGATCGTCTGGCCGGTCGAGAGCTGGTTCACGGACGCGCTGTCGCCGACCGCCGCCGGCGCGTCGTTCACGGCCGTGACGACGAGGGACGCCGTGTCGGTCGCGCTCGAGAACGCGCTCGTGCCGCCCGCCGTGCTCGCGTCGACCTTCGTGCCCTGTGTACCGGTCGTGCGGTCCCAGGCCTGGTAGGTGAATGTCGCGGTCTCGCCGTTCTGGTTGTCCGGCACGTAGCGCACGAGATCCGTCGCGCGCAGCAGCAGCGCGCTCGTCCCGCTCACTACGCCGATCGCCGCCCAGCTGCCGCCTGCGTTCGTCGAGAACTGCCACGTGCCGTTGCCGGTCGTCGCCGAGATCGCGATGCCCTGGGCGGCGGCGCCGTCGACGTCGGAGATCGTGGCCCCGACGAGTGCGGAGACGAGCGTGCCGGTGCTCGTCGTGTTCTCGTCCGTCGTCGTCAGCGTCGGGCTCGCGGCCGCGAGCACCGGCGCGTCGTTGACGGACGCCACGGTCAGCGAGGCCGTGTTCGAGCCCGTCGAGAACGCGGTCGAGCCGCCCGTGCTGGTGCTCGCGTCGACCTTGTTGCCGATCGTGCCGCTCGTCTGGTCCCAGCCGCGATAGCTCAGCGTCGCGGTCTCGCCGTTCTGCGCGTCGGGCACGTAGCGCAGCATGTCGGACGCGCCGAGCAGCAGCGCGTTCGTCCCGGCGACCGCGCCGACCGGACCCCAGCTCGTCCCGCCGTTCGTCGAGAATTCCCAGGTGCCGTTGCCGGTGAGTGCCGTCACCGCGATGCCGGCGAGCGCGCCGGTGTCGACGTCGGACAGATCACTGCCGAGCAGCGAGGCGACGGTGAACGCGCTCGTCGTGTCCTCGTCCGTCGCCGTCAGCACCGGTGAGGCCGCGGCGAGTACGGGCGCGTCGTTCACGGCCGTGACGTTCAGCGCGATCGTCCCGTCGGCGGGCCCGGTGTTCGCGTTGTCGCGGATGTTGACGGTGATCGTCGTGTTCAGATCGTTGTCCGGCGCCGGCTGGAACGCCGCGGCGCCGAGCGCCGCGTTCACGTCGGCGACGCCGCCGACGGCCTGCCACACGCCCGTGCCGGGGTTGTACGTGCTCGTGACGCTGCCGAACGTGCCGGTCGAAATCGCGCCCGTCGCCGGATCGGCGAGCGTGAGCGTGGCGGTGATCGTCGAGCCGTTGTCGGGATCGGTGATGACGATCGGCGTCAGAGCGACGGCGGGATCGCCTTCCGTGTATGCCAGCACCTGGCTCGTGTTCGTGGCGTCGGCCGGCGTGTTGAACGCATTCACCGTCACCGCCACCGCGGCGGTCGCCGTGCCGCCGCCGAGGTCGTGGATCGTGTAGCTGAACGTGTCGACCGCGCTCGCCGGCGGCACCAGCGCGTCGAACTGACCGTTCGGATCGTAGGTGATCGTGCCGTCGGCGTTCAGCGTCGCGAGCGCGCCGCTCGCGAGCACGACCGGCACGCCGACCGTGGCCGCGTTGCCGTCGATTTCGCCGATGCTCAACACGTCACCGGTGTCGACGTCGGCGTCGTTCGGCAGCACGCTGATGATCGTGGTGCTCTGGAACGTCGTGCTCGCCGTGTCGTCGCCCGCGGTCGGGGCGTCGTTCACGGGATGGACGGTGAGGCTCGCCGTGTTCGTGTCGGCGGAGAACGCGGAATTGCCCCCGTTCGCCGTGGCGCTGACTTTCTCGCCGGCCTTGCCGCTCGTCTGATCCCAGGCGCGATACGAGAGCGTCGCGGTCTCGCCGTTCTGCTGATCCGGCAGGTAGCGCAGCACGGCGTCGTCGGGCAGCAGCAATGCCGACGCGTTGCCGACCGTGCCGACGGCCGCGAAGTTCGCTCCGCCATCGAGCGAATAGAGCCAGGTGCCGTGGCCGGCGGCGGCGGTCAGCGCGATGCCGTGCAATGCGCCGGCGTCCGTATCCGTCGCACTCGCGAGCAGCGCGGCGACGGTGATGGGATCGGACTGCACGTCCTCGGTCGTCGCGACGAGCGTCACCGGCACGGGCTCCAGGATCGGCGCCGCATTCGTCGGCCCGAGCAGCGCGGCCTGTGTCGCGATCGCATCGGCGTCCGGATCATGGCCCGCGCCCGGCGTACCGGCGGTCCGTCCCGGAGCCGGCGGCGGATTCTCCGGCGTGCCGCCGCTGCCCGTGCCCGGCAGGCCCTGGGCGTCGAGTGCCTCGCGATAGGCCGAGCTCGATGCCGCGCCGTGCTGATCCGCCTCCGGAGGCGTGAGTGCGCTGTCGAGCAGCGGCGGGGGCACGAGCCCCTTGCGCTCGAAGCCCTGTTTCAGCTCCGAGGCGCCTGCGCCGTCGAACGCGGGGAGCTCGAACGCGCCGATGAGATCGGAATCCCCGGCGCCGAGGAACTTGAAGCCGGACTCGTCGACGAACGAAATCGCCGGCGGCATCGCTTCCGGCGGCAGGACCGCGAAGAAGCCCGTGAGCACGAAGCTGCCCTCGGGGGTCTGGACGACGAGATCGTCGCCCTGGCGCGCGGTCCTCAGCTCGAGCGAGTCGCCCGGCTCGACCACGATCACCATGCCGGGCTTGACGGCGATGTGCGCATCCCTGCCGGGCTGGATGGTCTGCACCTTGCCGTCGTTCGTCACGATCTTCAGTTCGAGAGCCATGTCCTAACTCCTAGCCCGGGATGCGGGCGCGGGATGAGCCGGAGGGGGCGCGCAATCCAGACCGGACACAGCGTGTGCCCAGGGCCCCCCAGCAGGCATTAAAGCCAGTCGATATCGCAAAATAGCTGACCCGTTTCACGGTTCAAGCGCTTTTCTTGCGAGCGGTTACGCAGTGCAGCCGAACGGTCGCTTCAACGCTCGCGTAACGCGTTGTGACGCACCTTCAGAACGGGCTTCAAGATGTACTCGAGCACCGTCTTCTTGCCGGTCAGCACCTCCACGGACGCCACCATGCCCGGGATGATGGGCAAGGGACCGTCCTTGCCCTGGAGATCCGATTCGGCGGTCCGCACGAAGATGCGGTAATAGGTCTCCTGCGGATTCTTCTCGTCGGCGATGGTGTCGGCGCTGATGAGCTCGAGCGTGCCCTGCAGTCCGCCGTAGATCGAATAGTCGTAGGCCGTGATCTTGACCGTCGCGGGCTGGCCGGGATGCAGGAAGGCGACGTCCGAGGGCCGGATGCGGGCCTCGACGAGCAACTGATCCTCGAGCGGGACGATCTGCATGATCTCCTCGCCCGGGCGGATCACCCCACCCACCGTCGTCACCCGCACGTTCTTCACCGTGCCGCGCATCGGCGCGGTGACGATCGTGCGCTTCACCTGATCGGCGCGCGCAGTGATGACCTGCTTCAGGCCGGCGAGCTCCGCTTCCTTCGCCGCGAGCTCGCCGCGCGCCTCGGCGCGGAACGCATTGCGCTTGTCCTGGATCGTGCCGCGCAGCTCGATCACCTGGCGGCGCAGCCGCAGCACCTCGACCTCGGACACCGCGCCCTGCTTCACCAGCGGCTCGGTCATCGTGAGCTCCTGCTCCGCGAGCTGGAGATTGCGGCCGAGTGCGCCGGTCTGCTCGTTCAGGGCGGTCATGCGGGAAGCGAAGAGCTTGCGCTCGGTTTCCACGGTCTCCGGCGCGAGATCCGCATCGAAGCGAGGCTCGCTGCCGTTCGCCTCGGCGTTGAGCCGGGCAATGGCGCCGCGCAGCGTTTCGGCCTTGACCCGGCCCTCCTCGAGCGAAGCACCGGAGCGGGTGTCGTCGATGCGCAGCAGCACCTGCCCCGCCTCGACGTGATCGCCCTCGTGCACGAGAAGCTCGCTCAGCACGCCGCCTTCGAGACTCTGCACGACCTGCTCGCGGCTCGAGGGGATGATCTTGCCCTGGCCGCGCGTGACCTCGTCGATCGCCTTGTGATCGGCCCACAACCACGCCGATCCGCAGACGACGAACATGAGGAGGAGACTGAGTCCCGCGAGGCGGTTCGATTCGAGGAGCAGGCTCGCCTTCGCATCGGCGATGTAGTTCGCGTCGCGACGCGCCCGGGAGAGATCCTTGCGCTCGATGTACAGCGAGCTCTTCACGGTGCCGCTCCCGGTTCCTGGCGCATCAGACGCTTCAGCACCTCGTCGCGCGGACCGTCCATGACGATCTTGCCGCCGTCGATCACCACGATGCGGGAAACGAGCGTGAGCAGCGTCGGCTTGTGGGTGACGAGGACGAGCGTGCGGCCCGCGAGAAATCGCTGCATGCCCTGGATGAAGACCTGCTCGGAGCTGTGATCCATCGCGCTCGTCGGCTCGTCCATGAGCAGCGCCGAAGGCTGACGCAGGATCGTCCGCGCCAGCGCGACGGCCTGGCGCTGGCCGCCGGACAGGCCTTCGCCGTGCTCGCCGATGACGAGATCGAAGCCGTGCGGATGGGTGTTCACGAGACGGTCGAGCCCCGAGAGCCGCGCCGCCTCGAGGATCGCCTCGTCCGTCGCGCGCGGCATGCCGAGTGCGACGTTGTCGCGCAGTGTCCCGAAAAAGAGCCGCGCATCCTGGGAGACATAGCCGATGCGCCGGCGGAGATCCGCCGGGTCGTATTGCTCGAGATCGACGTCGTCGACGCGGATGGCGCCCGAGCCGGGCACGTAGAGTCCGAGCATGAGCTTGAGCAGCGTGCTCTTGCCGGAGCCGACGCGGCCGAGCACGGCGACGCGCTCGCCGGGCGCGATGGCGAGATTCAGATCACGCAGCACGTCGTGCTTGTGCCGCGGATACGCGAACGTCACGTTCTCGAGCGTGAAGCCGCCCTTGATGTCCGGCCGGTGGATGAAGCGTCGGTCGCGCGGACGGTCGGTCGGCCGCCGCATCAGCTCGCTGAGCGTGCGATAGGTGGCGCGCGCATACTGGTAGCGCGTCAGCAGGCTCGCGAGTTGCTGCAGCGGCGCGAGCGCACGTCCCGAGAGTATGACGGAGGCGATCAGCGCGCCGGTGGTGAGCTTGCCCTCGGCGATGAAATCGACGCCCCACACCACCATGCCGATCGTCGCGATCTGCTGGACGAACAGCGCGAGATTCATGACGAAGCTCGCGATGAAACGCGCATGGGCGCCGGAACGGCCGGTCAGCGCGGTGTAGTTCTCGTACTTGTGCTGCATGACGCCTTCGGCCGAGAGCGCCTTCAGGGTCTCCATGCCCTCGATGGACTCGATGAGCACGCCGTGCCGCATCGCGCCTTCGTTCAGGTGACTGCGCATGAGCCACGACAGCGGGATCTGGGCGATCAGCCCGGCGAGCACGACGATCGGGATCGCGAGCAGCGGCACGAGATAGAGCGGCCCGCCGATGAGCGCGATGATCCAGATGAAGAACGCGCCGAACGGCAGGTCCATCACCGCGGTGAGCGTCGCCGAGGTCATGAACTCGCGCAGCGACTCGAATTCCTTCAACTGCGCCGAGAAGCTGCCGGCGGAGCTCGGACGCGCCGCCATCTTGAGGCCTATCGCCTGGGCGAAGAGGCGCGAGGCCATCAGCACGTCGGCCTTCTTGCCGGCGGTGTCGAGGAAATGCGCGCGCAGGCTGCGCGCGAGGAACTCGAAGCCGACGGCGAGCGCCGTACCGACCGCGAGCACGATCAGCGTCTCCTGGGCATTGTTCGGCACGACCCGGTCGTAGACGTTCATCGTGAACAACGACGTCGCGACGGTCAGCACGTTGACGAGCGCGCCGGCGAGTATCGACTCGAGGTAGTAGCGCTTGAAGCGCCAGAGCGTGCCCCAGAACCACTGTTTCGGCGGTGCGATCTCGTGGATGCCGAGCCGGCCCTCGTCGGCACTCAGGGCAGGCTGGACGAAGATGGCGTAACCGGTGTACTGCGCGGTCAGTTCGGCGAGCGGCAGTTCCTTCTCCGAAAAGCCCGCTTCCGGCAGCGCGACCTTCGCCTTCTTGCGCTTGTCGACGTCGATGAGCACGCAGGCCGTCGAGTCCTTGAGCAGGAGTATCGCCGGCATGAGCAGGCGCGAGATGCGGCCGAGGGGGCGTTTGACGATGCGCGCCGTAAAGCCATGCCGCTCGGCGGCACGCAACACGAGCTCGGGATCGAGTGCCCCGTGCGCGGCCGGCAATTCGGCGACGAGCGCGGTCGCCGAAACCGGCCGTCCGAGCAGGCGGGTCACGATCTCGAGGCACTCGAGCAGCGGGTCGTCGTGCAGCGGCGCCGTGGCCGGAGCCTCGACGGCGGCGCCGCGCGGCAGCGGTGCCGCGCTCATGCGGCCGGTATCCGGGCAACGGACGGCGTCCGCCCGGCAACGGCGGCACGCGGAGTATTCATAGCGGGAATTGTCATGCCGTCCCCCTGCTGCATCGTGTCGGGCACCCAACCCGCCGGGCCGGCCCGCTCGACATGCCGATCCTGCTCAGGGTTGGGACGAGGCGACGCCGAGGCTATTGATGAGATTGCCCTTGCTGGCTTCGACGAAGTACTGATTGACGAGGTCTTCGTAGAGACCGCCGGCGAGATTCGACTTCGCGTTGAACAGTTCGTTCTCCGCGTTCAGCACGTCGAGCAGCGTACGCCGGTTGAGCTCGAATTGCGCACGATAGGCGCGCAGCGTGCCGGCGCTCGAATCGGCGTAGTTCTTCAGGTGCGAGAGGCGGCTTTCGCTGACGGCACGCGCCTGGTAGGCGATTTCCACGTTCTGCGCGACGCGGCGCTGCGTGTCGGCGACCGTCTCGTCGGCTTCCAGCTTGCGGGCGACCGCCGCCTGTTCCTGAGCACGATCCGCGCCGCCGCGGAACAGGTTCCAGCGCGTGACCAGCATCAGCGACTCGGTGTCGCGGTAACCGCGCACGCCGGCGATGTCGTCGTCGCGGCGCATCGCGGCCTCGAGGTCGACCTGGGGATGGTACGCCGACTTGGCGAGCTTGATTTCCGAGGCCGCGGCTTCGGCGCTCGCCTTCGAGGCCCGGATCGAGGGGTGCCCGTCGGCGGCAACGCTCATCGCATCGCCAATGGCGGTCGAGACCTTGCCGGAATCGAACGTGCCGTCCGCGACGAGGCCCGAGGGCTTGCGGGCGGGCGTCGCGAGATCGCCGGGCACCTCGCCGACCACCGCCTCGTAATGGGCCCGCGCCTCGCGCAGGTCACCTTCGCGCGCTAGCACCGTGCTCTTCGCGAACGCGAGGCGGGCCGTCGCCTGCTCCACGTCCGCTTGGTTGCCGACGCCGCCCTTCGCTTTCGCCGCGACGTTCGTGAGCACGTTCTCGTGGGCGACGACGTTGTCCCCGGCGAGCTTGAGCAGCTCGCGCGCCCGGGCGACGTCGAGGTAGGCCTGCACGGTCCGGAACGCAATCGCCTCGCGCGTGTCCTCGAGGCTGTTCTGCGCGGCATTGAGCAGCGCCACGCGACGTTCGATCTCGCTGCGCGTCGCCCAGCCGTCCCACAGCATCTGGCGCGCCGTGACGCCGAGCTCGCGGCGTCCGAGCGTGCCGACGCCGCCGCCGGTGGCGTTCAACTGCTTGATGTCGGTGTGTTCGGCGCCGTAACCGGCGTCGACGTCGAGAGACGGGAAATAGCCGCCGCGGGCGCGCTTGACGTCGAAACCGGCCGCGCGCGCCGCATGTCCGGAACCGAGGACCTGGGGGTTCGTGGAGATGGCCTTGCCGACCGCTTCCTCGAGCGTCGTCGCCGACGCACCGGCCACGAAGGCGCACGCCAGCATCAGTACACCGCCGGCTCCTGCGAGCCGCTTCGCCGCGTCCGCCCGGGGGCGGCCCTTGGAAAGAGTCGCAACCATAGTCTCGAATTCCCTCATCCCCTGCCCAGCGCGACGCGTCTGTGGCGTGGTCTCGATGCCCGTGCCGACGAACTCGGCGGGCGGGCCCTGGCGGTCCGTTGTGCCGTCCAGGCCACGCGACCGGATCACTTTGTGTTTATACGATAAACAAATCCCGGGCTTTGGTGAAGTAACTTAGCACAAAAACAACACAATCACATGAAATGAAATGGATAAATTTGGCTCTCGTCGGGCGACCTGAGGGGTCGGGACCCGGTCCGCGCAGCGTCCCGGCCGGGCGTACCGCGGGGTCAGGCCTGGATGTTGTACTTCTTGAGGAGGTGATAGACGGTCGGCCGGCTCACGCCGAGCATTTCCGCGGCCTTGCCGATCTGACCGTCGTTGACGGCCAGGGCCTGCAGGATGGCGTTCGCCTCCGCTTCCTCGCGGACCGCCTTCAGCGTGCGGAACCCGCTCGTCGCCGGCGGATCGAGCTCCAGATCATGGGCTTCGATGAGCGAGCCCTCGGCCATGATCACCGCGCGCTTCACCCGATTCTCGAGCTCGCGGACGTTGCCCGGCCACTCGTACTGCTCGATTGCCGCGAGCGCGGCGTGGCTGAAGTCCTTCACGGCGCCGCTGTTCATGTCGCGGAATTTCGCGAGCAGCGCCCGCGCGATGAGAATCGCGTCGCCGGCACGATCGCGCAGTGGCGGAATGGAAATCGAGACTTCGCTGATGCGGTAGTACAGGTCTTCGCGGAATGCGCCCTGGCCGATCAGGTTCTTGAGGTTCTTGTGAGTCGCGCAGACGACGCGCGTGTCGACGGGGATTTCCTCCCGACCTCCGATGCGCTCGATCACGCGTTCCTGAAGGAAGCGCAGGAGCTTCGCCTGCAGCGGCGTCGGCAGGTCGCCCATTTCGTCGAGGAATAGCGTCCCGCTGTCCGCGCCTTCGAGCTTTCCCTTCGTCTGCTTCACGGCGCCGGTGAACGCGCCCTTCTCGTAACCGAACAGCTCGCTCTCGAGCAGCGTCTCCGGGATTGCAGCGCAATTGATGGCCACGAAGCGCTTTTCGCGGCGCGGGCTGATTTCGTGGATCGCACGCGCGAGCACCTCTTTGCCCGTGCCGCTCTCGCCGAGCAGCAGCACGGAAGCGCTGGTCGGCGCGATCTTCTCGAGGCGGCGGCAGACGTCCAGCATCTGCGTGCTCGCCGCGATCACGCCGGCGAGCGGTTCGCGGCCGATCTGCGTGAGGCGGCGATTCTCGGCCTCGAGATCGTAGAGCCGGTGGGCGCGCTCGACGATCAAGCGCAGTACGTCGGGATCAATGGGCTTCTCGTAGAAATCGTAGGCTCCCTGCGCCACCGCCTTGACGGCGTTCTCGCGCTCGTCGTTGCCGGTGATGACGATGACCTTCGTTGCGGGCGCGATACGCACGATCTCGGTGAGCGCCTTGAGGCCTTCGGAAGCATTCGCGGGATCGGGAGGCAGGCCGAGGTCCAGGGTGACGACGGCCGGTTCGTGCCGCTTCAGCTCCTCGAGCGCCTGCTCGCGATCGCCGGCGAGCACGACCTCATAGTCCTCCAGCGACCACTTCAACTGCCGCTGCAAACCGGGGTCGTCATCGACCACCAGCATCTTACGTTTGATCATGTTGCCTAACCGGTCGCCGATCTCGGCGCTTGCTCGTTGTCCGCTGCGGATTCCAGCGGCAGGGAAATTCGGAATGTCGTACCCGCGCCGGGTCGACTCGTCACTGTCAGACGTCCACCGAGCGCGGAAATGACGTGCAGACTCTCGTACACGCCGATGCCCATGCCGGCTTTGCCCTTCGTCGTATCGAACGGCCGGAACAGGCGGTTCTGGATGAAATCCTCGTCCATGCCGCAGCCCGTGTCCGAAATGTCGATGAGGACGCTATCGGCAGCACGATCCATCTCCACAGTGATCGTGCCGTCGTCGGGAGTCGCGTCCTGCGCATTCTGGAGCAGATGCTCCACGACGGCCAGCAGACGATCGTGCTGGGCACGGATCCGCGCGGGCCCGCACTTCATGGCCAGGCGCGGCAGCGGCCGGCGGGCGCTCTGCCGGGCCACGGCCTCCTGCAGCAAGCCGCCGATGTCGAACGCATGCGCGTCGTCCGTGCCGGGCTGATTCTGGCGCAGGCTCCCGAGCATGCGGTTCATCTTCGTCACCGCATCCCCGATGGTGTTGAATGCATCCTCGATGAAATCCGGATTGGTGCGATGGCGCTCGGCGTTGCGGATGACGAGCGAGAGCTGCGCGACGACATTCTTGAGATCGTGGACGAGGAACGCAGAGAGCCGGTTGAAGGCTTCGAACTGCCGTGCGTCCGTCAGCTCCGCGGTCGCACGCAGCAGCGCGAGATAGCTCGCGGCCTGGCGGCCCACGGTGCGCAGGAGATCGCGATCCTCCCAGGTAATCTCGGTGTTCGAGCGCGACTCGGCGAGCACGAGGAACGCGAGCAGTTCGTCGCCGTGGACGATGGGGACGACGAGCCAGACGCGCGGCATCTGCAACAGCCACGCCGGAATGTCGCTGGGGTTCTCGGCGTTCGCCCGCGCCGCCTCGGCCTGCAGATCGATGAGGTAATCGTCGTTCGCAAGACGCCGCGCGAGCGGACTGTCGCCGGGAATGAGCTCGTGGTTCGGAGCATCCATCTGCCAGCGCGCGACGAGCGCGAAGTTCTCCGTCGCATCCTTCTGCCACATCAATCCGCCCGTGCTGTCCATGATGTCCGCGATGGCCGTGAGCGTCGTCTCGCGCAGTTCCTTCGGATCGGCGCCCACCCGCGACAGCGCGCCGGTGAACGAGAGCCACACCTCGCCGTAGTCGTATTTGTTGCGATAGAAATGTTTGGCGAGGAACACCCGCAGCCGCGAGCGGAGCTGATTCGACGAGATCAGGACGACGAGGCCGACGATGGCCGCGAAGAAGAACACCGTGCGCAGGACACCGCCCCACGATCCGCCGTAAGCCTTGAAGTAATACCCGGCGCCGGCCATGAGCAGCAGATACAGGCCGGCGCCCGAGATTGCGGTGGTGTGGAACATCACCGTCCGCGACACGAACAGATTGAGCTGCCATTGGCGGTTGCGGGCCGCGGCGAGCGCGATCATGGGGACCGTGACGGCATTGATCGCACCGCGGGCGATCGACATGTCGGCGTTCACGCCGTTGAAGAGCAACGCGTCGGCATAGAGCAGGAAGTCATACGCGAAGATCGCCGCGCCGCCGAGACAGAGGTGCTTGATCGACCAGCGCGCATCCGGATGGGTATTGCGGATGAGCTGCTCGATGAGAACGATGCCGCAGAGCGCGAGCGCCATGAACCCGCCGAGCAGGAAGCGGCGCTGGACGTCGAGGGAAGTCACTGCGCCCCACTGCCACAACCACGGCGCGAGCGCGACGAGCACGGCACAGCCGAGCGCCCCGACCGCCGCGAGCGCGACGATCAGGCGCCGCCGATAGAGCGGGTTGCCGTTCGCGAGCAATAGCGCCCCGAATACCGAGCACCAGGCGAGATCACGCAGCAGTTCGAGGAGCTGGATACCCGCCAGGTTCAACGGAACGTTGCTGCCGGCCGCGTGATACGTGCCCTGGGCACCGAGCCACGCCGTCGACATCAGGCTCGCGAGGATCAGCACACCGCCGAAGCGTGCTCCGCGGTGCCCGGCGAGCAGCAGCAACGTCAGGATGCCGAAGCAGACGGCACCGAGATAAGCGGATATGGCGGCGAAATCGAGCATGCCTTCGCGGACTCACGCTCCAGGGCCGGATGAGTCCTCAGCCGGCGGACACGGTCTCCAGGGTGGCAGCCAGGCAGCCCGAAGGCGCCGGCAACATGCGCACCACGCGAGGCGTGGCGCAGGCGGGCGCCTCAGCGGGCGCCCTTGCCCCAGAGTATCACCTGGACCGTCTGCAGGAGAATCGTGAGGTCCAGGAAGACGCTGTAGTTCTTGATGTAATACAAGTCGAACTGCAGCTTCTCGCGCGCGTCCTTGATGGAAGCGCCGTAGGGATAGCAGACCTGCGCCCAGCCGGTGATGCCCGGCTTCACGTAGTGGCGGAGGTCGTAATAGGGAATCGCGCGCGCGAGCTCTTGGACGAACTCGGGACGTTCCGGACGCGGACCGACGAAGCTCATGTCGCCATTCAGCACGTTGATGAGCTGCGGCAGTTCGTCGATGCGCACCTTGCGGATGAAGCGTCCGACGCGCGTGACGCGATCGTCGTTGCTCCGCGCCCACACCGCGCCATTGCACTCGGCATCGGGCCGCATGCTGCGAAACTTGTAGACCTGGAACACGTCGCCCCGGCGGCCGACGCGCGCCTGGCGGTAGAAAATGGGGCCCTTGGACTCGAGCTTGATCGCGAGTGCGGTGATGAGGAACACCGGGACCGTCAACAACAGCAGCAGGGCCGCCGCCGTCACGTCGATGAGGCGCTTCTCGGTCTGCTTCAGCACCGCCGGCGTGTAGCCGTCCGAGAAGATCACGTTGCTGGGATGCAGTGCGTCGAGGCGGATCTTGCCGAGCTGGCGCTCGTAGAACACCGACTCCTCGAGGATGTTGATGCCGTGCATCTTGCAATCGAGGATGTCGTGGACCGGGAAGCCGCGGCGACGGTCGTCGATCGCGACGACGATTTCATCGACTGCGAAGCGCTCCGCAAGCTCGCGTAGCGTGGCTTTCGGGCGAATGACTTTCGCCTCCGTGACGAGTTGCTGATCGACGCCGATGTCGACGTAGCCGACGATGGAGATGCCGAGACGGTCGGACGAGCGGCGCAGGTTCTCGATCTGCTTCGCGCGTTCGCCGACGCCGAGCACGAGGACGCGGCGGCTGAACTGCGCGTCGGTGTGGGCCGAGCAGATCAGGCGGCAGGTCGCGATGCCGATGAACGAGCAGAGCAGCGCGACGCCGAACGCCGGCCAACCCACGGTCAGCGGCGGATAGACGAAATACGCGGCGCCCATCATCACGAAACCGAACGCGAAGCTGAGCCCGAGCCGCAGCAGCGTGAGGGCCGGGCCATCGCGCTGGTCGCGCTGATAGAACCCCATGGCGGTCATGCCGACGAGCATCACCGTGGAAAACAGGGCCGCTTTGGCCCACAACGGAAGGCCGACGGCGAAACGGTCGGCGAGGGACATGTCCTCGACCGCGAATCCGAGGATTGCGCCGAGATAAATCGAAACGAGCAGGATCAAGGCCTCGGCCACGCCGAGCAGCACGAGCGTCTTGGGAATGTAATGCTTGAAAATCCTTAGCATGGTGTCTCGTTTGTTCTGGTTATCGATTGCACCGTGACCTGCCGGCGGCGGTCGGACGACCGCAGGCTGGCTAGAGCAAGCGATATGCCAAGCGCGGCGGATGGTGCCGGGCTGCCAGCCCGAGTCCTTGTCCGAGATCAATTTGTCTTGCTGGCACACGGACTTGGGGGAGAAGACGGGAACCATGCACGCCGTCTCATTGGGTTCCGCCGGCCTTCGGCCGCTCGGACCGGGAGTGACGCTGCCCGTCAGTTGTCGCCGTCCGGCGACAGGCGGGGCCGTCAGCGGCCCGCTGAGCTCGCCACGAGCAGTTCGGTGAGCGCGGTCAACAGCGTCTGCTTCTTGATGGGTTTCGTGAGGTGGGCGGTGCAACCCGCCTCCAGGCTCCGCTCCATGTCCTCTTTGATCGCGTGGGCGGTGAGCGCAACGATCGGAATCCGGCCCCGCCTCGCTTCTGCCTCCAACCGACGGATCGCGCGCGTCGCTTCATGGCCGTCCATGATCGGCATCTGTACGTCCATGAGAATGAGATCGTAGGTGCCGGCGGCGAACATCGCGACGGCCTCGGCCCCATTCGTCGCCTCGTCGACGGCATAGGGCTCGCGTTTCAGGTACGTGCGTATCAACAGCCGGTTGTCCTCGTTGTCCTCGACGAGCAGGATGCGCGCGCAGTGCTCCGCATCCGCGGGGCCTTCGCGCTCATCCGTGCCCACGGGCGGCGCGACCGGCACGAGACTTTCGGCGACTGCCCGCAAGAGCTCCGCTCGCTTGATGGGTTTCACGAGATAAGCGCCGAGCCCGAGGCCGCGGGCGCGTTCGAGATCCGCCGCGAGGTTCGAAGAGCTCAACATCAGCAGCGAGCGGACGGTCCCGCCCTCGCGGATCAAGGCCTCGATCACCGAGAAGCCATCCTGACCCGGCATGAGCCCGTCACAGAGGACGAGCTCGAACGGCCGCAGACCCCTGTCACGCCGCGCCCGGAAAGCGCCGATGCCTTCCGGACCGCTCGCCGCCTCCACGACTTCGGCGCCGGCGCGGCCGAGGATCTCGGCGAGGATGAATCGATTCGTCGAGTTGTCGTCGATGACCAGCACCGGAACACCGGCCAGCGCGGCCCGGAGCTCGTCGGCCTCTGGCGTGGCGATGCCCGGGGCGGCGTCCAGCGCGAGCTCGAAATGAAACGTGCTGCCTTCGCCTTCGCGGCTCTCGACCCACAACCGGCCGCCCATCATGTCCACGAGCTTGCGCGAAATCGTCAACCCGAGGCCGGTGCCGCCGTACTTTCGCGTCGTCGACGAATCCACCTGCGTGAAGCTCGCGAATATCGCTTCCTGCTTGCCTGCAGGAATGCCGATGCCCGTGTCGCGCACCACGAAGCGCAGACGCCCGTCCGCGTCCGGCGTCACGCTGACGACGATTTCGCCGTGCTCGGTGAACTTGATGGCATTGCTGATCAAATTGAGGATGATCTGTCGCAGGCGCGCCGGATCGCCCGAGACCTGGGCAGGCAGTGAGCCGGCGACGTCAACCGCGAGCTCCAGGCCCTTGGACGAAGCCTTGAGCGCATAGATGTCGGCGGACTGCTCCACGAGCTCGCGGAGATCGAAGGGAATCCGTTCGAGCACGAGCTGACCGGCCTCGATTTTCGACAAATCCAGGATGTCGTTCACGAGACTGAGCAGCGCCTCGCCCGCGTTGCGGAAGACGGCGACGAAGTGCTGCTGTTCGGTCGTCAATCGCGTTTCCGACAGCAGCTCGGCCATGCCGATGATCGCGTTCAGCGGCGTGCGGATCTCGTGGCTCATGCTGGCCAGGAAATCCGACTTCACGCGCGAGGCCTCGACCGCCTGATCGCGGGCTTCGGCGAGCTCGGCGGTCTGGCGCCGGACCTGCTCTTCGATCACCCGGTTGCGCTCGCGCAGATCGCGCGCCTGATGATCCTTGGCACGAGCGAGCGCGACGAACAGCAGCGTGACGCCGAGACTCAAAATCAGTGCCGTGGACAGAAGGCCTTTGTCGAGCGCCTGCCAATACAGGCTGCGGCTCGCAGTCACGCGAATCGAATAGCGATCGAAGCGGACCTGCGTGCTCTGGTTGAGCGTCTTGATGGCCCAGCCGGCGTCGTCGGCGCGTCGCGGCTTGCGATAGAGCTGCTGGCGGCCGCTGACGCCCTCGGACTCGGAATAGAGCGTGATGTCGAGATGAGGATCGGCCACGAGTTGGCCCATGACCTGCGCCGCATCCACGAGCACGGCGGCGAGCGCAGTCTCTTCATGCCCCGGCGGCCCGAACAGCACGCGCCGGACCAGAAGGTAATGCTCCGGAGCGGTGAGCCGGGTATCCGAGCCGAGCGGGAGGATCTGATTCGTGGCCAGCACCGCGGCCAGATCGGTGGTGTAACTCTCCCCGCCACCGAGCTGGATGGCGCGTGGGAGCGATTGTTCGTGCTCCGGTCCGTACCACGCGGCGAGCGTCAGCATTCCGCGATCGGCCGACAGGCGATACCAGCCGATCGCCGCGATCGCTTCGTGCCGGTGCATCGCGTCGCGGCTGAAGCGGAGGAACCCATCCGGACCCGCATGCGGACCGGTCGCGAGATAGCTGGCGGTCGCTTCGAGCGAATCATGAGCGTCGCGCGCTTTCATGCGCACCGTATCGTCGATGTTCACGGACTCGAACGCGAACGCGCGATTCGCGCTCTCCACGGCGCTGTCCCAGGCGAGCAGGATCAACGTTCCGGAAAAGCTCAATCCGAGCGCGACGGCGACGAAGTAGAAGAAGACGCTGGAAGAATGACTCGCTCTCATGACCCTGGGCGTCTGCGCCGCATGCGACGGCGAGAGCGCCCTCCCGTGCCTCCCGGTATGCCCCTCGCCACCACGTTAACGAGGGCGACGCGGCGGCACAAGAGACCCGGCCCGCAAGACACGGCCGGGGGCGCGCTCGCCGCTACCCGGCGACCGGCTCCACCGCCTGCAGATACTCGTCCAGCAGATCGGTCTGCGCGAGCACGGTGGCGCCGTCGCCGGTCTGGGCGGCGCGCTCGATGGCAGCCCCGAAATCCGTGATGGGATCGAAACCGTAGCCGCCGCCCGCGCCCTTCATGCTGTGGCCAATCAGCTTGATGGCGGCGAAATCGCCCTGCTGCACGAGCGTGCGCAATTTATCGACGTCTTTACGGCGATTTGCCAGGAAACCCGGCACGAGATCCGCGATGTCCGGATCGATGGGTACGATGATCTTCTCTTTCAACGAGGCTCTCCGTCGTACTGCGGCCGGCGGCTCATTCCGAGTCGGCACCGCGGAAGCTCGCGGCATCGATGTCATGCATTCCGAGCAGCTTGTAGAACTCGGTGCGATTGCGTCCGGCGAGACGCGCGGCGGTGGCGACGTTCCCGTTCGTTATCCGCAGCACGCTGATCAGGTACTTTTTCTCGAAAGCGTCCTTCGCTTCCTTGAGGGTCTGAATCTGCGCCGGCTTGTCCCGCAGCGCCTTTTGCGCCATGGCGAGCGGTATGACCTCGCCTTTCGTCAGCGTCGCGCACAATTCGACTGCGTTGATCAGTTGGCGGATATTGCCGGGCCACGGCGCCGTGCAGAGATATTCCACTGCTTCGGTGTCGAAGCGCTTCTTGCGGCTCTGTGCCCGTTCCGCGTGTTTGCGCAGAAAATGCTCAAGCAGGATCGGAATATCGTCGCGCCGTTCGGAAAGACTCGGCATGCGCAACGGTACGACGTTCAGACGGTAGTAGAGATCCTCACGGAACTCCCCGGACTGGACGAGCTCGTCGAGATCGTTGTGCGTCGCCGAGATGATGCGCACGTTCACCGGCACCGTCCGCGTCGAACCGACGGGGCGGACCTCGAAGTCCTGCAGCACTCGCAGCAGCTTCACCTGCAGGCCGAGCGGCATGTCACCGATCTCGTCGAGGAAGATCGTGCCGCCGTCGGCCGCGAGGAAGAGCCCCTCGTGCTTCGTATTTGCACCGGTGAAGGCGCCCTTCTCGTGGCCGAACAGCTCCGACTCCAGGAGTTGCTCCGGAATGGCTCCGCAGTTCACGCCGATGAACGGATGTTCGCGGCGCGGACTTGCCTGGTGGATGGCGCGCGCCAGGACCTCCTTGCCGGTTCCGGTCTCGCCGCTGATGAAGACGGTGACGTCACCTTGTGCAAGGAGCTCGGCCTGCTCCATCAGCTCGGTCATCACCGCACTGCGATAGACGACTCCGGCTCCGAAGCCGGTCCGCTCTCTACCGGAAGCTTCGGCGGCGCGTAAGTGATTGCGCACCTCCGTGAGGAGCGTCTCGCGGTCCACCGGCTTGGTGAGGAATGCCGAGATGCCGAGATGTGTGGCTTTCACCGCATCCGGGATCTGGGCCTGCCCGCTCAACATGATCACGGGCAAGAGCGGATTCGAGGCGTGGATTTGCGTCAGCAGCGTCATACCGTCCATGCCTTCCATGAACAGATCCGTGATGACGACGTCAGGGCGGGAAATCGCAATTTGGGAGAGCGCCTCGGAACCCGACTGCGCGGCCTGGGCAACGATGCCTGCAGCCTTGAGCCATGCGGCGAGCAAACGCAGCATGTCCGGATCGTCGTCGACCAGGAGCACCTTCCCCGTCACTGCCGCTTGCGCCTCGCTCAAAGCACTGCCTCCACCTGCGCATGACTCGAAAGCCCGCCATCACACGTGCGCGGCATGAACGCCGCGTGCGGCGAAGGATAGCCCATTCGCGACGCGGATTGGCGTGCGGGATTACTCGACTGTTACGGACTTCGCCAGGTTGCGCGGCTGATCGACGTCCGCACCTTTCAGTACTGCGACGTGATAGGCGAGTAGTTGCAGCGGAATCGTATAGACGATGGGCGCGATGACATCCTCGACGGAGACCACGTCCATGACGTGGACCGCAGGATTGCTCGCGACGTGAATGCGCGTGTCCGCGAATACGTAGAGCTGTCCGCCGCGCGCCCGCCCCTCCTCGAGATTCGACTTGAGCTTCTCGAGGAGCTCGTTGTTCGGCGCCACCGCGATGACCGGCATCTCGTCGTCGACCAGTGCCAATGGCCCGTGCTTCAACTCGCCCGCCGGATAGGCCTCGGCGTGGATGTAGGATATTTCCTTGAGCTTCAGAGCGCCTTCCATCGCCACCGGGTACATCGATCCGCGCCCGAGGTATAGCGCGTGGTTCTTGCTCGCGAATTGCTGGGACAGCTCCTCGATTGCATCGTTCAGTTCGAGCACGGCGTTGATCTTGCCGGGCAGCGTTTCCAGCTCGCGCACGAGCTCATGCTCGACTTTCGCGTCCATGCCGTTGCGCCGTCCGAGCGCAACGACGAGCAGCAGGAGCGCAACGAGCTGTGTCGTGAACGCTTTCGTCGACGCCACGCCGATTTCCGGGCCGGCCCGCGTCATGAGCACGAGCTCGGACTCACGAGTCAGTGAACTCTCGGGCACGTTGCAGATGGCGAGGCTGTGCGCGAAACCCCAATTCTTGGCTTCGCGGAGCGCGGCGAGCGTGTCGGCGGTCTCGCCCGACTGGGAAATCGTGACGAACAAGGCGTCCGGCCGGACCACCGGCTTGCGATAGCGGAACTCGCTCGCCACCTCGACGCTGCACGGAATACCGGCCAGACCCTCGAACCAGTAACGTGCGACCATGCCGGCGTGGAAGCTCGTGCCGCAGGCCACGATCGTCACGGACTTCACGCGGTCGAGAACCTCCGAGGCGCGCGCGCCGAAGATGTCTTCGCACACGCGACCATTCTCGATCCGACCTTCGAGCGTCTCCGAAATCGCGCGGGGCTGGGTAAAGATTTCCTTCAGCATGAAATGCCGATAGCCGGATTTCTCGGCGGCGTCGGCGGTGAGCTTGGAAATGGATTCGGGGCGTTGCACGACACGGCCATCCGCGTCGTAGATCACGATCGCCTGCCTGCTGATGTCGGCGACGTCGCCGTCCTCGAGGAATATGAAGCGCTGTGTGACCGGCAATAATGCGAACACGTCGGACGCGATGAAGTTTTCCCCGATTCCGAGCCCGATCACGAGCGGGCTGCCACGACGGGTCGCTATGAGCCGGCCAGGCTCGTCGTTCGAGATCACGCCGAGGGCGAAGGCTCCAGTCAACTCTTTGGCGACGGCCTGCACCGCGGCGAGGAGATCGAGCCCTTCTTCCAGAAATTGATGTACCAGATTGACTGCGACCTCGGTATCCGTGTCGGAGCTGAAGTCGTATCCGGCAGCGATCTGCTTCGCGCGCAGCTCGCTGTGGTTCTCGATGATGCCGTTGTGGACGAGCGCGACGCGATCGCGGCAGACATGGGGATGCGCGTTACGCGTGCTCGGTTCGCCGTGCGTGGCCCAGCGCGTGTGCGCTATACCGAGAGATCCGTCGAGGGGGCTCTCCTCCAGTGCTTTCTCGAGCCCGGCCACCTTGCCCGCAACCCGAACGCGTCCGATCTCCTGCGTCGTATCGATGACCGCGATGCCCGCGGAGTCATAACCGCGGTATTCGAGCCGCTTCAAACCCTCGAGCAGGATCGGGGTCACGTATCTTTGCGCCACAGCGCCAACTATTCCGCACATGGGTTGCTGTATCGACCTCGCGTGGAAAATTCTTGACGGAGTATAACGCGCGACCTACCGCGGCCAAGGCGAAGCAGGCAACAAATTGTGAATCAGCGCGAGCCTGCGGGAGACTGCCGGATTCGGTCGTCGATCCACGACCGGGCTTCGATGATCTGGTTCGGCGTAATCGTGGTGGCGATCAACGCCAGATACGATTGCGACTTCGTGTCGCCATGCGTGAACGCCTCGTAGAACCAGCCGTAGGCTTTCACATTGTCCTTCGCCACACCGAGTCCCCGCAGATAGAGGATCGCCAGATTACGCTGTGCAGGTGCATGCCGTGCGAGCGCCGCTTTCTCGAACCAGGCTGCGGCCCGACCGAAATCGCGCTCGACTCCGGCCCCGAGGTAATAATGAATGCCCAAGTAGTTCTGGGCGGCGGCATCGCCGACGGTCGCGCGCTCGGAGAAGGTCGCGAAGGAGACGTCGTAGGCACCGCGGTCGAATTCGGCGACGGGATCTGTGTTCCGGCCACAGGCCATCAGCCCCCAGGCGACGACGAGGCAGATGCTGACGCATCGTCCCCGGCGGGGAATCGTGGAACCGGGGATCGGAAGCGTCGTAACACCGCCCGAAGACGAGTACGCCGGGCGCTTGTCAGGCACGGAACGCTACTCCTGAGAGGTGAACTCGATCGATGGTCGGGGCGGGGAGATTTGAACTCCCGACCCCTGCAACCCCATTGCAGTGCGCTACCAGGCTGCGCTACGCCCCGACTGAATCGATCCTTACTCGAGAGAAAGGCGGGAAGCCCGTGAAAGGGCCTCGCACCTTGCCACCCGCGAGGGAGCGGCATCATAACCTGCCCACGTCCGGCGAGATAGCGAACATAGGAGGCGGCGCGCGGTGCGCGCCAAGGTCTGTTCGGAATGCGGCGGCGATTAACGCCGGAGGATATCCAGCACCTCTTCGAGTTCGACCCGAAGCTGCCGGACGATCTGCTGGCTCATGCTGCTGTCGGCTTTCACCTCATCGCCGGCCAGGCGTTGCCGCGCGCCGCCGATCGTGAATCCGTGCTCATACAGCAGGCTGCGAATTTGCCGGATGAGAATGACGTCCTGCCGCTGGTAGTAGCGGCGATTGCCCCGCCGCTTGATCGGCTTGAGCTGCGGAAATTCCTGCTCCCAGTAGCGCAGCACGTGCGGCTTCACCGCACACAGATCGCTCACTTCGCCGATCGTGAAATAGCGCTTGCCGGGAATGGCGGGCAGGACGTTATTGTTCGATGCTTCCAGCATAGGCTTCTACTCTTGCTTTGAGTTTCTGACCGGGTCTGAAGGTCACGACGCGACGCGCGCTAATCGGGATCTCCTCACCCGTTTTCGGGTTCCGGCCGGGGCGCTGATTTTTATTGCGAAGATCGAAATTTCCAAAACCGGACAGCTTGACCTGCTGCCCCAACTCCAACGACGTACGAATTTCCTCGAAAAATGCCTCGACCAGCTCCTTAGCTTCGCGCTTGTTGAGACCAAGGTCTTCGAATAACCGCTCTGCCATGTCAGCTTTAGTCAACGCCATACTCAATTCCTCAGTACCCCCCCTACGTCGCGCTCGAGCTGCTCGAGCACTGTCCCTACGGCTCGGTCGATTTCGTCATCTGTAAGAGTGCTGGATGCAGCCTGAAAAATCAAGCCCAGCGCGACACTTTTTTTGCCGGAATCAATGCCTTGCCCCTGATACACGTCAAATAACTGCAGGTCCTTCAGGAGCGGCCCGGCAGACTTCCGGACGGCGTCGAGAATCGCCGCCGCGGGGACTGACTGGTCCACTACGATGCTCAGATCCCGACGCACGGACGGGAATCTGGAAATTGGTTCATAAGCGGCGACCGGTTCGTTCGAAAAGCCATCAAAATCAATCTCGAACAGCCAGAACTCCGATTCGAGCTCAAGTGCTTTCGCCAACCGTGGGTGCAGGGCGCCGACCTGTCCGACGACCTTGCCAGCGACCGTCAGAGTGGCCGATTGACCTGGGTGCAGGCTCGAGTGCGCACGGGGCTGGAATCGCACCTCCCTCACTCCCAAGCTGGCGACGAGGGCCTGCACGTCCTGTTTGATGTCGAAGAAGTCCAGCGGGCGGCTCCCAATCCCCCATTGCTCCGGGAAAGCACTGCCGGCGGCGACACCACCGAGCCGGTTTACCTGCTCCAGCGTCCCCTCCGACTGTTGCCGGAACACCATGCCGAGCTCGAAGAGCCGAACGTCGCGCTGCTGTCGATTCAGGTTGTGACGAGCCGCTTCCAGCAGCCCGGGCCACAGCGAGCCGCGCATCACCGCCATGTCTTCGGCAATCGGGTTCGCGAGCGCCTTCGGCACGAGATCACCATCGAACTTTGCGAAGAGTTGCGGCGAAATGAAACTGTAGGTAATTGCCTCGAAGTACCCTCTCGCGACGAGCAGCGCCTGCGCACGCTCAGCGTTCGTCTGGCCGGCGCGCCGCGCGTTCATCGCACTCGGCGATACGGGGAGCGTGACAGGGATGCGGTCGTAGCCGAATACCCGGGCAATCTCCTCGAAGAGATCGACTTCGCGCGTCACATCACCCCGATAGCTCGGCGGCGTGACGCGCCATGTCGCGCCCGAGCGCTCTACGGCGAAGTGCAGGCGATCGAAGATGTCGAGCATTTCCGTTTCGGCGACCTCGACCCCGAGGAACGGCGCTACCCGGCCCGGCCGGAACTCGATCGTCCGGGGCGCTGGGACGTGTGCGGCAGACTCCGCCACGACGCATGGGCCGGCGCTGCCACCACAGAGTTCGAGCACTAGAGCGGTCGCCCGTTCCATCGCCGCGATTTGCCCTTCCGTATCCACGCCGCGCTCGAAGCGATGGGACGCATCCGTATGCAGCTTGAAACGGCGGGCTGCGCTCGCGAGCGGGATGGGCGCGAAATAGGCGCTCTCGAGCAGGATGTCCGTCGTCGTCGTCGACACACCGGAATGCTCGCCGCCCATCACACCGGCCAGCGCGACCGCCTTTGCATGATCGGCGATGACGAGCGCGGGCTCGGCGAATTCGATGGTCTGCCCGTCCAGCAGTACGAGACGCTCGCCCGGCGCACCATGGCGAACACGGATTCCACCATCGATTTGTGTCAAATCGAAGGCGTGCATCGGCTGCCCGAGTTCGAGCATCACATAGTTCGTGACGTCGACGATCGCGCTGATGGAGCGCACGCCGCAGCGGCGCAGACGCTCCTTCATCCACAACGGCGTGGGCGCGCCCGCAGCGACGCCCGAGATCACGCGGCCGACGTAGCGCGGGCAGGCGTCGGGCGCTTCGAGGGCAATGGGAACGGAGCGATCGCTGGACGCCGGGACAGGGGCAATCCGAAGCGCCGACGCTTTCTGGCCCGTCAGCGCGGCGAGATCGCGCGCGAGACCGGTCTGGCTGAGACAGTCGCCCCGATTCGGCGTCAGGTTGATTTCGAACGCGAGGTCGGGCAAGCCCAGATAATCGCTCGCGTCACAGCCGACGGGTGCGTCCGGCGCGAGCTCGAGCAGTCCGGATTCGTCGTCACCGAGGCCCAGTTCGGCGGCCGAGCAGAGCATACCCGCGGATTCCACGCCCCGGATCGCCAGCCGTCCGATCGTACGACCGTCGGGCAGCCGAGCGCCCGGCGCGGCGTAGAGCGCGGTCAAGCCGGCGCGAGCATTCGGCGCGCCGCAGACGACCTGCTCGAACTCGCCGGGCGCAATCTCGACGCGACAGACCTGGAGGCTGTCCGCGCCAGGATGCCGCCCGGCCGCGGCGATGCGGGCGACCTTGACGCCCGCGAGCGGCGGACCTGCCGGCTCGATGCCCTCGACTTCGAGGCCGCCCATGGTGAGGCGCTCGTTCGCGACCTCGCTCGTCACACGCTGCGGCAGGTGTTCCGCCAGCCAATTGAAACTGATCTTCATGCTGTCCGATCCCGGCAGGCCGTGCGCCGTGCGCTGGCCACGCTCATCTGAACTGGCGGAGGAACTGCAGGTCGTTCTCGTAGAACAACCGCAAGTCGTTGACCCCGTAACGCAGCATCGCCATGCGCTCGACGCCGAGGCCAAAAGCGAATCCGCGGTATTTCTCGCTGTCGATGCCGACGTTCTCCAGCACCGCCGGATGGACCATCCCGCAGCCGAGAACCTCGAGCCAATTGCTCACGCCGTGCGCCGACGTGAGCTTGATGTCGACCTCGGCCGACGGCTCGGTGAACGGAAAGTAGGACGGACGGAACCGGATCTGCAAATCGTCCTGATCGAAGAACTGCGTGAGGAACTCGTGCAGGAGGCCCTTCAGATCACTGAGTGAGGAGCGCTCATCGATGAGCAGACCTTCCACCTGATGAAACATCGGCGAGTGGGTCTGATCGTAATCGCAACGATAGACACGTCCGGGCGCGATGATCTTGAACGGCGGCTTGCTGCGTTCCATTACCCGGACCTGTACGGGCGAGGTATGCGTCCTGAGCAGCAGGCCGTCCGGAAAATAGAACGTGTCGTGCATTGCTCGCGCCGGATGGTGGGCGGGGATGTTGAGCGCTTCGAAGTTGTGGTAGTCGTCTTCGATTTCCGGTCCCGCCACCACTTCGAACCCGGCCTGGAGGAACAGCAGGTGGATGCGCTTCATCGCGAGCGTGACCGGATGGAGCGCCCCGGGGGACTGGCCGCGCCCGGGCAAGGTGACGTCCACCCGCGAAGCGAGCAACGACGCGTCGAGCTGAGCCTCCTCGAGTGCATGCCGGCGCGCGCCGATGGCGTCGCTCAGCGCATCCTTCGCGAAATTGATTTCCTGGCCTGCGGCCGGACGCTCTTCGGGCGGCATCTTGCCCAGGCCCTTGAGCTGCTCGGTCAAGAGTCCCTTCTTACCGAGATACTTGACCCGCACTTGATCGAGCGCGGCGAGATCGTCGGCCGCATCGATCTCCCGATTCCCGGATGCCAGCAGTAGGCTCAGGTCCACCATAAACGCTCACTTGCAGAAAAAGCCGGACTGAAAACACGACAGGGGAAAGGCTGTGCCTTTCCCCTGTCACGACGAACGGAAACGAGACGGCGGTGCGAGGATCAGACGCCGAGAGCCGCCTTCGCCTGTTCGACCAGTTTGCCGAATGCCACCTGATCGTTCACGGCCAGATCAGCGAGCACCTTGCGGTCGAGATCGATCGACGCAGTCGCCAGGCCGTTGATGAAGCGGCTGTAGCTCATGCCGTAGGCGCGGACGGCGGCATTGATGCGCACGATCCAGAGCGAACGGAAGACGCGCTTGCGCTGCTTGCGGTCGCGATAGGCGTACTGGAGCGCCTTGGTGACGGCCTGCTTCGCGACGCGGTAGACGTTCTTGCGGCGGCCGTAGTAGCCCTTGGCCTGCTTCAAGACTTTCTGGTGGCGCGCTCTCGCGGTGACGCCACGTTTGACTCGTGCCATATGTACTAATCCTGCTTGCTATTCAAAGGTTCGGCAGCATGCGCTGCACGCCGGCCTGATCCACATCCGCAACGAGCATGTTGCCGCGGAGATGACGCTTCCGCTTCTTGTCCTTCTTCGTGAGGATGTGGTTCTTGTGGGACTGCCGGCGCTTGAAGCGGCCGGACCCCGTTTTCGCGAAGCGCTTGGCGGCGCCGCGGTTCGTTCGAATCTTAGGCATCAGATGCTCCTAACTAAAAAATCAGTGCCGCTTCGGCGCGATGACCATGACCATCTGACGCCCTTCGAGCTTCGCGTTCTGCTCAATGACAGCGAGGCCGTCGAGATCCGACTGCACGCGGTCCAGCATCTGCACGCCCAAATCCTGGTGCACCATTTCACGCCCGCGGAAGCGCAGCGTGATCTTGACCTTGTCGCCTTCCTCCAAGAAGCGCTTCACGTTGCGCATCTTGATGTCGTAATCGCCGTCATCCGTGCCGGGCCGCAGCTTGATTTCCTTGATCTGAATCTGCTTCTGCCGCTTCTTAGCAGCATGCTTCTTCTTATTCAGATCGAACAGGAATTTACCGAAGTCCATCACCCGACAGACGGGTGGATCTGCATTGGGCACGATTTCGACGAGGTCGAGCTCGGCTTCCGTCGCCTGTCGATGTGCCTCTGCGATCGGGACTACCCCGACGTTGCTGCCGTCCGCTGCGATCAATCGCACCTGCGGGGCAGAAATTTCGTCATTGACGCGGTTCTTCTTGTCGGAAGCGATAACTCAATCCTCCTATTCGCCGGAGCCCAGCCGCACTGACTCTTGACGCAGGCGCGCGGCGAATTCTGTGATCGACATCGCTCCCAGATCGTCCCCTTTACGCGTGCGCACGGCTACCGAACGGTTTTCGACTTCCCGCTCGCCGATGACCAGCAGATACGGGACTCGTTGCAAAGTGTGCTCGCGGATTTTAAGCCCGATCTTTTCATTTCTCAAGTCCGGGGCCACGCGGAATCCTTGATTTTCCAAGGATTCTGCAACCTCGCGGGCGTACGCCGCCTGGCGGTCCGTGATGCTCATGGTGACGGCCTGGACCGGCGCGAGCCAGGTCGGAAACTGGCCGGCGTGGTGCTCGATGAGAATTCCGATGAAGCGCTCCATCGAACCCAGAATCGCACGGTGGAGCATGACCGGGACCCGCCGGGCGTTGTCTTCGGCCACGTATTCCGCGCCGAGGCGCTCCGGCATGGAGAAATCGAGCTGAATCGTCCCGCACTGCCAGACGCGGTCGAGGCAGTCGCGCAGCGAGAACTCGATCTTCGGACCATAGAACGCGCCCTCTCCCGGCTGGAGCTGGAATTCGAGCCCCTTGTCGCGGAGCGCCTGCTCGAGCGCGGCCTCTGCCCTGTCCCAGACCGCCTCCGCGCCGACACGTTTCGCCGGCCGGGTCGAGAGCTTGACCAGGATGTCGGTGAATCCGAAGTCCGCATAGACCCGGCGCAACAGGTCTATGAAGTCCGACACCTCGCCCTGAATCTGGTCTTCGGTGCAGAAGATGTGCGCGTCGTCCTGGACGAAGGCGCGCACCCGCATGAGCCCATGCAGCGAGCCCGAGGGCTCATTGCGGTGACAGGACCCGAATTCCGCGAGGCGCAACGGCAGATCGCGGTAGCTCTTGATGCCCTGGTTGAAGATCTGGACGTGGCCCGGGCAGTTCATGGGCTTGACCGCGTAGTCCCGCGACTCGGACTCCGTGGTGAACATGTTCTCCTTGAAGTTGTCCCAGTGCCCGGAGCGGCGCCACAGCGCCGTATCCAGGATCAGCGGGCATCGCACTTCCTGATAGCCATGCCGACGCAGCACGCCGCGCATGTACTGTTCGATCTGCTGCCAGATCGTCCAGCCCTTCTCGTGCCAGAACACCATGCCCGGCGCCTCTTCCTGGAAATGGAAGAGATCGAGCTGCCTGCCTATTTTGCGATGGTCGCGCTTCTCGGCCTCCTCGAGCTTGTGCAGATAGTCCTTGAGCGCCTTCGGATCCGCCCATGCCGTGCCGTAGATGCGCTGGAGCATCTCGTTGCGCGAATCGCCCCGCCAGTATGCACCGGCGATTTTCATCAGCTTGAACGCTTTGAGCCTGCCCGTGCTCGGTACGTGGGGGCCGCGGCAGAGGTCGACGAAATCGCCCTGCTTGTACAGCGAAATATGCTCGCCCTGCGGAATCGAGGCGATGATCTCCGCCTTGTAGGCTTCGCCGATGCCCTTGAAGTATTCCACGGCCTCGTCGCGCGGCATCACACTGCGCGACACCGTGAAGTCGCGCTCGGCGAGCTCGGTCATCTTCTTTTCGATCGCCGCGAGATCGTCCGGCGTGAACGGGCGTTCGAAGGAGAAATCGTAGTAGAAGCCGCTCTCCACGACGGGCCCGATTGTCACCTGCGCCGTCGGGAACAGCGACTTCACCGCCTGTGCGAGCAGATGGGCCG
The DNA here is from genome assembly GCA_016209015.1 of Gammaproteobacteria bacterium. Lineage (GTDB taxonomy): Bacteria > Pseudomonadota > Gammaproteobacteria > JACQWY01. Next base: position 90,088 of record JACQWY010000028.1, on the reverse strand, counting down.
TACTGTGACGGATGACCTCGAGGCCGTCCTCGTCCCGGCCCGTGACGATCGCGAGCGAAGCGTCGTGATCGATCTCGAACGAGGTGTCGACGAGCCGTCCGTCGACGCGGCCGGCGAGCGCGGCCTTCGCGAGCCCCGCGCCGATCGAGGCGGCCACGTCCTGCACGGTGACCGGGCCGGGAAACTGTCTGCGGGAGCCGTCTGGCAGGGTGATTTCGGGCATGTGAGCGATTCCTCCGCGACCGCTACGAGAGGTCGACGCGGACAAAAAAATTGCACCGCAAGCGGTGCATTGTGAATTCCTTGGTAGGCGCGATTGGACTCGAACCAACGACCCCCACCATGTCAAGGTGGTGCTCTAACCAGCTGAGCTACGCGCCTGGCGCTTGCCAAGGGTGCGCAAGGATACCCAAAAGGCGACGCCCGATCCAGACCTGGTTTCGGGCGCGCGTGCCCTTCTCCGGCGCCTCAGGCCGGCAGCTCCAGATAGGCTGATTTCAGGTGCGCGATTTCATCTCTGAGCCGGGCCGCGACCTCGAATTCGAGGTTTCGCGCGCGGTTGTACATCTCCGCCTCGAGCTTCTTGACGCGGGCCATGAGCTGATCGGGCGAGAGCCGGGCGTAATCGGGCCGATCCTCGGCGACCTTGCGCTGCGGTCTCGTCCGCGCCGCGCCCGGTGCGGTGTAAGCGCCCTCCATGATGTCGGCGACGGCCTTCCGGATGCCGCGCGGCGTGATCCCGTGCTCGGCGTTGTAGGCCTGCTGCACGTCGCGACGCCGCTCCATCTCGGCCAGCGCGCGCTGCATCGACCCCGTCACTTCGTCGGCATAGAGGATCGCCCTGCCGGAGAGATTGCGGGCCGCGCGCCCGACCGTCTGGATCAACGAGCGATCGGAGCGCAGGAAACCCTCCTTGTCTGCATCCAGGATCGCGACGAGCGCGACCTCTGGGATGTCGAGGCCCTCGCGCAGCAGGTTGATCCCGACCAGCACGTCGAATTCGCCGAGCCTGAGATCGCGGATGATCTCCACCCGCTCCACCGTATCGATGTCGGAATGCAGATAGCGCACGCGGACCCCGTGCTCGCGCAGATATTCCGTCAGATCCTCCGACATGCGCTTCGTGAGCGTCGTCACCAGCACGCGCTCGCCGCGCGCGGTCGTGCGATGGATCTCCGAGAGCAGATCATCGACCTGCGTTCCCGCCGGGCGGATTTCGACTTCGGGATCGATGAGCCCCGTCGGACGCACCACGAGCTCGACGACCTGCCCCGCGTGCTCGCCCTCATAGGCACCCGGCGTCGCCGAGACGAAGATCATCTGCGGAGCGAAGCGCTCGAACTCGTCGAAACGCAATGGCCTGTTGTCGAGCGCGCACGGCAGGCGGAACCCGTAGTTCACCAGGTTTTCCTTGCGCGCGCGGTCGCCGCGATACATGCCGCCGAGCTGCGGGATCGTCACGTGGCTCTCGTCGACGACGAGCAGCGAACTCGCCGGCAGGTATTCGAACAAGGTCGGCGGCGGCTCGCCGGGCTGGCGGCCCGAGAGATGCCGCGAGTAGTTCTCGATGCCCGAGCAATAGCCGATCTCGAGCATCATCTCGATGTCGAAACGCGTGCGCTGTTCGAGACGCTGCGCCTCGACGAGCCGGTTCGCCGCGGTCAGCTCTTCGAGCCGGGCCTTGAGCTCGAGCTTGATCGCCTCGACCGCCTCGAGAATCGTCTCCCGCTTCGTGACGTAATGCGATTTCGGATAGACCGTCAGACGCGGCATCTGGCGCACGATCTCGCCCGTCAGCGGGTCGAAGTACGCGAGCGACTCGATCTCGTCGTCGAAGAGCTCGACACGCACGGCGTCGCGCTCGGATTCCGCGGGGAAGATGTCGATCACCTCGCCGCGGACGCGGTACGTGCCGCGCGCGAGCTCGACGTCGTTGCGCTTGTACTGCAGCTCGGCGAGCCGCCGCAGCAACTGGCGCTGATTCATGGGCTCGCCGCGCTTCAGGTGCAACACCATGGCGTGGTATTCGTTCGGATCGCCGAGACCGTAAATCGCCGAGACCGTGGCGACGATGATCGTGTCGGGACGTTCGAGCAGTGCTTTCGTCGCCGACAGCCGCATCTGCTCGATGTGGTCGTTGATCGAGGCGTCCTTCTCTATGTACGTGTCGGAAGCCGGCACATAGGCCTCCGGCTGGTAATAGTCGTAATAGGAGACGAAGTACTCGACTGCGTTCTCGGGAAAGAACTCGCGCATCTCGCCGTAGAGCTGGGCCGCGAGCGTCTTGTTCGGTGCGAGCACGAGCGTCGGCCGCTGCACCGATTCGATCACGTTCGCGATCGTGAACGTCTTGCCGGAACCGGTCACCCCGAGCAGTGTCTGATGCGACAAGCCGTCGTTCAGCCCTGCGAGCAGCCCGGCGATCGCCGCGGGCTGGCCGCCCGCAGGCTTGAATTCGGAAACGAGTTTGAACGGTCGGTCCATTTCTTTAGCGCACTCCGGAGTTCGCGTATATTAGCCCCAGTCGCGCAGGCGACCTCTCGAGCCCAACGCCACGGAGACACAGGATCTTGGACTTCCGACCGTCGCACCGCGCGCAGACAATCAAATCGTCCCCAATCTTCAGTATTTCGGCCAAAGCGGCCGCACTGCGGGCCGAGGGTCGCGACGTCATCGATCTCTCGGCCGGCGAGCCCGATTTCGACACGCCCGCGCACATCAAGGCGGCGGCTATCGAAGCCATCAACGCCGGCTTCACGAAATACACGCCCGTCGACGGCACGCCCGAGCTGAAACGCGCGGTCATAGACAAGTTCGCGCGCGAGAACAGCCTCAGCTACACCGGCGAGCAGATTCTCGTCTCCTGCGGCTGCAAGCACAGCATCTACAACCTGATGCAGGCGATGCTAGACCCGGGCGACGAAGTGATCATCCCCGCGCCGTACTGGGTCTCGTATCCGGACATGGTGCGTCTCGCCGACGCCGCGCCCGTCATCATCAAGACCGACGTCGAGCGCGCCTTCAAGATCGCGCCCGAGCAACTGCGCGGCGTGCTCGGCGAGAAGACGCGGATGATCGTCTTCAACAGCCCCGGCAATCCGAGCGGCGCGTCCTACACGCCCGCGGAATACAAGGCGCTCGGCGCAGTCCTGGCGGAGTTCCCGGACGTCATCGTGGTGAGCGACGACATCTACGAACACATTCAATGGACCGGTCGGCCCTTCGGCAATATCTTGAACGCGGTACCCGCGCTCCACAACCGGACGGTCGTCGTCAACGGCGTGTCGAAAGCCTACGCGATGACGGGCTGGCGCATCGGCTACGCCGCGGGCCCGCAGAAGATCATCCAGGCCATGCACAAGATCCAGTCGCAGAGCACGTCGAACGCGGCCTCGATCGCCCAGGTCGCAGCGACCGCGGCGCTGAACGGCGATCAATCCGTGCTCGCGAAACACTGCCAGGCGTTCAAAGAGCGTCACGACTACGTGCTCACGCGCCTGAGGGCCCTGCCCGGGGTAGACGTCGTACCCGCCGACGGGACGTTCTACGCCTTCCCGGACATGGGTGAATTCATCCAGCGCCGCAAGGATCTCGGCAACGACGTCAAACTCGCCGACCATCTCTTGGAGCGCGCGAACGTCGCCGTGGTTCCGGGCTCGGCCTTCGGTGCGCCGGGCTGTATCCGGCTCTCGTATGCGACGGGTCTCGAAACGCTCGAGAAGGCACTCGATCGCATCGCCGCCGCGCTGACGTGAGCCGCGCCTCCGGCGGCTTCACACTCTGTTCCAATGCGCGGCTGCGGATCGCAGCCGCCGCGATTGACCGCCCCCACCCGGCTCAGTAGAATCGCGCCTCCCTTCTACTCCCCGGTAGCTCAGTCGGTAGAGCAAGTGACTGTTAATCACTGGGTCGGCGGTTCGAGCCCGTCCCGGGGAGCCATTAAAGCCCTGTTTTCTCTCGCCTCTTTTCCTGGTGCGCCGCTTCCATACGGCGCTTTCCGAATATTTCCGAATCGGTTTCCGAATATCCAGTAGTGGTACCAGAGGGCCCCATGAACAAAATCCGACCGACTTACCCAGACGCGGTGCGCGAGTGCCAATCGCCCACCGAAATGCGGGCCGAACTCTCTCGGCAGCGACTCTACAGTCCGCTCGTCCGCGGCGTTCAGGACGCGGCGGACGTCGCCGGCATGAGTGGAGAGGATCGCGCGATCGTGCTCGCCTACAATCTGCTCCTGGAGAATGAAAGATTCCGCAACATGGTTAGCGAGCGGGTCATGACCCAGCCGGATCCGCCGTGGATTGTCCGGGCATGAGCACCGAAGGCCTCGGCTTCCTGGTTTTCTACGGCGGCGCGCTGGTCGTGCTCTATGCCCTCAAGATCGCCGTGGACTGCTGGTGGAAGGGCTACTCAGGCCCGCGCGAATGGTGGCGCCGCGAGATCAGTCGTGAGCGTAGACGCGGTAGCGAGCGTCGTTGAATCGGTCCATTACGGCTTTCATCTGACGATCGATTAGCTGCCGGCGCTCCGCGTCGTCGGCACCCCGCTTCATCTTCCTGAGCATCTTGAGCTGCTTCTCAGTGGCGTTCATAAGCCCGACGAGTTTCAGGTCCTTGCCGTGGTCGGCCTGGATCTGGTCCACCTTCTCGCTGTCGCCGGCATAGTGCTTGAGCTCGGCCTGCGTGAGCGCGACGGCGTCGCGGTTCCTGTAGTACTCGGTCATCGTCTGCCCCATGCCGGGCGCGCCGTAGACCTTGCGGAGTAGCGGGACCTCGTAGCTCTCGAGGTCCTGGCCGGTAATCGCCTTCCACGGTGTTTGCACGACGTCGGAGTAGAAGCGGCCGGCGCCCCCGGTGAAGGTGTCGATGATGAGATCGAGCGCGGCCGGGGAGAAGTCGACGGCGCCTGGGCGGATCTCGTCTCCGCCGGTCAGCGAATTCAAACCCTGCATGAGCCACTTCGAGGCGGGGCGCGTTGAGTTCCAGAATTGCTGACTCTGCGGCGGCTGCACCCCGAATGGATTCGGCGTCGGCCGCAGCGGGCGGCCGTTCCAGTCCTTGTTTTCGGCCCACTGGGCGACCGGGTCGAGAATTGTCGGGCTCACGAGCTGGAGCACTGACGCCGAGCCGCCGATCGGGTTGAAGGCGTCGAATGCCGCGGCGAACACGCGGGCCGCTGACCGGGTCGCCTTGGCGTCTGGCCGCGTCAACATCTCGCCGACGGCCTGCCCCATGACGTGCAGCACGTTGTAGCCCCAGGGCAGCGGGATCTTGATGTACGAGCCATTCGACAGCATCACCACGAGGTTCCGCGCCTTGACGCTGTCCATGGCCTCGTTGTCGTAGGGATTCTCCTTGTCGTCGTCGTCGCCGATCCCGCGGTTCCAGATGTCGAGCAGCGCCGCGGCGACGATCGTGCCGATCGCCATGCGCCGCACCTTCGGACTCGTGGCGAGCGCCTGGAGCACACGCGCAGATCCCTGCACGCTCGCGTTGAAGAACAGGTACATCGCGTTCAGCGTCCGGCCCATGTTGCCGCGGCGGTTGAAGTTGACGGTGAGCTCCTTCGCGAGCCGCGCGGCCTTGGCCTCGGAGAGCCCGAGGTTACGCGCGTGCACGAACGCCGAAAGGCGGATCGCGTTCTCGACCGCCGAGTTCTCGTCTTCGATGAACTGCTCCACAGCGCGCAGCCCGCGCTTTATCTTGAGCAGCTTCCCGTCGCCCATCTCGTTCACCTTGCGCACGAGATCCGTCTCGCGATCGACGACCGTGTCGTAGGCCTCGAGCCAGCCTGTCTTGGCGCCGGCCTTCCGGAATTCGTCGAAGTATTGCGCCCACTGGCCGCCGCGCCCCTTCTGGAACGCGCGGATTCCTTTCCAGGCTTTGCCGACGTCGCGGATGATCGCCCACTTCGCCCGGTCTGCCTCGGTGCCGCTCAGGTTGTAGCCCGCCGTCTGGATGTCGCGCCAGAAGTTCGAGATGATGAATTCCGGGTTCGCCCCGGTATTCACGAACGACAGGATCCGCGTGAACTTCGTCAACAGGTTCACGAACGCACCGGCCTTCTCGGCGCCCAGGTTCTTCAGCGCCGCCGCGATCTTCATCGCGGTCGGATCCTGTTCGTTGAACGTAACCCGGACGTCGTTTCCGTCCTGCTTGACCGTGAACACGTTGTCGGCCTGCACGTTGCCCAGAGCATCTCGGTAGGTGACGAGCCCGTCGGCCGTGAATGCCGGCTGGCGGTCCATCTTCGAGACCTCGTAGAGATCGGGATCCGGGTTCGCGCGAGCGAATTCCAGAAACGCTCGGCCTACCTTCGCCTTCTCGGCGCGCATCAGCGTCGCCTCATGCTGGGCCACGACGTTCGCAAGCACGTGCTCCACGGCTCGCGAGGAGCCCGTCCTGCGCTTCTGCCGTCCCCGGGTGTCGTAACCCCTGCCCCGACGCGGCATAGAGCCGTTGAAGCCTTCACGCTTGAGCGGGACGTAGTGCTGATAGGTGCGCTCCCAGGCGGCGACCGTGCCGCGCTTCTCGAGGCCAGCGGTGACGAGCGCCTGACGGTCGGCCGCCGTTATCGCGTCGACCCGGCTGCCGATGTCCTCGAGCGCAGCGTAGGTCCCGTCCTGCCGAGCTTTCGCCATGACCTGCGCGGCCTCGGCATTCGACATCCCGGACAGCGCTGTGTTGTCGCCTTCGAACGGCTTGTAGTTCTCGAGCCGGCGGGCAAGCGCATCGTCGCCGGCGTCCAGTGCTTCCTGGATGCGGTCCGCCACTTCCTCCTCGGTCGGGTTGATCCGCTGCAGCTGGGCGTTCGCCTCCTCGGCATGGCGGGCGTGCAGGAACGCATCGACCTTGCCGACGTCGAGATGGTTGTCGCTGATGATCTTCAGGATGGGATCGACGTGGTCGCGCTGGAAGTCCTCGATTGCCGCGCCGGCCATGCCGTGATACCGCAGTTCGGCCAGGGTGACGTCCTCATTCTCGGGGAGCTCCGTAACCCCGCGCTCCGCAGCGGCGGCCTGCTGGAGCTTGTTCATGTAGTGGAATCGGTCCTGGATCTGGTAGCGGGCTTCGTCGAGCCACGGCTCGAGGCGGGTGCGCGCGTTCTGATAGAGGCCCGATGCCATGGACGTCGACCATTCCACGGGGTTGCGACGGGCGAAGCGAATGTCCGGGTTCGAAGCGTCGAATGTGCCGCGGTTCCCGATCGCACTCTTCACCTGCTCCGGATAGAACGCGATGTACTGGTCGGTCCCGGGCCCGTGCTCGGCGCCATCTTGAGACAAGTCCGTAACCTCGCCCTCGACGACGTTCTTCAGGATCACGCCGTCGTGACCCTTGCTGCGCGCCTCCTCGAGGATATGCCCGATGCCGGTTTTGTATGGGAAGGTCTCGCCCTTGAAGTCGACGACCATCGGGTTCTTGATGGCGGCGTAAACCGGCATGATGTTGCCGCCCTTCACCCTGGGGTTGTACGCAAAGAAGCTCGCCAGGGCGGGGTCCGGCGTCAGGAAGATGCCGCGCTCATCCGGGTTCATCTCGGGATTGAACTCCGAGAAATTCCCGAACGTCCCGTGATACAGCCGCAGCGGGGCGCCGGTCTCGTCTACCGCTTTGGAACCCTTGAACCACGCTTTGAACCAGGGAGTCTCGGGGGCGCGCCTGGCGTAGCGGATGTCGGGATTGTTGGGATCGAACGTGCCGCGGTTGCCGGTTGATTTGATCTGCTCTGGGCGGAAAACAACGATTTCCAGTCCGTTTATATTGTTGCTGTCACGCGTGATGATCCCGTCGTAGCCAAGCTCTCGAAGCACTTTGCCCGCGAACGCCCCGCTCTCTTCCCATGCCGTCTCGGGGTCGGCATAGCGGTCTTTGGCCTCTCGCCATGCAGCCGTCTTTTTCAGCGTCGCCGCCGGAATCGCTTCTCCCCGATACGGGTTCTGGATAGAGAGATACACCTCCACGACTCGGCCGCCATCACCGAACTCTTCGGCCGCCTGTTGCCGGTTGTCGGTGAAGTAAATTCCGGTCCCCCACCCCTGCGCCGTGCCGGGGGCGAACACGCTGAAATAACGCGCGCGCGTCCCGTGGTACACCACCAGCGGCTTGCCGTCGGCGTCGACGACCTTTGAGTTCTTGAACCATGCTTTGAATTCGGGAGTCTCGGGGGCGCGTCTGGCGTAGCGAATGTCGGGGTTCGCGGGGTCGAACTGGCCATTGTTGCCGGTGGCCGATTTGATTTGTCGGGGGTCGAAGACGATGTATTGAGTGTTCGCCCCAGAATCAAACGCATCCCAATTTGCGTCCCTTATCACTATACCGTCTGGAACTCCGTGCGCGTCTACGAACTCCATTGCCTCTTTAATTATGTTGTATTCTTTATCGTGCGGACCGTTTGCGTAGTCTCTCAAATACTCTCGATCATTGGCGATGTCGTCCTTGTTCCGGTATCGCAAGAAAACATTCGCAAACTCATGAGAGACCGCATAATTGCCGCGGTGCCGCGCTTTTCCTACTGAGAACGGATTCTTGATCGAAAGATATACCGGCATCACGTTCCCCGCCTCATAGCCCAAGGACGCGTACTGCTCGCTCGCGCCTGCGTAATGCGAGGCCACGTAGGGATCGTCAGTAAACTCCATCCCCGCGATCAACACTCCGAAACCGTTCTTGCCAGATTCGTCGGGATCAAATTCATTAATGTCGCTGTAGGTCCCGTGATACACCACCAGCGGCTTGCCATCGGCATCAACCACTTTGCTGCCGGCGAACCAGCGCTTGAACGCCTGCGTTCCCGTGACGGTAACTCGTGCAAACATTGAATCCCGGGAACTGAGCATCCGTCCGCCAGCGCGAGCAGCCGCGCCCCGCGCGAGTTCGACCAGCGTATCGGCGTCCAGCGCGCCCTTGAATCCCATCCGGAACAGGAACGCCTTGATCTTCGCGAGCATGCGCTTGACGATCGGGAGTTCGTGGTTCGCGCGATCGGTGACGAGCCACGCGAGGGTTTCCTCGTCGACGTGCGCGGGGTTCGTATTGCCGGGGATCTGCGCTCGAGCAGCGCGCGCGGCCCGGTTGAACTCGGTGTCACCCTTCGATCGCGCGGCGAGCGCGACCCGATTGATGGCCTCGCGGAAGAGTTCGGGTCCCAGCATCTCGGCCATGCCGTAGTGGACGCCGATCTCGTGGAGCAGGATCCCGTAGGCGTCTTCCGTTTCGCCACCCGTCTCGCCGCTCGCGTTGAGGTTGTCGTGAAATAGCCAGGTCGTGCCGGTCTTCTCATCGTGGAAGCCGAAGACCCGATCGCCGGACGACACCGCGCGCTTCACGTCGGCGGGCACGCTCGAATCAGCCGACGAGGCGATGCGCAGCTTGCCCGACTGGAGCAGCCCGCCGAGCGCGCGCGCCCCGATCTTCCGCTCCAGGTATTCGGTGGCCTCAGAAAGCGAAAGCCCCTCGGCGGAGTGGCTTTTCTTGGACTTCGCGAATTTCCCTTCCCCGGGCTCTGGATCGGCTGCGGAGGCCTGCGCCTGAAGCGCGGCCTGTGCCGCCGCCGACTCGGCTGCGAGCGCCCCCTCGAGCGCCCTGACCTGCTTCGCGATCTCGTCGATCTTGCCCTGGCCGTCGAAGGTCTGGGACGTGCGCGGCGTGAATTCCTTGATCTCGCGCTGGGCTTCGTCGATCGCGCGGCGGGCCCCGTTGATCTGGCCCTCGAAGCTCAAGAGTTCTTCTTCCATCGACGCGACCTGCGCGAGTGCGCCGTTGCCGTGCAGGAATTCGTAGTGTTCGCGATCGTAGATGTGCATCAGATTGGCGTAGTAGTAATCTTCGGTGAGGATGACTGCCCCTTTCTTGACGTAGTCGCCCTCTTCGTCCGTGACCTTGCGGGTGTCCTTGTTCACGTCGGCCACGATCGGGAATCCGCCGAACTCGCCCACCTTCTTCCGGCTGACCTCCTGTCCGGCTTCGACCAGTTCCTTTCTGGCATTCCACAGCGCCTTGGCGAATTCCTCGCGAGACTGATACGCCGTGTCGCCGATCTGCCCGCTGAAGTTCTCGGGGGTCACGTCGACACGCTGCTTGATGTAGACCTCCACACGGGAGATCGTCTTCTCGGCGTTCTCGATCGTACTGCGAGCGCGCCGCACGCGGGTCTTGGCGGCGTAGGTTTCGCGCTCGAAGGCCTCTTCACGGCGCTTCGCCTTCTCGAGGTCCTGGCGCAACTGCGTGAGCTCGATGAGGCGAGGATCGTTCGTGGTCATCGCCTTCGCCTGCTCGTACTGGCTCGACTCCCCGAGGTCGTCCATGGTGCGGATGTTGGGGTCACCGCGGAAAAAGCCCTCTATGAAGCGGGCTTTTTTCGCCATGAGGTTCCACATCTGAGCGTCGTAGGTGCCCTTGGTCGAGTAGTCGTGGATCTCGATCTCGGGATTCATGTTCCCCTGTCGGATGGCGCGGCCGTTGCGCTGCTCGTCGTCGGCGGGGTACCACAGCGGGTCGAGGTTGTGGACGGCGTAGAGGCGGCGCTGCGCGTTGACGCCCGTCGCCATCTTGTCGGTCGAGCCGATCAGCACGCGCACCTTGCCATCGTTCATGTCGTTGAAAAGCTTCTGTCGCGCGACGTGCGATTTGAAATCTGCGATCAGGGCGATCTGGTCGCGGGGCGCGCCGCGGCGCACGAGCTCGGAGACGATGTGCTTGTGGACATTGAAACCGCGCGTCCCGCTCAATCCGAGGTTCGAGAACACCATTTGCGTGGCGGGCCCGTGCGCGACCGGCTCTTTCGAGTAGCCGTCGGGGACCGGCTTGTGGAACGGTTGATTGGCGGTTTCGACGAATATGCGGTGCACGCCGTCGATTAGAAGCTCGAGCTTTGACGGGTGCTCGGGGTCGATCGGGAGATCGGGATGCACGAGCCGCATATCGATCGCGGCGTGGCGGCCGTCTCCGATGACGGCGAGCAGAATGTCGTCGCCTTTCTTGGGCGGCCCCTTTCGCCGCTCGATCGCGCGCATCCGCTGCGCGAGGGCCTTCTGATATTCGATCAGGGCCTCCGACTTCTCGGCGAGCACCAGTTGACGCTTGCCGTCCTTGAGCTTCGGCCGGGTGACGTACTTGGCGAGATCCGCGCTCGTCACGACGTCCATGATCTGCCTGACCATCGCCGAGAGCTCGGGCACGTTCACGAACTGGGCGAAACGCGTCTGCGCCTTGTAGCCGCCGGCGCCGTCGTCCTCGAGCTCGGTCACGGTGTCGCCGAATGCCGCGGCCCAGGCGTCGAAAGCGCGCAGCCCGCGGTCCTCGAGCTCGTCCTCCTGCATGTAGCGGCTGACGGAATAGAGCTCCGCCATGGTATTCGTGACCGGGGTGCCGGAGGCGAGCGTGACGTGGTAGGTCGGATTCTTCGTGCGCAGATAACGGATCTTAGCGTAGAGATCCATCGACTTCTGGGCGCCGTCGGGAGACACGCCCTTGACGCTACTCATGCGCGTCGCGAACGCGAGTTTGCGGAAGAGATGGGCTTCATCCACGAACAGGTAATCGACGCCGAGCTCTTCGAACGTGAACACCTGATCCTTGCTGCCGCCCTTGAGGTTACCGGAGAGGCGCTGTTCGAGCTTCTCGATCGCGTTCTCGAGGCGCTTGCGACGGACTCGAACCTCGCTGTCCTCGCCCGGCTTCTGCTTGTCGCCGATCTCATCGAGTAGATCGCGGTACTCGCCGATTTCCTCGTTGATGATGGCGTCCTGGAACTCGGGCGACATCGGGATCTTGCCGAACGACGAGTGCGTGATGATGACGGCGTCGAGATCCTGGTTCGCGACTTCGGCGATGAAGAGCTTGCGGCGATCTGTGTGGAACCTGCGCTCGTCGGCGACCATGATCTTGGCCGTCGGGTACTGCTCGTAGAACTCCTTCGTGAACTGGGCCAGCATGTGGTTCGGGACCACGTACATCGGCTTGCGGGCGAGGCCGAGCCGGCGCATCTCCATGCCGGCGCCGATCATCGCCGAGGTCTTGCCGGCGCCGACAGCGTGCGCCATGTAGGTGTTTCCGCGGCGCAGAATGCGCGCGATCACGCGGAGCTGGTGGGGGCGCCACGACCACGCGGCGGAGACCCCGGGCGTGGTCAGATAGGACCCGTCACCCTCCCAGGCCCGGATCTTGTTGTACTTCTGGTTGTAGATCCCGGCGAGCCGATCGGCGCGATCGGCGTCTCCGTACACCCAGTCGGCGAACTTCTGGCGGACTTCTGCCACCTTGGTGAGCGCGGCCTCGGTGTCGACGGTGTTGAGCTCGCGGTGAGTCCGGCCGTCCGAATCCTTCCAGGTGTCGTAGATCTTGATCGGCACCCGGTTCAGGGCATGCCAGAGGATCGTCGGCGCCGGCGCGCGCTGCGTGCCCCACGCGCTCGTCGCCGCCGCGCTCTTCGAGTCTCCGGAGACCGACCACTCGGCGAGCTTCGGCTCGTAGTTCGTGCTGAACGAATCGAGGCCGAGCCCTTCGGTCGCGAATTGCTCGATCACGTCCGCCGGAATCCACGGCATGCCGAGCGAGGTCGAGATCTGCGTCGGCGGGAGATCGACGGGCTGGACGTCACGCAGCGCCCGGACGTTGCGCTCGTAGCGCTCGTCACGTAGTGCAGCCTGCTCGGCTTCGGCGAGCTTTGCGCGCACGTCGCCGCTCAGGTAGTCCTCGCCGGTCTCGTAGACGCCAGGTTTCCCGGGGAGCTCGAACAGCGAATTGCCGAGCTCGGACAGTACTTCGGTCGGAGATTTCCCCGCGGCCTCGGCGATCGCGTCGATGTCCGGATAGCCCTGGACGTTGAGGACGTGGAACAGAGCGTCACCGACGCTGTTGATGGTGGGCTTGCGCTCGCGGGCGAGCGTGCTCTCGGAGAACACGAGACCCTTGGTCGCCTTGCCGGTCGCCTCGTCGTAGCGCTCGATCGCGCGCAGGCGGTAGGACTCCTGGTCGTCGATGAACGGATCGATGTTCGGCCGCTTCTCGATGACGATGTCCGGCATGTCCTCGGGGTCGAAGCTGCCCTCGCGCCATTCCTCGCCGGCGGTGAGCGCGGCTTCGCGCGCCTCCGCGCGCGCCTTCCCGATGGCCGCGAGTGTGGCGCCCGCCTTGACCATGCGCGTCGGATCGAACGAACCCTCATCGAACGGCAGCCCGGCTGAGCGTGCTTCCTCGCGCGCCTCCGCGCGTGCGCTCTCTGCCTGGACCCTGTTCGGACGGCGGTAGCTGAATTCCGCCTGATTGATGGGACCGAACTCGGCGACGAATTTGTCGTAAGCCTTGTTCAGTGCAGCGCGTGCCGCCGTGGCCTTCTCGGCTTGCCCGCCGAGATCCGCGGCATAGACGGCGCGCAGCGCGTCGCGCATCGGGATGAGCGCGCGAATGCGGTCGAGCTCGTCTTTGGACTTGCCGCCCTCCACGCCTTTGCCGCGGCGTTCCACCGCGCGGCCTACGCCGCCCGTGAATTGCATGAGGCGACCGTCCTTGTCGAGGTAGTAGCTGCCCTCCTTGCGCTCGCCGCTCGCGAAGTCGAGATCGTCGTGGCTGTGCGTCGTGGTCCAGTCCGACATCACCTGGGACGGGAACCGGCCGAGCGCTTCGCGGAGCTGCGCGGCCAGATCGGCGCCGGGCGTCGCGTGCACGGCGTAGCGCCCCTGATAGAGCTTGTCGAAGAAACCTTGCTCTCCGAGCACCATCTCGGGATGCTCGACGAAATACTGATTCGAGTAGCCCGTGGTGGGTACGCCGTCCTTGTTCGGCAGCGTGATCTCGGACACGTCGACCCATTCCGGCGCGTCTTCAAGAACCGGGGAGCCGACAGCCTCTCCGGCGTCGTTCGTCTGGGTCAACCAGCGGCCAGAGCTATTCACCCGAATCGCTTCGCCGGGGCGGCGCTTCCGAAACACGAGAATGTCAGTCGTGACCTCGGTGCCAGCGTTCTGCTTGAACGCGTTCGAGGGCAGGCGCACCGCGCCGATGAGATCCGCCCGCTTCGCCATCCACTCGCGCGCCTTCGTGTCCTGCTTGTTCATCGTGCCTGCCGACGAGATGAACATCAGGAGGCCTCCGGGCCTGACGGCATCGAGGCTCTTCGCGAAGAAGTAGTCATGCAACAGGAAGCCGTGCGTCGCGTACTTCGGATCGGCCTTGATCGGGATGTCGGCGAACGGCGGATTGCCGATCACGAGGTCGAATGCGTTCTCGGGCAGCGGCGCCTTCGTGAAGTCCTCGAGCCGGACACCGAACTTCGGGTAGAGCAGCTTGGCGATGCGCGCCGAGGTCGGGTCCATCTCGAGACCTTGGTACATGGTGCCGGGGTCGACGTCGGCCGGGATGAGGCCAGCGAAGTGTCCGACGCCCATGCCGGGCTCGAATATCGCGCCGCCACGGAAGCCCAGGCGCTGCGCGAGATCCCACATGGAGCGGATGATGCGCTCGCTCGTGTAGTGGGCGTACTGGGTGCTGCGGCTGGCGGCGTCATATTCCTCGTCGGTCAGGAGTTCGCGCACGCGCGCTCCAACCTTCTCGAAGCCCTTTCCGTAGTCGCCTTCCTTGACCGGGAACACACCCGGCATGCCGCCCCAGCCAACGTACAGGCTGAGCGCCTTCTGCTCTTCAGGGGTGGCCGCGCGGCCCTCAGATTCGATTTCCTGGAGTAGTTCGATGGCGCGGACGTTATCGCGCGCCTTCTGCGTCCAGCCGCGGTCCTCTTCTAGGCCGCCGGGCTCGATTCGGAAGTTGCTGCGGGTGGGAAGTCGATCAGCGTGTCCAGCACTATCCTCTCCGCTTCGCTCACCGCGCGCGCGTCGCGTGGCGCCCCGTTTGCCGCGCGGGGCACGTTCGCCAAGTGCTCGTCCAGCATCCGGTACGCCTCCTGCGTCTTCTCCTGCAGGTGCGCCTCCATCTGGCCGCTCCGCGTCAGTTGATTGAACTCGCGCGGACTGTGATCCCGCATCGCGTTCAGGTAGGCCGTTCTGAATTCCATCGGTGGGTTCCTCTGCCCTAAGTATAGCCGACGCGTCGATCGCATCGATCTCGTCCGCCGGGCTCATGGCCGCGCGGAGTTCGTCGGTGGTGCGGGGATCGTACTTCGCGGCCATGTACCAGCTTTTGAGGTACGGCCGCACGAGGTCGCCCAGGTCCCCGATCATCGCCTTCGCATAGGCCGCGAACGTCCGGGCGCCGCGCTCGATGTGGTAGACGGCCAGCGTGATGCCGGCCTGCAACACTTCGGGATCGATGCCGGTATTGAGTTGCCCGAGCTTGGAGCGGAGCAGTTTGCGAGCAGCCTCCGCGGTGTCGTCGGTGACGATGGTGTTGGCCGATACGACGGGCGCTGGTTTCGGGGCGGCTTTCGGCTCGTCCTTCTTCACTGATTCTGGTGCCGGCTTAGGCGCGGCCTTCGGCTGCTCTTTCGCGGGCGCGGCCTGACCTTGCTTCTGGGAATCGACAAATCTTCGGATCGCCTTTTCGACCGGCTCGCGCGTCTGCGACGACTCGAAGAAATGGTCCACCTTCCCGAGGCGACCGTCGTCACGAATCTTAAACCGCGCGAGGTTCTGCGCTGCGCTGCTCTGCCCAGCACTCGGCTCACGAACTACGTACCACGAGGGGTCCGCCGCCGGGGAGACAGTGAAACTCTTCCAGCGCTCGCGCGGCGCCTCGGACTTCGGCTCTTCCATCGCTGGCTCGGCCGCCGACGTTCCACCTTCGATTCGGTTATCGATCGCATAGACCTGCGCTCGAGCACGGGCGCGCATGTGGTCGGTACCGCTCTTCTCGTCGAAGCGAAACACGAGCCCCGAGTCTTCGTGAGGGTGGATAAGGACGACGCCACGATCGCCGTCACTCATGAGCCAGCCGGTCGGCTTCCGATGCAGGTCATTGACCGGCCTCGCGCCGCGTCGAATGTCATGCGCGATGTCCTGAGAGAACGTGAAGACTTGTCCCTGATTGCGATTCTGCCGCGGGCCATGCTCGAACGGTTTCGTGGCCGGTTTGTTGGTTTCGTCGGTTTTCTCGGTTTGAGTCGGCGAGATCGTGGAATCCGTCTTCCGCGTTGGGATGTGCTCCTCGCCAGTGGCGACGTTGACGACAGGCGCCCGCGTGTCCCCGCGCGCCCAGTCCTTGAACTCGGCGATGCTCATCTCCGTGACCGCGGCACGGCGCTTCGGGCCGCTGCCGTCGCTGAAGTGCGCGTCGTAGAGCTTCTCGGCCTCGGTCTGATCTGCGGCGCCCAGCACGGCCTTGTGCTCGTCGAAGGTCCCGTCTTTGCTGACTTGATCGAAGACGTAGACCGGGCGATTCGCATCTCCCGCGTGGTCGGTCAGGTAGACGTCGACCTGATCGCCATCGGCACCCTCGGTCTGCTTCAGGTAGCCGTAGTGCGCCGACATCTCCACGGACCACGGCTTGCCGTTCTCGCCGACCCCGGTGCGCTTCGAACCCGCCGGGTTCTCGATCGCGATGTCAAGCCCGTGCAGGTTGACATGTCCTTTCTGATAGTTGCCGGCTGCCTTCTGTCCGTCGGTCGGCTCGGCCAGGGCGTTGTCCGGGGAGGTCGCAGCCTGCGCGGCTGCCGCGGCGATGCGCTCGGCCGCGAACGGCTTGGCGTTGCGGTCTTCGATCTCGGTGCCGGCGGCGTCGGTGTAGACGTGCGGCTCCTCCGTGGCGCGGACCGGGGTGCCGTCGGGGAGTTCGTGGGTGGGGGTGAAGGCCTCCGGGGAATGGACACTAGCGGTCGCTACTGTCCCTTTCTCTTGGGCTGGGGCGGCGGGTTGTGCGGGGACGTTGGTGAGAGACTCGTCGACCGAAGATAGCGGCTTTGCGTTCCTCGCGATCTCTTCGGGCAACTCTGTATTCACCGTAAATCCATTCTTGATCGACTGCTCCGGATTGAATTCATCGGGAGCCACGGATGGATGACTTTCCGGAATGTCGACGTAATAGAGATGTTTCCCCGCGCCCACTCTCTCAGCGTATTGCTGTGCATAGTTCTTGTTGCTGGAGAACCAGCGGGGACCATCAACGCCCGCTTCTACGCTTCCGCCGTGGTACATGCGAACCATGCCCGGCGCCGGCGCGTCGGGCTGGTGAGTTCCCTCCGCCGTCTTCTGCTGCGCACGAGCGCGCGAGATCATGCCTCCGGGCTGCTGCACCGGGATGAGAATGCCGCGCTGGGTCGCGTCCATGATGTGCGCGGGGTCGACGCGGGTCGGCGCGGTGCGCGGCGGCGTGAGCGCGGGGCCGGCGGGCGGCGCACCTGGCGGCACGCCGGGGACGGCCGGCATCCCCGCCGGCTGGGGCGCGGCGACCCGTGCGGTGCCGGGCGGCGCGCCCGGGATGACTTCGCCTTCACGCGGCACGTAGGCGGCACCGCCGGGAGCCGGCGGGGGCTCGTTCGGATGACCGCGCACTCCGCTGACGCCACCCATCAGACCGCCAGAGAACACGCCTCCGAGTGCGTTGTCGACGACTTCGACCACGCGGTCCTTGAGTTCCTTGTGCTGGCCGAGCGTGGATTGTGCCCACTGCGAGACGACGTCCTGCAGGCCTTCGGTCGAGCCCTCGGTAATCGCGCCGGTGGCGATGCCCTTGAGGATCCGTTTCGCGAGCTCGTCCTTCGCCGGCTTGAACGCGTTGTGGAGCACGTTTTCGAGCGAGAGCGCGTCGAGCGCCGCGATCGGCACGGCGGCGAGCGCCGAGGTACGCGCGATCTGCTCTGGCGTGAGATGGCCGCTCGAGAGCGCTTTCGAGATGTCCGGATCGGATTTCGCGCTCGTGTAGACGTCGCCGAGATTCTGGAGGTACGAGGGCCCGACGGCGCCTGCGAGGAAGCCGACGAGCGGATTCTCGGTGGCGAGCCCGGCCGCGGTGCCGGCGACGAGCGAGGGTGCTGACGTGCCGATGCCCGAGCCCGCCTGGAATGCCGCGTACTTCGCGGCGCGCTCCGCGGTGTCCAGGATGCCGTCACCCGGGACGTCCGTGATGCTGCCGACCTGCGGCGTCGGCGTGTGCTCGGTGCCCCAGTCCTGGAGCTTCTGGCCGGCGTCGATCGCAGCCTTCGCCATGCCGGGCGCGCGGTTGCGCGCGATGATGCCGCCGGCCTCGAGGGCGCCGCCGAGCATCGAGGCGTTCTGACCACCGACACCCGCCTTGAACCCCTGCACGAATTCGCTGCCGATCCCGCCGGTGCCGGGTTGCTGCGGCTCGGGGGCGGGCTTCGCGGTCTCGGGACGGAAGTTCGGCGCCGGCGCGGCAGCCGGCAGGGGAGCCGGCGCCGGGGCTGGCGTCGGCGTCGCGACCGGAGCGGGCGCAGCCGGCGCCACCGCCTCGGTGATCTTGCCGACGTCGGCCTTTGCGGTGTCGAGCAGCCCGCGGCCCGCGGACCCCGCGGCGCCGGCCGCGCGCGCGATGATGCCGGGCTTCTCGGGCTCGGGCGCGAGCTGCGCCGTGGACGGGTCGAAACCGCCGGCAGCCGGCGCGGCCTCGAGACGTGCGGTAGACGGGTCGAAGTTGATCACGCTGCCGCCACCCACTGCCCGTTCTGGTACTTCGCGCGATTTCCTTTCCCGTCGACGTAGACCTTGCCCTCTTCGTACTGCGGCGCGGCCGCACGGCCGGAGCGGCGCTCCCGGTAGTCGGCCATCTGCTGATCCACCCACTTGAGCGCATCGGTGCGCCCCTTCTCGTCGAGCGCCGCCGGCAGCACGCCTTTCGTGAGCGTGTTGCGGTAGCGATCTTCGGGGGTGTCGGACGTCGTCGGGACGTGGCCGCGGAGCGTGAGCGCGGTGTTCTGGAGCTCGGCACGCTTCGCGCCCTGCGGATCGTTCTGGTCGTTGAGCTGGGTAAGCTGCTCGAGCACGTGATCGAGGCGCTGCTGCGCACCGAGCTCGGTCTCGCCCTTCTGGTATTCCTGGCCCGCTTTCGCGCGGCGGATGAGCCCCGCCTCCTTCGCGGCCTGCTGCTTGTTATTGACGAGCGCCTGACCGGCCTCCGAGGCTCCCTGCAAGAACTGCGGCAGCGTATCGATGTCGGTGGCGAGCGCCGCGTTCGGGACGTTCACGGGCTCGCGACGACCGATGTCGGAGGGCGCCTGGGCGACCTGCTCCGGGGCCGGGGATCCGTTGATCTCGGTGATCGCCCCGGTGCCGTTGTTCCGAATGATGCCGGTGCCCCGCGGAGGCACGTAGGCGCCATTATCGACGAGCGACGCGGGGCTCGGTGCGGCAGGGGCCGAAATCGGCGCAGGCGTGCTCTCCGTCGGTTTCTGGGGCTGTCCAGGGGCGGCCCGATGACCGGCGTCGATGAGTGCCCGCTCGGGCGTCTTGCCGTTGAGCTGGGCCGCGAGCGCGGGTCCGACGATGCGCGAGCCCGAGTTCGGGGGCGTCGTTGCGTCGACGTACTTCTGGGCGCCCCAGCCGAGCGCGGCATCGCGCGCCGTCTTCAGGACGTTGCCGATGATGCCGGCCGGCGCTGTCGCCGGGATGGCAGTGAGGCCGCCGAGCACGGTGTTCTCGACGCCATTGACGGTATCACCGCCCGCGACGTCCGCGAGCCCGTGAATCGCCTGCGCGGCCCCCGCGATGGGTGCGACGTAGCGGCCGACCGGCGAGCGCGAGACGCGGCCTGCCGCGCCGGCCACCTTGCCGATGATGCCCTTCGGCGCCGGCGCGCTGCCGTTGACGCCGGGCTGCGGCGGCTGCGGCGGCTGCGGCACACCGGCGTTCCCCGTCTCGGGTGCGGCGCCCGGCCCCGGGATCCCGGCGGCCGCTTTCACGCGGCCCATGATCGACGTCTGGTCCTGGCCCTGCAGGGGATTCGCGTAGGAGCCCGGCGCCGCGGTGGGCTGCACGGCGGCGGCCGCGGAACGCTGCGCGCTCGCGCGCTGCTGGAGGCTCGTGATGGCGTCGCGGACGTACGGCGGCGCGTTGTCCGCGCCCCCCTCGGAATTCACGTAGATCGTGGGTCTCATGCAGTGGTCTCCTGTGCGGACTGGCTGACCATGGTGTTCACCGCGCCGAGGGCGCCGGCGACCAGCGTCGAATAGAAATCGGCGCCGGCTTTCGCGGCGTCGCGGCGTGCGTCGCCCGTCGCGGTCGCGGCGGCGAGCTTGTTCTGAGCGTTGCGCAGGCGGATCTCCATGACGCCGAGGAATGCCTGCACGTTGGCTTGGTACTCGGCGATGAAGACCTGCGCTTTCTGGGTGGAGATCCGGGCGCGCGCGTCGACCATCGTGGCCTGCGCCTCGTAGATCCGAACGGCGAGGCTCGCCTTGTCGATCGCCGCCGAGAGCTGGGTCTTGAACTGCTCGAGCTGGGATTGGAACAGCGCGAGCGCGAAACGCGCGCGGGCCTCTTCGATCTGGAACTGGATCTCGATGATGTCGGCGCGCGTGCGATCGAGGGTCGCCGCGGTCTGGACGGCGAACTGCCTGGCCTGAAAGAACTGCGTCGCGCGCTGGATGTAGATGTTGCGGCTCGCGAGCTGGACGGCTTCGCGGATCGACTCCTTCATGCGCGACATGGCGCCGAACATCGTGCCCGGGGGCTCGCTGAAGCGGCGGGTCGCGAACGCGACTTCGACGGAGTCGGCGGTCTGCTGGGCCTCGGCGACGATGCGCTCGCGCTCGCGATCGAGAAGCTGGGTTTCGTCATTGACATCGATGCCGTACCCACCGGCCTGGAGATCGCCGAGCAGCTTGGAGCGCGCGGCCTCGAGCAGCGTGATGTCGTGGATGATGGGCGTGAAGGAGATGGTCGGGACGGCCGGCACGGTGTAGCCGGGCACGACGATGGTAGGAATTTCTGGGAAGGTGATGGCGAGGTCGTCGATCATCGTTTCGGCGGCCGTGATCGGCACGTGGTAGGCCTCGACGTCGCCCACCACCCCGTCGTAGATCACGTTCGCCGCGTCGGCGAGCTTGTTGATGAAGGCCCGCGCATCGTTGTCTTTGCTGTCGGCGTAGGCTTGCGCGTCGGAGATCAGCGAAGTGGCGTCGGTCATTGGGGGTCCTCAGGTCTTCGTGGGCAACAGCGCGAGCAGGCCGTCGACCGGCCAGGACGCCGCGGATAGTTCGAGATCGGTGACGACGGTGCCGGCACGGGTCACATTCGGGACGAACCGGAAGAGCGTCGTCACGCCGGCCGCTTTCGCGTAGACCTGGTCGGCGCACACCGCCACGCCAGTTCGCGGATCGAGGCTCGCTCCGATGAGCAGGAAATCCCGGGTCAGCACGCGCTCGAGCGCGCGGCTGTACGCGAACACGCTGGCGAGCAGGCCTCCGGCGTCGATGTCTGCGACATACGGCAGGGCATGCTCGTCGGCGATGAGCTGCACGGCCTGCCCGCCGTCGGTCGTCGCGACCGTGACGCGCGCGACGGTGACGAGGGTAGCCGCGTCGACGGCGTGGAGCTCGAAGGCGCCGGAGTAGCCGCCGATGTCCCACGGCGTGAACAGGCCGTCGGGGGTCGAGCGATCGGCGACCTCGTACATATAGCCGAGGGCGAAGAACAGTCCGTCCGTGCCCAAGTACCCCGCGATGCACAGAGGGAAGAAGCGTTTCGACACCGAGATCCCGAGCGATGGGTCGAAGTAGTCGTCGCTGGCCGTCGCGACGCGGAGATCGACCACGCCGGTGTCGGCGCTCGCCCGCACGTAGCACGGCAGCGCTTCGCGCAGCCAGCCGATGATCGGCGAGTAGTACTCTCGATAATCGATCTCGTCCCAGACGACGTGCGCCCCGGCATAGGCTGCGGCGCGCACCGCGCTCGCCGTGGATTCCGTCGTGATGCCCGTCGACGGCGTGTCCCTCGAGGTCGCGCGTTCCTCCCAGGCCAGGGTCCCGTCCGGATTGTGGCGCCGCATGCGCAGCGCGTCGGTGCGGTAACTGAGCTCGCCGAGCAATTCCCGGTAGTCGATCGTGTTCAGTCCGTCGCTGGCGACGTGCGCCGGCACGGTGACCGCCGAATGGGGAACGAGCGTCGTCGGCGCCGTTGCGAGCTGCGACCACGTCGAATCGGTCGTCGCGACGAGCACGCGTAACCGCGCCAGGACGGCGGCGGCCGTGATCACGATGCGCCCGCCGTGCTCATCGGCGCGGAGCGCGATCGAGACCCCGCCAATCTGGAAGGTCTGATCGCAGGCCTTCCGCACCCCCTTCGCGATGATCGCCTGCAGCGCGCGGAGCTTGCCGGCCGCGAACGGCACCCAGCGCGCGGCCTCGGTCTGGTCGCCGAGTAGCAGCGTGCGAATGCGGGGGATCATCGCTTGCGGCGGCGCTCGATCGGCGTGATGACGAGGTCGAACCCGTCGGTCTCGAAATCCGCGCCCTCGAAGTTCGCGAGCTCGAACTCGTGGTAGCGGACGCGCAGCCCGCGGCCCGTGTCGACCTTCACGGATTCGAAGCCCGGGTAAGCGTCCGAGGGGACCGGGTATTCCCAGATCCGATCGCCGTCCCGCATTCGGAGCACGAGTTTCTTGGCCGACTTGCACTGCACGTAGACGTCCGAGACGCGCTTCGTGATGTCGGTTCCGAAATCGTGGCGGGCCGTGCGGATCACGGCATCGATGTCGGCTGCGACGTCGAACTCGCCGGCGAGCGTGTAGATCCCAGAATCGTCGGCACCGTAGTACGTGCCGTTCCACTCGACGATCGAATTCATGGGATAGCTCTCGTACTCGCTGATCCCGCCGTGCTTGAGGTTCATCACGACCACGCGCCAAGTCTCTGAATCTCCGCAGTCGGCGACCAGATACGCGCCGAGGACCGCGAGCTCCGTGGCGAGCGTGCCGGTGATCGGAACGTAGCCGACGAGCGCGGGCTCGAGCGCGCCGAGCGCCGTGCTGATCACGCCGACGACCGTCACAACCCCGCTCGCCTCGGCCTCGAGGGCGCCGAGCTCGGCATCGATGCCGCCTGTCACCGGGATGGTGGCCTCACAGGCCGCGCCGAGCACGCCGAGCGCGGCATCTACCGTTCCGCCGATGCTGATGACACCGAAGAGCAGCGCCTCGGGGCCCTCCATGGCGGCGTCGGTGGATCCTGCGCGAGATACCGCGCCGGTCGCCACGAGGCTCGGCATCAGCGTGACAGCGCCCTGGCCCTTGCCGGGCAGCGAGGCCGTGCCGCTCGGCGCGAGCGGCACCGTGAGCGCGGCATCGCCATGGATCGGCAGTACGTAGCCGGTCGCCACAATCGCCAGTGGCACCCCCGCTCCGCCGGTGACGTGGACCGGCTGCACGTTGCCCGTGCCGGCGGCCGCGACCGGGATGCCCGCCGCGCCGTCACCGTGCGTCGGAAGCGGCCAGCCGGCCGTGAAGCCGGACGGTACGCTACCCGTGAGCTGCGCGGCCTCGGTGCGCAGCGTGGTCTTGGGCGCCGTCGTCGAGTCGTTCGCCGACCATGCCGGCGTGAACGAGCCGGAGATCCCCGTGTAGGCGGCGTGCGTCGTCGTGCCCGCCTGGATTTCGGAGATCGTCGCGCTGTTGAACCACGTGCCGTTCTTCGAGAACCAGATCGCTCCGGCCGAGAAGTCGACGGCCACGCCAACGACGTCGCCCGTCGCGAACGCCGAGCCGTACGCCGTCGTGCTGCCGTTGTGGATCTTCTGCCCGGTCCAACCCCGAATACCGTAGCCGCCTGCCGTACTGCCGAGGACGTTCGCCAGGTTCAGCGTGCCGTCGTCGATACCCGCGTACCACTCGGGAGACCCCGCGCCCGCCTGATCGACGACGAACTCGAAATAGAACTTCCCGGACGACATGAACTGATCGGCACGTACCGATCGGATCCCACTGAGCCCGGACGTGTTCTCGGCCGTCCGATTTGCATTCGTCAGGGTGATTGACGAATGCTTGTCGGATGGATTCCAGGCGGCTCCGGACATGGGTTACGCGCTCAACGGAATCGAGAACGAGAACGTATCGATGGTGAGCGAGTCGTGGAGCGCGATGGTGAGCGTGGTCAGGATGAGATCCCCGCCGCCGCCGGACAGCGTGACCTCGCCGTCGACGCGGACCGCGGTCGTGCTCGCACCAGTCGTGTGGGCTGAGTCGTAGAGGCGGAACCACGCGGCCGTGCCTCCCGCGTTCGCATCGGGCTCGGTCCAGGCGCCGCTGTCCTTGGAGACCGATCCGCCGGACGCCGCGGCCGCGAGCGCCGAGGCGGGCAGGACGACGCTCGCAAGCAGTGTGCCCGCGCCCTCGCTCTGATTCGCGTCGGTCGGGATCGTGCCCGAGTAGATGTCGAGGAAGCCGTTGTCGAAAAGGGGCAACAGCCCTGCGTCGAGCAGTGCGTTGCGAAAGCCGGTGGAAAGACTCAGATTGCTCATGGAGTGGTCCTCAAGACATCGTGAACTGACTGGCGTTGCTCAGCGTCAGCGGAGTGCCGGCGGTGAGATTGACGCTCGAGAGATTGAGATCCGCCCCCGACGTGCCGATGGTGCCGTCGGCGCGCGCCTTGGTCGTGCTCGCGCCAGCCGGCGTGTCGGTGGCCTCGTAAATCCGGAACCAGCCTGCGGTGCCGTCGGCCAGAATCGAATCCTCGGACCACGTCTGGGTCTGGCTCTTGAGCAGTGCGCCGGCCGCCGCCGCGGCATCCCAGTTGAGCCCGCTGCCGCCGCCGTTATCGGAGATCACGGCGAGCAGCACGCAGCCGCCCGGCACCGCGTCGTCGGCGCTCGCCGGGCGCGCCCCGGAATAGATGTTGATGAAACACAAGTTCATCACGCTCTTGAAACTTCCGGTGTCGAGCAGCTTGTTGCGCAGGCCGGTCGATCGATTCAGTGACATCGGTTTTCTCCAGGCATAAAAAAACCCGCCGAAGCGGGTTGGTGGGGAATGGGGTGGCTCAGAGGCCGAGCGTTGCGCAGAACTCCTGCCAGTGCTCGAGCTTCACGCGGAACGTGCCGGCCGGGACCCGCTTGCGCATGAATCGCCCGAAGGGTTCGATGAGCGGCGCCGGCAGGTCGAGCACGTTGACTAGGCCGTCGGTGACCGGGACTTCGGCGACACGGTGCTTCAGCGTCTTCACCGTGCCGGAAGCCTCAAGGCGCGGCGCGAAGACTGCTTGCGTGCCGGCGGACGGGAGGATGAGTGCGGACATCATGAAATCCCTCGCATTGCGATGACGAGGCGCGTCGCGTTCTCTTCCTGAATGACCCGCGCGGCCCCGCGCGACGCCACTGGGTACGCGTATCGTCCCGTCGTCAGGTTGTGGAAAGCGCCGCCGATCCCGCCGACGCAGATCCCCGCCTGGGCGGCGAAGAGCGCGACCTTGCCGGGGAGCGAGACGACGCCGAGTTGATCGGCGCTCACATAGTCGAGCGTGCCTTCGACGGCGCCGTACGCGGCTTTCTCGTAGCGCGTCGCGGTGGCGATGTCGTCGCCGGCCAGGAACTCGATGGTCTTCTCGGTGCCGACATAGACGCCGCCTTCGACCGGCGCAACCATCGTGATCCGCGACCCGAAGCGGTAATTCATGTGCACGGGGTCGAATAGATAGCCGCGGTACGGCGGCGAGAAGAGCAGGAACTCGCCGATCGCGACGAGCATACGCCCGTGGTGCTCGGCAATCGCACTGCCGGCCGGCGGCGGCTGCATGAATTGCGTCTCGAGGGGCGCGCCGAGTGCGGCCGCGGTGCCCGCATAGGTGGCCGTCGTGGTGCCGGGCGCGAGTGTCATCAGGCGATGTAGCCTGCGGCCGTCCGGGTATGAGAGATACAGGTGCTTGCAATCTGCGCCGGTCGGGACGGCGATGTTGGAGAACGTGATCGCGCCCTCGATCTCCGCGGTGTCGCGCGCCGGCCCGGTCCCCGACTCCTGGCCATCGCGCTCGAACGTCAGCGCGTAGCGGTAGCTCGCGCGCGGCAGGTTACCGCCCGGCGCCGCGGCGTAGTCGGGTTGCGTCGGCGGCGGGGCGATGCCCCAGGCCTCGTTTAGACCACGCACGATGACGCCTGTCTGCAGCCCGTCGCTCCAGTAGATGCGGTCTTTGACACCCCAGTAACACGGGCGCCGCGCGAGTCCAGAGGCGATGACGTCGCTCTGCCCGCTGGGGCGCATGCGCCGGAGCTCGGTGCCGCGCCGGAACACGAACACGCCATCGTGCACGTAGAGCGAGTCCGCGCCACCCGCCGAGAACGTCGCGCGGCCGACGCGGCGCTTCACGCGCTTCGAGTCCATCACGTCTACGTTCACACCCGCCTGTAGATGGTCGGGTTTCAGAAGCTCGCGGGCCGTGACGTTGTCGATGCCGGCGAACGGGCCGATGCGCGCCATCAGGCGAAGCTCCCGCCGACGAATTCACGGTTTCCGTAGCGGCGCAACCACGCGTCGAGCAGCGCCGAGGCCGTTCCGAATTCGGCTTCGAAGCGCTTCAGCGCGGCCCTGGCCTTCGCGGGATCTGTCCCATCGACGTCGTCCACGCTGTAGGCCCGCCACTTCACCCAGTCGAGCAGCTTCAGGTGATACTCCGCGCGGATCTCCGGCTCGGCGTTCACGCTGTCGTCCATGTCGGCGAGCGGCAGCCGCGAGGCCGTGATCGCGATCGTGGTGTTGGCGGTCAGCGTCGGCCAGCACCGGAACTTCCCGGTCTCCATGTCGGTGACGAGCGCTTTCAGCACGGTTCCGGTCTCGTCTTCCCAGTTCGGGCGCTCATCCATCTCGGCCATCGTGAGGACGCCGATCCCGACATGCCCAACGGGACGGGCCCGGAGCACGCGCACGATGCGCGGATCGTAGGCCACCCACGGGTTATTGGCCGTGACCTGGAGCGTGCAGATCTCGGCCGTGGACGAATCGACGATCAGCTCCGCGCGACGGCACGCCTCCTGTTCAGCCTCATTGAACCAGTTGAGCACCGACGCCTCGGACCAGAGGAACGGTTGCTGTGCGTCATCGACGTCGGCGCGCCACTGGGCAATGAGGCTGACGAGCTTCACGTTACGCCGCCTCTTTCAGGATCTTCACGAGCCAGTCGCGGCCGCGCGGGTTGAGGTCTTCCTTGAGCTCGAACGGATACTGAAGCGCGGTCTTCATGTCGAGCCGGTTGTACTTCAGGGGGTCCGACGAGTTGAGGTGCTTCTGCTGGTAGCCGACGCGCTTCGCTCGCGCGAGACGCTCGAGGTACTTGCGCTTGATGATGACGTCCTCGCCGCGCGTGATGTAGATGATCTTTCCGTTGGAGCCGACCTGGACATAGGGCTCGGCGTTCGGATCGTCGGTCTCGTGAATGTTGATCACGACTTCCTCTTCCATGAACGCCAGCTCCTCGGCGTGCTTGAGCGCGTCCGGGCCGTCGACGATTTCGATGTCGGAACGCTCGATGCTGGCGGCGCCGGAGAGGCTGATCTGTGCGATGCCTTCCTGACCGACGTCCATCTCGAGCGTGCGAATGGGTTTCCGGGGACGGTTGTGATTCTTCGTGGCCATGGGATCTCCAAAAAAAAGGGCCCCGAAGGGCCCTGTGAGTTAGTAGGTAGCGCTGGTGAATCAGGTCACGGCGGAGCTGAACGGGGTCGCCGGCGAGCCGGTTGCCGAGACGCGGCCGTCGATCGCCCACTGATCGGCGGCGATGTCGACGAACGTCATGACGTCGCCGATCGAGGCGCCGCCCTGCGTCGTGCCGTTGAGCGTGACCGTGTCGTCGGCGGCCGACGGCGTGAAGCCGCGGAGCGCGCCAGACGTGTCGGTGTCGACGTTGAGCAGCACGCCGTCGATGGTGTCGTCTCCCGTGACCTGGATGACGTAGCCCGACGTGTTGACTGCGCCGACGATGAACTGGAAGCGCGCGCCGCTGCCCGTCGCCGCCGGCAGCGTGTGGGTGCGCGCCGAAGCCGAGTTGAGCACGAGCACCTTGTTGTCGTGGGCGTCCTTGCTGAGGGTCGTGTTGGCGTCGAGCACGACGATTCTCGAGTTCACGTCGAGTTTCTTCAGTTCGGCGACGCTGAGGATGGTTCCGTCGACGTCGATGACTGCGGTCTTCTTGAGTCGGAGGATCTTCGTGACGCTCAGATCGAGCGTTTTGAACCAGGGCAGAATCATGGTGATCTCCTTAAAGCGATAAGGGCCCCGAAGGGCCCTCTCGCGTCGGTTGCGTTCAGATCAGGACTGGAGGCCCGCCGTCGGGATCCCCATGACGTCGTAGAACGTCGCGGTGATACCGGCCGCGCTCAGATCCGTGGTGCCTGACGTGAACGTGTGCGTGGCGTCGGTCTCGACCTTCAGGAAGCCGAGAGCGCACTGACCGGCCGCGGGGAGCGGCCAGTGCAGCACGGTCTTGCCGGCCGACAGATCGGCGGTCAGGACCTCGTCGCCTTTGACGAGCGTGACGGTCCCGCCGGTGTCCGCCTGGATGCAGTAGAGACACTTCGTCGCGACCGCCTGTACGGCGAGCGCGTTCATCGCGATGTTGTCGGTGTCGGCCTTGTGATAGGCGTAGCCGTAGATCGCGTAGTCGGTGCCGGCGCCGTTCGGGGCCGCGGTCTTGATGGTGTTCGCGTTGGTGCCCTCGGCGAGCCCTGCCTTGCTCAGGCAGCGCGTGCCGCCGCGTTCACGAGTTTCGGTTGCGTGCATGGTTGCTTTCCTCTCTCTTTGTGGGTCAGCTAAATAAACGGGCGCCCGAAGGCGCCCCAGTGTTCACGACGAGTGATCAGCCCAGATCGGTGATCCCGACTTCCGCGACCGCCATCCACCCCTGGTTGAGAATGACCGCCGCCTGATAGAACTTCGCGCCCGCGTAGCCACGCTGGCCGAGCGGATCGGTCTTGTCCTTCTGGCCGACCGGGATGTAGGTCGGATCGATGGAGTTGACGCCGCGCAGCGCGACCTGGCCCCACGCGTCCTCGGCGACGACGATCATCGGGTAGACGTCGATGTTCGTGGCGTTGCTCGAGTAGAGGCCCGTCGTGCCGACCGCCGCGCCGGCGTGCGCATAGGGCGCGAGCTCCGGCGACATGACGAACCGGAACGACTCGCACGAGCCGATCTCGAGATCGTGGACGGGCTTGCGCGTACCGTACTCGGCCGTGTGCTTGAAGCCAGGGAGCTCGCGGATGTCGGCCTCGCAGTCGGAGTGGCAGAACACGAGCCACGCGGCCTCGACCGGCGTCGTCGCGAAGTTCGTCGACGGGGCGAGCACCTGCGTGATCATGTTGGCGTGGTTCGACTTGAGGTTGCGCGTAATCTTGCGGAGCAAGTTCAGCGTAACCGCCGCGGCGACCGTGGAGCGCGACGAGCCACCGGCGTAGTAGGCGTTGGTGCCCGCCTTGAGGATGCCGTAGCGGATCATCTCGCGCACGAGACCCATGCGCTCGCCGACCTGCTGCTTCATCTGCGCCGGCACGTCGTCCTCGTTGAGATCGACGAGCTTGTCGCTGAACTCGTAGAGGCAGCCGTACTGCTGCATGGCGACGCTGACATCCTGCGGGGTCATCGTGTCCGGGGTCGGCGTCACGCCTTCCTCGAGGATGTGCGCGGCCGCGACGGCGGCGGGGCGGTTGATGGTGTTGAAATCGGTGATCGATGCGCCGAACGGCAGCCAGCGACGGTAGATGATGGTGTCGCCGCCGCCCCCCGGCATCTTCTTCTGCTGGCCGGTGATGCCCATGACTTCCTTGTGCATCGCGTGCGCGAGCAGCTCACCCTTGAGCTTGCCGATTCGCTGGGAAGTAGCTTGATACGTCTGCATGACTTACTCCTAGGAAGGGGCGCGTCTGCCGTAGACCGATTGGAATCCAGCAGCCATCGCGGCCTCTTCGTCTTCGATTGGGTTGGGTGCGGACTGCCCCGTAGTGGCCGGGGCTGCGCGCTCGAGGCGCTCTTGCCGCTGTTGCTGTTCCGCCGCCTTCTTGGCGCGTTGCTTGGCCCACTTGTCGAACCGCTCTACGGAATCCGCGACGAAGATCGCGTCATCGCTCTTCTCCATCGCGTCGCGCTCTTTGGGCGACAGCGTGGAGACCCATTGAGCCCAGTCGCCCGACACGATCTTGTCGCGCCAACCCTTGCAGAACCGATCGAGATAGCGCTCCTGTTGATCGTCGGACTCGACCTGAGGCGTCACCGGCGCGGGTTCGTCGTTGCCGGCATCAGCGGGCAACTCGGGCGGCGTGTACGACTCCGGGAGTTTCTTGCCGAGCAATTCCCCGACTTCGGGGTACTCGTGGGTCAGATCGGACAGGTGCTCTCGCGTCAGTACAGGGATGTCGCGGAGCTTCTTCAACGAACCGTGGAGGCTTCCGTATTTTCCGTGGAGCTTGCGGATTTCTTCAGCGTGGCGCGCGTCGCGGGTGTCGAGCTCCCGAGTGATGAATTCCGTGACCTCGTCCATCGTGAGTGTGCGCGGCTCATCAGCGGCGCCCTCATCGGCTTCGGTCTTGGCGTCTTCCCGGGTGTCTTCGGTCGTGCCCTCTTCGGGCTTCGGATCTTCGACCTTCGGCGCTGGCTCGGGTGCGCGCGGCGGCTCGGGCCCGAGGCCCATGACGCTCGCGAAACCCTCGTTGAACGCCTGCTCTTCTTCGTCGCGTGCCTTCTCTAATGCTGCGGCCTGGGCGGCAGCGTCATCCTGCTGTTGCTCACTGGTGCTCATCGGTTACCTCATTGGCGGGGTGCCCCGAGGGGCGCTACGACGACGGAGTTTCCTCGGCCGTCTCCGGGTCTGGAGCTCGTTCGAGCGCCAGCAATTCCTTGATCTGGGAGATGCGCCCGCGGAGACTCGCGGTCTTCTCGGCGGGCTGGTCGATGTCGTTACGTGTGCGCAGCGCGACGAGCCGTGCATTTAGGTGCTCGCGCAGCTTGCGCCAGGTTCGAGAGTCGAAATCTTCGGGGCCGAGCACGCTCATACGCCTGAACCCTCGGTCTCCTTTAGAGCCTGTTCGGCGTTGTAGAGCGCGACTTCGGTGTTCTTATCGAGGAGCTTTTCTTGCCAGCGCTGATCGCGCTCTGCTTGGCGGTCCTGGTTCGCCGCGGTCTGCTTCTGGAGCTGAGCATCAGCAGTGATCGCGGCGGCCGTGATGCTCGGATCCTGCGGCTGCTCGGGCTGCGCTTCGGCTTCGGCCTCCTTCTGCTGCTCGTCCTTCGTGAAGCGGGCCGGCGCGAGATGCTGTGACCGGATGTATTCCTCGGTAGTCTTCTCGGGATCTAGGCCGAGCGCCGGCGCCTTCCAACTGAGATCCATGAGTAGCGCGATGCCCTGGTTCTGGATGTCGCGCTCGACGAGCGTCGACGAGCCGTGCGCGATGACTTCGAAGTCGCCTTTGACGTCGTCGTCGCCGTACTCCATCAGCCAGTGGTAGTAGCGCGTGAGATGGGGGACCGTGACCCGGTCGTCCCAGAGCTTGGCGAGACGGCGCAGCACCGAACTCGCGTTGTTCTGCAACATCTGCTGCTGGCCGAGCGTCTGTGGGTTCTGCTCGCCGAGCTGGCCCTGCAGGATCATCGGGAGCCCGGTCGATTCCTCGGCCATCCGCAACGAGAACTCGATGATGTTCATGAGTTCCGGCTGTCGCGTCTCGATGTGGACGATCGTGAACGCCTTCTCGACGTCGATCTCGGAGACGTCGTCGCCGGTCTTCGCGATCCAGACCTTTCGCGGCACGAGCTCCATCTTGCCGTTCGCCGGCACGATCTTCGTCGTGTCGATGATGATCTGAGGCCCGGCCGAAAGCGCCGCGTTGTCCATGAGATTGCGGATCGCCGCGGTCAGCATACGCTGGGGAATTCGGATCTGACGCGAGACACCGATCCCGTAGGGCAGCCCAGGTCGGCGCTGCCACACCATGAAATCGTAGGGGAATGACCCGTCCTCGAGCGGCATGATGGCCGCCTTGACGACACGGTGATTCACCATCGTGACGACCGCCGAGTAGTAATCCTCGGTGAGCTGCTCGGGGATGAGGCCGGAGGCGATGAGCGCGTCGCGCTCGACCATGCCGTAGAAATACCAGATCTCGTACTTCGTCTGGCGGAGGCCTGCCGTGCGCTCCTGAGCGATCGAGGGCGTCCAGTTGACCTCGTAGCCGATCGGGCCTTCCTGAGCACAGGCCTCGATCTGCGCCGCGATGTAGCCGGGCTCGGTCTTGAGCGCGAGCAGCTTGCGCAGCGTGATCTCGTCGCGCTCGAAGAAGTAGGCGCCGTCCTGGATGTTCTCGCCGCACGAGGGGTCCGGGAAGCAATTCCAGACATCGACACGCCGTGAGTGCGGTACGGTCTTCGACTCGAAGGCGATGGCGCTCTGACCGTCCTGGTAGTTGAACCGGACCTTGCGCTTCGCCTTCGGGTAGGGCCCCTTGAGTACGCCGGTGCCGAGCTTCGCCGTGTCTTCGATGACGACGCGGCACTCCGCCGACCATTTCGTCTCGCCGAGCCAGTCCTCGATCTGGGTCTCGGCACGCTCCATGCGCGCCTTGGCTGCGGTGACTACCGCATCCATGAAGACCTTGTGGCTGACCTCCATCTGGCCACCGGAGGCGTCGGCGACGATCACGGCGACGTCCGGCTGGGCCTGCTCGGCGAGGTCAGGCAACGGCGTGCAGTCGAGGCCCCAGCACCGATCGTCGTTCGGGAGCAGCATGTCGGCGACGCGGGCGGCCGCGGCGTCGCAGTAGGGCCGCGTGATGTTGACGAGCGCGGTGCTGCGCGTCGGGTCGGCGGTGCTCGAGTTCGCCGTCGAGAAAACCTTCTTGCTCGGCTTCAGGTGACGCCACGTCGAGAGATGTTCGCCGCGGTTCGCGGCGTCGATGCCGACATAGGCCTCTTCGTCCTCGAGCCATTCCTCTTCGATCCCGATTTGGACGCGGCCGTCCACGGCCTCCTTGCGGTACTTCGCGATTTCCATGCCGAACGCGTCGAGCCGACTGTAACCGTCCTGTTCTTCGGGCGTGTCGCCGACTACGGAGGTCACCGCGCTTTGCATTTGGGGTCTCGCTGCTTCTTGCGGGCGCGCTCGCGCGCGATGATTCCAGACTGTTTCGTGCCCGGCGCGATGACGCCGACGCGCTGCGGGGTGCTGGCGTAGGTCTGCATCAGCACTTCTTCTTGGGCGCCTGCCGGCGCGCGCGCTGGATGATCCCGGTGCCGGCGTCGTCCCGGTTGAACTCCTTCGCGACGCCCTGCGGGACGCCTGCTTTCTTCGCGAACTTCGGATCGTGGGCAGCCGCGGCCATCAGCCGCGCTTGGGCTGGTGTCTTCGAAGGCATGGGGTGACTCCTAATAGCCCATCGACGGATCGAGGGGCGCGAATTCCTGGGTTTTGATTCCGCCGGTCGTCGGTGCCGAGGGGGCGCTGACCGAGAACGCCATCACGAGGGCATCGGCGAGGTTCGGGCTCATGATCTCGCGCTTCTTCATGGACTCCTTGCTCTCGACCTGGATTTTCCCGTTGGCCGAATAGATGCGCAGCGGGCGTGAGAGCTCGGCCACGAGCTCCTGCATGTGCGCGCACTTCGAATTAATGCTGATCAGATCTTCGGGATCCGCGCGCACGATTTTGCCGGCGCGCGCCGCCTCGACCGCATCGAAGGTCTTCTCGAAGCGCGCTCGTACCCAACTCCAGGCCTGCGCCCGGAAGTTCAGGTACGTGTCGATGTTTGACTTCAGTGCCTCACTCTCCTTGTGCGTGCGCTTGCCAGCCGGCTGCCCGGGGTTCTGCACGGCTCCCGAGCCGCGAAACACGAGGATGTTCATCCGCGAGAGCCGGATCCTGGCGCGCAGCGCCGGGACCTGAAGCGCCATCTTGATGGTCGGCGTTCCGAGTCCGTCTCCGTCGAAGATGAATACGTCGGCGCGATGGTTCACGCCGTGCTCGACGGCCCACGGGATCGCGTTCGTGATGTTTCCTTTCGTCATCTGCTCGGCCTCGAGCACGACCGAGCCGTAGCGATTGACGACTGAGCGCGCGTCGCCAGTGTCGGCCGGGTCGAACGACGTGACCTTGATACCCTCGCTGCGGAACCCCAGCCGGATATGCGCATCGACGGCCGCCGCGACCCACTTCGCCGGGATGAACGAGTCTTCTTTCGAGGCGTTGTAGTCGCGATCGATTTCTTGGGCGACCGTCAC
Source organism: Gammaproteobacteria bacterium (assembly GCA_016209015.1). Lineage (GTDB taxonomy): Bacteria > Pseudomonadota > Gammaproteobacteria > JACQWY01. The sequence continues at coordinate 56,009 of JACQWY010000028.1, read as the reverse complement.
TTCGTCCTGTTCCTCTACCTGCCGGTCGTACCACGCCTGATCTTTGCGGGGGTCGTCCCGCCAGTCGAAGATGAAGATGCGATCGGTATTGTTGAACCTGAGACGCTTCTTGTAGAAGGCGTTGCCGCTGCCGTTCGGCGTCGAGATGTCGATCTGGCAGTTCGTCGTCTGGGAGAGCGCGGCGTCGACGGTGAGCTGGTGCTCGACGAACGCCGCCTCGTCCACGAAATAGATGGAAGCTCGCCCTCCGCGGCCGATCTGGTCTCCGGCCTCTCCGATCAGCGCCGACCCGTTGTCCGAGTTCGAGATTCTGAGATGCGACCAGTCGTTCTTGCGATTCATCGCCGCCGGCTGGAGGAACGGCGGCAGGTTGTCTATGAAGAATCGGATCTTCTCGAAGATGCTTTTATCGTCGCCGCGCTTATCGACGAGTTCTTCCTTGCGGCTTCCGAAGCCCGCGAGGAAACCGTCCTCGGCGATCCACATCGCAACGCCAAAGCCGACCGTTAGCCAGGTCACTCCGCAGTCGCGGGACTTCTCGACGAGCCCGCGCTCGCGCCGCTTCCAGCGCGTGTGCAGCCATTGCAGGTACTCGCGCTGTCGCTTCCAGAGCACGAACGGGATCGCCGTGATGAGCCCGAGCTCGAGATTGCGGGGCTCGAAGGTCATCCCCCAATCGCTGATGAGATCCCATGGCGCGTGCCGGTAGTGCTTCTTCAGGTCCACTCCGAACTCGGGGTTCTTCTGGATCGCCTCGAGTTTTCGCATCCGCGCCGCGAAGACGGCCGTGTAGTCCGGATTCCTGAAATCGAACGGCGCCTCAGCGGCAGTGTTCGAGGAAGGCTTTGTACTTGCGCGCTGCTTCTTCGGGGTTGGTGTTCGCGTCAATCTTGTACTCCGCCGAGGTCAGCGGGGCGCCATCCTTGCCGCCGTGCTCGACGTCGATCTTCTCGCGCCACTTCGAACGCTGGCGATTCATCAGCCAGAACCTGCACGCCGCGGTGTCGGGCGGGTAATGCTCGGTGTATTCCTCGCTGTAGATGTCGCCCTCGAAGCTCGCGAAGTGCAACGCGGGGTGCGAATATCCCTTCGCTCGATGGAAGAGCGCCGCCGCGATCTCGGCGTCCGCAAAGGTCTTGCCGTTTTCCAGCTCCTTGGCGAATGTCGGGTGCACCTTCTTCCATTCGTTGATCGTGTCTTCGCACACGTCGAAAGCCTCGGCGAGGTCGGCGTCAGTCGCGCCCATCAGGCACATCTTGTGTGCGATGGCATCGAGTTCTTGACGATACTTCGACGGGCGCCCTGATTTCTCCCGTTTGGGCTGGGCCGCTCGGGAGCGGCGCTGCCCCGCCTTGTGGGCGGTCGTCTTCTTGGTTGTCATGGTTTCCTCTCTACGTTGGAGATCAGTTCCTCGCCGCTCTCGCCGCGGCTTGACTGCGGCTGCCTTGCTCGAACGCCCCGATACTCGGCGGCTCGCGGAAGCGGTGATTCAGATAGTCGTGGTAGGGGCCTACTACGGCGCCGGCGCCGATGTCAGGGGATCCCGGTGATAGGCGAGACGCGGAAATTCCCATTGCGTTTGCGCCGCCTACAAGTGTTGGATCTGAGGTCAACGCGCTCGCTTCCCATGATTTTGGGTCGGTGTAGTTCACTGAGTTAACGCGAACAGGCGTAGCGGAGTTCGGCGCATAGTAGTGATTTGTACTATGCGTCCAACTGCCGATGTTGCCGCTGTTGGAGCCGAGAAGTGCGTAGCCCTTTTTTGCCGTGACGAGATTGTTCTGAAGCGTACCCGAAGACCCAGATACCAAAAATATTCCGCCCAACTGAGAGTCCGTATCGTCTGCGCGAAGAACGTGGTTATTCGCGATCACGACGCCGCTGAACGCGTCATATATCGACATCCCACATCCTCCCTCCAATACGTTTGCATAGATCAGGATGTTGCTGCCGGCGTTGGTCGGCGTGCCTGATTCGTGACCCAATCGGAAGTTGCAGGCGCTCGCGATCTTCCCGGTGTTGTTGTCGTGAATATAGTTTCGCCGAATCACGACCCCGGTCTGACGTCCGGTAGCGGTGTCCGCGCTCCACGACTCGAATCCCTGGCGGGCGTTGAGATACGAGTCGTTCTGCTCCCATAGGCACTGATCGCATATCTCTCCGGCGAGACCGTAGTTCTCCTGGCCCGCCACATCGTTTTCGTGGACTCTGTTTCCGCGCGTTACGGCGTACTGCGTTCCTATTACGTAGACCCCATTGCCGCTCCTGGAGACGTCGTTGTTTGTGACGACAGGACGAAGCACCCATCCCTTACTATTCACGGTGTCGACTGCACAACCTGTAGTGCAAGACTGAGACGGGGTCATGATTCCTTCTATGCGTATCCCGGACGACGCAGCTTTCGTGATCACATTTCCGTCAATCGTGACGTCTGAGGACTGAAGCGTGTTGTTTACGTTGAACACGTACACTCCGACGCCTCCCGTCCCTCCTGAGGTAGGATTTGCGACGATGACGTTATTAAGAAACGAAGACGATGAGCACGCGTAGCAATAGATTCCGTGCTTATTGCTGTTCGTTATAGTCAAGAACTTAGCGGTGAAATTGCCGGAGCCCGCGGTAATGAGGCAGTCATTATTCGCGCAGTTACGTAGCGTCAGGTGATCGACGGTGACGTACGTCCGGCCGTTGCTGTTATTCACGACATCGCCTTCGCACGCGCTATGCAAAGAGCAACCAGGAGTCCAGTGACCGTCTAGGACAGCTTGGTTCGACAGGTCAGAGGACGTGATCGTAATGATGTTCCCGGCCGAACCTGATCCGTCGATACTGAGCTGAGTGGATGTCGAGACCACGTCGTAGGTGCCTGGACATAGGTACAGCGTGTCGCCCGCTGAGATTTTGCCGGCGCCAGATCCCCAGTACGTGGCGCCCTGAATCGGCCATCCCCACGCATTTGCGCAGCTTGCTCCGTTGGCACTCCCAGCCGCGGTCGGCGCTACGTACAGATTCTCGCCCCACGCCGATCCAGAAATGGCGAGCAGAAGAATGAGCGCTATCTTGCGCATCACCGATACACCACGGTGACGTCGATCCCGGTGCCGCCGGTCAGCACGCAGATGCCAGTCGAGAACTTAACGGGGTACGTGTACCACGCGCCAGCAGCTGGAGTGATGGTCGCGCCCTTGGCGCCAGAGTTGCACGTCGCGCCTACCTGATCCCAGAATCGAAGCGTTCCGGAGTTCGTGGTGTTGACGAAGAACCCGATGACTTCGCCGGCCGCCGCCTTGACCTGGTTCGAGGTCGTGGCTTGCGTGAGGTTCACAGAACTTCCGCCAAGGCTGACCCAGCAGCTCGACAGCGCCTGGTCTTCGCACGACAGCAACGTAGACAGCGTGACCTTGGCCGCATCGGCGACGCCGCCCTGCGTGACCGGCTGTCCGGTGTCCTGGTTGAGCTGGACCTGCACGCGGTCGGCGGCATAGGCGCCAGCACAGAACATCAGAAATGCGGCGAGCGCCGCGAAGTGTCTCGATCGCATTATTGCGTCCTCATGTATTGGTGACGTTGCGCAGCAGGGTCAGCGTGCCGGTGGCGGCGACGATGCCATTGCCCGTGTTGTCGAAGATTTCGAGTTCGTGGTAGTACTTGCCGGGCGCGAGATCGCGCGTATCGACCGGATCGATCTGCACGTTCAGTTGCCCGTCCACCACGCTGACGATCGTGATGCCTGAATTCAGGACCTTCTGGAGCACCGGCGTCGCATCATACGTACCATCGCTCTTGAGGCGGACGAGCGCCCACTTTGGCGCGAGTCCGGTGAGATCGAGAGCGCCGCCGACCTCTTCGTCTGCGATGGTGTACCGCAACGTGCGCGGGTTGTTGCAGTAGAACGTGTCGTCCTGGCCGGTTTTCGCCATTTCAGTCTCCAGAAGTACCGCATGTGCCCTGCAGGTCCCGGCCGCGCCGCCAGAGTCCGCGGAATATCGAAAGCCCCATGCCGACGGGCTCGAGGGTTTCGAACGCGACGAGCGTGGTCGCGGCGAGCGTTGACACGACTTCGCCGTAGTGAATCAGTCTGCCGACCGCAGAGACTGCTACCGCGCCGAGCAGAGATGCCGCGGCGCCGGTGACGCCGCCGCGCAGCGTCGAGATCGGGGCTTCCGAGATCCCGTGATGACCGAGCATCAGGGGTTGACCTCGAATATCGCCTGGATATAAATCGCCACGGATCCATCGGCAGAACTCCACGGATCCCCGCTCTGCTTGTCGATGACGATAAGCGAATTGTTCCCCGCCGCAAGCGCCAGTACAGGGATGACCCCGGAGACCGACGACGTCGCGACGATGCTCCCGATGAGGCTCGTTTTAGCGACGGTGCGCCCGGCGGGGAGCGTGATCTGCAACTGAAAGTCCGCGAGCCCGGCGAACGTGGTCCCCGTGAGCGTAATCGCGATGGCGAGCGTCGAATCGCTGATGTAGCGATACCTATATTGCTTCTGATCTGCCGCGTCGACTTGCCAGTACAGCCCGTTCGGGCCCCCGGAGAAATGCGCGCCGTCGTACGTGAACTCCACCCACTCGGTACGCCAGAGCTCTTCCATGGTGCGCGACGAGATCGTCGAGAACACCGATTCGTTTCCGCTCAGATCGAGCAGCGCGCCGGTGGAGCTCGCGATGAGGCCGCGCGTCAGCGTGTTCGCGCCGGCCGAATAGACGCCGCGCCCCTCTTCCCAGTCGGCGCCGTCCGCGATCGTGTAGTCGATCTCGCAGCCGTCGCAGTTCGCAGGCACGGCCTGGCTGCCAGGCCACGCGGCGCCGAGCGTCAGCGTGCCCGTGCCTGTCGTCGCACTGAATACCCGGACGCGCGGCGGGAACTTGCGTGTCGTCACAGCGTGCCACTCCCTTTGAGGTCGCGACCGAGACGGCGCGAGCCGATGAATACACTCAATCCCATCACGTAGCGATGCAGACCCGTTGCGCCGGGGCCTGACGCCGTCATCGTCACGGCGTCGAGATGGTTCTCGATCGCTCCGTAGTGGAGGAGCCTGCCCTGCGCGGAGAGCGCGGCGCCGAGCGTGTAGGCCGAGGCCGAGCCGGTGATGCCCGCGCCGCCGCCGGAAATCGTGCCGCTCGCGTTGAGCACGACCGCCGCCAGGGAGGCGGAGCTCGCGCCGCGGTGGCTGAGCTTCCCGCTGGCGCTGGATACGCCGGCGTCGAGTGTCGCCGAGGCCGCGCCGCGATGCGTGCGCCGTCCTGCCGCGCTTGAGGTCGCGCTGTCGAGGCTGCGCGCGGCATTGCCGTAGTGCCGACGCTTGCCCGCGATGCTCGGCGTCGTGACGCCCAGCGTGTGCGCCAGAGAGCCCGAATGCCGGCGTCGCCCCGCGCTCGAGGACGTCGCATCGGCCAGGGTAAGCGCGAGCGACCCGCTGACCGAGGGCGCGGACGCGACCGAGAACTGGTCTCCGGCCGGCGTGAATCGTTTGAATGCCGAGGCATCCGAGTAGCTGACGGCGATGCCCTGCGGCGTGAACCGCTTGAACGTCGCCATCAGGCCAGCTCGAGGACGGGATCGACGTAGACGGTCTTGCTCGCGAGCGCGAGATGCACGCGCGCCACAACCCAGCCCACTTCTTGCGGCGTGAAACTGACGTTGAGCTTCTGCTTGTTCGGATTCGTCATGCCGGTCGTCGTCCAGGTCTCGCCAGCATCCGACGCCTGATCAGCGGCCGCGCCGAGCACGGCAACCGAATCCCGGGTGTAGCTGCCGAGCGGCGCGCCCGAAGTCCCGCAGTACATGACCTCGATCCAGATGTCGTTGTCCTTGAGGTTCGTCGCGCTGTCGTGGAGCACGTGGAGCGTCGCGGTCACCGAACTCCCGACGGTGTCGTTCCACGCGATGATCTCGGGCGACTCGAGGGTTTGGTGCGGATATTCGGTGTTGGCGACGCTCACCATTTGCCAACTGATGTTGTCGGCGCCGTTCGTCGGAGACCCCGTGCGCACGAGCGTCGCTTCGCTCTTGATGGTGCCCCAGTACGCCTGCACCCAGATCCGGTAATGCGTGTCGCCGGCGTCGCAGTTGATCATCTCGTAGCGCTGGCCGGGATAGAGCGTGCCGGTTGTCAGCGTCCCGCTCCAGCTCGCCGGGAGCTTGCAGTTCCGGATTTTCGCGACCGTGGGCGCAGCGACGCTGCCAAAAATCGTGATGCCGGTGCCGGCGTTCGAGAGGTCGACGCCGTCGATGGTGCATTTCCCGCCGCGCTGCGAGCCCGCCGCGGTCACGAATAGCGACGTCGGCGAGGTCCCGCCCGAGAGCAGAGAGCCGCCGCGCCACTGGAACTCCCCTTCGCCGACCTGGATGCCCTGGCCGGACGCCGCGAACTTCACGTCGCAGTCGTTCCAGATGGTTTGCACCGGGTTGATGGCCGACGACAGCGACGCCTGGATGCGCGAGCTCACGCCCGTCGAGGCCAAGATGAACTTGCACTGATTGAACGTCTGAATCGTGCTCGAGGCTTGGCTCTGCAGGATTGAACACGTCGTGCTCTGCCCGCTGCCCGCCGTGAACGAGATCCCGTGGACGTAGCAATTCCCGGAGAACGTGAAGCCGGACGAGGCGGCGTTCGTAGTCGCCGTCGCCGTGTTCGCGAGCGTGGTCGGCGGCTCGGCGCCGTCGTTCGCGCACACGAGTTTCGTCGGTGACGCCTCGGTGCCGGCGAACGACCACGACACCGCGGCGCCCGTCGTCTCGGCGTGCGACTGCGAGACGTAGAGGTAATCTCCGGCGGTGTCGATGGCGTCGAGCCCGGCGATCGTCGCCTTGGCGAGCGCCCACGTCGAGGCGTCATCGGCATCGCTGCCGTCCGTGGACCTTACGTATCGGTTCGCCACTTATCGCAACTCCACTCGAATGGACCCCACGAGGGCGACGCCGCCCGAGACCTTGCGAGGCTTGCGCACGCGGCCCGTGGAGTTCGAGGCCGCATTGGCGGTGCTCCGCGCAGCCGCGCCCTTGTGCTTCAGCCTGCCGCTGCCGGTGGACGTCGCGTCCTGGACCTGGCGCGCGGCCACGCCTTTGTGCGTGAGCCTGCCGCTCGCGCTCAGCGTCGCGTCGGCGAGCAGCGCCGCGACGGTGTCCGGCGTCTCGGTGCCGGCGACGCCCGCGGCGAGCGCATACGACTGATCGTCGGCATAGTTGTCTGCGGCCACGGACGCCTGAGCATCGGCGCCGATGCCGTCGGACGAGACGTCGATCGCCGCGATGCCTTCGGCTTCCGCCGTCGCGATGACGGTCGAACTGCCGGCCGCGCTGTACGTCTGTGGCACACCGAGCGCGTCGGCCCCCGCATCGACGGTCGCGGACGCGTAGACGTTCGCCCCGGCGTCGCCGGTCGCGGTTGCACCCGCATCCGCCGTGCCGGCCGCCGCTGGCGAGACCTGGGCGAGCACCGCCAGATCGACCCACGCGACGTCGACGCGGCCGCCGGTGCTCGAATCGAGCACGCCGATCTCGAGGCCGTCGACGCCGCTCTGCGTCCACGTCGTCGCGGTCGCGGGATCGGTGTTGACCAGCCGGAATCGCGGGATGAACGTCGTGCCGGGGTCGAGCGCTGCGTTGTCGCTGTTCGTCGCGCCGCTCTTGATGCGGAGCACGTAGGCCGAGGCCCCGGCCGTCGCCTCGCGCAGGCTGGCGCCGGCACGCACGGAGATGATGGTGTCGCCGTTCGCTATGCCCATCGCGCTGCAATTCGCCATCGCGAAAAGCGCGAGCTCGTTCTGCGCGCCGGAGCGCACGTAATCCGCGGTCGAGATGATGACTTCGTCCACCGACGTGTAATCGTTCGCGCCCGCGCCGCTGCCGCTGAACGTGTACGTCGAGCCGTTCGCCGTCGGCTGGCCGTTTCGCACGTAGTACTGCGGGATCGGAACACTCGCCGTGTCGATGACGACGACCGCGTAGTAGAAGTCGACCGCGTTTCCGTTGCGGTTCACCCCCTTCCCGAGGCGCATGAACGCGATAGTGCCGCCGAAATTCCCGGTGTAGTCGATGACCGTGACAGGCGAATAGGTCGGCGCCGTGCACACCTGGATCTGCGTTTGCGCCGAGGCCGCGCCGCCCATCCGGCCGCGGATGTAATACCACGTGTCGGGGTCGAGCGGCGTCGCTGACGTGCCGCGCGCGACGAGCGCCGCGTCGTAGAGCACGAGAAATCCGCCGCTATTGAGGCGCAGCTCGCCGCGCAGCGCGCTCGAACTCGAATACCACGCGGCGATCGGCTCGTCGCCGGTGGCGGGCGCCAAGTGATACTTGAACCAGAACCCGCCGTAGAGCGCGGCGAGGCCCGAGAACGTCGTCGGCTGGCCTGTGCTCGAGAATCCACCGAGGTCGAATACGCCGGTGTTCGTGCCGGTCGGGTTACAGCGGAGTGCGTTCTCCCCGCGCGCCCCCGCGCCGGCGACGACCGACAGCGTGCCGCCGGAGCTCGATGCGCCGTCCTGGTTGACGCTGCCCGCGTTCCAGCCGGCGAAGTTGATGACCGCCACGGATCATCTCAGCCTTCGCGGATGACGGTGCCCGTCGTGAGAATCGGCGCGATACCGGTGCTTCCGACCGGGATGGCGCCCGAGAGCGGGCCACCATAGAGGGCGGTCGAGGCGCCGCTCACGGCGTCCGTGAGGGTCCAAAATCCGAGTGAGCCACCGCCATTCGGCTCAGCGCCAGTCGAGCGCGTGAACGCGACGTCGGCCGCGAAGTTCGCGGCATTGCCGACGATCGTGAAGCTGCCCGCGTTGCGGTTCAGAGAGGCGCGCGCGTAGGACGGATACGAGGCTTCACTAGACTGCGCGGTGCCCTCTTCAGTCGGATCGGCGTAGTTCAGAGAGCACCAGAGATTCCCGAGCGCGCCAGCCGCCCACAACGTGCCGAACGCCTGATTCCAGAGCACGAGTTTGAGCATCGCGTTCTCGAACGTGTCGCCCTTGCCGGTCAATGCGGTCATGTCGTTCTCCTATCGAGTCTTGAGGATGAAAGCGTTTCGCTTGTAGTTCGTGACGACGATGAAGCCGTCCGTGTAGGGGTCGTACTGAAAATGCGAGAACGCTCCCCAGGGCGCATTCGCGCCGGGACCGAACGAATAACTCAGGGTGTCGCAGACCAGCGAGTCCGGATGGAAGCGCCAGACGGTGTCCCCGCCGTTCCACGCGACGAATGTCTGGTCGACAGGGTCATAGACGAATCCCGCGTTCTGCTGGGCGAGCATCGTCGCGCAGCCGAACGTGGAGCTCGTGATGTTGTCGCCCTTGGCCTGCGGTGTGCCGGGTGGGGCGAGATTAGCGCGGTAGAGCGTGCTGTCGCCGATGATCAGCATTTGATTGCGCGCGGGATCGATGGCGACCGAGGCGTGACCCGAGTTGCCCGAGCGCGAGGCCGAGCGGTCCATCGTGTTTGTCGCGAGCTCGTAGCGGTTGACCTGGTTGTATTCGTCCCAGCAATAGATCGAGCCGTAGGCGGCGTGATACGCGCACGCCTGCACCGCGCTGTTCATCACGGTGCCGTTGTAGGGCCACATCGACTCCCACTGGTTCGTGACGAGGTTCAGGCGCCAGATCGCGAAACTCGCGCGCACCGGCTTCAGGCCCTGGCCGTTCAGTGAGCCGCCGAGCTCGTACATATAGTCGTTCGCGTCGCCCGCTCGAGGCCCGACGTAGACGAGCCCCTCGTAGTTGTGGCGTGCCGAGGGCCGCCCATCAGGGTAGTACTCGCATGCCTCGTCCACGATTTGCCCGCCGGTGTCGGCCGTTGTCGTCTCGGTCGTCGCCGGGATCGTGTAACTCACGGTTCTCGCGACCCGATTGACCGCGGTCAGGATCGCGTGGGCCTTGTTGTAGCTCGCGTTGCCCATGCCCTGAATCGTGACGGTGCGCCCAGCGACCAGACTCGAGTGCGAGGCATCCGAGAGCGTCAGCGTCGCGGTTGTGCCGGACGCCGAGCGCGCTGTCGTCGCCGCAATCGGCAGATAGGTGCCGTACTGCCAGTACGAGGCGGGGTCGAGCGAGTCGACGCCGCATGCGACGTCCGAGGCTTCAATGAACTTCTGGGTCGTGCCATCGGCGGTGTTGATCGCCCAGACCTCGTTACCGCGATAGTCCTGGTGCCCGCCACCGTGGAGCAACAGCCGATGCCGCTTCGTGTCCATCGCGCCGCCGTTCCAGGCGTCGATGAGGCCGGTGCAGATATTCGACGTGATGCCGGTCGAGTACGTCGTCGTCGGGCACGGCCAGAGCCAGGAATCAGGGACCTCGTACCATCCCGGGGTCGTGCCGATGTGGAATCCTCCGGGCATCATGATCGGACTCGTCGACACGATCAGTGAGTCGTACCAGACGGACGCCGCGGGATAGTCGTAGTGCGTCGTGGTGATGCCCGAGAAATAGGGCGTCAGCAATATCGTCTGCAAACCAACGTAGTTCGCGAGGTTGTGATTCGGGTCGTAGTCGCCGAGCGTGAATCCCGTCAGCCCGATGAATTTCTCGAACGGGCCGCGATTGAAACTCGCATACGCCTCGAATGTCGTGCTCGCCGTGCCGAGTTGCCCGATGTGCACGACCCAGTATTCGGTGATCCACGTGTCGGACTGGTAGCGCAGACAGGTGGGGTCGGTCGCGTAGTTCGTGCCGTACGGGCAGGAGTATTTTCCTTGCTGGTAGTTGTAGGGCGTCGATTGCTGAGTGCGCAAACTCGGAGCCGAGCAGTGCGTGTACCCGATCAGAATGTTTTTCTGGTTGCTGTTTTCCTGCACGAATTGGTCGGACGTGCAGGAGCTCGTGTTGTACGGCCCGAAGACGATGAAGCTTTTCCAGCCCTGCCCCCCGAGCGACGGCCAGTCGAATGTGAGCATTTCCGGAGAGAGCCGATAGCTGAACTGGATGTAGACCTTGCTGTTGTCTCCGCCGATGCGCGTCGCTTGACCATCCGGACCGAATTGCGAGCGCCATTCTCCCGCCGGCAACGTCGTGAACTCGACAGGGCTCCCTCCTGGACCGCCGTTCGCGCCGGCTCGAATGTCGAAGCGCAGCGATCCCGCACCCTCAAACTTCGTAGCCGTGTCGCGGACGCCGTGGAGCTGGCCGTCCTGGCCGCTGGGATAGAGTCCTGAGCCGTAGCCGCCGCCGGTGCCGGAGGCATTGACGAATACCGATGAGTCGTCGAATGACTGGCAGACGAGGACCCCTTGCTGACCGCACCGAAACGACAGCGTGCCGTACGCGTTGTCGAAATTCGCGCTCGCAACCGCGCTCGCGTCGACGTCGGTGGCTTGGGGGGCCACGTAGACGTTCGCCGCGCTGCGACCCTGCGTGCCGGCGGCGAGCGCGAGACCTGGCAGGCAGGCCAGCAACGCGACCACACGCAAGATCGCGCGATACCGGCCCGCGCCTCCCGACATAATCCTCCGCAGCGCCGCGCGAGCGTCAGCAGAGATCAAGCGTTACCCTCGGTGAGCACGAAAGAAGTCACGTCCACGCCCTCGGTCGCGACGATGCTTGTGCTCGTGAGGTTGAGGTCCGAGCCCGACGTCCCGACGTCGCCATCCATGACGTGCGTGCCCGTCGAGTCCACCACCCGGAACCACGCCGCGGTGCCCGTGGCGTCGGCAGACGTATCCCCGATGATCGAGTCGGCCGTGAGCACGCCCGAGGACACCGAGGCTTCCATCGGGTCCGCGAACGTGAGCTCGGCGAGCAGCGTGGTCGCGGTGCCGCCGGTCGCTGGGCGCGTGCCCGCGTAGATGCGCAGCTTGCCTGCCCCGGCCCCGCCGTTGACGGCATCGGCGATCTTCTGACCCCGCGCGGTGCGCAGGGTCGCGTTAAATCCGAGTGCCATGGCTCAGCCCTCCGCCTTGCGATAGGGAATCATGTGCTCACGCACCCACTCCGAGGCCGCGAGCAGCGCCTCGTCACGGGACGGCGCGAGGCCGGCTTCCTGCTGCAGGATGCCCTCGCCGTTGCGCGGCATGATGCGGGTCGACCAGTCGAAGCCACTGCCCTCGAGGCTCGGCTCGAAGAACATCTCGTAGTAGGCGCTGTAGCGCTCTTTCGGGAACTCGTTGACGCTGATTTGCATGCGCAATTCCTCGCGGGTGCGTGATGGACTCGGGAAACAAAGAAACGTCGGCCTTGACTACTAGGCCAGATTTGGCCTAATGTAGTGACACGGGCATTCCGCCCAGGAGAATCGAAATGAAGCACACAATCTCCGGCCATAATTTTCACGGGCGCTATGGCATCACGCTCGTCGGCCCCGCGGAGGGATTCGTCTTATCGCGGAGCCAGACCCGCCGCGTAGAGCGCGCCCTGTGCCCGTCGGCGCCCGACTGCAAATGCGGTGGCGGCTACGGCGATGGCCCAGACGCCGATTCGGCGCGCCTTGAGCCCTACGGCTACGACAAATTGCGTCTCGTCCCGGCACGCGACGAATAACCACCCCAGCGCCCGGCCCATCGGGCGCCGCCCCCTTGGAGACGAACATGCACACGACCCAATCGCATATCCAAGTTTTCCGCGTGCACCGCACCGACGCGATCCAGTGGTACGAGATGACGTGGCAGGGGCCGATTGCGGAGTTCGCGGCCGTGAACGGAATCGACGAAGCCGAAATGCTCGCGGACCTGTTGCGTCCGCTACCCGAGACCGGCGTCGCAGAGCCCTACCTCATGGGCGGGGGCGCTGCGCCGGAATTCCACATCGTGATGGTCGACGACTCCGTCTACGGCCACTAAGGAGGACCCATGAACAAGCATCCAGCAGCATGCCCGGTGTGCTCGAACGAGGACCCCGCGCTAATGCTCTACATCGAGCCGTGCAAGGCGTACTACGACCTGAGCGAAATCCTGTGGTGCGACGAGCCCCACCCGGGCGCGAACCGCAAGCCTAAGGTGCTCATCGACGCCGACTCGTGCGTCTACGAGGGCGACGCGTCTGGCGCGACGCTCAAGTGCAGCGCCTGCGGCCACGAATGGCCGTTCCCCGCCGTCAGCACGGAAATGGTGTGATGGCGAATCCGCTCAAGGCCCGCGCGGAAGCGCTCGGCTCTAACCTCGTGGAGGCGTTTCAGTCTGTCGTCGAGGCGGATGGGCACAGCCTCGGCGACGTGCTGCAGGCCATCAATGCCCGCCTCGGCTCGTCGTACGACCACGCGCGGTTCGGGCAGTGGCGACGCGGCGAGCGTCCCGTCCCCGAACGGTTTCAGCGCATCATGCGACAGGTCGTCATCGACTTTCTCTTCCCGTCAGGTGGCGCGACTTCCGCGCTCACCGCCGTTCTGAGCCCGCCCTAATACGCTCTGCCCGGGGCCGCTCCAGGCCCCGGGCTTCGCTCTACACCAGTGGCGTAGTGATAAATTCAGTCCGTGCGTCTTGCCGGTCGCCTCGCGCGCCTTCTTCGGCTTGGCGCGAGGCGGCGGGGACTCCGGTGCGATGCCGATCTGGTGCGCGACGGCATTGAGGGCGTTGCCGCTCTCCGGCGGCGCGTGGATCTTCATCGCGGACTCCATCGAGATAAAAAAAAGGGGGGGGGCTTGACACTATCCCACTTCTGGGATATTATTACACCACGCTCTGATACCAGAGCGCCCGCGCCTCGGGGTTCAGGGGCGGAGAAATCCGATGACCACAACAGAATCAACCATCACCCTGTGCACCGACGCCCTGCGCGCCGAGCGCGCCCCGCTCTATCACCAGTACCCCGGGCAGAGCAGCCCGCAGCCCGGGATCGTGGAGATGGACGACGGCGGAGTCGTCTCCGCCAGCTACAACCCCGGCAGCGGCTTGCCGATGGCCGTATGGCACACCCGGACCCTGCGGTGGGGCGTATCGCCCTACGTGTCCGGCGACGTGCTCGCCGACGTGCTCAACGAACTGCGGCCCGAATTCGAGCTTTTGCATGCCGGCCACTCAATCAAGTGGGACGGCAACAACCACGTCGGGCGCCTCACGGATGACGCCGTAGACGCGCGGGAGCGCATTCAGGATATGCTCGACGCGATCGGCGAGGACCCCGCAAACCTCGCGCAGATCTGGGCGGCCGGCGACTACCTCGCGTGCTGCCCGGATTCCGAGTACATGCGGCGGTACGCCACCCTGGCCGAGGCCGTCGCCGGCCTGGAGGCCGAGGCCGCCGCAAACGATGTGCTCATCCACGGCTCCATCGCGGATGAGCTGGAGCGCCGCATCCGCGAGGCGATCCACGACTCGGTGGGGTGCTACGAGTACCCCGGCGTCGGCGGCTGGAATGACTACGCCGAGCACTATCGCCGCGTGCAGTTTCTCGGCGGATCGATCTAACCCCACGGCGCCCGGCCCATCGGGCGCCTTTTTCGGAGGATACGAAAATGGATATGCAGAAAGTCGTAAAAGCCCGATCCGCGCTTGGCGCGATTCTTTCCGGTCCGAACGTCACGGAGGCGATCGAAAGCGCATTGAGCGCAGCGCATGACGCGCTGCTCGCGTACGAGCGCACCAAGCCGACCGAACAAGCCGAGGCATTCGCCGCGCTCGCCGAGCCGCGCGAATCGTGGGAAATCGGATGAACCACCCGAACCGCAACTGGCGTGCCCGTCTGCGCGAGCAGGCGGCCGCCTTAGGCCCCGACCTCGTGGCGGCGTGGCAGGCCGTCACGCTCGCACACGGCACGCTGAGCGACGGCCTGAGCCTGCTCAATGTGGCCACGGATGGCGCCTACACGCTCTCCCGGCTGGGCGAGTGGCGCAACGCACGCCGCTCGATTCCCGAGGGCGTGCAGCACCACATGCGGCGCATCGTGCTCGAGGTGCTGTTGGGCGATTCGAAAACCGCCGCGGCGGTCGAGTCGGCTATTGCGCCGCCTCAATCCAGATAATCGCGCTCATGCGGCGTGCCGTCGCTTCGCGGCGACGCGCGCCTCGCGGCCTGCTTCCGCCGCGGCCTTCGCCTCCTCGCTGGAGTCGTGGCCGCTCAGGGCTTCCCACTGCCCGCACTCGTTGCGACGTTCGAGGCCGTAGCGGGCGCTGCCGTCGTGCGTGCGGTGCTTCCAGACGAGATAAACCCCGTCCACGCTCTCCAGCCATTCCCAGAGGACGTTCCGCCCCAAATGCGATTGGAGGCGCCAGTGCATCACGGCCGGCAGCCGCCCCAGGCAATCCACGACTGGAGTCGTGCCCACAACAGCGCCTCGCGCATCATCAGCGCGCTCTCATCGGCGGCGTAGAGCCCGGAGACCACGGCGCAGTCGGCGCCGGGCGGGCAGGTCTCGGTCTGCCAGGGCCGGTGCGCGTGCGGCGTGGGCAGATCGAGCGGAGCCAGCAATTCCGGGATCGGTTTGCACGGCATGACTACGGGCATATCGACTTTGACAGCATGCTCGACGGGGGGTGGCGGCGGGGTGTGCGTGCAGCCCGCGAGCCACGCCACTGCCAGGAGGTAAACAGTCGCGCGGCGTGTCACTGCAAGCGCCCCCACCATAGATTGAGCGTGTCCGGTCCGTGCGTTTCGGGAACGGCCACCTTGCGCCCCAGCGCGGCTCGAGCTCGTGCGTCGGCCTCCGACTGTGCGCGGTCCTGGTCTGCTTTCATGCGCTCGATGCGGGCATCCTGCGCGCGAATGGAATCGGCGAGGTTGCGATTCTCGGTGCTGAACTTGTCGATCGTCGCCTTGTAAGCGACGGCGTCGGTCTGCGCGCTCGCGACCTTGACCTCGAGCACCTTAACGCGCCCCCATTCCACGAACAGGGAGATCCCGAGGCCGATGATGATCGCCACGAGGATCCCCGCGACGACGGCCTGCATCTTTGCGGTGAGCCCGAACATCACTTGATACCGCGGATCGAGACGAGCGCCTCGACAGCCGCTTTGCCGCCGACGAAAACCAACAGAACGACCGCGAATGCCCATTGTCCGTTGCTGATGATGCCCGAGCTCCCGGCCGTCACGTCGTGCCCAAGCGGGACAATCATCGTGATCGCAATCGTGATGGTCGCGACCCACGCCATGCGCTCGCGCTGCTTCCAGGCGTGCGAGCGGCGCTCCGCGAGCGCTCGGGGTTCACCGGGAACGACTTCGCGTTCGAACGAAGTCGCGTCCTCGGTCTGTGCAACTGGGGTTTCCATAGGTGCGCTGGATGAAGGGCGCCGGAGCGCCCCTCGGCCTAGCAGTCCGGTTTCGGTTTCGGCTTGCTGCCGCGCGGCTTGTTCTTCGCCATGCTAAATCTCCTCACTACTGTTGCCGCGGAACGGCCGCGGCGCCGTTGCTTCCCGGTTGATCTGCCGGGCTCAGAACTGATTCAGGGGTGATGCTCTCGGCGGCGCAGATTTGTCGGTAGTAGCTGTGAACCTTCGCGATGTAGTCGAGCGTCTCCGGGGCGTCATCGTCGCCAGTGACTTTGTGCAGCTCGGACGCCACCGCGTCCCATGTCACCATTTTCCAGATCGGAAACGCGATACGGCTCGCGCGGTAGATGTTCCCGGAGCCGGCGTTGTAGCTCGCGAGCGCGAGCGCCTGGAGATCTGCGGAGCTCGCGGCGGCTGACCGCCATGCGAAGCGCAGCCGGCTCATGTAGTGCGCGCACGCAGGGATGGCGAGCTCGGGGTCGCACGGATCCGCGGACAGCCCGTAGCCGAGCAGCTTGCACTCTTCCGCCCACGTCGCGGGCATGAACTGCGCGATCCCGCGCGCGCCAACCGGGGACTTGGCGTCGACGTCGAAGTGCGACTCCTGCCAGCACTGGGCTTTAATCCAGCGCCAGTCGAGGCCCGGCGCGTGCTTCGCGACGGCGGCCTTGATGAGGCTGTCGTACAGGCTCGGGATCGGGGTCACGGGGCGGACGCCTGATGCGTCCCGGTGGTCGGAAACACGAGCAGTTGATCGAGCTTCGCGTCGATGCGCGCGAGCCGCTTGTCAATGTCGAGAGTGGCTTGCTGGCTGAGCTTCGCATTCGCGTCGATCTTGGTCTCGAGCAGCGCGGTGACGGAGGACAGGCGCTCCTGGAGTTGCGGCCCGACGGCCTCGGCCTTCGCGAACCACATGACGAGGCCAGCACCGATGACGAGCACCTGGAGCACGCCATCGATCGTAATCTTGGGATCGATATGCACACGCGCACGCGGGCGCGCGGACTCCTGCGTGATGTCGTCGCGGTTCACATCGTTGTCTCCACGTGGATACAGAGTAGGAAACGAAAAAGCCCCGCTCAGGGGCGGGGCTTCGTTTCGCTGGTGGCGAGGGATTCATAGAAATTTGATACCGAAATCTGACCCATTGCAACGGACGATCAGAGGCGGTTGCGCAGATGGTGATACATCAGGGTGAGCGCATTCGTCTCGTCAGCGATAAATGTTCTTCGGAGCTCGTCGTACGGCTTCGACCAACTGCGGCGGAAGGTCTCGCGGGGGATCTTTAATTCGGCGGCGCGCTGCCGTGACGACCACGGACCGACGCCGAGACCTGCGCACGACTCGCAGACTTCGCGCTTGTGCTCTGTCGGCACAGTGAAGCCGAGCCCAGCGCACTTCCCGCAGAGCGTCGCGCTCACGACTTCGGCCAGGGCGCCGCGCGCGACGAGGATGAGGCGCGCGCCCCCACGCGGCGGGAGCTCCACACCGGAGCGCTGCACTCGCGCGAGCGCAGACCTGGCGAGCGCGTTGATGTTCTGCGGCGTCATCGCCCACTTCAGCAGCACAAGGTCGCGCTCGTACCAGTGCGCGCCGGCGAGCGCGTGACCGACATCGGCCGTCGTGAACTTCACGGTCTGATTCGTTCCCGGGATCTGCGCCTCGTAGCCGCAGATGCCGCCGGCCGCGCGCGTGAGCAGGTATTCCGCCTTCAATGAAGCCCCCTCAACTGGTCTTCGACCCGTCGGATTGCACGCGCGATGATTTCCGCGATTTGCGGGAGGAGGCTGTTGCCGAGCGCCCTAAGCGCCGGTCGCCGATGTCGCACCAGCGAGTCGGGAGTCCAATCATCCACGAGACAAACAGGGGCGACAGGCGGCCCGGCATCCCAAGGTCGTGCGCGATCGCATTCGGCAACTGCTCGCCTTTCATACCGCCACCCCGCTCGGAGTACGGCTTCGCATTCGGGGAGCGGTAGTCGCGGTGCGAGGGTGTCGGGAGCATGCCGTGCGTCGCCATCGTCTTGAGGCCCGGCCGTGCGTGGCCCTCGTGGCGTCCCCCACTGTTCGAGCCGTAGGCTGTCGTCGTCGGCGTCGGCAGTAGCCGCCCCCTGCCCTGGTCGCCCCGTACCCAGTCGGTCAGGCTCACGCCCGGGTGTGCTTTGCTGTTCGCTGTGTTCCGCGAGCCCGAGTTCTCGGCATCGTTCGCTGTCGGTGTGGGCAATAACCCAGACGCGCTCGCGGAGATGGACCGCCCCGACGTCAGCAGCCGAAACCACGAACGGCCACACGGCGTACCCGAGTGCTTCCAACTGTGACGCAACCCGGTCATAGCCTCGATTTCGGAGAGCACGGCTGTTTTCAATAACGATCCAACGGGGTCTAAGCTCGCCAGCAAGTCGAGCGAACTCTCTCCAAAGACCAGACTCCGGCCCTTCGATGCCCGCGCCCCGGCCGGCGACGGAAATGTCGGTGCATGGGAAACCTCCGACGAGCACGTCGACGGGCTCGACATTGCATCCTCGAATAGCGGTAATGTCGCCATGGTTCGGTATGCCGGGGAACCTGGCGTCGAGCACGGCTGAACAGAAGCGATCGATTTCGCTGAACCACACGGTGCGGAAGCCGCCGGCGCGCTCGAATCCGAGATCGAAGGATCCGATACCGGCGAACAGACTGCCGACACGTAGTTCATTCACCGATACGCCTTCAGCGGGGTGAGCATGGAGTCGACGTTGAGCCTCACGCGCGATGCGCGCAGCGGGCACCCGCGCCGCTCGAGGTCGTCAGCGCGCCGCATCGCCGCGTTGAATTCATTTTCTGTGTTGAACCACTGGCGATACATCGCGTTCGGGTTGAGGCTCGGCGGCTCGTAGGCGTTGCGGCGCCTCTCGTTGCGACGATCGCGGCGCTCCTGAGCCTCGGCGTCTCGGCGAGCCGTGCACGCCTTGCAGATGCGCCTCGGCGTGCCGCGCGGCGTCTCGCCGAAGTTCGAGAACGGTTGCAGTTTCCCTTTCTTCGCACAGCGGTAGTCGAGGCAGGGGCGCATCACGCAGCCTCGCGTCCGAGGTCGCGCGCGTCACAGTGCCTCTGACACGCGTCCTTCGCCGCCTGGAAGGAGTCGAAGTACCCGAGTTGCTTCCGGAGCCCAGAGCCCGACATCAGCGTGCAGCCGGCGGGCACGCGCGGCGTGTGGTAGGCCGCAATGCCGCAGTGAAAGCGCTTCACCGCATACCCGCCCTCGGCGATGAGCATCCGACCGCAACGCGACTTCTCCCAGACGAGTGCGCTCATACCATCAGCCTCATTCGATCTGCCCATCGACGCCATAGTCCCGGAGGCCCCAGTACGGCGGGGACGTCACGCAGCACTGAATACAGCCGTCGGGCAGCGTCGCCAGGGCCTCACGGCAGTCGCCGATGTGGAGATTGGCGTTGCCGATATGTTCCACGTGGATCATTTCTTCGGCTTCACCACGGCGATGAGCCCTTCGGCGAGAAGGAAGGTCATGGTCCGCCGCATCATGTGCAGCCCGGCTTCGCGGAGCTCGTTGCGCGAGTAGTGGACGCGTGTACGCCCATCTAACGCGTCGTGACACGCCGAGCACGCGAAGCCGCCTTCGCTGTCGTGCCCCTTGATACCCGTGCCCTTCCCGCTGTCCAAGCTGTTCAGGTGCGCCCAGACGACGGTTTCTGGGTTTCCGTTGCAGACCCGCTGCAAGCGCATCATGCAGGGCTTGCCGCGCGCGAGCTCGAGCAGTTCGGGGTTACGGTAGTTCACATCCGCCCCCCGCGCCGCGTCTCGACGGCCGTGCGGTCATCGGCGTGCATGCGCGCCCACTCGTCGAACGAGATGCAGACGACGGACGCGCCGCGCCGATTGATCTGCACGCAGTGCGTGACCGGCATCTTGTCGAACTCGGTCGCGATGGCTTCCTGCTCATGGTTCGCACGCCACTCGCGCACGAGCTCCGCGGCCTGATGCGGGGTGGGCCGCGTCTCGTCTGCGAAAGCGCGGTCTGTCACGGCCATGAGCCCGGCGACCACGAGCACCACGAGCACGATGATTGCGACCGTGGCCGCGACACCCTGCAGGAATTTCCAGAAGGCGTTCACGGAGTGATCCCGAGGCGGCGCATAGCTTCGGCCGCCAGTTCGCGCACGAAATCCTCATCGCCTTGCAGGCTGATGCGGCAGTCTCCGACCGTCAGATCGAAACTCGTGACCTTGCGGCGCATCGCGAACCTGCCTTCCGCACGCTCCGGGGCGGTGCCGCCGATTTCGATTCGGTATTCGGCCGCATGCTCCGTCGCCACGAACTGCTCGGAGCCGTCGCGATCGATTCCGATGCGCTTGAGCAGGCCCGCCTTGTTGAGTTCGCCGAGCGTCGCGACGATGTCGCTCGGATGCCAATCCGGGAATTTCGCACGCACGCTATTGGTGCTTATGTAGTCTTCCGTGCTCATCACCGCGCACGCGAGAATCGCGCGCTTGAGCTCGTCGATTGTTTTTGCTGCCATGGTCCATTCCCCTGTGTCTCGTCGTAAGTCGGTTTTAGATCAGGCTTCGGCGTTCGCGAGCTGCCTGAGTTTGCCGAGCAGCTTCTGCTCGAGCTGCTCACGCGGAAGACCCATACTCGTTACGCCGATTTTCCGTGCAATGGCGACGTGCTCGTTGTCGAACTCGCCGCGAACATTCATGCGAACGACGATGGTTTCGCCGTTGTAGTGGAAGCTGCGCCCCTGATTCCCGCCGCTCCCGTTTTTCGGGACGGCGCGTTCGTTGACGACCCACTTGCGCCACTCGGATTCCCAGCCGGCACGGGTCCTCGCGTGACTCCGCGCCGCGTGGTGCGATCGGAATTTCTCGGCGGCCGCGTAGATTTCCTCGTGGTGCAAATCGGCGCGCTGGCCGCGCGCCCAGGTCAGCCAGTCCTTCGGTATTTCAAAATCCAGAGAGAGAGGGAACAGGGCGTCGGCGGAGTCGCGCGCGCGAGGGGATCTGATCTCTCTCTGGGTATTGGATATATTTCCCTTCCTATTCCCTTTACAACCAATCTCACCACCGTCTACATGAGCGTCTCTGTAGACGCCTACACCAATGTCATGCGTAGACGCTTCGAGTAGTCCCTCCAGCGTCTCCAGTGACGCCCCTCGAGGCGGTTTGATGCCTTTCTCACGCAGCGCAGCCGAGACGACTTTGAGGCGTTCACGCCACCGGGCTTGACGCTCGTTCTTGTTCTGGACGCGGGCTGCATGCTGGTCACGGCTCTCGGCCGCGCGCAACACGTCCTCGCAGAGCGTGGTGTGGTACAGGCGGCCGTCTGAGCACTTCACGAAGCCGCGGAGAGCCATATCGCGGACCGCAGGCCAGGACTCTCTGGCGCCGCTGAACGCGGCCAGCACGCGGTCGTCGTCGGGTAGCGAGCCGGGCGGCGTCTGGACCCACGCGCGGCACCACAGCGCTACTGCGGCCTTGAACTCATCCCCGGTGCTCAGCGCGAACAGCTCTGACGCCATGAGCTTCTGTACGTTCAGAAGAAACCCATCGAGGCCGTCTACAGAGACGTCTACCGGAATGGGTGGGGCGGGAAGGTTTGAGGTCACGTGCGTGTCCTATTCATCGCCCAACCGACGGCGGGCATGCTCCCAGCCGTGGTCGAGCAATTCTTGGATGAAGGCCAGGAGATCGTGATCGCTGAGTGCGCGGACCTTGGGCAGCCACATCGGATCGATGCTGGGCTTATCGAAGTCGTCGCGCTCCTTCCAGCCGTCCGCGGGCTCTTCGGACTTCGGCGCGGGATCGCGCGTGGCCTCGCGGACCTCGGCGTGCGCGCGGCGCGCCGACCAGTCTTCCTCGACGGCCTTGGCAATCGTGGTTTCGCGAACGGGCTCGGGCAACGCGGCGATCTCGCGATGCACGCTCCACGAGAGCGCGTCTGAGCGCATATCTGGGGGGATGGCGCGTGCCACCCACGCGTAGGCGCGCAGCGACGTGTACGAGGCGCCTGTCGCTTCGAGCGCCTGCGAGTAGCGGTCCGGGAACATCACCTCACCCTGGATGAGCCAGTCGCCGATCCAGAACTGGACGGCCTTGTCCATGCGCTTCAGCGTCTCGCCGCACGTGAACCAGTCCTCGAACGTCGCATCGGGCGACATCGTGAGGCTCGTCTCTTCGAACTCGAACGCGGGCAATGCCATGAGATCACTCATGCCATCACCCACACGACCGCGTTGTTGCCGCTCTGCGTCGGACGGCGTGTGAGGCCGTCCTTGATGAGCTTGCACTCGCGGAGCTCGACGACGCGCGGGCACACGGTCTGTATCTGGAGTCCGCAGCCCGCCGAGATTTCTTCATTCGTCGCACCGAGCGCGCCGCGGCCGCGGATGAACGCGAGCACGATCGCGCGTTTCGTCCCGGCGCGCGGCTCGATGGCTTCGGCCGCCGCCTTCGATGTCGCGGAATCGCGCTGATACGGCGCGCGGCGATCAAAGAGCCCGAGCTGCGTGCTCATTCGCCGTCCTCGAGCTTCGAGGCGTGGTCGATGGTCTCGAGGCGGCGTGTCGCGAGGACGCGCAGCGCTTCGACCTCGTCTTCGCGATAGAGCTTCTGTTCGATGGGGACCACTTTCAGGCCGGCGGCGGCGAGCGCCGCGGCCATTTGGGGGAAGAGCGTCGATTTCCAACGCGAGACCTGGCTCTCGTCGACACGCGCCGCCTCGGCGACCGGCCCGAGCTTCACGTGCTCAATGGCCCGCAAGATGGCTGTCAGGTTCTTGCGTGCGGTTGCATCGGCCAGGGGAGACGATGACGCCATGGCTCAGCCGACTTTTCGTGCGCGGAGCTTCGGGGCGGCGAAGAGATCGGGCCGCATATCAGCCGGAGTGACTTGCCCTCCGGTCGCGCTCTCGATGCGCGCCAGAATCCGTGCCCCGGGCTTTCGATGGCCGTGAGCGAGCTGAGAAAGATAGGCGATAGAGGTTTCCAGTTTCTCAGCCAACTGCTTCTTGCCGTCAGCATCAAGGGCGGAGTAATACCGAAGGAATGTCATTGCCGAAGAATAGCAAACGCTACATTTTCGTTCAACAGCTAACGCTACCTGCGCCGCAACGTAGCTTTTGCTACGGTTCGCGTATGGGCCAATCCAAGAACGATATTCGTGTTGCGAACCTGCAAGCGTTGGTAGCCAAAGAGGGCTCTCAACGCGCGCTTGCCGACCGGCTAGGCGTGACACCAGGGCATATCAGTCAGATGCTCAACGGGACTCGACCCATTACCGAGAAGACGGCCCGAAAGATAGAAAAGCGGTTGCGTCTCGAGCGCGAATGGATGGATCGCAGTGCCGACGATGACAGCAGCGGCGCCCAGAATTCACCAATTTCAATTAGGGAAGTATCCGAAGCACGTCACTCATATTCCGAGTTTGCGGACATGGCGGCCCAGCTCGACGACGCAAGACGGAGTGAATGGAAGGGAATGTGGAAAGCCCTGAAAGGAGAAATGCAGCGCGAACGCCCCGTCAGAAAAAGGGGCGTTCCTTAACCCAAACGCCTGTGTTCACATAGCGCCGCTGTGCGGTGCCCTTTATGCGTCGTCGCCGTTCGCTACATCGGACGATGAGCGCGAGACCCACGATGCCGCGAATGCTCGTTCTAGTTGCCGTGCTCATCGCTACAGCGTGCGCGGCGTATTTCGCATTCATCCCGCGGAGCTACGAGGACTGCGTCCTAAAGCACTTGCCGAGCAGTTCATCGGCGGGAACCGCGGCTCTCGTGGCTCGAACCTGCCGCGATAAGTTTCCTGAGTCCCCGTCAATGGCGCTCGCTACTACCGACGCGCCGCCCGCGTCTCCGAGAAGTTCTTTGGACGCCGCGAATGAATCCTACCTCGATCGCGTTAGTCCTGGCTGGCGCTCCAAAATCAGATCCCCACAATTCGATGCCTACCTAAAATACCTGCCCGCTGCGAAGCAATCTGAAATCGTGAACAGCAACGATGCAGTTGCCGTTCGCGATTACATCATCGAATTCGACGCGTGGTGTAAGCGCGCCGGACTGCCCCCGTCCAGAGATAACACCGACCTCAACACGCCCCGCTGAATCTCTTCGATTCCGGCTTCTCCGTTCGCTCGCCCGTGAGGGTAGCGTTTGCTATTGCTTCAGCGCGTAGCGTTTGCTATTGTTGATCTCGAAGCACCTGCTTCTGACCTCCCAATTCCCCGGCCCGTGAGGGTCGGGGGTTTTAACCATCAACAGCCGTGGGGGCCTCGATGGAAACGACTGAAGCGATCGAGATCACGTCCGAGCAGCGCCGCATCCTGCGACACACGCTCGGCCTAGACACCGGACAGTGCCCGCTCCGCAACTGGTATTGCGCGGATCCGACGGACGCCGATGCGATGTCGGCGCTCAACGAGCTCGTGGAGCTCGGCTTGATGGCGCAGTCGTCGGGGACCTCGGGTGATGGCTGGCAGTACTTCATGGCGACGGAGCGCGGTGAGGACGCCGTGCTCGTATCCACGGTGGATACACCGTGACGTTCAACACCGATTTCGCGCAACCCGCCAAACGCGCGTGGCTGCGCCGTGAACCGCTCGACGGCCGAGGCTGGAGCATCGTGGCGATCGCCATCGTGCTCGGCGTCGGAGTCGTGCTTCCCAGCGTGCTTCGGCCTGTGCCGGACGCCAAACCCAAGTCGTTCACTTTCTACCTGGAGGAAAACCACCACCGATGAGTGAGTCCGCAGAAAAGCGCTTGTACAAGGCCGTGCCCATGAAGGACGGCGAGCCCGACCCGGACCAGAAGCTCCGGATCGTCGATGCCCAGAATCCCGCGCAGGTCTACCAGCATCTCGCGCGGCACGGCTGGGCGGTCGAGACGATCAACCCGCGTGAAGTCGCGGCGGCAGTCAAGGACGGAGTCGACATCGAAGACGCGGCCACCAAGAGCCGCGCCTGAGTTCATCAACGACGAGGAACGCCCCGGCAACGGGGCGTTTAACCCATGAGTGAAGAAAACGAATTGACGACGTTGTCCGCGCCGACGTTCTCGATGACGATGACGGTGTCGGAAGTTCTGCAAGCCATACGGCTCGTGGTAAGCATGATGAAGAACGTGCTTCGCGGGCCCAAGTACGAAAACGGAAAGGAGATAGAGGCCGGCGTCCACTACGGCACGATCCCGGGCTGCGGAGACAAGCCGGTGCTCTATCAGGCTGGCGCTCAGAAGCTCGGCATGCTCTTCAACTTCGCGCCGCGCTTCGACATCAAGGTCGAGAATTTCAAAGCCGGGCATCGCGAGTATGACGTCCGCTGCCTGCTCACCCAGCGCCACACCGATCGCTTCATCGCCGAAGGCGTGGGCTCGTGCTCGACGCTCGAGTCCAAGTATCGGTTCCGCTGGGAGAACACAAAAGAAAAGGTCCCGTCGGCGTATTGGGACACGCGCGACCTCGCGCTGCTCGGTGGCCCGACGTTCGTGGCGCGCAAAGCCTACGTGGATCAGAAGCAGGGCTGGTACATCTTCCAGAAAATCGAGCACGACAACCCGGCCGACTACTACAACACGTGCCTGAAGATCGCGAAGAAGCGGGCCTACCTCGACGCGATCCTGAGCGCGACTGCCGCTTCCGATATATTCGCGCCGGACGACGAGACGCCGGACGAGTTCATGGCCGGCAACACCTACGAGGCCGCACGCGAGAACCAGGACCGCGGCGAGCGCGCGACGCAGGGCCGCACGGTCGAGCAGCCCCGAGCGCGTTCGGAGTCGAACGGAAACGGCCACGCGAATGGCGCCTCGCACAGCAACGATAAGCCGGCCGCGGAGCGGAACACCGCACCGATTTCCGACGGGAACCTCCGCGTCATCCGCGCCACCATGCAGCGCGCGGCCATGAACGATCGCGACCTCGAGGCTAAATTCGGACCTCTCGACGGCCTGCAGCAGTGGCAGATGCAGGAGGTCATGGCCTGGATCAAAGAGCGGGCCGCGGCCAATGAGTAAGAGCGCGTACGAGCGGGTCAGAAAGTTCAAGTTCCGCCGCGACCCGGAGGAACTTGAGGCGATCCTCGACTGGTGCCGGCGGAACGAAAAGACGCCGCTCACCGACGCGTACATCCTGGCGGCGACGCTCGTCACGCCCACGGACGAAACAGGGTTCATTCCGCTGATGGTGCAGCTCGAGCGCGTGATGCCGATGGGCCACGCGTTCGGGTTCCACGACAAAATCATGCGGCTCGGCTTCGAGGCGCGAGATCGCATCGGCACTGTGATCCTGATGATGATTCGGAAGGAGGCCACGCCGCCGTGCTGACCTTCGACCCCGGCCCGCACCAGTACTACTGGGACGGACAGCCCGTCGTGAACGTAACGCGCGTGCTCGAATCGCTCACGAGCTACGACAAGATCCCGGCGGACGTGCTCACGAACGCCCAGCAGGAAGGCACGGCGATCCACAAGATGGCCGAGCTCCACTTCACGGGCGACCTCGACGTCGACGCGCTGCCTGACTGGATGCGTCCGCGCTACGCCGCGCTGCTCCGCTTCATCGAAGAGACGGGGTTCGTCGTCCACTACTCGGAACGCCTCGTCTATCACCATCGCCTGCGCTACGCGGGCACGCTCGACATCACCGGCGAGGCGCCGCGCCTCAAGAAGGTGAAGGGCGTGGCCCTGATCGACATCAAGCGGTCGTTCTTTGCCGGGCCGGCCATCGGGCTCCAGACCGCGGCCTACACATTCGCGCACAACCAGGATTGCCACCCGGACGAGCGCGTCGTCGCGAAGAACCGTTTCGCGCTCCAGCTCAGAGCCGATGGGCTCTACCGGCTGGAGCCCTATCCAGACCCCGAAGATTTCCAAGCATGGCTCGCTGCACTGAGCCTCCACCGTTGGAAGGAGAAAGCCTATGGGCGCCCCGCAATCCATTGAGAACGACATCATCGAAACCCCGAAATTCAGCGTTGAGCTCGTGCTTCCCGCCGAGCAGGCCAAGACGCTCAAGAACGAAACGACCGCGCTCGAGCTCGCTCGCGTCTACCAGTTCGATCCGAAAGACCCGGAAGACTTCCGGCCGCTCGTTTCGTTCGCGAACGACGCGCTCGTCGACACGAAGACCACGATCGACCGGCTGAAGAAGCTCAAGACTGGGTTCGTGCAGCCAGCGAAGGCCATCATCGAACAGGCCGCCGCGCTCTTCGACCCCGCGATCAATGCGAACCTCGAAGCCGAAGCCCACTACAAGGGGGTGCTCAAGCAGTGGACAGAGTACGAGGAAGACCGCGTCCAGAAGGAGCAGGCGGCGCACGAAGCCGAGCAGCGCCGCATCCGCCAGGAGGCAGAGCGGCGGGCCGCGGCCGAGCGAGCGCGCGCTGATCAGGCGGCAGCCGACGAGCGCGCGAAGGCCGCGGAGGCCGAGCGCGAGCGCCGCGAGAAGGAAGCCGAGGCCCAGCGCCTGCGCGATGAGGGCAACGCGAAAGAAGCACGCAAGGCCGAGCAGGCCGCGCAGGCTGCCGCCGCCGAAGCTGCAAAGCGCACCGAAGCCGCAGCCGCGAAGGTCGAGAGCGCGGAATTTAAGGCGACGCAGATCGAACTCGAGGCCCACGCCACGAGCAACGCCACGATGCCGGCTCCGGTCGTGACGACCGCCGCGGACTTCGGGCTCGCCGCCAACTGGGTTGCCGTGCCGAAGCTGCTCACGCCGAGCGGCGAGATGGACGAGGGCGCAACCATCAAGGCGATTGCCGCGCAGATCGCAGAGCGCCCGGAGTTCGTCGCCTACCTCAACGTGAACATGAAGGCCGTCAACAAGCTCGCGAAGGCGCAGAAGCAATTCTTCGCGCTTCCGGGCTTCGAGGCCAAGAACGACCGAATCGCGCGCTCGTCGCGCCGGTAAAGAGTCCCCGGGGTCCCCCGCTCGTGATGCTACCCCCACACCCCGGCTAGCGAGCATCCCCGGGGACCCCTCACATAGGAGTTCAGTCATGCAGAAGTACGTTGCTTTCGATTTCGAGACCACCGGCACCGAGCCAGGTTCGCGCCCCGTCGAGCTCGCGATGCTCGAATTCACCGAGGACGGGGCCATCACGAATGGTTTCGAATGCCTCATCGACCCCCAGATGCCGATCCCCTCGGACACCACGCAGGTCCACGGCATCACCGACGAGATGGTGCGCACCGCCGAGACCTTCACGGCCGTCGCGCACGCGTTCCTCGACTGGATCGACCCCCAGGCCATTCTGATCGCGCACTACGCGCCGTTCGATATTCAAATCGCGTCGTGGGCTCTCGGATATGCCGGCCTGCGCTACCCCGAGAATCTCATCATCGACACGTGCGCGATGGCGAAGCGCATCAAGGCCACGCGAGACAACAAGCTCGAGACGCTCATCGATCACTACCAGATCTCAGCGCCCGGCAAGCCGCACCGCGCGATGCACGATGCGGACGCGTGCCGCCAGTACTTCATGCTCGCCCGCGAGCTCACCACGGCGGCTCCGGAACCCTGGTGCCCGACGCACGAATTCACGTCGTGGACCTGTTCTGATTCGATGAATTTCCCGGACCTCATCAAATCCGGCGCGCCCTTCGCGTTCACCTACGAGGACGCCAAGGGAGGCATGACGGAGCGCAGCATCATCCCCTACGGCTGGGCCGGGAAGCTCGATAGCCCGGACATCATGTTCCACGGGCATTGCCTGTTGCGCGGCGAGCGCCGGACGTTCAACACGACCCGCATCCTGAAAGTGCTCAACGCGGCGTAGCCAAGGAGGCTTCCAATGTTGAAGAGGATTCTCATCGCCGCGGCGATGGCGGCGCTTCTCTACTGCGCCGCGCACGCGGCCTACGACATTGCCGTCGCTGTGAACGACGAGCGCGCGATGTCAGACACGAGGGGGAAATAGCATGTTCGTACACGCTTGGGAAACGATGTCGGCGCAGGTCCGCGCGACGGCCATCGAAAAGGGTTGGTGGGACAAGCCGCGCAACGACGGCGAGATCATCGCCCTCATGCACTCGGAGCTCTCGGAGGCCCTCGAAGGGCTGCGCCACGGGAATCCGCCGGACGACCATATCCCGGAGTTTTCGGCCGTCGAGGCGGAAATGGCGGACGTAATCATTCGCATCATGGATTTCGGGAAGGCGCGCGGGCTGCGCGTCGGCGAGGCGGTTCTTGCGAAGGCCGCCTACAACGAGCGTCGATCATACAAGCACGGCGGCAAGGCGTTCTGATCGTGGCAACGAAAATAGAGTGGACTCGCGGTGATGATGGCCGCCCGGGTGAAACGTGGAACCCCGTCACGGGCTGCTCGAAGGTCAGCGCCGGCTGCAAGAACTGCTATGCCGAACGCGTGTTCCCGCGCCCCTACCCTGGACGCAAGTTCACCGACGTGCGGACGCACCCCGACCGCCTCGACCAGCCTCTCCGCTGGCGCCGGCCGCGGCGGGTGTTCGTCAACAGCATGTCAGACCTCTTCCATGCAGACGTGCCGGACACGTTCATCCTCGAAGTGCTCGACATCATTCGCCGCACGTCATACGACGGCGGCTCGAACGTTGGGAAACTCGGCGACGGCGAAGGCGAGCACACCTTTCAAGTCCTGACGAAGCGCCCGGAGCGCATGCGGGATTTCCTGTCTCGGCTGCGCTTCAGGTTCAATCCGCGCTCGGAAACCGAGTCGGCGCTGTACTTGGACGATGACGGGCAGCGCCCGGCGGTGCTCAAGAATCTGTGGCTCGGCGTGAGCTGCGAGGATCAGGAGACCGCCGACGAGCGCATTCCGCTGCTGCTGCAGACGCCCGCCGCCGTGCGCTTTGTTAGTGCGGAGCCGCTGCTCGCGCCGATAAATTTCACGTGCGTTCAGCTTCCGCCGGAATACAACATCACGATCACGACGCCCGGCTTGATTAATTGCTTGCGGAGGGGAGACGAGGATCGGTTCTTCAATGAGCACGCGACAATCGACTGGGTCATCGTCGGTGGCGAGAGCGGACCCGGCGCGCGTGTGTGCAACGTCGATTGGGTCCAATCGATCGTGGAGCAATGCAAGGCCGCGAACGTGCCGGTGTTCGTCAAGCAACTCGGCTCGCGCTGGCAACTCGGCGGCATGTATATCCACGGCCCACTCCTCAAGGACCGCAAAGGCGGAGATCCGGACGAGTGGCCAGAAGATTTGAGAGTGCGGGAGTTCCCGCAATGATCAATGGGCCCTGTCCGGTAGCGCGTTTTATGGTTCGACGCGCAGGGGCGAGTGTGATCCTGGAACCGGGCGGGGCCCGCCATTTGAGGATGAAGTGATGACAGCAAGAGATCTTCTGCTAGCGCGTCATGGAGACGTCGTGGGCCTGCGCATCCGCACGCAGCCGATGGGTGAATACCCGGGCGGCGTCGCGACGATTTCGCGCATTTACCACGACCCGGCGGCTCCGGACATCGTCTTCATGGTCCGCAATCCCGAATACCGCCGCGGCGCGGAGATAGGCGTGTTCGAGCACGAGGACGTGGAGCTCCTGCAGTGAGCGCGAACCTGGCGCACTGGGTTCTCGTGCTGATGCTGCGCGAGCCCGCACAGAACTATTTCACGCCGCAGGTCGCGGGCCTGCACTGGCCCACGGCGGACACGTGCGACGCCGCGGGCCGGCAGTACATGGCGATGCAGCTAGTGCGCGATTACCACTGCGTCCCGATGGAGCACGACCTCGGGACCTTGCTCTCGATTTGACCACCACAACACGACGAGGAAACCACGATGAGAATCAACGTCTACGCCGAAGAACTGCCGGAGGGTTCCATGGATCGCTGCGTGCAGCACATCACGAAGACCGCCGAGACCGGCATCACCTATCACGGTGCGCGACTCTTCCTGAAATCTCCGGCCGCGCTGCACGACCGCCCCGACGACGACGACCGCACGGCGATCACGTTCTGGGGTCCGCGCGAGCGCATCGCGATGTTGCTGCGCCAGCTCGCGAACACGATCGATTTCGTCGAGCCCGCGAAGAACGTCGCCGGCGCGCTCGCCGATCACTGAGGGCTTAGCCCGCCCCTGCATACTGCACTCCGGGCGGGCTCTTTTTGGAGGACCGATGGAAACCGACAAGACTCTAGACTTCACAGTCGAAGTGCCACGCGAGTGGATCTACATGATGATGAGGCTCCGCGCCCAGCATGACATCCTGCTCGCCGCATCGCGTCACGCGATTCTCGCCCTGGCCCATATCTCTGAGTCAGGACGGCTCTACGGGCAGGCGTACGACCTGCTCGATGCCGCCATCGCTAATGCAATCGTCGATCCGGGATTTCCGATGCACACGGACGTCGTGAGCGTGCTCCACAGCGCTCCGGAAGCCGCCTTCACGCGAGAACAGGTCAACGACATCGCGCGCGCGGCTGCCGACATCGCGCGCGCGGTATGGGCTAACAACGACAGTCAGCATCCGATGTGGGCGGTCCAGGAAAAGGACGTCGCCGCCCTCGCCATCGCAAGATCCGAAGCGAAGTGGGCGCAGGAGGGTTGATGGACAACACCACACTGCTACCGAAGATCATGGCGTGGCTCGCCACCGGCGATCGCGGCCTATCGTCCGAGACGATGGCATTGACGATGGCATTAGCGATCGTAGGGACCCCCCTCGGCGCTCGCCGCATCGATTACCCGCATGACCCCGCGGACTTCAACCGTTGCCTCAAGTTTGTGGCTGCCGTGCCCGAGGCTCGCCAGCACTTCTACACCATCGCGAAGCTCTCTAAGGAGTGGGCGGCGATTATCCAGCACTGGGACCGCATAGAAGCGCAATTTCTCGACGAAGTTGGCTACGACTGGTGCCGGAGGCGGGAGGCTCCGAAGACCTACGCGCTGATGCGCAAGGTCCTGGACGGTGCCGCGTGAGCGCGAAGGTCGAGTAAGCACGGATCCGCGAGAAAGCGCGCCGCTGGGACGAGTATCAGAAGCTCTTTGCCCCCATCGAAGGAGTGACACGATGAGCAGCACCCCCATATCCCGCGAGTCCGTAGAGACCGCATTCTATCTCGGCATCACGCTCGGGCATCTCCACGAGACCGGCGGACCGGAGCTCGACAACATCTTGCTCAGGCTGAAGCTCGAGCACGAGAGCTACGAGACGTTGCTCCAGATCCGCGACCTCGAGACGGAAGCCGCGCCGTGAGCGCAACGGGGAGCGAAACGAAATGAGCCTGCATAGAACAATCTGCCCGCTCGGCCATGGCGAGCTGCGCGATCCGGGAACGCCGTGCCGAGAGTGCGAGAAAGACACCCGCATCACAGAGCTTGAACAGGAACGCGATGCCCTGCACGCGGCGATTGATCAAGCGCAACATGACTTAGAGAAGTGCCGTTACTGGGCTGGCACAGGTTGGACATGGATCGGCCATAACAATATCCACGTGCGACACGCGTGGGAAACACTAAGCGCCGCACTGGAGGAGTCCGTGAAATGAAATTACAACGCACTATCGAACAGTGGCGCGACTGCGTGCCCGCAGCGATGGCTCGACAAAGTGAAGCTGCGATGATGTACGCATTCAGTGATGCGCGAGCCGCCATTCTCGCACTGCATGCGCGAGTTGTGGAGCTTGAACAGAGATGCGATGCCCTGCGCGCAGCGCTCCTAACCTGCGCCCGAATGGCAGAGGCGCTTAAACGTGATTGCAGCATGGACCCAGAAACCCCGCAGGCTATTCGAAACGGAGAGTATCAAGCTATCAGCACATGCGCACATATTGCACTCGGGACGATTCGTGGCGCCGCACTGGAGGAGGCCGGGAAATGAAAGTATTTCGAGCACGGCGCATTGGCTGTGATGACCATGCGTTCGAAGTGGTCGTAACAAAAGCCGACGCAATCGCATTCGCCCGCCGCGCGGTGGAGATTACATGGCGCAATGAAGCCATGTGCATATCCGGAGACGCCAAGCTGATGACCGTCGATGAAATCCTTGACGTAGCCAGGAGAGAAATGGAATGAGCGCTCCCGTGAAGCGATACGACGTAGAAGATTGGGAATGCGCGAGCGGCGCATTCGTGCTGTACATCGACTACGAACAAGTTGTGCGCGAGCGCGACGCCCTCCGAAAACTAATCGACGAGGCGCCGCACGGTAAAAAGTGCGCTTCAAAAGGGCCTTGTGCTGCGGTGTTCCCTGGCCCCAGGTGCGACTGCTGGAAGTCGCGAGGGAGGAAGGAATGAGCATGCCAGATGTGATTTATCCCGTGGACTCCGCGCTGCCCACGTTCGGAACATGGTATGCACAGCCCGTCGCGACGTATGACCAAGGGCCCTACTACTCCCGCGCTGCTGTGGGGCGCGTTGCGAAGGCGCTATATCTGTCCGGCACAATGGACGGGCACGACTTTTACACATCGAGCACCGAAATCAACGCACGCATTGATCGTGCCCTGCGCGAACTGGGCGAGGGGGGGGTATGAGCACGACTGTCGAAAACCTTTTAACCGACACCGGCGTTTTCAAGGGCGCTCACGGGCTGGAGGGACTTCTAAAGGCGCAGGATTTTTGGAACAAACAACCGTATGAAACTCGGCTCTATTATGGTGACGGAATATGCGACTACCTGCATCGCGATGTGCTTTCGGCGGCTGTGCGATTGCTGGACGAATACAAATCCTCCCGCGATGACCATGCGCGACAGGTGGCGATGCGAGCGTTCCAGTATTTCACGGCGACCGGGGACGATTGGCCGGATTGCATTGATAGTGCCCTGCGCGAGCTGGGCGAGGGGGAGAAATGACATCCGACGACTACGGGCGTGGCTATAGTAAGGGCTATGCGGCCGGTCGCAAGCGATCAGACAAGGAACTCAACTACCTACGCAATGCCGCGCGACTTGCGTCCGCGCGCGCCTATCGCGCCGAGAAGGCTGAACCCTATGGCCACTGCGAGGATTGCGGATTCTGGATGCGCGGCATCGATAGAATCGCATGGGGCACATGCACCGTGCACGCGCAGCCGAAGGTGGCGGGGGACTTGTGGGAGAGCAGCCGCGACGGCAAGCCGATCACGACTTCGCGTAAGTTCGGGTGCCTGCTGTTCTTGGCCCTCTGGCCGCAACAGGTCGCGCACTCTGCCCCGCCACTCCCCGAGCCGCCGAAGGATGGTGGGAGATGAAAGCCGAACTCATCTGGGCGCTTGTACTTGCGCTCATCGTGGTCATTTTTGTCTCGTTGATCGGCGTGAGCTGGCGGAACTGCCACGAGCACGGCGGCGCATTCGTGCGCGGCGTTATCTGGTTTGAATGCATCGAGAAGCAGTGCAGCCAATGACCGACCGCAACAGATGAGGAGCAACCTCAATGCCCCCGATCGCAACAGAAGACCAGTTGCACACGCTGCGCCACATGCTCGGAATCAACACGCCCTACGCGCGCCGGCCCGCTCCGTACCGCAATTACGCTGCGGTGAATCCCGGTGACCCGGAGTTCGCCGAGCTCGAGCGCATGGGGCTAGTCGAGCGCTACCGCGAGTCGGGCCCGGGGTTCAGCTACGACTGGTACCGCACGACTCCACGTGGATACAACCTCGCGATGGCGAGCCGCAAGAGCATCCGCGAGCCGCTCGGCACGCGGCGCTACGCGAAGTTCCTGGACCTGCGCGAATCCTTCCCCGACATGACGTTCCGCGAGTTCCTGACCAATCCGGACTTTGCGGAGGCGAGGGAGAGAGCATGACACAACGAGAGAAGCCCGGCATCGCGCCCGAGGGCTGTGCGCCCGCCATGGGGCCTCCCTATTTCAGCGGAGGTCAGTTCGAGAACTTCCGCGCCGGCTGGGCAACGAACGTGGACCCAGACCATTACATTGCAAAGGCGCATTACTACAGGCGCGAAAACACGAGCTATGCCGTTTCGCTGTGTGGTCGTCGCGGCGCCGCGCGCTGGCTTTACGGCGCCGGAAACTGGCCGCGCTGCCGCAAGTGCGCCGCCCTGGCGAGTCGTCATGGGTGACCTCGGCATGGACAGGTTCCTAACCGACGTGGAACTGCACGAGGCGACTGGCGCTGTCCAGCCGGCCAAGCAGGCCGAGATCCTGGCCCGGCATGGTATCTTTTTCATTCGCCGGCTCGACGGCGCCGTCCGGGTCACGTGGTTCTCGCTGAATCACCCCGCGTCCGCTCTGTCTCGGGCCACAACCGAACCCGACTTTTCGGGGGTGTTGAAAGATGGGCCGAAATCGTCCGCCCGAAGATAGATGGATGCCGCCGCGAGTCTACCGCGGTCGGTCTGCCTACGAGTTCCGTCCGCGCACAGGCGGCGCCGTGCGCTTGGCTGCGCTCACCGCGAGTCGCGCCGAGGTCCTGGCCGCGCACCGGAGCGTGCTCGCAGAGATCACGACGAGCGGCACCATGGCCGATCTCATCAAGGCCTATTTCGCGAGCTCGAATTTCGAAGACCTCGCCCTCGAGACGCGCAAAAGCTACGAGCGCCAGCGCGACGCCGGCGGCGTCGGGCTGCTCGCCGTGTTCGGCAAGATGCGCTGCAACGCCCTGAAGACGACACACGTCCGGCAGTACGTCGACAAGGTCGGATCTCGGCTGAATGCACGCACCGGGAAGCGCACCACGACGATGGCGAATCGCTACCTTGCCCTGCTCAGCGTGATCTGTGTCTGGGGCCTGCAGCGCGGCTATATCGAGCACAACCCCTGCGAAGGTGTCGACCGCTTTTCGGAGCGCGCTCGCGACCGCTACGTGACGGACGCCGAGTACGCGGCCGTGTTCAACGCGGCGAGCACACCAATCCGGGCCGCGATGGAAATCGCGTATCTCTGCGCGGCACGTCTCTCCGACGTGCTGAAGCTCACGACGTTCGAGCTCCGCGAGGAAGGCGTCTACATTCGTCAGGGGAAAACCGCGAAGCGGCAGATCAAGGCGTGGTCGCCTCGGCTGAAGGGGGCGATCGAGATGTGCCGCGCCGAAGCGCCGGCCGGCGCGACGCGCGTGGTCTGCAACAAGAAGGGCAACGGCTACACGCGGAACGGCTTCGAGTCAGCATGGGCGCGGCTGCGCGAGGACCTGGCTCCGAAGGGTGCCGCGGTGGACTGGACTTTCCACGATTTGAAGGCGAAGGGGATCTCAGACTTCGAGGGTGATAAGCGGAAGTTCAGCGGGCACGCGACTGAGCGCATGGTCGCGCTCTACGATCGCAAGCCGACGCTGGTACCGACGATAGGATCCGAGGCTGAAAAGTGATTCCGAATTTTCCGAATATACAGTTCCTAAGTTATTGAAACCGACCCCCGAAAATATTCGGAAAAATAGGTTAAGATGATGATCTTTCTCACATGAGAAACTATCTGTTAATCACTGGGTCGGCGGTTCGAGCCCGTCCCGGGGAGCCAATGAAACAAAGGGATAGCATATTGCGACTCCCTTCCGTTTCGAAACTCAGTAATACGTGGCAGATCTGGTGGCATTTGCGGGCCGCTTGATATTCGTTGCCTCGTTTCCGTTAGCCTCGTTCCGTCTCGGGCTTCTACGGGTAGAATCCGAGCGGGCTCATGGGACGATTCCCTCATCGGCAGAAGGACGGTTCGTGACAATCATCGAAGCGGACGACGGGCTATTGGGCGACGAGGTCGGTGTCTGGACGAAGGAAAAGCACGAATGCCTTCGCCTCTATTTAGAAATCTCAGGACCGGCACGAAAGAAGTTCATCGGCCCTAAGAAGGCCGGCGCGACATTCATAGATCTCTTTTCGGGTTCGGGGCGCGCGCGAGTCGAAGGCACCGCCGAATGGATCGACGGTAGCGCCCCTACTGCTTGGAAAACGAGCGTCGATGGCGACGCCCCCTTCTCCAAGGTGTTAATCGCCGATGTGGACGAGCCTCGCCGTGTCGCATGTGCTGAGCGTCTTCGGCGCTTAAACGCCCCCGTATATGAACTGGCCGGACCTGCTGTTGAAGCGACGCATGCCGCGCTTCAGCAACTCGATCCGCGCGGGCTCCACCTGATTTTTCTGGATCCGTACAACCTTGCCGAGCTCGATTTCGAAATTCTGCAGGCGCTCTCGAGGCTACACCGCCCGGACATTCTGATTCATCTCAGCGCAATGGATCTTCAGCGAAACTCGGAAAGGAATCTCGCCGCGGAGTCCTCGGCGTTTGAAAAATTCGCGCCTGGATGGCGGCAACACGTTCCCGCCAAGGTCCCTCAGCATGAACTCCGCCGGAACATCATCGAATACTGGCGAGGCCTCGTTGCCGGGAGTGGAATTTGGGCATCGACCGAAATGCGATTGATCACCGGGAGTAGGAACCAGCCGTTGTACTGGCTGCTGATGGCGTCGAAACATGGGCTCCCGCAGAAGTTCTGGAAAGCCATTATGCAGGTGGGGCCGCAGCGCGACTTTGGCTTCTAACGGGTCGCGGACGCACTGCAGGGCATCATGTCCCACGTGCGACCATCGAGAATTCGGCCGTTCACCTTCTTGTGGCGACTGACGCCGTCCGAGCCCCAGCGTCCCCACTGCTTGAAGAAAAACGGCACCCCGGACGCTTCGGCTTGCCGCTTGATGTTTAGCACCCAGTCCTTCTGCATTGGCCGAGCCTTGTGGCCAGATTCCCCTCCGACAATCACCCACTGAATGCCTCGCAAGTCCAGCTTGCCGAGATCTTCGAGTAGCGGTTCGATGGAAAGAAAACGGACGCGCGCGCCAACTTCCCGCAGGTGACCGATACGCGGGATCCCATGGGCCCGATTCTCTACGGAGACGCCCAGCCAGACGTTCGGCGGGCACTCGCGGTGAGCGAAGAATGCGGGAAGCCGCTCGGCGCGCTTCGTGAGGACCTGATAGGTGTGCTGCGGGGTGCTTCGAATCACATCGAGCACACGGTCGAGGAATGCGTCAGGAACGTCCTTGTGGAAAAGATCGCTCATCGAATTTACGAAATAAACCGCCGGCTTTTTTCGCCGGAGCGGCTGGCTGAGTCGCGCGGGATGCATCGCGAGCTCGAACCCCACGTCGTACCCTGACGCGCCCATGGCTTGCAGGCGCTTTGCCATGACCTCCGCGTAGCAATTCTTGCAGCCAGGCGAAATTTTCGTACAGCCCGTGGTCGGATTCCACGTCTGTTCAGTCCATTCGATTAATGATTTTGTGGCCATGATTCTCAAATCGTAGCACGCCGCGGAATCTCCGTTGACGACGGAATTCGCGACGCAGCTACACGCCACAATTTGATTTGGAGAACGTCCCGCCCAGAGATCGCTGTCGTCAGTGGCTGTAATCTTTGCCGGCGGCTGGGCGCGCGATACACCTTGCGGCCGCTAAGACAGGTTAGTCTTTTGCTTCGGTCACCACCCCAGATTTCCTTGCCATGAATTCCGCGTACTTTTCCGACAGGGTATAGACGTACTCGAAGATCGCGATAGTAAAGGCGAGGACGTCTTCAGCATTTTGCTTCGTAACTTCCTCATCTGCAGCATGCGCGCCGAGGTTGCGCTCTTTCCGAAGCGCGGTGGCCCATTGAAAGAGGCGTTCGTCGATCGTGCCCTGTTGCTTCAACGCATCTAAGCCTTCCGCTAGCGACCTCTTCGACGCCTTCATCTTCGAGAGTCTTTCGAGGGCTCGGCCGCATAACACTGTGGCAGCAGAATAGATTCCGTGCCCCAAGCACTTCTGCGCGTCCTTAATGTCACGCCGCGCAGCCTCTGGAATTGTGGCGCTCAACTCGACGGCAGAAGGAGCGGGCCATACGCGCTCGGCGTGAGCAAATCCCCAGTTGTCAAAGCCGTCCTGATATACCTCCGTCAGGCCGACCAGCGGCCCGCGACATGAAGGGCACTCAGCTAGTACGACGCTCACCTCCGAGTCCTGATCATGGACGCTACCCCGCACTTTGGCATTAACGCGAATGGCACATTGAGGGCAATCGATAACGACGTCTCTGTCCACCTTTATGGCTCCCCCAGCACTTCCCAGATTCCAGTCCAGTAGATGCGGGTAAGATAGGCACCCGCTGCATCCGCGTCAAAGCGAACATGGCGCGCCAAGGACTTTCTATGCCGGCTTCAACTGGTGCGAGCTCGGGCCTGCCGGTCTCGCCTAATGCGTCCTGCGCATTTTTCCGAGGACCTGCTCGGTATGGCTGCTGCACGAGTATGCCGCCGCGCGTGTGGGGTTAGGTGCGATTCTGAGGGGGCACGAACCACCTGTATTCGATCATCATCGGGTGAGGGATTGGCCCGCGCGTGGTGCCTGTTACCGAACTTCGGGAACTGGGCTCGTCGGTGGCTTCACGGGCCGCTCGTCTTCTGGGTGTAGCATTTTGTGAATAAGCGTTTGAGAGCCCGCCTCCCCACACGGATATGCGGCTGCTAAAGCATCCGCAACCACGGCGGCCGCGACGCCATTGGCGCGGGCGGGGTAAGCCCCGTAATAGCGCAGCACCGCTGTGCGTAGTTCGCCTCCCGTCACCGCCGAAGGTACGCACCAGGCCGGTTTAGAGCCAGTGTCAGCGTGTGCCATCACTTCCGCTAGGTCGTTTACAGCAATCACATATGAGACGCACGAAACAGCATCAGCGGACGCCTCTGAAGCGCACTCGCGAAACAGCTCCGAAGATTTCTTGTAATATGCGGCTTCCGCTGTTGCCGAAAGCGCGAAGAACAAGACGAATCCTACATACCTCATAGTTACCCCCCCAACGGTTACTGAGGCTCGCTTGAACGCCTGCTCTGCTCATCCTAATGCATCGCGCGCGTTTTTCTGAGCCCAGCGCATAAGTCGTGTAGCCCGCTGCCTGGGACAAGGTCATCGCTGCGCTGTTCGCCCAGTCTCGAGGTCAAGTTCCCACAGCACCGGCGTTGCCCCGGAGTCCCGCCGGATGCCGAACTTCAGGACCGGCGCATCCCACTCGGGATGGACAAGCTCCGCGCCCTCGGCCGGTTCGTCTCCCTCGCAACCGACGAACACGGATCAGACGTCGTCCACGTCCGCGCGGAGGTCGGCGGCGTGCAGCTTCGTTCCGGGCTCTGCCTCGAGCAGCCGCGCCCGCAATCGCTCGTTTACGCTGCCCATGACAATGACACGGCCGCCGTCGACCTCCACCGTGAGCGGATCGCGCCGACCGGGCATGCTCCGGAGCGTGTCCTGCACGTGCACCCGCATAACCGTCAAGTCGCGCGCCTCGGCGTCGCCGCGGTAAATGTCGTGCAGGAGGTTCACCTCGTCACCGTGAAGCACCCGATGCTCGAGCAGCGCCTCGGCGATCATCTCGACGAAATCCCAGTGCTCGGACAGCAAGGCTCGCGTGCGTTCACGAAGCGCAGGAATTGGATCTCTGCCGCGAACGCGAAGGATTCGTTCGTGGCGCTGGATCTGCCTGTTGTCTCCGCCGCCGCGCCGGATCCACGCGGCGCTGCGCTTGCATGGCCTCATCACGCGGCGTTGCGCTTCGGCTCCCGCCAGCAGTGCGACGACGATATTCGCGACCCCGGCGGTACTGAATTCGTCCAAGCCGTCAGCGACGGCACGACCCCGCGATCCGTCTTCGGGTTTGGCCACGATGGACACGCCCATCGAATAGTGCCCAAGGATCAGATCCGCGGCGGCGTGCCCGGCCTCGTGATAGGCCGTCCATTTTTCATCGTGTTTCATGACTTGACCTCACGGCCGCATCGTCTACATGCGGCCCATTCCCGAGTTGGGCAGCTGCCCGAGCCGGAGCCCGGGCGGCAGGTGAAACGACGAGCCTATTCGGCTGGAAATCCCTCCCGAACCATGCGATCGGCTTCGCCTAGGACGTCCGTGCAATCGTTGCGATAGCAGGTGGCGATCAGGCTTCGTGCATGCAAAGCGTCGAATACCTCGTGCATGTCTTTGAACCTTCCCTGCCATAGACGAATGGACGCGATCATCATCGACGCCGTCCGCGGGTCTGCCGTTTCGAGTGCTTTTCGCAGATCGGGGCCGCTTAATGTGCCGGTAGCGAGACCGACCCGGCGGCTAGTACCTTCACAGAGAAATACTCGATCGAGGGCCATCACTTGTTCGTCGCTGAAGAGCGGCGGCGCCTTTTCCAGCGCATTGGTTGCAACTTCGTATTCGATAATGTCGGGATCCTTCTCCCGGCGACGTGAAGGCTTCGCTGGCGCTGCTTTCGCCGAAGCTGGTTTCCTGCCGGCGCTCATGCTGGCTCTCCGTGTTCCAGCGCGGACGCCCAGCCGAGGGCTTCCGATAACTGATCGCGTAGTCCGTTTAGCACCGCGCCGAGGGCTCCATCGCCGAGATCGGATCCTTCATGGACGATTGCGGCCGCCATGTCGGCGACGCCCGTGAGATAGTTGAGCCGCTGCGTGAGCCTGCGCGGCGTGATCCCGCTGGCCTCGCTTCGCAAGCGGCTGGGCTCCTCATCGACGCCGCCGGCTGCCGCGTCTTCGCCTTCCGAGGCGCTCGCTTCGTCGCCGCGATCGTCGCCACGCGCGATCTTCGCGAGTTGCTCGTGGAGAGCATCCTTCGCGCGCTCGACGCTGTCGACGATCGCCTGCATCACCACGCAGGAGCCCACGGCGCTTT
Source organism: Gammaproteobacteria bacterium (assembly GCA_016209015.1). Lineage (GTDB taxonomy): Bacteria > Pseudomonadota > Gammaproteobacteria > JACQWY01. The sequence continues at coordinate 14,327 of JACQWY010000028.1, read as the reverse complement.
CGGGCTGGTCGCGGAGGAGTTCATCAATCTGAATGCCGGCGAGCGTTAGTCCTTCGATTGCCGCATTGCCGATCTGGATCGCTTCGATCTCCGCCTTGACGGATGTCGGCGCGAACGCGGTGATCTCGGCCGCAACGCCACGCGCAGCGATGCACTCGCTGCCGGCGCGACGATGGCCGCCACGCTTGTGCTCGATGGTCCGTACTGTGTTCATGCCGCGACTCCTTCCGCGGAGAGCGCGGGTCTCGCGATTCCGTCTAAGCCGTCGAGCAGCGTTTCACACTCCGCCGCTTTAGACCGGCACGCGTCGAGGTAATCGTTCTGGATCTCGACCGAGTAATGGCTGAACGACTCGAAGCCGTCGCCGACCACGGTAGTGAGCATCGCGTGCAGATGGCCCAGTGCCAGCCGCATCTTGAAGCTCTGATCGTCGAATTTGCTGAGGTTCGAAGTGTCCATCGTTTGGCCCCCCCTTGAGGCAATGGGAGGTCGCACGCGTGGCGCGTCGGATCGGATAAACTGGCGTGAGCCATGAATGCGACCTCGTCAACAGGTTGCAGAAGTGGTTAGGTCCCGGCTGGCGTTGCAACCGCTGGTCGGGGCCGCCTTCAGCATACTCCCGATAGGGTTTACAGTGCCAGTGCGCGCCACGAGCTCGGCAAGAGAGCCGAGAGGACCGAAAAAGTGACGATTCAAATCGCGAGCCGCGACGCCACCGGGCTCATGGCCCTGAGCATCGATCCCCCTGCCGGCACCGACGTGCGGGTGACCTCAGTCTTCAATCCGCTGGGCACTCCCGCCGCCGGCATGGCCGTCGCCGAGCTCGAGGTCCTGCCGGGCGTCGATCGGAGTCTGGTGCTCCGGTCGATCACCCAGGCCCTCGTGCAGTGCCTCCGCGTTGAGGCCGGGCACGTCCGCATCGGCCGCTGGGAAGTCCCCGTGTACGGCGAGAGCATCCGCGCGACCTTGAAGCTGGCCCTCGCCGGCGGCGCCTGACCGTTCCCCGCCGCCGTGAGACGCCGGTGGAGGCGGGGTGAGACGTCTACAGACGCGTCCCGCCCTGACCCGCTACCGCTCGCCGCCGACGCGCGTGTCCCATGCCTCGCCGATCGCCGCCAGGAAGCCCGCGCGGTCGTAGCCGAGGGCGGCCGCCGTGGCGACCATCCCGGCCAGGATCGCCGTCCTCGAGCCCGCACGGTGCGTCTCCTTGCGGCAGTGAGCCGAGCAGAAACGCTGCCAGGCGCGCCGCGGCGTGAACGGCGACGAGCACGCTGGACAGCGGGCCTCGGTAGGGACGGCAGGAGCAACCGCGGCAGCCCGAGCCTCTGGGCTGTTCACGTCTCGTGCTCCACCCGTATGACACGAGCTACGGCAATGGCAAGCGCGCTCTCGGACGGCGACGTTGTGTTCACGCGGGGATGCTCGAGGTGCTGCTCGATCGTCCAGCCAACCGGCCGCTGTTGTTCCCACCAATGCCGGGCCGCGGCCTCGATCGCGGCGCGCAGCTTGAACGTGCGCTGCAGCGTCTTGCTCACGGGCCCGGCGGCACGCCGCGCAGGATGGGGAACGGAAAGTACGGCTCCGGCAGGAAGGCGTTCGCCGGCATCAGGGTCAATTGGGCCCGGCTGCCGCGGTCGTCGCGCTCGTAAGTGACGTCGCCGATCAACCACTCCGCCGCAGGCAGCTTCAGTGCCGGCAAATCCACCGACGCGATCGTGTTCGGCTCCCAGAGCGCGCCGGCGGCGTCTCGCCAGGAATCGCACGTCAGGGTGACGGCCGACGACCGCGCGATGCGGCGGTTCCGCTCCCACACGATGCGTTGCTGCGCGACCCCCATGCCGCCGCCGGCCGCCTCCGCGACGATCGCCTTCCGGCGGTGGCGCGTGCAGCCTGCATCCGTGACCTTCGCGATCGCGAAATCGCCGGTGCCGGCGTCGGTAAATAGATCCGTGGACATGAGCACGCCCCAGTATTCGGAAAACCTCCTGTCCATGCTGAAGCAGGTCTCCGCCTGCTCGACGTTCTTGCCCTGCACGAACCCGCTCGCCGCACGGCCGCTGCCGGTATTCGTCAGCATGAGATTGCCACGGGCGTCCTCGATGGCGAGCAGCGCCGAGTAGCGGCAGACCTCTTCGATCACGTCCCACGCCGACTCGCCGTAGCGCAGGATCATTTGCGGGATGCCGAGGCCCGCGGCGCCGGAGACCTTGATGCCGTAGGCAGCGGCCAGGCGCTGCGCGATGCCGGCCGCCGTCTGGCCGTTGATCTGCATGCCAGGCCACTCCGCCGAGCAGTCCACGAGATCAGCGCACTTGCCGCGGCCGACGATCCGGATCCGATGATCGCGACCCGAGATCCCGGGCGCGACGCGGTCGACATATCCAGTGATGACGAGATCGTCCCCGAGGAGCACCTGGCACGGATCGCCGGGATTCACGATCAGGACATCGCTCGCGTAGCGTTCGGCCGCCTCGATCTGAAAGACGCCCGGCATGCGCTCGATGCCGCGCGAGACTTGCACCGCATGCCAGCCGGAAATCCGGCGGCTGCCGGCCACCAGAACAAGTTCATCAGTCACGGGGCGCGTCATCGTTGCGGTCGTCATTGTGGTGGGCCTACGGCGTCGGCATCGCGTAACCGAGGTGGAGATCGACGATCACGTTGTCCGGCGCATTCGTTCGGACTCGCATATCCGGCGAGCCGTTCGGGATGTAGAGCTCGATGCGCATCGCTTGAGCTGCTGCAACCGGTGCGGGCAGCGCGTTTCCGCTCGCCGCCTGGCTGGTCGAGGCGCGGGCGAGCGGCGTCGGGCTCATCGGGCCTGCCGCCGGGCGCGCGCCGCTGCCGTCGCCGTGCGTGAGGTCATACAACCAGGTGCCCAGACTTGCGTCGCGACCGGTGAGCTTTGTCAGCCCCTTGCTGATGCCCGTATTCGCCAGCGCGCCCAGGCCGAGTCCGATGGCCCCTGCCGCGGCGACGCCACCGGTCGCGGCGATGAGTCCAGAAGCGGACAGGCTTGCGCCGAGCCCGAGCGCCGCTGTTCGAATCGTCGCGAGCGCCGCGACGGCCGCCGGCGCCGCACCGATGACGCTGCTCGCGAGCGTTGCCCCGAAGAGCGCCACGCTGCGCAAAGCGACGCCGCCGAACGCTTCGCCGACAAACCACACGGCCTTGCCGACCTTCCACAGCGTGCCGGCGTTCATGATCGCGAACAGGCCGAGCATCGCGTTGCCCCAGCCGCCGACCGCCGTCGCCACCCGCGCGGCGGCACCGGCGATGCCCTCGATGTCTTTGCCGATCTTCCCCCAGTTCACCTGCGTCAGAGCCGCCGCGAGCCCCGAGGCCATCTCGCCCATGCGCGTCGCAATCAACTGCTTGTTGGCGTCGATCCACTTCGTGAGCTGCTCGAGCATCGGCGAGACGGCTGGGATGAGCTTGTCTCCGATCGCGCTCCGGAGCCCCAGGGCGCTCTCCGTCAGACCGTGCAGCGTCTCCGCGAACCGATTGCCGCGCTCGATCGCCTCGCCGCTGATTCCGCTCGACCGCTGCGCCTGCGCCATCAGCTCGTCGATCGCACCAGGTCCCCGGCGCAGCAGCGGCATCAGCTGCTCGACACCGAAGTGCGACGCCACCATGGCCTGCACTTGCGGATTGCCGGCGACCTTCGCGCTCGACAGATACTTCGAGAGGTCCTTTAGCGCCCGCGCCGCATCGACCGCGCCGCTCTTTGTGCGATGGAGTCGCAGGCCGATCCGATCCATCAGATAGAAGGCCTCGACATTGCGGCCGGCGCTCGCGTCCTGCAGTGTGCGGCCGAGACTCGCGAGGCTGCCGTCGAGGGCCTCCGTCCCAACGCCGGCAAGCCGGGCCGCGCCCTCGAGGGCTTGCAGTTTCGCCACCGGCGCGCCGATCGCAGCCGCGACGTTCGTCAGGCGCTCCGAACTCTCTGCGAACCCTTTCACCGCCTCGGCCGCCGCGGCAAAGCCGCCAATGCCGGTCAGCGCCGCGATCGGTTCCGCGAGCCGTCGGAATTTCTCTCCAACGTCGCTCGCGGCGTCGCCGGCGTGGACGAGCGATTTGCCGAGCTCGTCTACCCCCAGGGCGCGCCCGAAAGTCTTGAAGGACTGCTTCGTGCGCTCCAGCGGCTTCAGGAAGCGTTCTGTCGATTGTTGGATCTTCCGAAGCGTCGCACTCGCCTTGTCAGCGGCGGAGATGATTATTTCCAGTCGATTTGCCACGTCATCGGCCTCCAGTGCTACTGAGCTGCGCGACGAGGGTCGCCATACGTTCGAGATCGTCGCCGTTGAACTCGAGGAGCGTCGCCTCCGGGATCCGTGTGACGTCTGCCAGAATGCGAAGGCCCCACAGCTGGTCCTTCGGGTTGAAATGACGGCGGACCTCTTTACGCGTTGCGGCACGTACGTGGATCTCCCGGAACGTCGTGCCGTCGATCGTTACCTCGTGCTCGAGCGTGAATTTCATCGTGTCGCCTCATCCACTTCCAGATCGGGGAGAGATTCCGGTGTCGCGCCCAGTAGGCGCCGGCGAACACTTCCTACGAACCGTCGTCGCTCTTCGTCGATCAGATTCCCCATCGGCACGGCCAGCTCCGGTGGAAGGTTCAGCGCGCGGATAACGGTATCGGGAAGAGAAGTGAGGAACCGGCTCAGGGTGCCGATTTCCTCATGCAGTGCTTGCTGAATTTCCTCGGCGACGAGAAGGTCGCCTCGCTGGAGCTTCAGCTTGTCCGCCAAGATCGCGGCCTGCAGGAGATCACGCTTCTGGCGCGCGGTCGCCTCCCCTCGATGTCCGACCGGAACATGCGCAGGCGCTCCTGGAGCTATCGTCGCGCTCTTTCGCCGCTTCGCTGTCGCTGTCCTCTCTGGAATGGGCTCCGCCCCGAGGTAACGCAGGACAGCATCAGGATCGAATTGCCAGGCCGCTCCCCGACCAGCGCCCCGAGTTTGGACGGGAAACCCGTGGTCACGCTCGATCGTCCGGTCGAGGCGGGGCCGCGACCATTTCAGCATCGCGCACAACGCCTGCTTGTCGACGAGCTCACCCACGATGCGTTACGTCCGCGGATGTATCGTTACTTCTAGATGTAACGGTGTTGGAAATATGCGCGACTCCCGGATGGCGGGCTCGCGCCAGACGCGCGGGCTGAAACCCTCCAGGAAGGACCCGCCGACATTGGAGAACCCGCGCCGTCATCGTCACTCCTTCATCACCTGCGCGACCGCGCGTTCGAAGGCGTCGCGACAGCAGCGGTCGATAATCTGGCGCGCGCGGTCGAAGTATCCCCAGTGCTGGCGAACCTCTTCGTTCGGTGCGAAGTCGACGAGCAGCTTGAGCGGGCCGCGT
>JACQWY010000028.1:0-8956 GCA_016209015.1 Gammaproteobacteria bacterium | reverse complement strand
GCCGCGTGGACGCGCCGCTGAGCCACGCTTACTGCCCTTGCGGCCAGCTCTCGGTGCGTTCGGCCGCTGCCACACGCCAACGATCGTCTTGCCGCTGCGCGTCTTCACGGCGCCCACGAAGACGTTCCGCTTGCCCTTGAGGCTGGCCACCCTGCCGCGCGGCAGGTTGCCGTACGCGTTCGGCGGCGTGCCGACCGGCGCGATGATGCTGGGCTTCGTGCCCTTGGCATGCTTGCCGCCGAACTCGAACGGTTCCAAATAGACTGCCGCCCGGTCCATCGCGAAGACTTTCGCCCACGGGCGATACGGAGTAGCACGTCCCACGCGGATAGATTTCTGGATGAACGGCGTCGGCCGATCGAAGAACGTCGGCATAGAGGCCGTCTCGGCGTCTGCCACCTGCTGAGCGATATCGTTCAGCGTGGTGGCGATGATCTTCGGCAGCTGCTTCGTGGCGAGCAGCGAGAGGTCGCGCTGCAGCTCCTTCAGGCCACGTACCTCGATGTTGATCACGCTGGGGGCTCCGATGCGGCGACCTTGGCGTACAGACCGCGTGTTGCTTTCGTCCAGATGGCCATCAGCATCTCGCGGAGAACTTCGCCGTCCGCTTCAGAGACTTCGGCCTTCACGACGAAGCTCCACGCGACATGGCGGCTCCACGTGGCCCATGCCTCGGCCCAGCGTTCGAGGGCCTCGTGCAGCGTCTGCTTTGGACGCAGGCCGCCGCCAGCGCAGAGATCCTCAAACTCCCTTCGCATGGCGGCGAGGCGCTGCACGGCCACCTGGCGCAGCGGTTCTGCAAGGTGAACCACGGTGGCGGTAGCCGAACTCATTGCTGTATTGCCTATCCGTAGAAGTCAGGGACGGCCGGCGGCTGCACGCGGAAAGTGGGCTCGTGGCGCGCGCGGACCGTGCCATCGACCGGTCCTTGTTCGACTCCGTCGATGACTACGCGAGGGCGAGTCCGCTCTACGTTGGTCGGCGCTGGCGCCGGCGTTGCAGCGGGCCGAGGCCTGAATTCTTCCGGCATTCCGGACACGAACGCGTGTTGCGCGACGAGGTACATGATGTCCTGACCTTCGCCGACCTCGGCGCCCGCCGATCGAATCGCAGCTTCGATCGCCTCGATCGTCGCGCGCTCGTGGGCCTGCTCGACATATTCGAGCCCAGGGACGCCAACGAGCATCCGGCCCAGCAAGCCGCCCTGCAGGTGCAATTTGTCGGCGGCGCGGAGGACGGCCTTAACTTCCGCATTCGCACGCCCCAGCGCCGCCCATGCTTCGCCCTGAGCCGCCAGTGCCGGTTCAAGCAGTGCACTGAGCTCCGACATCGTGACCAGGGCGCGCTCGCGCATGATTTCCTGAATCGCTGCAGCTTCGGTATCGACCTCGGTCTGGATCAAATCTACGGCGTGGTCGGCAAAGCGCAGATGCTGCTCGAGCCGTTCCAATCGCTGCTGAGCTGAGAGGCGGGCCGCGTGCAGTGCCTCGAGGTCAATGTCCTCACCACGAAGTGAAAGTGCGCCGCCCTCGTTTTCGGCCTGCTCGGCGGCGTCGAGTTCGCGGCGGGCGACGGCCATGTCATCCGCAGCGTCGCTGCGGCGCTTTTTGGCCTCGGCGAGTTCCGCTTCCTGACGCCGGGCCGGTTCGAGCTTCTTGGTCACCGCTGCGATGCCAGCGCGCATATTCTTGAGTTCCACGTGTGTCTCCAGGCTTAGGTGGGTTGTGCCTTGCGATAGGCGCGCAAAATGCGATTCGCCACGTCACGCGAAGACCGCTGTGGTTTCGAGCTCGACGTCCGGAAGGCACCCGCCGTGACGCCGATTGCCACCTTCGCATCACTGACGGTCGCGCCGCTCGCAGCGAGTGCATGGCCGAGTTCGGGGAGGCCTGCATTCAGGCCGGCCGCGAAAACCGCGGCGCACCTGACGCGCTCGTTATGCACGGCGGCATCCTTCGATGATTCGCTCGCCATGCCCGCAGCGGGTTTCGGTTGCGGCGCCGGCGGGATCGGGGCCGGACTGGGTGCGGTAGTTGCGCGCCGGGGTGGGCGTAATAGCGAGGCATGCGGCCACGATTTCATAACCATCACCTTTTCAAAAAGCGGGCGCTCTCGGCATGAGGTCCGCGAGCGCCCGACGCCGGACCCTTGGCGCCGCGCGGGCCAGGGGCAGCGGTCCCAATGAAAAGCTCCTCGCAGCCGGCCTCAGCGGCGATTCGGCGGGTTCCAGCGCGTAGCAGGGCAGCCGCCAAAGTGAATGCTTCGTCCGGCTCGATGTGGGCTACGACCCTCGTTCCGACAAGGACAGCAAGATCGTCCCGAATATGGACTTCAGAGCTCATGAGGCGAAGTTTCTACTGTTTCACGCAACGAATGAACGTCGACCATTTGTATCGCGCGCCGCTTGGCTCTGGAAAACGTGGCGCCACTCTTCGGCGGTTTGCAGTCGTAGACGATGAGCAGCTGCTCCAGTGCTCTTTCTTTGGCGTCCTTCGGCTTATGTCCGCGGGCCGCTTCGTCGGCGTATTTCTCGAGCTCGCGTTGTAGCGCCGCTTCTTGCCCGACCATCTCAATTTCACCGATCGCCGAGTAGTACGACAGAACCGCGTCGCTCTGCCGCCGCTCGCGTATCAATGTCGCGACTGTCTTCTGCCCGCGCCCTCGTTGAATCCCGACAAATTGTTCGATGTGACGCACGTTGTCGGGATTTCTCAGCAGCCCTTTGCAACACAGAGCAATCCAGTGCAGATCGTCATCCGTCGGCGCGCCAGCGGCGATGCGCTCGATCCGGTCGAGAATCTCGACGACGTTCGTCACGAGAGGGCCTCGCGTTCACGGCGGTAGCGCGCGATGCGCTGCTGCATGATGTCCTTCGCCTCATCAGACGGGCTCAGCATTGGGAAGCCGGACCATCGCTTCGGCGGCCAGACGCCGTACAGCTCGCGATATGTGTGCGCGGCAGCTCCCTCACGCATACCGCGACGCTGGCACTCTCCGCGAAGCTGGAGGAATAGCCGCAGCCGATTTTTCTCTGCCGGCTTCATCTTTCGTGCGATTTCGACGAGCTCGCCGAGAGCCGGATTCTGAGCGATCACGGCTGCGCGGCCGGGGACCCCGCACGAAGGGCAGGACGTGCCGCGGAAGACGCGCCGGCAGCTATTGCATGCCTCGAGGCGAGTTCGCTTCTTCGACGCCGGGCCGTCGTCAGCGAGCGCACGCCCTTCGAGACTCCACGCCCGCGGGTCATCCGCGAACCCGAGCTCGCGCACCGTTCCGCTGTGGTCTAGCACGAAACAATCGCGCTTGTTGGCCGCCGGCCGCAGGCCGCGGCCAACCATCTGCAAATAGAGCGGCAGCGACTTCGTGGGCCTCGCAATCACCACGCAATCCAGATCGGGCAGGCTGAAGCCGTACGATGCGAGGCTGCAGTTTGTGAGCACCTGGGTCGCTCCGGACCGGAAGCGCCCGAAGATCGCCGCGCGCTCTGCAGTTGGCGTATTCGCATCGACGTGTTCGGCACTCACGCCGCACGCCCGAAACTGCGCGGCGAGATTCACGCTGTGCCCGATATTCACAGCGAACACCACCGTGCGTCGTTCCCCGGCTCGTGCGAGCCACGTTTGCGCGACGTCGCCCACGAGCTGGGGCCGATCCATCACTCCGGCCAAGTCGCCGACGTTGAAATCCCCCGCCGTTGTGCGGACCTTCGCGAGATCGGGATCGCTCAGGGTGAAATAGCGCGCCGGCACGAGATATCCCGCCGCCGTGAGCTCGGCAACGGTCGCGACGTCGATCATGCTGTCGAACACCGCTCCGAGCGCGCGGCCATCCATGCGCGCCGGCGTCGCGGTCAGTCCGACGATGCGAGCCTGCGGCCACTCGGAGATCAGCGCCGTTCGTTTCTTCGTGGGGAACAAGTGGCACTCATCGACGATCACGAGGTCGGGACGCAGAACCGCACTCTGCCCCATTCGCGCGGATCGCGCCCTCAGTGTGTCGATGCTCGCGACGATCATGCGGGCCAGGTCGTTGCGCCGCGGATCGCCGGCCATGAGCACGCCATGGAGGATCCCGGCTGCCTCGAGCTCATCGGCCGCTTGCTCTACGAGCTCGCGGCGCGGGGCGAGGAAGAGCACGCGACCGCCGCGGGCGATCTCCCGCCGGATGATCTCGACGGCGATCACTGTCTTGCCGCTGCCGGTCGGTGCGACGAGGATTGGCGCGCGACCGCCAGCGTTCCACGTGCTCTCGAGGCGTGCGACGGCGTCGGTCTGGTAGGGTCGCAGGGCGCTCATCCTGCGGCCCTGCCGGCGCGCCAGAGTCGCGCCGCGTCGTTGAAATCCGTCGCCCACTCCGGACGCTGCGCTGGAAACTCCGGCAAACACCACGTGCCGCCGAGCTGCTTCGCGGCTGCGGCTGCGGCTGTCGCGCCCGGGTTGCCTTCTGTCCGGTGATCGTCGTCGCCCACGATCGCGATCGACGGCGGGCGCCATGCGCGTTGCATCGCGAGCCCAGCCGGCAAGAGGTTGCCCGCCGAAAACGTCACGATCACGCACTCGCCGGTGTCATCGTGCAGGCTCGCGCCGGTGGCGAGTCCTTCGCAGATCCAGATCCGCGGCGTGCGCTCGCCGATAGCGTAGAACAGGCCCTTCACGCGACCGCCGCGGAGAAAGCGCTTCGCCCCGTCGCCGTCGATGAACTGGAGATTCCAGATCTGCCCGTCGGCGTCGCAAAGTGGGACGATCAGCGCGGCGCCGAGCTGTCGGATGCCGTGCGCACTGATCGCTTTGCCGCGGAGATAGCGGTGCGCACGGTGCGGCTCTCGCGCCGTGTTCCAGACGTCCGCAGCGCGACGGGCCGCGTCGCGCTGCGCGGCTTCCCGGTCAGCTTCGCGGCGCTGCCGTTCTCGAGCGATCCTGTCGCGCTGCTCGCGGCGATCCAGGTCGCTCCGCGGGAGTTCGGCGTGCCACACATGGCGCTCGCCGGTTTTCCAGCTACCGAAAATCGCGGTCGGTCGGCTGTCGCCGTGCACCACGTACCAGCCATTCAGACTACCGGGCTTGTCGCCGGCCACGTGGAACCGCTGGATCGCGCCATTCGCGATAATTCCATCACGGGGGGCGAGACCATGCGCCGACATCTCGAACTGAAGCGAGTCCAGCCAGTTCATGCCACCGCACCGAGGCTGCACTTCGGGGATAATCGCTCACCGGCCGCGCCTGCTTCCGAATCCAAGTTCAACGGGCGAGGATCGACTTCGTTGAATTCTTCCTTGGTGTCTTCTTTCTTACTACCAGAAGACCAGAAACCAATCTTGGGGGTGCGCCCCGTGAAGGGTTGGGGTTCACCAGGTGAAGGGTTGGGGTTCACGTGGTGAAGGGTTGCTTTGCCTTTTCCGGAGCGCCGCGACTCGCGCAACCCTTCTTTGTATGAAGGGTTCAACCATTCACCGTGCGGAGTGTTTCCCAGCAAGTAATACCGGCTCGGTCGGCCGCCTTTGCTCTGTTTCCTGGAGAGTTCACCGGCTGCTTCCAATTTATCGAGCGCATCCCGAGCTGTGTTCTCGGACATGCCGCCTTCCAATGCGAAGCGCGATATCGAGACGGGCGCCCATCCATTGTCGTCGACGTATTGAACGATGACGTGGCACACGTTCTTCACGTAGGCATCCGTGCGTATTTTGTACGTCCACTTTCTCAGGCGAGCAACGCGATGCTGCCGCGTCTCCGTCGTGCACATGGAATCGGACGAAGGACCTACCGCCGATGGCCGCGGGGTGGCGGGAGAGGGATCTTGAACTGCAGGCAGTTCGCCGCGAGAATGAGGATCGTCGGTCTGGTCAATCGACGTCCTCGTCCCCGAAGCGAAAAGCCCGCGTGAAGCGGGCTTTTCCATTTGAACGCCCTACGCTGCTTTCTTCGACGCGTTCGCGGGGATCCATTCCTCCTGCAGCCGCTTCGCCGCGGTGACGATCTCCGGCATGCTGAGGTTGGACTCGCGCAGCAGGTGCAACTCGATGACGAGCTCGCGCAATTTCACGTCGGGCAGGCTGGCGAGACGCGCCTTCAGCATCGTGTTGATCTCATAGTCGGGGAAGCCGTTGGCCTTCGGGCCGAGGCGGCAGGGCCTTGTGATGAGCCCGGCGTGAATGTCTTCCCAGCCGGAGCTTTCTTTGCGACCGAGCTGCTCGAGCCCAGCCGTAAACCGAACGAATTTCATAAATGCTCTCCTACAGAACTGTCGATATGCGCCGCAGTTGCCCGTCAGGGTCCGCAGAGGTTCGGGGAGAGCCTAGATCGGTGTGGGGGTGTTCAATCCATGGTGTGCAGGTGTGCGATTTTCGCGGATCACCTATTCTCGGCCGGCGCGCTTACCTCCGCCGAGCTTCCTGTTGTGGGTGATCCGGCCGTCTTTACTCGCAGCGGTCCACGCGCGCTTAGTAGCCGACGGCGTCACACCGAAGCTCTTCTGCAGCGCCGTCTGGACCTCTCTGAAGCAGTCGTCAGGAAGGCAACTGCGGTCGTATCCGCGTTTGTCTATCTCCGATAGAAGAAGCTCGATATAACGATCGACTTTCTTTCCCTTACGGAGCGTTTCAGTCTCGGCGTAGGCCGCGGCCCACTCTGCCGGAATTTTGTATCCTTCCGCTGCTGCGAGTCGCGAGAGGCTACGTTGCTGACCGGGCGGGGCCGCTGCCGGAACCTCGTAGGCCACTTCGTATCCGAGAGTAGCGAGCCACTTTCCGAGTGCGTCAGCCCGAATGTAGCGCCCCAGAAGATTGTTCATCTCGGTTTGCGTGACGAGCTTGCGTTCCTCGGGCTCCTTCTTCCAGTGTGCTTGCAGTTCAGGTTCCCGAGGGCGCCCGTATCCATTCAAACGTGGGAGTTCCTCGTCGCAGATCCGGCGCAGCTTTAACTCCCACGCCGTTATCGAAGCTGGGTTCGTCTGGATCGAGAGCTCTTCTGCGAGGCGCGTCGGATCCCACCGTACGAGCTCGTCACGCGGAGGCAATTGGATTTTCCCAACCATCGCGCATTCCTCAATGCGACCCTCAAACGGAACCGCGCCAGGCCGGTGAGGTGACCGGCTTTTCGCCCCGTCGGGCTAGGCGCGGAATTTCACGACGCTTCGCCGACCTCCGATCTGATCGGCACGACGTTACTTTCTGGCGACTCCAGCGGATGCAGGAACGCGCGCCACGTCTCTAGCGCGAACCGCTTCTCCTTCAGGTAGGAATATTTGTCGTAAGCCTTCGCGATCGGATCGCCACGACCGTGCGAGAGCAGCTGCGCGCGGTGCTCTCTGCTGATCCCGAGCTCGGCCAACGTCGTTTCGACGGTCCGACGGATATCCCGCAGCGAGAACGACGACTTGAAGATCGGCTCGTCGTCGCGCTTCATGTCGCGGATGGCTTCGACCTCCTTTGCGAGCGTCTCGTGCCAGATCGGCGCGTCCTCAGTGGTTGCGAAGGGCCAGTTGAATCCGCTAGTGATCGGCTTCATCTCTTCGATGATCGTTACGGCTTCCTCGAGCAGCGGAACAAAGTGATGTCGCGGCTGCCCGCGGCCCTTTCGATCGATGAGGCGCACGACCTTCTTCGCGGGCTCGCTCTCGGTGTCGTAGTCCGACCATTTCGCTGCCATCAGTTGGATCGCCCGCTGGCCACCGGTGTAGACGTGCATTCGCAGCGCGGCGCGCGTGATCGGGTTCTTAACGATCGCGGGATCCGAAATGAGACCGACGTAGGCGCGCATCTCGGCGGCAGAGAGAACACGCTCTCCCACTCGCTCGAACTCGGCGATTCTTGGCACAAGGATCACGGGGTTGCTCCGCAGGCCGAACTTCTTCCCGTCCTTCACGAATTTGCGAGGGTCGAGATCCGCCCGAGGCGCGTACTGGAATGCCGCACACAGATAGCTCCGGGTGGCATTCACGCCGCGCGTGACGCCGCGATCCACGAGTTTGCTCAGGATGTCACGGATGTCTTCCGGGGCAATGAGGTCGGCACGCTGAGCGACCAGGTGCGGAAACGGCGCCTCCACCGCGCGGGCGAACGCCCGCTCCACTTCGCGCGCGCTCGTCTTTCCCGCGGCCTTCAGCGACGCGACGTAGGCCGCCAGGAGCTCACCGAAGGTTCCGACCTTCGCCTCCGCCTTCGCCGCACGCCGTGCCTCTTCTTCGCTGCGACGCTCGGCTTCGTAATGCGCCTTCAGATCGCCGACGGCGGCGCTCAGATGCATCAGCTCGCGAAACCCATCTCGGGCAGCGGCGAGCGTCAGCGCGCTGCCCTTGTAACACAGTCCGTCAGCGCGCCAGTGCTTCGATCCTTCGGGATCGAAGTACCCGACAAGCTCGAACCGGCGGCGCCCCTCGATGAAGTAGCGATAGTAGAAGGCGCGCGCCGTATCCGTGACCCTGAGGATCAGCGCGCCTTGACTGCGTAGGCCGGGATCGACAACGATCTCCCCGTTGTGCGTGCCGGGCTGCAGCGTCTCGAGATAGGTACTCGTGACCTTCTTTCTGGAACGTGTCATTAGGTCGAAATCCCCCGAATTCCGTGGCAGGTTCGGTGGCAACTGTCACCCGGATTGTCGCGGATAAGCTCGGACCATTGTACGCGCCGAAGGTCACCTAACCTACTGCTGTGTTTCAATATTTCGGAGGATTTCGGAGGATGCCGGAGTGCATAAATTCGGCCTGTTAATCACTGGGTCGGCGGTTCGAGCCCGTCCCGGGGAGCCAATCAGAAAACGACGGTTTTAGACGTCCTCCTCGCCAGCTGCGACGGGCGTCCGCTCGTTCCGGACCAGGCGGGTATCGGCACAGGCGCAGCGCAGGATCCGCACGCCGGGTGCTTGCACCGGATGCCGACCGGGGCCGCTGACCAGGGGCCAGCCGCCTCGAATCCGGCCGCGGAGAATTCATGGAAGCCCTGCTCGTATCGACCTCCGTCGTC
>JACQWY010000027.1 GCA_016209015.1 Gammaproteobacteria bacterium | reverse complement strand
CCGTTCCGCACCGCGCTCGTCTTCTGCGCTGGGCCAGCGGTTCGACCTCAGCGCCATGGCTGAACGACTGGGCCCTCGCCTGCGCGAGGGCGACACGTGGGAAATACGCGCCGCGGTGTACCGAGGAACAGTCCCGCAGTTCGGAGACGAACCAAGAAGAAATGGTTTTTCTCCGGACTGCGGGTCATTCGACGCATTCCGCCTCGGCTGATCTTCGTCGCCCTCGCGCAGGCGAGGGCCCAGTCGGTGACCCACGGCACGCGCAGCGAACCTCGACTTTCGAGAGATCCGTTCCGCACCGCGCTCTGCGCTGGGCCCACGGTTCGAACCCGGCGCCGAGGCCGAACGACCGGGCCCTCGCCTGCGCGAGGGCGACATGGCGGAAATACGCACCGCGGTGTACCGGGGGACAGTCCCGCAGTTCGGAGGAAAACCAAAAAAAAAGGCGCATCCGGGGATGCGCCTCTTTCCCGGCGGGATGGCCCCGTCGCTTACCAGATGAAGAAGCTGCCGATGCTGAACGTATCGGAGCCCGTCGTGCCGCTGCCGGTGGTCGCACCGAGCGGACGATCGAACGCGTTACGCGCGCTGCTGTATTCCGCGATGAGCTTCAGCCACGAGTTCACGTCGTGATAGACGCCGACCGTCCACATGCTGAGCGACACGTCCTGGTTCGGAAGAACCATGCCGGTCGCGACGTTCGCGCTCATGTGATCTTCGTTCGACTCGCCGTAGCTCGCGCCGATCTTCGTCACGCCGTTGAACGTGTAGGTGCCCTGGACGTAGTAGCCGTTGTCTTCGGCTTCGTCGCAGATCGAGCCGATGCCGCGCGTCCCGACGGCGACCGCGTTGCACGCCGTACCGCCGACGAACTGCAGGGAACGACCCAGACCCTGGCCACCGTAGTAGTAACCGGTGAAGTCGAAGCCCATGAACTTGACGTCGGTACCGAGGCCCCAGCCGCCGACGCTGACGTCGTTGGTCGCGACCGCGGTCGACTGGATGCTCTGCCACAGGCCGTCGAACCAGAACTGGAAGCTGCCGCCGCTGAACGGCTGGGTGAAGCTCAGCTCGCCTTCGAAGCGCGGAGTGTCGACCTGATCGAGGAGCGACGCGGCCTGGTTGTTGAGCTGCTCGACGCTCGGGTCGTAGAGCCCGACTTCAGCCTGGAAGCCCGCCATGACCGGCGTCTTGTAGGAAATGCGCGCGTTGAAGTTCGGATAGGTGTAGCCGCGGCCGATGCGGCCCGCCGTCACCGTCCCGCTGTTCACGTTCGCGATACCGACGCCGAACAGCGTCATGTCCTTCAGGATCGCGTTGCGGCCGTAGATCGACAGCGTGCGGCCGAAGCTCAGCGTACCGAGGGGCGCATTGATGTTCACGAGCACTTCACGAGTATCGATGCTGGCGCCCTGGATGCCGTTGTTCGTCGCACCGGCGCTGAGACCGCCCGGAGCGTAGAGCTGGTTCTTCGTCGCCGAGTTGTTGATCGTCGGCGCGAAGCTGAAACGCGCCGTCGCGTACATGCCGTCGACGGTCGGGCTCTTCACGTTGAAGCTGAAGAACGCCGGCAGGAAGCCCGAGGTCACGCGCGAGGCGTCACGATCGACCTTGCTCACGAAGCCGCCGCCAGCGGGATTCGGCGCAACGAGACCCAGCGGGTTCCAGCCGTTCTCGAAGTTGCCGTTCACGTAGAAGGCATTGACGTTACCGTCGAAACTGACTTCCCACCCGTTGTCACCACCGACCACCACGACGGCGTTCGCCGCGGAGCTGAGACCAAGACCGACCAGGCCCAGGGCCGCCGCCAGCTTCGTCTTCTTGAATTTGTTAGCCATCACTTCCTCCTACTCAAGGATTCAATCGCTCTTTTCCATTTTCTGCCGTCCCGGCCATCCCCCTAGCTTCCTAGCCGGGACCACTCCGAAGTGGGAACAAACAGAAAAGCCACTGTTCGACATGTACCGTTCTTGAGCGAACAATAGTTGATTGTTGCGTAGAACGCAAGACTTTCTACAACAAAAAAGCCACAGATTACGGCCGTTTGCGCGCACGGTGTGTCATAGATGCAACAGCATAATGTGCTGCTGCACCAAAGTCACGACTGCCGGCGAATGTTTACGAACAGCGACTTACCGCACTGCACCAGACCATCCGCGAGCGTATGGCAACCGCTAGGTTCCGAGTCTCCCTCGCCGATCGCCGCGCACGACGAATTACTGTCTTCGCAGCCTGCGCGCTCGGGAACAATGCCCGGTGCCGGGCGGACAAAGTCCGTTGCGACGCGGATCGGGTATCGCGTTAGCATGACGGGCTCACGATTCCACCACAGACTTCCCGGGGTAAATCTCGATGACAGCCTTGTTCGCCGTTCGGAATCCACCCGCTCCCCGCATGCCTCTCGCCCGTGCCTTCGGCGTTGCAGCCCTCGCGCTACTTCTTTCGCTCGACTGCGCCGCCGACACTGCCCCGGCGCTCGGCGCGAAGCTCGTGGTGGTCGGTAAATCCGGCACGCCGTCCGTCGAGGGTGCGGCACAGGGCATCGCCGAGGCGAAGCAGCAGGGCGAATTCCTGGGGCAGCAGTTCGAGCTCTCCATCGTGCCCACGCCGGACGCCGTGCCCGCGGACGGCGTGGCGGCGATACTCACGACCGGCCAGGACGACGTCGCGCGCGAATTGGCGAAGCGACACCCGAACGTCCCCGTGCTCAATCTCGCGGCGCAAGACGATGCCTTGCGCGCGAGATGCGCGCCGAATCTTTTTCATGTCATCCCCAGCACGAGCATGCTGAACGATGCCGTCGCGCAATGGCGCAAGCAGCATCCGGACGCGCAGGTCGCGGCCCGCGCCTGGCATCCGAAGTTCGAGAAGTACGCGGCCTCGCAGTTGAACCTCCGCTTCGAGAAACGGTTCGAACACCCCATGGACGACACGGCCTGGAGCGGTTGGGCGGGCGTCAAGCTCGTCACCGATCTGATTGCGCAGACCCGGAACGCCGCGCCCGCGATGCTCGTCGAAGCGCTGCGTACGAAGCTCGCGTTCGACGGCCAGAAAGGTTCGACGATGAGCTTCCGCCCGAACGGCCAGTTGAGTCAGCCGATTCTCCTCGTTGCGGGTGAGAAAATCGTCGGCGAGGCGCCGGTGCGCGGCGTGGCCGACGTCGACGATCTCGCGAGTCTCGGTGAATCACAATGCGTCCCGTGAAATCCCACCACTTCATGAAAGGAACCGCCGTGAAATTCTTTGCCCCGGCCCTGCTCCTGTGTGTCGCCGCGAATTGCGCGGCCGCCCCCACGAACCGCCTGTTCGTCACGAACGAGAATTCCGACAACGTCTCGGTGATCGATCTCGCGACGAACAAGGTCACCGCCACCGTCGACATCGGCAAGCGTCCGCGCGGCATCGGCCGGGCGCCCGACGGCAGCGCGATCTACGTCGCGGTGAGCAACGAGAATTCGATCGCAGTGCTCGATCCGCAGAGTCTGAAGGTGCTCCGCAAATTCCATTGTGGCGAGGATCCGGAGACTTTCGCGGTGCATCCGAACGGCAACATCTACATCTCGAACGAGAACGACGCGATGGCGTCGATCTACGATCCCGCGACGGGCAAGCTCATCCAGGAAGTGAAAGTCGGCAACGAGCCGGAGGGCGTGGCGATTTCACCCGACGGCAAGCGCGCCATCGTCACGAGCGAATCCTCCAATCTCATCCACATCCTGGCGATCCCCGAATACAAGATCACGGCCAACGTGCTCGTCGGCGCCCGCCCGCGCGCGGCGACGTTCAACCGCGACGGCAGCATCGTCTACGCGACCTCGGAGATCGGTGCGGAGGTCAAGAAGATCGAGGCGTCGACCGGCAAGATCATCGGCCACGTGCCGCTCGCCGACGACAAGGCGAAGCCGAAGGACATCCTGATCAGCCGCGACGGCACGAAGCTCTACGTCGCCGGCGGCCGCGCGAACCGGGTCTTCGTCATCGACGAGAAGTCGCTCGCGGTCCTGCATGAGATCCCGGTCGGCAAACGCGTGTGGGGTCTCGCCATGAACCGCGACGGTTCGCGCATTTATTCGACGGACGGCGCGAGCAACCAGGTCTCGGTGATCGATACGAAGGAGAACAAGGCGATCGCGCAGATCCCCGTGGGCGATGCGCCCTGGGGCGTGGCGATCGACGATTGAACGAAAGCGCCCGGGCGCGGCAAATGCGCGCCCGGGCCCGTGATCAGAAGCCCAGCCGCACGCCGACCCAGCCGCCGATCGGCGCGCCGGGGGAAAGGAAGCGCGCATCGTCGAAGCCGGCGCCGAGCACCTGCGTCGCGTCACCGAGCGCCCCGAACGTCTCGTAGTCCGTATCGAAGAGATTCTCCACCCGCGCGAGCAGCGTGACGTGCTCGTTCACGTGATATTCGCCGCGCACGTTCACGATCGCATACGGCGCGGTGCGCCCGAGCAGATTCGCCTCGTCGCCGCGCAGATACTGTCCAGCGCTCGCGGCGAGGTCTGCGCCCAGCGTCAGCCCCGAGGCGAAGCCGTAGTCGCCGCCGATCTTCACGGCGTGTTCGGGAATGCCGGGGATGCTCGCACCGCGCGGCACGAGGAGCTGGCCGTTCGCGTCGGCGAGCGGATGGTTGGCGCTGTTCTCGGTGAACGAATCGTCGAACTCGGCCTGCACGAAGCTGTAGTCCGCAAACCAGTGCAGTCCGCGCCAGTCGCCGTCGAACTCCAGCTCCATGCCGATCCGGCTCGTGTCGCCGACGTTCGCGAAGAAGCCCTGGGCGCCGGTCGAGCCGCCGCTCGACTGGAAGACGATGTCATCGGCGCTGATGGTGCGGAACGCGCTCAGGCTCCAGCTCGTGTGCCCCGGCAAGGTCCCGCGGAAGCCCCCTTCCAGGCTCTCCGCGACGACCTGCTTCAGGGGCGGGTCTGCGAGGAAGGCGTTCGGCAGCGTGCACGGCGCGTCGGGGCTCGCGCAGGCGAGCTCGACCGGCGTCGGCGCGCGCGAGGATTCGCTGTAACTCCCGAACACGCTCACCGCGGGCGTGAGCTTGAACGTCGCACCGACCGCCGGGTTGAAACGCTCGTAGGTGCTCTCGCCGTTCAAGGCCGCGGCATTGCCGAGCGTGTCGCGGAGCACGATGTCGGTGTGGTTGTAGCGTCCGGACACGGTGAGCGCGAGCGCCTGCGTGACGTCGAAGGTATCCGTGAGATAGACGCCCGTGTTCGTCGCGCGCGACTTCATGCCGTGGTCGCCATCGAGGACGTAGCTGCCCAGACCGAAGGTGCTGCGCTTCGCCGTGAGCCGTGCGAGCTCCTCCTGCGAATTGAACTCCGCATCGCCCTTGCCGTAGGCGACGCCGAGGATGAACTGATTATCGTGCCCGAACAGCTTGCCGCCGAACGTGCTCTGCCCCGCGAGGCCATAAGCACGCTGCCGGCGCTGATCCCGGTTGTTGATCGCATCGACGTCGGCGCCGACGAAATTGCCGGCGCGGTCGACGAGCGGTTCCTCCCCGGCCGTGCCCGCCTCGCGGCAGCGGTAATCCGCGAGCCCGCCGGATGGCGGAAAGCCCGGCACGGCCGGCCCCGTTCCCGAGCATTCGTCGTAGGCCGTGTCGTTGCCGTTCAGATAATCCGTGTCGATCTCCCGCCAGTAGAGATTGCCGGAAAGCTGCACCGTCTCGCCGAACCAGCGCGTGCCCTCGAGCTCGACCGACGTCATCTCGTTCAGGCTCTGATCGGGCGTCGTGAAGATCGCGGCCCTGTCCTGCGCGAGCAACTGCGCGGGCACGGGGCCGTTGCCCAGAAGATCCGTGTCCGCATGTGCGATGTCGAGATCGAGTGTCGCGCTCTCCGTGTGCCAACCCAGGCTCGAGTAGAAATTCACCGCGCGCGAGGGCGATGCATCGCGCCAGCCGTCCTCGTCGAGAAAGCTCACGTTCGCGTAATAGCCGAACCGTCCGTCGTTGCCGCCCGATTCGAGCGTCGTCGTGACGCGTCCGAAAGAACCGCCGGTCACCTCGACGCTGTGCCCCGGGTGTGTGAAGCCGTTCTTCATCTCCATCGAGATCGCACCGCCCAGCGTGTTCAGGCCGAAGATCGGATTCGCGCCGGCGATGAGGTTCATGCTCGCGATCGCGGATTGCGGGATGAGGTCCCAGTCGATCGTGTCGCTGAACGGCTGGTTGATGCGCACGCCGTTCTGGAAGATCGCGAGCCCCTGCGGCAGGCCGAGCACGGGCGAGGCCGTGAAGCCCCGGAACTGCAGATCCGTCTGCAGCGGATTCGCGAGCCCCGCGTTGACGCTCACGCTGCCGACGGTGCGATTCAGGAAGTCGCCGACGTCCGTCGTCTGCGCGCCCTGCAAAGTCCGCGCATTCACCGTCTCGACCTTGAACGGCAGCTTGTCTTTCGGTAATCCGACGCCGTGCGCGGGCGTCGTGGCGACGACTTCGATGCTCTCGTCGGCTTCCGGTGCGGCGGTGGCGAGCCCGGGCAGCGCCGCGAGCAGCAGCAAACCAGGCGCGATGCGAGTCTCCGATCTCATGTCCTGCAGTCCCCTTCGGCATCGTGTGGGCCGCACCCCTCGCGGCCCGAGCAGGCATGGTAGCCGGGCGGCTCCGCCTCGGGGACAGGAGGCAGGCGATCGAACTGCGGGATTTTATCTGTATGAGCCGGGACAAATTCCCGGCCCGGTTGCCGTCGACGGGCGCGCGCGGCCCGCGCTCAGGCCTTGATGAAGCCGTGGCGGATGGCGAGCCGCGCCATTTCCGCGTTCGAAGCGACCTCCAGCTTGCCCTTGATCTGCGTGGCGTAGTTCGCGACGGTCTTGCCCGAGAGGGACAGGCGCTTCGCGATGTCGGCGACGGTCAGCCCTTCGGCGAGCAGGCAGAAGATCTCGAATTCGCGCGTCGAGAGTCCGGAGAACGGCGAGCTCGCGCCGCGCGTCTTCTGGAACGCGAGCCGCTGCGCGATGTCGGGATCGAGATAGACGCTGCCCGCGGCGATCTGCTTCACCGCCTCGACGAGCACGTTCGGCGCGCTCGACTTGCCGATGTAACCGCGTGCGCCGGCTTGCAGCGCCTGCTCCACGAAAACCGTGTCCTCGTGCATGCTGAACACGAGGATGCGCGCGTCGGGCCGACGCGCGACGATGCGCCGGATCGCCTCCAGCCCGCCGATGCCCGGCAGGCTCAGATCCATGACCACGAGATCGGGCGCGCGATCGATGAACTGCTTGACGGCCGACTCGCCGCTCTCCGCCTCGGCCACGACCTCGATCGCCGCATTGCCCTCGAGCAGCGTGCGATAGCCCGCGCGGACGACGGCGTGGTCGTCGACGAGCAGGACCTTGATGCGGCCGCTGACAGTGCTCATGCGGGGGACTCCGGTTCGAGAATCAGATCGAGCTCGAATTGTGTGCCCGCGCCCGCGCGCGAGGCAAGGGAGAGCGTCCCGCCGATTGCCCGCGCGCGCTCGGCGATGCCGACGAGGCCGAGGCCGCGGGCGATCCTGTCGACGTCGAAGCCGACGCCGTTGTCGGAGATTCGGAGCCGGAGCTTCGCGCGCCCGCCCGCCAGCGGCTCGACGGCGAGCACGATCGCCGCTTCGGTTGCGCGTGCATGCCGCGCGATGTTCGTCAGCGCCTCCTGCACGATGCGGAAGAGGTTGATGCTCGTCTCCGGCGACAGCGACGGAACACGGCCCGTCACGTCGAAACGGCAGAACGTCTCCTCGTGGTGGCCGTTCCAGTCGTCGATCATGTTCTGCAGCGCCGTGACGAGGCCGAGCTCGTCGAGGATGATCGGACGCAGCCGCATCATCATATGCCTCACCCGATCGTAGACATCGGTACAGACGTTCGCGATCGTCGCCGCGCTCGTCGCGAGCGTGCCGTCGGCGGCCGGCGCACGCTGGCCGATGGACACTGCGAGCGCCTTGATCGCACTGATCGACTGGCCCATCTCGTCGTGCAGCTCGTGGGCGAGATTGCGCCTCTCCTCTTCCTGGATCGCGAGCGAACGCGTCGCGAGCGCCGTCATTTCGCGATGCGATCGTTCGAGCACGCTCGCCATGTGGTTGAAGCGCTCCGCGATCGCGTCGACTTCCGAGGAGCCGCTGCCGGCGACACGCGAGGCGTACTCGCCGCGCTCGACGCGCTCGAGTGCTGCGGCCACGGCATACAGCGGCCGCAACGCGCGGCCGACGACGAGCGACACGAGCGCGACGGCCACGACGCCGAACGCGACGAGCACGCCGAGCATGAGCCGCGTCTCGCTCCACACCTCCGAGATCTCGGCTGCCGGATCGGCGCGCACGATCACGTGCAGGCCGCTGTTCGGCACGCGCACGCTGCGCAGGAGGTCCAGCCTGTCCGGCTCAATCGTGCGGATGAACCAGTCGGGCGCGCGGGCGCGATTGCCGCCCGCCGCGGGCAGGGCGAGCACCAGGGCCTCGGGCGAGCTCGAGAGCTCGATGTGCAGATGCCGCGGATGACCGAGGCCGGTGAGCTGGCGCGCGAGCCGCACCGGGTCCGGCGCCGAGGTCTCGCTCGCTTCCTGCGCAACCATCAGGCCGATGAGACTCGAGGCGAGATCGAGCGAGGACAGGAGCTCGTCCGTGACCGCGGCACGGGCGTTCTTCATCACGTAGCCCGCGCCGACCCCGAGCGTGATGACGAAAATCGAGGTCAGGAGCAGCGTCAGCCGCAGGCGGAGATTCATCGTCTGAGCCCGGTCGATGGCTTTGTGGAGAACTGTGTCCGCATCGTGAACGATGGAAAATGCGGGCCCCGTCGCGCGTCTGGCCGCGCGGCGGCGGGCAGTATAACGCACGCGGACCGGACGCCGCGGGGCAGGTGCGCACTCCTCCCCTTCCATCCCGTCCACCCCGAGCGCGAGTCCGACGCCGCCACCATGAGCTCCGAACACCTCGCACAATTCGGCCGCCGCTACACGGATAGCGCGTTGAGCGAAGCGCTGTCCGCACTGGGCACCGCGGGCCCGGGCACGCCGCCGCTCGATGCCCACGCGCTCGCCCGCCGCCTCGGCGCCCTGACCGAGGCGGCGCAGAAGTCGCGCGAGCCGCTGTCGCTGGAGTTGATGTTGACGCGCATCGTCGCGCTCATCACCGACGCCTTCGACGCCGAGCGCAGCACACTCTTCCTCTACGACGCCGACAGCGACGAGCTGTTCTCGCGCGTCGCACAGGGCCGGCTCGTGCGCGAAATCCGCTTCAGTGCACGCAGCGGCATCGCCGGCGCCGTATTCCTGACCGGCGAGCCCGAGATCATCGCCGATCCTTACGCCGACACCCGCTTCAATCAGGCGATCGATCTCGAGACCGGCTTCCGCACACAGAGCATCCTGTGCGTCCCGGTCCGCTCCTGGCGCGGCGAGACGATCGGCGTCACCGAGGTCCTGAACAAGCGCAGCGGCCCCTTCACGCCGGCGGATGCAGTGCTGCTGCAGGCCTTCACGGCGCACATGTCCACGGCGATCGAGAACGCCCACCTCTTCGAGCGCGCACGCGTTTCGACGCGCGAGGAATCGCAGCTCATGGAGGTCACGCAGGCGCTGTCCTCCGAGCTCGACATCGACACCCTGCTCCGCAAGATCATGTCGATCGCGACCGAGCTCCTCGATGCGGAACGCAGCACGCTGTTCCTGCACGATCCCGTGCGCAACGAGCTGTGGTCCAGGATCGCGGAAGGCGTCGGCGCGAAGGAGCTCCGCATCCCGGCCGACACCGGCATCGCGGGCGAGGCCTTCACGCGCCGCACGCCGATCAACATCCAGGACGCGTACGGCGATCCGCGCTTCAACCCGGAAATCGACAGGCGCACCGGCTTCAGGACGCGTTCCATCCTCTGCGTGCCGGTGATCAACAAGCTCGGCCTCGCGACCGGCATCATGCAGGTGCTGAACCACCGTCACGGCGTATTCTCGCTGCGCGATCAGCGCCGGCTGGAGCTCCTCGCGGCGCAGAGTGCGATTGCGCTCGAGAACGCGCGCCTGTTCCAGGAAGTGCTCCAGGAGCGCAATTACAACGACAACGTGCTCAGGAGCCTGACGAACGGCGTGCTGACGCTCGATCTCGCGCTGAACGTCGTCAAGGTCAACGACGCGGCAGCGACGCTCATCGGCCGCGAGCCGGGTCGCCTGCTCGGCGCCTCCGTCGAGGACGTCTTCGGCAACGGCCGGGCCTGGGTCCGGCGCGCGGTGAAGCGCGTGGCCGCGAGCGGCACGTCGGACGTGACCATGGACGGTCTCCTGCGCGGCGCCGACGGCAACGGCACCTCGGTCAATCTCATCGTCTCGCCGCTGCGCGACCCCGAGAGCCGCGTCATCGGTTACACGCTGGTGATGGAAGACATCACGAAGGAGAAGCGCGTGCGCGCGGCGATGGCGCGTTACATGACGCGGGAAGTCGCCGAGCAGGTGCTCGCGCAGGGCGAGGCCGTCATCGGCGGGCGCTTCCAGCTCGCGACCGTGCTCTTCACCGACATCGCGGATTTCACGACGATTGCGGAGCGCATCGGGGCCCAGGAGACGCTCGCGCTGCTGAACACGCACTTCGGCGAGATGGTCGAAGTGCTGTTCGCGCACGGCGGCATCCTCGACAAGTTCATCGGCGACGGCTTGATGGCGGTATTCGGGACGCCGTTCCCGGGGGCGCAGGACGCGGACAACGCGATCGCCGCGGCGATCCGTATGCAGGAAGCGCTCGCGCTCTTCAACCGCCGCCGCACCGCCGCCGGCACGCCACCGCTCGCGATGCGCATCGGCATCAATTCCGACCAGGTCGTCGCCGGCAACGTCGGTTCGTCACGGCGCATGGACTACACCGTGATCGGCGACGGCGTGAATCTCGCCTCGCGCCTCGAAGGCGCGAACAAGGTGTTCGGCACGCGCATCCTGACGAGCGGGCTCACCGTCGCGCTCCTGAAGGAACGCTACGTGCTGCGCGAGCTCGATCTGCTGCGCGTGAAGGGCAAGGCGAATCCGGTCGCGGTCTACGAGGTGCTCGGCTTCGCCGATCGCGAGCTGCCGTCCGGCCGGGCCGAGCTGCTCGGTCACTTCGCGCGGGGCCTCGCGAGCTATCGCGGGCGCTCGTTCGGCGCGGCGATCGCGCATTTCGAGCGCGCGCTCGCCGTCGATCCGCGGGACCGCCCGAGCCTCATCTTCCAGCGCCGCGCGCGCCGCTACGACGCCGTGCCGCCGCCCGAGCCCTGGGACGGCGTGTGGAGCCTCGGCACGAAATAGGTCCGTAGCCGCAGGCGTAATCGGACGTTCGGCGCCGACGCGGGCGTGGCGTCGAGACATGTCCAGCGTCCGATTACGCTGACGCTAATCGGACCTCATACGTAGGATTGCTTCCGTCGTTCAATCCGCCCGCGGCGCGCCGAACCTCCCGAAACGCAGCATGATCGACGGCATCACGAGCAGGTTGAGGATCGCCGAGGACACGAGCCCGCCGATGATGATCGTCGCCATCGGCCCCATGATCTCGCGGCCGGCGTTGTCGCTGTTCGTCGCGATCGGCAGCATCGCGAGCGCCGTGACGAGCGCCGTCATGGCGATCGACGGCAGGCGCTCCTCGGCGCCCCGCAATGCCGTCTCGAGATTCCAGGGGAGACCCGCCTCGACCACGAGATGACGGTAGTGCGAGACGAGCATGATGCTGTTGCGCACCGTGATCCCGAACAGCGTGACGAAGCCGACGACGGACCCTATCGACAGCGTCGCGCCGGTCGCGACGACCGCGAGCACGCCGCCGGCGAGCGAGAACGGCAGGTTCACGAGGATCAGGAGCACGTGGCGTGCACTGCCGACGGCGAGTGAGACGAGCGCGAGCACGCCGATGCCGGCGAGCGCCGCGTGCACGATCAGATCCTCGCGCGCCCGCGCCTGCTCGACGCTCGCGCCCGTGTACTCGAGGCGCATGTCGCCCGGGACGTCGACTTCCGCCTCGATGCGCCGCGCGAGCTCCTTCACGAAGCGCCGCAGATCGCCGCCCGTCACGGTGCCGGTCACGGCCTGCAGCCGCTGTCCCGCACGGTGCAGCACGTTGTAGCGTCCGCCGATCTGCTCGACGTCCGCGACCGCCGCGAGCGGCACGAGCCGGCCGTCGCCCGTGCGCACCGGCAAATCGAGCATGGCTCCGGCATCCTGCCGCGCGGCATCGTCGAGCATCACGACGACACGGGCGAGGCGGTTGTTGACGAACACCTTGCCGGCCTCCGCTCCGTCGTAGGCGGTCGCGAGCGTCGCGGTCACCTCCTGCGGCTTCACGCCGTGGATCGCGAGCCGTTCGGGATCGAGCTCGACCTGGGCGAGCGGCACGTCGGCGCTGGAACGGACCTGCACGCCCGCGGCACCCGGCACACTTCGCATGATCGCGGCAATCTGGCGCGCCTTCTCGTCGAGCGCGACGAGATCCTGGCCATAGACGTTCACGACGACGGGCGCGGTATAGCCGGAGATCGTCTCGTCGACACGTTCGGTGAGAAACGTATTGACCTCGAGCGTCATGCCGGGGAAGCCGGCGGCGAGTGCGCAGATGTCGTCCGCGACGCGCTGCTGCTCGCGCCCCGACATCGGTTCGAGGTTCACTTCGTATTCGCTGTAGTGCGTGCCGTAGGTATCCGCGCCGCGCGCGGCGCGGCCCGCCCACTGCGAGACGGTCGTGACGCCCGGGAGGCGCGCGATCTCCTCCGTCAGGCGACTGCCCAGGCGCAGCGTCTCGGTCAGCGAAGTCCCGGGCAGCCCCGTGGTGTGGACAATGTAATGGCCTTCACGCAGCGGCGGCAGGAACTGCTCGGCCTGCCGGGGCAGGAGCGCGAGCGTCGCGGCGCAGACCGCGAGCGTCGCGACGAGCGTCGGCCACGGCCGCCGGGCGACGAGTCCGAGCACGATGCGGTAGCCCGGCTTCACCCAGCGCGTGAGCGGCGGGTCGTCGGCGCGCAGTCCGGCGTGCGCGAGCAGGAGGCAACAGAGCGCCGGCGTCACGGTGAGCGCGACGCCGAGCGAGGCCGCGATGGCGAGGATGTACGTCATCCCCAACGGCGCGAAGAGCCGGCCCGCGACGCCGGGGATCGTGAGCAGCGGCACGAACACGAGCGCGACGATGAAGCTCGCGTAGACGACGGAGCCGCGCACCTCGAGCGAGGCGCGCAGCACGACTTCCGCGGCCGGGCGCGGGGCGGCCGACTGGCGGTTCTCGCGCAGCCGGCGATAGATGTTCTCGGTGTCGATGATCGCGTCGTCGACGACCTCGCCGAGCGCGATCGCCAGACCGCCCAGCACCATGATGTTGACGTTCATGCCGGCCTCGAGCAGCACGAGCAGCGCGCCGAGCAGCGAGAGCGGGATCGCGACCGCGGAGACGAAGGCCGCGCGCACGTCGAACAGGAACAGGGCGAGCACGAGCAGCACGAAACCGCCGCCGATCGTCAGATGCTCGGCGATGTTGTGCAGCGAGGCCTCGATGTAGTTCGCCGGCACGAAGAGCGCGGGATAGAGCGTGATCCGTTCGCGCGAGAGCCGCCGCTCGAAACCGTCGAGCACGTCTTTCAGGGCGTTCGACACCGTGAGCGTGTTCGCGCCGTACTGGCCGATCACCATCATCACGATGCCGGCCTTGCCCATGATCTGCGCGCCGCCGATCGCGGGCTCCGCCGCCATGCGCACGGTCGCGAGATCGCCCAGGCGCAAGCGGCCCGCGGGCCCCTGCTTCAGCACGATCGCGGCGAGCGCATCCGCGGTCTGCGGCGTGCCGCTCAGCGCGATCGACAGGCGCTGATTCGAGTTCTCGACGAAACCGAGTGCCGCACCCGGATTCGCCGCGCCCAGCACGGCGTCGACGAGCTCGGCGACGGACAGATCGGCGCGGCGCAGGGCCTGGGGGTCGATCGCGATGCGCAGCGTCCGCACCCCGCCGCCGAACACATTCACGTCCGCCACGCCCGGCACCGCGAGCAGCGCCGGCACGAGGCTCGTGTCGACGAGATCGCGGAGCGTCATGAGATCGGCGCGCCCGGAGCTGAGCCCTATCGTGCGCACCGTCGCCGAGGACGAGGCGAGCGGCACGGCCATCGGGATGCCGGCGTTCCCGGGCAGCTCGCGACGCACGTCTGCGAGCCGTTCGGCGACGAGCTGGCGGTTGCGCAGGATGTCCGTGTCGTCGCGGAACTCCGCGGTCACGACGGAGAGCCCCTCGATCGATTCCGAGCGCAGATGATCGAGCCCGATGAGGCCCGTGAGCGCGGCCTCGATCGGCCGCGTCACGAGCTGTTCGATCTGCTCCGGCGCCATGCCGGCCGCCTCGGTCTGCACGATGACCGCTTTCGGCGAGAATTCGGGGAAGATGTCGAGGCCCGCGCGCGAGGCGCGCAGCACACCGTAGGCGGTCAGCGCGAGCGCGAGCAGCGCGACGACGCCGCGGAAACGGATGGAGGACTCGACGATGCCTGCCAGCATGCGGCGCGGCTCAGGCGCGAGCGGACATCAGTCGGCGTTCTCCTCGGGGATCGCCCAGCGGAATTCCTCCGCGAGCAGCGTCGCAGCGCCCTGCACGACGACTTCCTCGCCCGCCGCGATGCCCTGTTCGAGGAAAAGGCGCCCGGGCCCCGACGACCGCGGCGCGATCGCCCGGCGCTCGAACGTGTCCGCGCCACGACGCACGTAGGCCCATTGCCGGCCGCCGTGCCAGACCGCTGCCGTGCCCGCGATCTCGACGCCCGCGAGCGGCGCCGCCGCGCTCGCGATCCAGGCCGCGGGCTGACTGCCGACGCGCAGCTCGGGCGCGGTACTCGCGGCGAGGAACGTCGGTCCGAGCCAGCGCGCGGCGCGCGGCGTCGGCCCGAGCAGCGGCGTCGACGTCGCCGTCGCACGCTCGGCACGCGCGGCTATCGAGACTTCGCCGACGCCCTCCGGCAAGGCGCGATCGCTGCCGAGTCCGATCGCGAGCAGGCTCTGCCGGCCGGCGGCGACATCGTCGAGCAGGGTGTCGTGCGGATCTTCCAGATGCTCGGCGAGTGCCGCATTCCAGGCATAGCGCACGCGACCGAGCATACCGTCGAGGTCGTTCGCGGCCTGGCGCTGCCGCGCCCGGAGCTGGAGCGCGTTCTGCCGCGCCTGGTGCAGCTCGCCAGGCGCCACGAGCGCGCCCTGCTTGTGCATGGATTCGAGGCGTGCGATCTGCGTTTCCTCGGCCGCGAGCGCCGCGCCCGCGGCGTCGAGCTCGAGCCGCCGCTGGCGGTAGTCGTCGCGGGCGCGCAGCAGATCGGTCGCATCCAGCACCTCGGCGAACGCGAGCTCTTCGGGGCGATATTGCGTAGCGGTGGCCGCTTGGACCTCGAGCCCGATCCGCGTCTGCAATTCCGCCGGCAGGCTGAGCTCGGCGCGCCCGTCGCGCATCTCGACACGCGGCTGCGGCATGCCGCCCTTCGCCGCGCCGTCGCCCTCCGCATGCGCGGCGGCAAGGGCCGTGCCGAGCGCGAGCAGCAGGCCCGCGTTGCGCAGCCGGCGCGACACGCGGGCCCGGATCACTGCTCCGGATGCCGGGCCTGGAAGGCGGCCTGCTGCTCGGTCGTCGCCTCGCGCTGGTGCTGCGCTTTCCACTGCTCGTAAGGCATGCCGTAGATCAGCTCGCGCGCCGCCGGGTCGTCGATCGTGATGCCGCGCGCGGCAGCCTCTTCGCGATACCAGCGGGCGAGGCAGTTGCGGCAGAAGCCGGCGAGCGACATCAGCTCGATGTTCTGCACCTCGGGGCGTTCGCGGAGGTGATCGCGCAGGCGGCGGAACGCCGCGGCTTCGAGTTCGGTCTGGGTGTCGGTGCTCATGCGTGTCTCTCGTTGGATCGGGTGGGACCTTAGTATACGGGTGGCCTCACAGGCCGTGCTGCTTCATGCGGTAGCGCATCGTCATGCGCGTGATGCCGAGCTGGCGGGCGGCTTCGGAGACATTGTTGCCGCAGCGTGCGAGCGCGCTCTCGATGACGAGCTTCTCGGCGGCGTCGAGCGTCAACGTCGTGAGGTCGATGCCGGCCGGCACGCCCGCCGCGGGCGCCGGACCCTGCAGCAGCAGGCTCGCGGCCGTGATCCGGCCGTCGCCCGACAAGAGCAGGGCGCGCTCGATGACGTGGCGCAGCTCGCGCACGTTGCCGGGCCAGGCATAGGCGAGCAGTGCGCGCTTCGCATCCTCGGCGAGCGCGAACGCCGGGAGCTGGTAGCGCCGCGCCACCTGCCGGCCGAAGTGCTCGGCGAGCAGCAGCACGTCCTGGCCGCGATCGCGCAGCGGCACGAGCGGCAGCGTGAGGATGTTCAGACGGTAATAGAGATCCGAGCGCAGCGTGCCGTCCGCGACCATGCGCGTGACGTCGCGGTTCGTCGCGGCGATGAACCACGCGCCGATGCGCCGTTCCTGGCTCGAACCCACGCGGCGCAGCGTGCGGCGCTCGAGCACCGCGAGCAGCTTCGGCTGCAGTTCGAGCGGCAGCTCGCCGATTTCGTCGAGGAAGACGACACCGTCCTCCGCGGCCTCGATGAGCCCGGTGCGCTCGGCGAGCGCGCTCGTGAACGCGCCCTTCACGTGGCCGAAGAGCTCGGCTTCGATGAGGTCCTTCGGCAGGGCCGCGCAGTCGACGTGGACGAACGGCCGAGCGCGGCGCTCGGACGCGCGATGCAGGAGCCGCGCCGTGACGTCCTTGCCGGTGCCGGTCTCGCCGACGACGAGCACCGTCGGCGGCACCGCGTCGGCCACGCGGCTCAGGCTCGCGATGCGCTCGATCTGCTGGCGCAGGAGGCGCAACGCCTCGGACGCGCCGATGCACTCCGCGCCCTCGCCCGCCGCCGCCTCGCGGGTGCGCGAATACTCGAGCTGCCGCGTCACGCGCTGGTGCGAGAGCACCTTGTCGACGTTCAGCAGCAGCTCGTCGAGATCGATCGGCTTCTTGAGATAATCCGCGGCGGAATGCTTCATCGCGGTGACCGCATCGTCCACGTCGCCATAGGCCGTCATCGCGATCACGGGCGCCTCGCTCTTCAGCGGTCCACGCAGGCGCTGCAGGAAATCGAGGCCCGAGCCGTCCGGCAGCCGCATGTCGAGCAGCAGCAGATCCGGCTCGTCCGCACGCAGCGCGCTTTCGGCCTCGGCGAGCGTGCCGGCGACGCTGCATACGTAGCCCGCCTTCTGCAGCCGGCGCGCGACGGCCTTCGCGAACAGCGCCTCGTCCTCCACGATCAGGATCCGCGCGGGCACCGGCGCGACCTCGAGGCTCAGCTCATCCATCGTTCGCCCCGGGATCCGTGGTGCGTCGTTCCAGCGGCGCGAACGCCGTCACGGTCGTACCGACGCCCTGCTCGATCGCGAACGAGAGCGCCCAGCCGTGGGCCTTGCAGACCTTGTAGGCGACCGGGATGCCGAGGCCGGTGCCGAAGCGCTTCGTGGTCGGCCCCGGCGTGAGGCCGCCCGGCTCGGGCAGGAACGGCATGCCGCCCGCGCGATCGGCGATCGAGAACCGGAGCCCGCCCGCGAGCGCTTCGACGCCGAGCACGATCGTCGCGCCCGCGGGCGAGGCGTCGGCGGCGTTCAGCAGGAGCCCGTACAGCGCCTGCTCCATGAGATCCGCGTCGACCTCGATCTCCGCGGTCTCGTGCCAGGGCTGGCGCTCGAAGCGCAGATTCTTGTCCGCGACGCGCGGCGGCAGCAGCGCGATCACGTCTTCGAAGAGCGCCGCCGCGCGATGCGTGCGCAGCACCGGTTGCAGCGGGTGCAGATAGGAAACGAGCGCGTTGACCCAGCGGCCGAGCCGGTCGACGGTCGAGATGATCGCAGCGGCGCCCTCGGCGATTTCCTGCGGCGTCTCGGCGTGCTCGAGCATCTGTGCGTTCGCGCGGATCGCGGCGAGCGGATTGCGGATGTTGTGGGCGACGACCGGCACGAGCGTACCGAGCGCCGCCTGACGCTCGGTATCGACGAGCCGGTCGCGGCTCGCGGCGAGCTCCGCCGCCATTTCGTTCACGCTCTCCGCGAGCGCCGCGAGCTCGGCGACGCCGTGCTCCGGCAGCCGGTGACCGAGCTCGCCGCCGCGCATCCGCCGCACTCCCGCCATCACCTCGCGCATCGGCTGCACGAAGCCGCTGTTCAGCCGGGCCCGCGACAGCACGAGCAGCCCCACGGCGAAGAGGATGGGCGCCGGCACGAGCAGCGGCGCGAGTCGCGTCCAGCGCGCGACGTGCGCCTCCTCGCTGCGCAGCTCCTGGCTGACGAGACCGAGCAGGTCGCGATACGCACTTTCGAAGCCGCCGACGATCTGCTCTTCGTAGCGCGGGTCGAGCAGCTTCAGGCGCACGATGCGATTCAGCAGATAGGGATCCTCGAACATCGCGCGGACGTCGGCCTGCAGCGCCTGGTAGGCCTGCTGCAGGCTCTGGATCGCGTAGTCCTCCGCGCGCGAGGCCGAGCGCCGGCGCAGTGCATTGAAGCCGCCGCCGATGTCGTGGGTGAACGCATTGACGGTCTTCGCGGCATCGACGTCCTCGCGCAGCCGCGCGAGCTCGGCTTCCTTGATCTGCCGGTAGACGAGCGTGCGGATGCCCTCGGCGGTGTGCGCAAGCTCGTTCAGGCGCAGCGATTCCGCCGAGGTCTGCTGCCAGAAGAACGCCCAGGCGCCGGCGATCGCACCCGTCACGACGACGAGCAGCAGGAACGCGAGGTCGTGCGAGAACAGCAGGCGGCGCAGCGAGAGGGTCATGCCGTGCCGCCGCCCGGTGCGCGCGGCCTAGAGCGGCCACATGCGGCGCAGGACGTTCTCCTCGCCCGGCCGCAGATGCGACAGCGCGCCGACGAGGTGGACGATGATCGCCGTCAGCAGCGCGACCGAGACGACTTCGTGGACCTCGGTGAAGAATTCGTTCACGGCGGCGTCGTGATGGCCCCAGCCCGGCAGCGGGATCCCGAAATACTTCGTATCGTGGCCGCTGAACGAGGAGGAGACGTAGCCGGACACCGGCTGCAGCAGGAGCAGCAGGTAGAGCAGATGATGCACGCCGGTGGCGAGCCGGCGCTGCCAGGCGGCCATGGAGGCCGGCAGCACCGGCGGGCGATGGCCCAGACGCCAGGCGAAGCGCAGGCCGAGCAGCCACAGGACGGTCAGGCCGATCGACTTGTGGAGTGCGAACATCTCGCCGCGCTGCGGCCCGTTCGGCAGCTCGACCATGTACCAGCCGAGCGCGAAGAGCGTCACGACGAGGGCGGCCATGAGCCAATGCAAGACGATGGCGGGCAGCGTATAGCGTGTCGGGTTGTTCATGGCCTCGGACCGGCTGGACGAGCGCAGCATTCTACACAGCGTGACGCTGGGGCGCGCCTCGGCATACAATCCGATCATAAAGAAAACGACAGGGCTCGCGGCGGACGGGCGCCCACGGACCGCCGGGAGCGACGCGCGCAGGACCAGACTCCGCGGCGCGCGGCCGACGACATCAACGACGAGGAACCAGCGCATGCGAGTGCCTGTGTATGCACTGCTGCTGGGCCTGATGGTGAGCGCGCCGACGGTCCGGGCAGACGGCGGCGGCGACGCCACGGCCTACGACATCGAAATCCACAAGAACGACCAGTTGCTCCTGCTGAAACGCGGCGAGGCCATCGCGAAGCGCTACCACGTCGCGCTCGGCAGCGGCGGCCGCGGCGACAAGCGCGAATCCGGCGACAAGCGCACGCCGCTCGGGGTCTATCACGTCACCGAGATGGTCGACAACAGCCCGTTCCATCTCTTCATGCGGCTCGACTACCCGAACGTGAAGGACGCCTACTTCGGGCTGAAGAACAAGCTGATCTCGCGCGTGGATTTCGACCGCATCGTGAGCGCGCGCAAGGCCGGCACGCTGCCGCCGCAGAACACGCGGCTCGGCGGCGCGATCGGCATCCACGGCCTGCCCGCCGACGACAGCGATACGCTGATCATCCATCGCCACGCTAACTGGACGAAGGGCTGCATCGCGCTCACGAACCCCGAGGTCAACGAGCTGCGCAACCTCGTCGCCGTCGGCACGAAGGTCACGATCAAGGAATGATCCGGGTCGCCCGCCGCCTGCTCCTGCTCGCGGCGCTGCTCGTTCCGGGCGTGGCGGCCCCGGCCCCCGAGGTCGCCGTCACCGAGGCCGGCGACCGCATCGCCCGCGCCACCACCGACAAGTCCTTCGACGACGTGGTGATGGAAATCGAGTTCGCGATCACCGAGCGCAACTACCGCATCACCGGCCGCAACGCCATCGGCAAGGGGCTGCGCGATCGCGGCTACGAAGACTTCCCCGATGTCGAGGTGATTCATTTCTGCAACCTCGAGAACGCGCGCGAGGTGCTGCTGCTCGATCCCGATTTCATCGCGCTCATGCCCTGCCGCATCACGGTCCACGTCGCGGACCACCGCACCGTCGTGAGTGCCATCCTCCTGCCCGAGCAGCACAAGGACCCGCGCGTCGTCGCGTTCGCGAAGCGCCTGAACGGCGAGATCCGCGACATCCTGGAGTACGTGGTCGGAAAGTGATCCCGGGGTCTGACGCGTGTGGGTAACTCGCGCCCGAAGCGTCGTTCCCAGTACCCGACGGAATCGCGAGTTATCCACGCGGGTCATACCCCGGCTTCCAGAGCGCCCGAACGAAGCGAGTTCCGGGCACCATGCTGCCGAGAACCCGAGCGCTCGTGGTGTCGACCAACA
The DNA here is from genome assembly GCA_016209015.1 of Gammaproteobacteria bacterium. Classification (GTDB taxonomy): domain Bacteria; phylum Pseudomonadota; class Gammaproteobacteria; genus JACQWY01. Next base: position 170,015 of record JACQWY010000027.1, on the reverse strand, counting down.
CCGGAGCTCACCGCCGCAGCCGAGGGTGACCGACTGGGTCCCGGCCTGCGCCGGGACGACACCTCGCGGGCGATGCGAGCATCCTCGCCGCGGCTCGGCGCATTCCGCATCCCGGGCAAATTTCCCCTCCGCCCCCGTCCGCCGAGACACCGCCGGCCCGCCGTGTATACTGGCGTCCGCCCGATCCTGGCACCGTTCCCGAACTGATTCCGCGCGCCCATGACACAGCCCAAGCATCTGCCGCTGCTCCTCTGGTTCTGCCTCTTCGGCCTCGTGGTCTTCGGCGCCGTCGTGTGCGTCGATCAAGGGCTCGTGCAGGCCATGGTGGAGGCCGATCAGAGCCGCATCTGCATCGTCCTCATCGTGATGTACGGCATCGGCCTCGGGCACACGTTCCGGCGCACGCTCTACCTCTCGCGCGAGATCGATCGCGCCGATGCGCTGACCGCCGCGCTCGCGACGCGCGGCGAGGAACCGATCTCGGTGCAGGGCCGCGGCCTCGCGACGCCGGGCGGCGCGCTGCCCGCGGGGCTCGTCGCGGAATACCTCGCCGACCTCTACGCCGCGCACCCGCGCGCCCTGGCCGCGAACGAGGCCGGCGAGGCGGGCAGCGAGCTGCTCGAAGCCTATGCCTCGAAGCTCCGCAGCGCGAACGACTTCGGCTGGTTCTACATCGACGTGATGTTGAAGGTCGGCTTCCTCGGCACGCTCGTCGGCTTCATCCTCATGCTCGGCTCGATCGCCGATACCGCGACGCTCGATGCCACGACGATGCAGAAAGTGCTGAAACAGATGAGCATCGGCATGAGCACGGCGCTCTACACGACGCTCGCGAGCCTCGTCGGCGGCATCCTGCTCGGCATCCCCTATCAGCTCCTCGAGCGCGCGCTGGACCGTCTCGTCGAGACGGCGATCTACATCAAGGAAGTGCAGGTCATGCCGCGCCTCGCCGCCGGCCGGCCGGCTGCATGATGCCGCACCCTGTCCGCCCGCTCGCGAAGCCGTCGCGCCGTCCATCGTTCCGCGGCTGAGGACGCCGGATGTCCTTTCGCGGCCGCGGCAGCAACCGGAATCGCCAGCCCTTCGATCCCATCACCGCCGTCCTGTTCAAGATCATCCAGGCGATCACCTATCTCTTCGTGCTGTCGGTGCTGTTCATGAATCCCGAGGCGAAGAAGGGCCTCATCGATCCGAAGGCAGAGTACATCATCACCGTGACCTGGCCGGACAACGACCCGAACGACATCGACACCTACGTCGAGGACCCGGCCGGACAGCTCATCTACTTCCAGAACAAGGAGCAGGGGCTCATCCATCTCGACCGCGACGATCGCGGGAACCTGAACGACACGCTCGAAATCAACGGGCGCACGATCGTCAACCCGCTGAACCAGGAAGTGACGACGGTCCGCGGCGTCATTCCCGGCGAGTACGTCGTGAACGTCCACTACTACGCGACGGAAAACGGCCGGCCGGTGCCGGTGACGGTGCGCATCGACAAGATCAATCCCCGGCTGCAGGTGCTCTACTACGACACGCTCACGCTGGAACGGAAGGACGACGAGAAGACGGCGCTGCGCTTCACGATCCTCCAGGACGGCAGTCTCGGCGAAGTGAATCATCTGCAGAAGAGCCTGGTCAGCAAGGCGTTCAAACGCGAATGAACGTGCATCCCGGCTCCGGCAAGCTCACAACGAGGAGTGGCTCATGACGCTCGGCATCGGCGCGCTCGTCGCGCTCTACGTGGTCACGGCGGCGGTCCTGCTGGGACTGTGCCTCTACTCGCGCTGGCGACCGGGCGCGAAAATCGCGATCATCGCGCTCGTCTCGGCGGCGTACGTCGCCGTGTACTACGGCCTGCCGACGCGGCTCGGCTGGCCGACGGACGGCGCGGTGCCGAAGAAATTCAATCTCTACGCGATCTACATCCAGGAGCCTGATCCGCAGACGGGCGCAAAAGGCGATGTCTTCTTCTGGGCCGCGGACATGCAGGCCGGCGCGGATGCGCGGCCGCGCGCCTATCGCCTGCCGTTCACGCCCGAGCTGAAGGCGAAGTTCACGGAGGCGAACGGCAAGCTCCGCCAGAACATTCCGCAGATCGGTGAAGCGGAGGACGACAAGGATCCGTTCGGCGTGCCGCGCAACCGCGACCAGCGCGGCCAGAAGAGCGCGAAGATAACGCTCCGCGACGCGCCGCCCGACGTGCCGCCGAGCAAGGAGGCCGTGCGATGAACACCGCGCTCTGGATGCTCGTCGGGGCCTATGCGCTCCTCGTGCTGCTGCTCGTGAAGGTCCTCGTCCTCACGCCGTGGCCGTGGTGGGTGAAGCTCGGGGCGACCGCGCTCGTCGGCGCGACGCTGTGGCTGTCGTGGACGAGCCTGCCGCAGCTCGCGGGCTGGCCGACGGTGCCCGCGGTGCTGCCGGCGCGCTTCAACGTCGTGGGGCTTCACGTCCAGGAGCCCGACAAGAGCGGCGCCTCGAAGGGCGCGATCTATTTCTGGGTGACGGACATGAACCTCGGCGGCACCGCGCGTCCCGTGCCGAGGGCGTTCGTGTTTCCGTTCTCTGCCGAATTGCAGCTCAAGACCGTGGACGTCGGGAACAAGCTGCACAAGAATCTGCCGCAGATCGGCGAGCGTATCGAGGGACCCGGCCACGCCGCCCATCCGAACGACCTGAGCCACGCCGGCAGCCGAGGAGTGTCCATTGAGTTCTTCGATCTTCCCGATCCCCTGTTCCCCGAGAAGTGAGCTCGCGCGTGCCGCGCTCCTGCTGGCCGGCGCACTCGCGGTCACGACGCTGCCGGCGGCGACGCGCCAGGACGAGCGCGCGGCCGTCGCCTGCACGCCCGCCGCGGGGAATCGCCTGCACTGCGACTACCGGCTGAAGGCCGGCGGCACGGCCGGCGGCGCGACGCTCGCGGCCGGCACGGCGAATGTCGCCGCGGCGCGGCTCGAACCGTTCACCGCCGGCACCGACACGACGGCGGTGCTGATCCTCGTCGATACCAGCGATCCCGGGCGGCAGCCCGTGATGAACGAATACGCCGCGCACATCGGCCGCCTGCTCGCGCTCGCCACCCCGCAGCGACGTTTCGGGCTCGCGAGCTTCGATGCGGATCTCGTCATGCTCGCCGCGCCCGGCGCCGCGCCCGCGGACATCACGCGCCGCGCCGCGGCGTTGCGCGCGACGGGCCTGAACACCGAGCTCTACCGCAATGCGATCGAGGGCGTGAAGCAGCTCGCCGCCGTGCCGGCCGCGCGCCGCGAGCTCGTGCTGCTCTCCGACGGTCTCGCCGAGGACACGGCTTACCACCTCGAGGACGTCGTGCATGCCGCGCGCGCCGCCGACGTGGTGATCTCCGCCATCGGTTATCCGCGTTCGACCGCGCTCGCGGTCGGCATGCAGACGCTGCGCCGGCTCGCCGAGGAAACCGGCGGCGTGTTCGCCGCGGCAGGCGGCCCGCAGGCCGCGCTGCCCGACGCGTTCTTCACCGCGCTGCTCGCCGCGGCCGAGAGCGGCGGCACGGTCGATTTCGCGCTCGACGAGCTCGCCGCGAAGCTGACTGCGGACGTCACGACGCTCACGATCGCCCTGCAGAGCGCGGACGGGCCGATCGAGCTGGCCCTGCCGATTCCGCTCGCTCACACCGGGGCGCCGCAGGCCGCGGTCGACACCGCGCCGCCGCCCCCTGCGGCAGCGCCCGCGGCGCCGCCTGCATCGTCGGCCGCGCCCGCCGCCGCGCCTGCGCCGGAAGGCGGCGCACCGCCGGCCCGCAAGCGCCGGGAATTCGTGCCGCCGCGCGGCATCGGCTGGCCGATCGCGATGGCGACGCCGGTCGTGCTGATCCTCGGTATTGCCGTGGCCTTCTTCATCATGGCGCGACGCAGATCCGCCGAGCAGCCGCCGATCACGGTCCCCGCCGGCAACGCGCCGGCACCGGCGCCGCGCTCGCATGCCTTCCTCGTCGCGATCCAGCCGCCCTCGTTGCGGCACGCGATCTCGAGCCTGCCCTGGCGCATCGGCCGCAGCCGCAACAACGATCTGCGCCTCGAGGATCGCTCCGTCTCGCGCCTGCACGCCGAGATCCGCATGAACGATCAGGGCCGCTACGTGCTGTGCGATCTCGCGTCGGCGAACGGCGTGTTCGTGAACGGGGCGCGCGTCGAATCGGCGGTGCTGGAGGAAGGCGATCGCGTCGAGATCGGCGAAGTCGAGCTTCGCTACACCTGCCACGACGAACACTACGAGGCCGAAGAGCCGACGATCATGATCCGGACGCGCACGCCGGAGTGAGCCCGCGCCTCAGTCGCGCGGCGACCAGGTGAGCGCGAGGCCCGGTTCCGCGTCGCGCGCGACGTGGCCCTCGCAGACGAAGAGATCCGCGACCGCGACGAGTGTCCCGTCCGCATAGACGAGCGGCAGTCCCGCGCGCCGCCACGGCGGCACACCGCGCTCCTGCAATACGTGCTTCAAGGTCTGGCTGTGCGCGCGTCCCGCCGGGCGGCAGCGTTCGCCGCCGCGGCGCAGGCGCAATTCGACGTCCGCGCCGGCAATCGTCCGCAGCGCGAGCCCCGCGCCGCACATTTCCCGCGTCGTGAGCGTGCCGTGCGGCAGCTCGAAAAGCCGCTCCCCCGTCCATCGCCAGCACGCGTCCGCGGCAGGCACCGCCTGCGGCGCGCCGAGATGGAGACGATCGCGATAACGCCGCAACGCCACGCCGCCCCACACCACCGGTCCCGCCGCCTCCGGTCCCGAGTCGACGAGACAGCGCTCGATCTGCGCGAGGTGCTCATGGGAGGGGAGCGGCCGTCCGGCGGCCGCGACGAAGCGCCGGAGCAGGAGCCGGCGGAGCGGCGGCGCGTGCGTGCGCAGAGCGGCCAGATCGAGCTCGCCCGGCGCGACGACGAGCCGCGCGAGCTCACGATCGGCGATGGCCTCGAGCTCGTCCGCGGCCTCGCGCTGCAGCTCCGCGACACGTGCGAGCGTCACGTCCGCGGCCGGCCAGCGGGTGCGCAGCAGCGGCAGGATGCGATGGCGCAGGAAATTGCGGTCGAAGTGCGCTTCGCCGTTCGAGGGATCCTCGAGCCAGTCGAGGCCGCACTGCTCCGCATAGGCCTCGATGTCGGCGCGCGGGACGTCGAGCAACGGACGTACGAGACGGCCGCGGCCGAGCGGGCGCGCCGGCGCGATCCCGCTCAATCCGCGCGGGCCGCCGCCGCGCAGCGCGGCGAGCAGCAGCGTCTCCGCCTGGTCCTCGCGCTGATGCGCGGTCAGGAGGAGATCGCCGGTTTCGGAGATCCGTTCGAGCACGCCGTAGCGCAGGCGCCGCGCCCAGGCCTCGGCACTTTCGCCGTCCTCGGCGCGCGGCGGCAGGCGCTCGGCATGAAACGCGACGCCGTGCGCGGCGGCGCGCGACGCGCACCACACCGCCCACTGCGCGCTGTCGGGATTCAGACCATGGTCGACGTGACAGGCGAGAATCGCGAGCGGCGGGAACGGACCTTCGCGCACGAGGCAGTCGAGAAGCACGCGGGAATCGACCCCGCCGGAGAACGCGACCACGAGACGGCGACACTCCGGCAGCGTCGCGAGCTCGGCTGCGAGCCGCGCCGCGACGGTCGCGGCGAGCTTACTTCTCGGTGAACTCACCGAAGCGGTTGAGCCGGCCGTGACGCTGGTTCAGGAGTTGTTCGGAGTCGAGCATGACGAGCTTCTCGAGCGCACCGGCGACGGCGAGATGGACGCGATCGGCGATGAGATCGCAATTGCGGTGCGCGCCGCCGAGCGGCTCCTCGATGATTTGATCGATGAGTCCGAGCTGCTGCAGACGCGCCGAGGTGATGCCCATCGCCTCCGCGGCATCGGAGGCCTTCTCGGCGCTCTTCCAGAGGATCGAGGCGCAGCCCTCGGGCGAGATCACGGCGTAGGTCGCGTATTGCAGCATCATCACGCGATCCGCGACGCCGATCGCGAGCGCACCGCCCGAACCGCCCTCGCCGATGACGACGGCGACGATCGGCGTGCGCAGATTCGCCATCACCATGAGGTTGCGCGCGATGGCCTCGCTCTGCCCCCGCTCCTCGGCGTCGATGCCGGGATAGGCGCCGGGGGTGTCGATGAACGTCAGCACCGGCAGGCGGAACCGCTCCGCGAGCTCCATGATGCGCAATGCCTTGCGGTAACCCTCGGGCTTCGGCATGCCGAAGTTGCGGCGCAGGTTCTCCTTCGTGTTGCGGCCCTTCTGGTGGCCTATGAATGCGACGCCGCGGCCGTCGAGCCGGCCGATGCCGGAGACCATCGCGGGATCGTCGCCGAACAGGCGATCGCCGTGCAGTTCCTCGATGTCGGTGAGGATGCGCTCCACGTAGTCGAGCGTGAACGGCCGCTGCGGATGACGCGCGAGCCGCGAGACCTGCCAGGACGTGAGATTGGAGAAAATCTGCTTCGCGAGATCCTTCGAGCGCTCCTGCAGCCGGCCGATCTCGCCGGAGATGTCGAGCTCCGAATCGTTGCCGACCTTGCGGAGCTCCTCGATCTTCGCTTCGAGCTCCGCGATCGGCTGCTCGAAATCGAGGAAGGTAAGATTGAATTGCGTCTGTTCGACGACCGGATCCGACATCAGGACTACCCTCGTTCATGTTCGCGGGACCACCGTCGCCCAGGCGACCCCCCTCGCCTCGGCGCCGGCCCGTCGGCCCGCCTGCTTTTCGCAATGATCTTGCAATTCCTCGCGCGTGGGAAGCGGCGATCAGTACTCCACGAGCACCGCGTCGCGCCCGAGATGCGCACGCAGCCGTTCCAGCAGTGCGTCGCAGGCGACGACCCGCCATTCGTCGGCGAGCCGCACGCGGGCGGTCGCCTGCTCCGCCGCGTATTCGACGGCGACCGGACACGACCCCGGCCCGTAGGCCGCGAGCGTGTCGCGGAGATAGCCGACGAGCCCGTTGACGGTACGCGACTCGACCCGTAACACGACGCCGCGCGCGAGCACTTTGCGGGCCTCGTCGATGCTCCAGATCTTCTGGACGTTCAGCGCATGCTCGCCGCTGTACTCGTCGAGCGAGCACTCGCCGTCGATGACGACGAGCCTGTCCACGACGAGCTTGTCTAGCGCACCCTCGAGCACGTCGTTGAAGACCGTCGCCTCGATGCGCGAGGTCTTGTCGTCGAGCGTGAGGATCGCCATGCGGCCCCGGCGGCTCTTCATGAAACGCAGCGCGACGATGAGCCCCGCGACCCGGCGCTTGCCGGGCTTGAGATCCGCGAGGCGCGCGCCGGCGAGACCCGCGAGCTCGGTCTCGTAGCGATCGATCGGATGGCCGCTGAGATAGAGCCCGAGCGTCTCCTTCTCGCAGTTGAGCAATTCCTCGTCCATCCACTCCTCCGTCGCGAGCGCCTCCGCCCAGGCGCTGCGATCGACCGCGCTCAAGGCCGGATCCGGATCGCTCGCGACGACGCCGAAGAGATCCGACTGGCCGATCGCGATCGCTTTCGCCTCCTGATCGGCGGCCTGCATCGCGCGCTCGACGACGCTCATGAGGCCGCGCCGCGTCGCGCCGAAACAGTCGAGCGCGCCGGCCTTGATCAAAGCCTCGAGCACGCGGCGGTTCAGCTTCTTGCTGTCGTTGCGCCGGCAGAGGTCGAAGATGTCGCGATAAGGCCCGTCCTGCCGCGCTTCGACGAGGGATTCGATCGCATGCTCGCCGATCCCCTTCACGGCGCCGAGGCCGTAGCGGATCGACTTCGCGTCGGCGACGGTGAAGCGATAGGCGCAGGCGTTCACGTCGGGCGGCGCGACGGCGATGCCGAGCTGGCGGCATTCGTCGATGAGCCGCACGACTTTGTCCGTCGTATCCATGTCCGCGGAGAGCACCGCCGACATGAAGGCCGCGGGATAATGAGCCTTGAGCCACGCCGTCTGGTAGGCGACGAGCGCGTAGGCCGCGGAGTGCGATTTGTTGAAGCCGTAGCCCGCGAACTTCTCCATCAGGTCGAAGATGCCGCCCGCCTGCTCCTCCGACACGCCGTGCGCGACCGAGCCCTCGACGAAGCTCTGGCGCTGCTTCGCCATCTCCTCCGCCTTCTTCTTGCCCATCGCCCGGCGCAGCAGGTCCGCCGCGCCGAGCGAATAGCCGGCCAGGATCTGCGCGATCTGCATCACCTGCTCCTGGTACAGGATCACGCCATACGTCGGCTCGAGCACGCCCGCGAGCGAGGGATGCATGTACTCGAACTTCCTGCCGTGCTTGCGTTCGATGAAGTCGTCGACCATGCCCGACTGCAGCGGCCCGGGGCGGAACAGCGCGACGAGCGCGACGAGATCCTCGAAGCGGTCCGGCTTCAGGCGCTTGATGAGCTCCTTCATGCCGCGCGACTCGAGCTGGAAGACCGCGGTCGTCTGCGCCTGCTGGATGAGCTGGTAGGTCTTCACGTCGTCGAGCGGCAGGCGCTCGATGAGGAGCGGCGATAGTCCCGCCGCGGCGAGCTCCGCGTCGATGACGCGCACCGCCCAGTCGATGATCGTGAGCGTGCGGAGTCCCAGGAAGTCGAACTTGACGAGGCCGATCGCCTCGATGTCGCCCATGTCGAACTGCGTGACCGCCGCTTCGCTGCCCTGCTCGCAGTGCAGCGGCACGAATTCCGTCAGCGGGCGCGGCGCGATCACGACGCCGCCCGCGTGCCGGCCGGCGTTGCGTGACAGACCTTCGAGCGAGAGCGCGAGATCGAGGATCGCGCGGACGTCCTCTTCCTGCTGGTAGCGCTGCCTGAGCTGCGGCTCCTCTTCGAGCGCGCGATCGAGCGTCATGTTCGGGTCGAAGGGCACGAGCTTGACGATCTGGTCGACGAAGCCGAACGGGAAGCCGAGCACGCGGCCGACGTCGCGGAGCACGGCCTTCGCCGCCATCGTGCCATGGGTGATGATCTGCGCGACCTGATCGCGACCGTAGCGCTGCGTGACGTATTCGATCACCTCGTCGCGGCGGTCCATGCAGAAGTCGACGTCGAAGTCGGGCATGGAGACGCGCTCGGGATTCAGGAAGCGCTCGAACAGGAGATCGTAAGCGAGCGGATCGAGCTCGGTGATGCCGAGCGCGTAGGCGGCGAGCGAGCCGGCGCCGGAGCCGCGGCCGGGCCCCACCGGGATGCCGTGCGCCTTCGCCCATTGGATGAAATCCGCGACGATCATGAAATAGCCCGCGAAACCCATCTTCGCGATGACGGCGAGCTCGAGCTCGAGGCGCGCGTGATAAGGCGCGGGATCGGCGGGCGGCGCGGCGGCGAGGCGCGTCGCGAGGCCGCGGCGCGCTTCCTCGCGCACGATGTCGTCGACGTGCTGGCCGTCGGGCACGGGATAGATCGGCAGATGATAGGCGCCGAGCTCGAGCTCGAGCGTACAGCGCTCGGCGACGTGCACGGTGTTCGCGAGTGCCTCGGGCAGATCCGCGAACAGCTCGGCCATTTCCGCGGGGCTGCGCAAGTACTGGGCCGGGGTGTAATGGCGCGGCCGCTTCGGGTCGGAGAGCGCACGCCCCTCCTGGATGCAGACGCGCGCCTCGTGCGCCTCGAAGTCCGACTCGGCCAGGAAACGCACGTCGTTCGTCGCGACGACGGGCAGGCGGAGACGGCCTGCGAGCTCGACGGCGGCGGCGAGTTGGCGCTCCTCGCCGGGACGGCCCAGCCGCGTGAGCTCGAGGTAGTAGCGCGTCGGCATGAGCTCCGACCAGAACGCCGCGCGCTGGCGCGCCTTCGCCCCCTGACCCTCGAGCAGACACAGACCGACGTCACCGTGAATGCCGCCCGAGAGCGCGATCAGACCGTCGAGCGCCTCGGCGTCCAGCCACGCCGTGTCGACGTGCGGCACGCCCTGGATCTGTCCCTCGCGATAGGCGCGCGTCATGAGCCGCGACAGACTGCGATAGCCGGCGAGGTTCTGACAGAGCAGCACGAGACGTGCGCGGCTGCCGTCGTCGTCGTGGCGCACCCACACGTCGGCGCCGACGAGCGGCTTCACGCCCTCACCCTCCGCGGCCTTGTAGAACTTCACGGCGGAGAACACGTTGTTGTGCTCGGTGAGCGCGACGGCCGGCATGTCGAGCGCACGCACCTGGGCGACGAATTCGGGAATGCGGATCGTGCTGTCGACGAGCGAGTACTCGCTGTGCACGTGCAGATGGACGAAGCCGGCGCTCATCGCGATCTCAGGACAGCACGGCGGCGAGCCGCTCGCGCACGGGACGGAACGAGCGGCGGTGCGCGCTCGACGGACCATGGCGGTCGAGCGCCGCGAGGTGCCCGGCCGTGCCGTAGCCCTTGTGCTCGGCGAAGCCGTATTGCGGCAGCTCGGCGTCGAGCTCGAGCATGGCGCGGTCGCGCAGCACTTTCGCGACGATCGAGGCGGCGCTGATCGCCGGCACCCACACGTCGCCCTTGACGATCGCGACGGCACGGCCCGCGAACTCGGGGCAGAACTTGCCGTCGACGAGGATCTGTCCGGGCCTCCGCGACAGCGCGGCGATCGCGCGCTGCATGGCGAGCAGGCGGGCGCGCAGGATGTTCAATTCGTCGATTTCCGCGACGCTCGCGATCCCGACGCCCCAGGCCACGGCGTGCGCGAGGATCTCGTCGTAGAGCGCGGCGCGGCGCGGCGCGGTGAGGGTCTTGGAATCGCCGAGGCCCGCGATCGGACGCGTCGGCGCGAGGATCACCGCCGCAGCGTAGACCGGACCGGCGAGCGGCCCGCAGCCTGCCTCGTCGACACCGGCGGTGATCATGGCCGGCCGGCTGCCGCGCGTTCGTGCACGAGATCGACGATGGCGCGTGCCGCAGCGCGCGCGGCATCGTTGCGCAGCGTCGCGCTCGTGGCCGTGCAATACGCTCTGTAGCGCTCGACCGCGGCGGCCGACCGCAGCCAATGCAGCAGGCCGTCGGCGAGCGCCGCGGGTCGGGCATCGTTCTGGAGAAATTCGGGTACCACTGCCTCGCCCGCCAGGATGTTCGGGATTGCCACGAAGCGCGACTTCGATGCGGCCTTGATTATACGGAAACTGAGGGGGGCCATGCGGTACGCGACGACGAGCGGCGTGTGGCACAACATGGCTTCGAGGGTCACCGTGCCGGACGCGACGAGCGCGGCGTCGGCCGCCGTCAGCACTTCGGGGGAGCGCGCGCTGTAGACCTCGAGCGGCAACCCGGGCGCGACGGCATCGCGCCTCGCGAGCAGCGCCGCGGCGCGCGCCGGGTTCACCACGCCCGCGATGAAGCGCACGGCGGGCTCGGCGGCCCGCACCCGCACTGCGGCATCGAGAAAGAGATCCGTGAGCCGGGCAATCTCCTGACTCCGGCTGCCGGGCATGAGCGCGACGATCCGCCCCTCGGCCGGCAGGCCGAGCGCGGCCCGTGCCGCCGCGGGATCGGGAACGGACGGCAGCGCATCGGCCATCGAGTGCCCGACGAAACGCGCGGTGATCCCGAAGCGCGCGAAGAATCCGACCTCGAAGGGAAACACCGCGAGCAGCACGTCGATGGCGCGCCTTATCCCCGGGATACGGTGCTGCCGCCACACCCACACCTGCGGGCACACGTAGTGCACCGTCGGGATGCCCGCGGCGCGCAGACGCGATTCGACGTTCAACACGAAATCCGGCACGTCGATGCCGACGAAGACGTCGGGCGGGCTGGCGATGAAATGGCGGATGAGCCGCTCGCGCAGCCGCCACAGGCGCGGGTAGTGACGCAGCACCTCGACGATGCCGAGGACGGAGAGCTCGTCGATGCCGGCGAGCGGTCTGCAACCAGCGGCCACCATGCGCGGCCCGGCGAGTCCTTCGACGTCGACGTCGCCCGCGATTTCGCGCAGCGCCGCGATCAGCGCGGCGCCGAGCTGATCTCCCGAGGCCTCACCGGCGATGATTCCGACTTTCAGCACGCGTGCCGCACGATTCAATCACGCCGGCAGCGGACGATGCCTCTCTCCGACGCGCGGATGAATTCGATGAGCTTCGCGAGTTCGGGCGTCTCGCCGACCATCTCGGCGAGCTCCTCGAGCGCGCGATTGAGCGTGAGCCCCTGCCGGTAGAGCGTGCGATAGGCGCGCTTCAGCGCCTCGATCGTCCGCGTCTCGAAGCCGCGACGCTTCAGACCTTCGCGATTGATGGCGCGCGCCCGTGCCGTGTTGCCCTCGACCATCACGTAGGGCGGCACGTCCTTCACGATGATCGAGGATATCGCGGTGAACGCGCTCTCGCCGAGGCGGCAGAACTGATGGACACCGGTGAAACCGCCCAGGATGCAGTAGTCGCCGAGCGTGACGTGGCCGGCCAGCGTCGAGTGGTTCGCGAGGATCGCATGATCGCCGATGATGCAATCGTGGGCGACGTGGCAGTAGGCCATGATCCAGTTGTCCGAGCCGACGCGCGTCACGCCCCCACCGCCGCTCGTACCGCGATTGATGCTGCAGTACTCGCGGATCGTGTTGCCGTCGCCGATCTCGAGCCGCGAGTCGGGATCGTCGTGGAATTTCTTGTCCTGAGGCACCTCGCCGATCGAACAGAACGCGAAGACACGGTTTTCGCGCCCGAGCCGCGTCGGTCCTCTCAACACGACGTGCGGTCCGATCTCCGTGCCGTCGCCGATTTCGACGCCGGGACCGACGATCGACCAGGGTCCTATGCTGACCCCGGCGCCGAGCCTCGCGTCCGGATCGATCTGCGCCGAGGGATGGATCAAGTTTTCGCTTCCAGCTCGGTGGTGAGGAATTGCGCCGAGGACACGAATTCGTCCCCGACGTGGGTAGTGGCCTGGAACTGATAAATGCCGCGCTTGCGCTTGATCAGCCGGGCTTCAATGACGAGCTGATCCCCGGGCTCGACCGGTCGCTTGAAGCGCGCTTTGTCGACGCCGACGAGGTAGTAGGTGTTCTTGGCGTTGCTGACCGCGTTGTTCGAATAGAACGCCAGCAGGCCCGTGGCCTGCGCCATTGCCTCGAGGATCAACACACCGGGCATGATGGGCTTGTCCGGGAAGTGGCCCGTGAAGAACGGCTCGTTGAACGTCACGTTCTTGATGGCCTTGATCGTTTCGAAGGGCGTGCAATCGATGACGCGATCGACGAGCAGGAACGGGTAGCGATGCGGAAGCATCTCCATGATTTGCCGGATAGGGATTTCCATGACGCTGCTACCGTGCTCCTCTCGAATTTGAAGCCCCCCCGGGCCGCGCACCGCACGCCATGCGTCGCCACGGTCAGGACTTTTCGCCAAGTTTGCCCAGACGCGAGACCACGCGCCACCAGCTCCGGCTCGGCCGCGCCGGCCAGCCGGAGGAATACGAGCGGCCCGGCTCCCGGAGCGGCCGGATGACGTGGCTCCCGCCCGTGATCACGACCGCATCCGCGATCGCGAGCCCCTCCCGGATCACGACCCCGCCGCCGATGAGGCAGGCGGCCCCGATTCGAGCTTCGCCGCCAATTCTCGTTCCGGCCGCGATCACCGTGTCCGCGCCGACGTCGGCGCCGTGCCCCACGTGTACCTGATTGTCCAATTTTACGCCCCGCCTGAGACGGGTCGCTTCCATCACGCCGCGATCGACGGTGCACTGCGCGCCGAGCTCGACGTCGTCGTCGAGGCACGCCGCCGCGAAGCTCGGGATCCGCAGCCATTGCCGGCCGTGGCGGACGAGCGTGAAGCCTTCCTTACCGATCGTCGCGCCCGCCCCCACGGCGACGCGATTGCCGAGCTTGACGCCCGCGCCGAGGACGGCATGCGGGCCGATCCGGCAGTAATCGCCGATGCGCACGTCGGGACCGACCACCGCGCCCGGTTCGATCCGGGACCCGGAGCCGATCGTCACGCCGCAGCCGACGACGGCCGAACGGTGAACTTCCGCATCTCCCGCGATGCGGGACGGCCGATGCCCGCCGTCGCAGAATGCAGCCGCGCAATGCCCGGGCGCAGTCACCGGCAGCCAGTGCGCGGCGAGCGCGCAGGCGAGCACCGGGTCCTTCACCACGAGCGCAGTGCCAGGAACGCACTCCGCGGCGCAGGACGCCGTAACGAGCACACCGCCCGCGCGGCTCGCGCCGAGCAGGGGCCTGTAATGCGCGCTGGGAAGAAAACTGAGGGCCTCTGGCCCTGCTTCATCGAGACGGGCGAGCCGCGTGATCACGGTGCTGCCCGCCGCCGGTTCGGCGCCCAACCGCGCCGCGAGCTCCGCGAGCGCGATTCCCCCCGCGGTCACGCCCTCGGCTGCCGGCGGGAGTTGCCGGCCGGACCACCGCGCGGAGCGGGCGGACCGGCCGGCGGCGTCCGGGACTTACTTGTCCGCGCCGCCACCTTTGAGCTTCTGGATGACCTGGTCGGTCATGTCGACCGTCTTGCTCGCGAAGATCACGCCCGGGCCGAGCACGATGTCGAACTTCTGCTCCTGCGCAATCTGCTGAACCGCCTTCAGGATTTCCGCGTTGACCTTGCCGGTCTCCTCGTTCTGACGCAGGTTCACGTCTTCACGGAACTCGTCGTACTGGCGCTTCAGATCGCGCCGCTTCTTCATGATGTCCTTCTCGGTGCGGGTCCGTTCGCTCTCGCTCATGATCGAGCCGTCCTTCTGCGCACGATCCTCGAGCCCCTTGAGTTCTTTCTGGGCCTCGACGAGCGCCTTGTCGCGCGACGCGAATTCCTGCTCGAGCTTCTTCTTCATCGCCGCGAACTGGGGTGCGGACTGCAGTACCAGGTCGGCATTGATCACGCCGATCTTGTAGTCGGCGGCAAATGCCGGGCTGGACAGGGCGAGCGTGCCGGTGAGCACGATTAAAGCGCGTCTGAGGTTGACCATAAACAAAGCATTGCTCCAGTGCTGATGATTTCTAGGTTGGGACAGCTCTAAGTCGGGCTATTGTAAGCAAATTCCGACCAGCCCTAAAACGTGGTGCCGAAGGTGAACTGGAACCGCTGGATCTTGTCCTGGGACTGGGTGTGGAACGGCTCGGCGAAACTAACAGAAATCAGACCGAACGGCGATACCCACATACCCGCAAGCCCCGCCGACATGCGGATGCTCCGGAACGTCACGTCCTGGCCTGCGCCATAGATATTGCCGGCATCGTAGAAGCCGCTGAGCCGGACGGATTTGATTTCGGAGAGGAACGGCACGGGAATGACGAGCTCGGCATTGCCGACGAGCTCCAGATCGCCACCGAGCGACCGCGTGTAGATATCCTGCGGGCCGAGCGAGTTCTCCTCGAAGCCGCGTACCGAACGCGGACCGCCGCCGTAGAAGTTCTCGAAGAACGGCAACTGCTTCGTGTCGCCGTAGGAATCGCCATAGCCGACGTTGCCCTTGAACACGAGCACGTATTCCTTGACGAGCGGAATGAGGATGCGCGAGTCGAGGAAGAGCTTGTAGAACGTCAGGTCGCCGCCGGGCACCGCCACTTCCGCGCTGATCTGATCGAACACACCCTTCGTCGGGAAGATCGCGGAATTGCGCGTGTCGTAGGAGAACGAGGCGTTCAGGCGCACGGTCTTGAAGCTCGCGCCCTCGTCGGCGATGAAGCCCGCGACCTCGGGGGCGAGGAACAGCGGGTTCGTGCCGATGTGCGTCGCCTCGAACGACGCGCCCGTGCCGATGTAGTTGTACTCGGTGATCGGGATGCCGAAGTTCATGCCGGCGGAGGCGGTCCGCGAGGTGAATCGGGTGATCAGGCCTTCGCTCGCGTCCGTTTCCTGGTAGCCGACGTTGAAACCCCGGCTCACGCCGTCGATCGTCCAGTACGGATTCATGTAACCGAGCTTGAACGTGCGGTTGATGTCGCTGTTGTTGAACGCGAAGCTCACGCTCTTGCCGCTGCCGAGGAAGTTGTCCTGGGTGACGTTCGTATTGAATATCAGACCCTGCGATTGCGAGAAGCCGAGACCGAGGAGCAGATTGCCGGAGGGACGTTCCTTCACGGTGAAGTTGACGTCGACCTGATCCGTCATGCCCGGTACCGCCGGCGTCTCGACGTTCACTTCCTCGAAGTAGCCGAGGCGCTGCAGGCGCACTTTCGAACGTTCGACCATCTTCGTCGAGATCCAGCCGCCTTCGAGCTGACGCATCTCGCGACGCATGACCTCGTCGCGCGTCTTGGCATTGCCGACGAAGCTGATCCGGCGCACGTACACGCGCTGGCCCGGGTCGATGAAATACGTCACCGCGACGGTCTTCGTCGCATTGTCGACCTTCGGGATCGCGTTCACGTTCGCGAACGCATAGCCCTCGTCTCCGAGACGGTCCGTGATGTCCTTGCTGGTCGCGGTGAGCTGCTTGCGGGAGAAGACCCCCCCGCTCTGGGTCTGGACGAGCTTGAACAGCACCTTCTCGTCGACGATGAGCCGGCCTGCGATCTTGACGTCGCCCACCGTGAACTTCTCGCCCTCGTCGATGTTGACCGTGATGTAGACGTCGGACTTGTCGGGCGTGATCGAGACCTGCGTCGACTCGACCGTGAAATTGATGTAGCCGTTGTCCTGGTAGAGCGAGCGCATCGTCTCGAGATCGCCGCCGAGCTTCTGCTTGGAATACTGGTCGTCCTTCGTGAACCAGGATATCCAGTTCGGCGTCGTGAGCTTGAAGCCCTTGAGAATCTCCTTGTCGGAGAAGACCTTGTTGCCGACGATGTTGATTTCCTTGATCCGTGCCGCCTCGCCTTCCTGGATCTTGAAGGCGATCGAGAGACTGTTCTGATCGATCGGGATCACCTTCGAGTCGATCTTCACGCCGTACTTGCCGTTCGCGTAGTACTGACGGCGGAGCTCCTGCGTGACCTTGTCGAGCTTCGACTCGTTGTAGACCTCGCCTTTCGCGAAGCCGATGTCCTTCAGACCCTTCAGGAGATCGTCGGTCTTGATCGCCTTGTTGCCTTCGAAGGTGATGTCGGCGATCGACTCGCGCTCCGAGACGATGACGACGAGCACGTCGTTGTCGCGCTCGAGTCGGACGTCGCGGAAGAAGCCGGTCTTGTACAGGGCGCGGACCGCGTCCTGCACTTTCTGGTCGTCGACCTTGTCGCCGACCGTGATGGGGAGATAGTTGAACACCGTACCGGGAGAGATCCGGGACAGCCCTTCTACGCGGATGTCGTCAACTATGAAGGTATCGACCCCGAATGCCAGCCGCGAAACCAACAACAACGCAGCCAACGGCACCCAGCGTTTAGCGAGGGATTTCAGCATTTATCTGTATTGTTCTTTCTTTGTCACCAGCGTCTATCAGCCCGACCGAGAGCGACCGCGTACGCGCACTGCCGTTCGTCGTTCTCCTACAGGATGCGCATGATGTCGAAGTACATCGCCAGCCCCATGAGCCCCAGCAGCAGCAGCATGCCGACTTGTTGACCATATACTTGAACAGTCTCCGGCATCGGCCTGCGCATAATGGATTCTATCAGGTAATAGAGCAAGTGTCCGCCGTCGAGCATCGGGATCGGCATGAGGTTGAGGACGCCCAGACTGACGCTCACGAGACCGAGGAATTCGAGGAAGCGCGAGGGGCCGAGCTGCGCCGACTGGCCCGCGATCTGCGCGATGCTGATCGGTCCGCTCAGGTTCTGCAGCGACGCTTCGCGGACCAGCATGCGGCCCAGGAATTTCAGCGTCGTGACCGTCGTGTCCGCGACCGCCTCGGCGCCACGGCCCGCCGCCGCGAACAGCGAATAGCGCTCGGTCCCGAGCGGCACGCTCTCCTTCGGCACGGCAGCGCGATCGAGCTCCGCGCCGATCCGCCCGCGCTTCACGCCCTTCTCTTCGTCGAGGCGCGGCACGACCGTCACGGCGACGTCCCGGCTGCCGCGCCGGACGACGACCGCGATCGGCTGCTCGGGATGCTTGACGATGTAATCGACCCAGTGGAACCAGTCGTCGATGGGCTTGCCGTCCGCGCTCACCACGCGATCGCCTGCCAAGAGACCGGCACGCGCCGCGGGCTCCCCTGCCAACACCTTGCCGAGCACGGGCGGAATCTCGGGGCGGAACGGCCGGAAGCCGACTTTCGCGAAGAAGTCGCCCTGCGTGACGTCGTCGAGCGAGACGCCCGCGAAGCCAAGGCGCACGATGGCCGAACCGCCGTCGGTCGTCTGCACCGTGAGCTCGACGGTGCGGCGGTCGAGCACCGCGCGAATCGAGGAGCGGAACATGTTGTCCCAGGTGTGCGTCTCCCGGCCGTCGACGGCGGTGATCTCAAAACCGCTGCGGAGTCCGGCTTCGTAGGCGATGGACGCCGGCTCGACTTCGCCGATGATCGGCCGCGGTCCGCTGACGCCCGCGAGATACATCATCCAGTAGGCGACGAAGGCGAACGCGAAGTTCGCGAGCGGTCCGGCGAGGACGATGGCGGCGCGCACCGACAGCGACTGGGTATTGAATGCCCGGGCGCGCTCCTCGGGCGCGACCGGCCCCTCGCGCTCGTCGAGCATCCGCACGTAGCCGCCGAGCGGGATCGAGGCCACGGCGAACTCGGTGCCGTCCGGCCCGAAGCGGCGCAGCCAGAGCGGTTTGCCGAAACCGAGCGAGAAGCGGAGGATTTTCACGCCGAGCCGGCGCGCGACCCAGAAATGTCCGTATTCGTGGACGCTCACCAGCACGCCGAGCGCGAAGACGAAGGCCGCGGCGGTCTGGAGGAAGGAGCTCACGCCGCGAGACCCCGCAGCGCGGCGTGCGCGAACTCGCGCGCCCGGCGGTCGTCTTCGAGCACGATCTCGAGTGTGTCCGCCGGCCGCGCCGGCAACGCGGCGAGCGCATCCCCTACGAGCCGCGGGATGTGCGTGAACTTCAGCCGCCGATCGAGGAAGGCGGCGACGGCCTCCTCGTTCGCGGCGTTCAGAATCGCGGACGCGGTGCCGCCCGTCGCCATCGCTTCGCGCGCCAGCCGCAGACAGGGAAAGCGCACGTCGTCCGGCGCTTCGAAATCGAGCTTCTTCACCGTGAACAGATCGAGCGCGCCGACGCCCGACACGCAGCGTTCCGGCCAGCCGAGCGCGTAGGCGATCGGCGTACGCATGTCCGGATTGCCGAGCTGCGCCAGCACGGAGCCGTCGACGTATTCGACCATGGAATGAATCACGCTCTGCGGATGGATGACGACGTCGATGCGCTCCGGTCCCGTGCCGAAGAGCCAGCAGGCCTCGATGATCTCGAGCCCCTTGTTCATCATCGTCGCGGAGTCGACGGAAATCTTGCGGCCCATGACCCAGTTCGGATGAGCGCAGGCCTGCTCCGGCGTGACGTGCTCGAGCTGCTCGATCGGCGTGGCGCGGAACGGGCCGCCTGAAGCCGTGAGCAGGATGCGCGTGACGCCGCGCGTGGCGAGTCCGCGCTCGAAATCCGGGGGCATGCATTGAAAGACGGCGTTGTGCTCGCTGTCGATCGGCAGGAGCTCGGCACCGCTCGCCTTGACCGCATCCATGAACAGCGCCCCGGACATGACGAGCGATTCCTTGTTCGCGAGCATGACGCGCTTGCCGGCGCGCGCCGCCGCGAGGTTCGGCAGGAGTCCCGCAGCCCCCACGATGCCCGCCATGACGTAGCGGACGTCGGCATGGGCGGCGACGACGCAGAGGCCCTCCTCGCCCGCGAGCACCTCCGTCGGCAGCCCCGCGGAGCGGCAGGCGTGTACGAGCTCCGCCGCCGCGCCCTGATCGACCATGACGGCGAAGCGCGGGCGCCATTCGCGGCACTGCTCGAGCAACCCGGCGACGTTGCGGTTCGCGGTGAGCGCGATGACCTCGAAGCGCCCGGCATGGCGCCGCACGACGTCGAGGGTATTGACGCCGATCGTTCCTGTCGAACCGAGTATGGCAAGTCCTATCACAACAGATGCACCACCTTGTTCACGCCGTAGGCATAGATCGGTGCCGCGGCGAGCAGGCTGTCGATGCGATCGAGCACCCCGCCGTGTCCCGGCAGCAGATTGCCGCTGTCCTTCACCCCGCGTCGGCGCTTGACGAGGCTCTCGAATAAATCACCGATGACGGCCGCCACCACCGTCAGCGCGGCGCCGACCATCGCGAGCGGCCGGTGCGCCGCGAGCGGCGTCCAGACGAAGGCCGCGACACCCGCGGCCGCGGCGACCGCGACGACCGCCGAAGCGACGCCGAACCAGGTCTTGCCCGGGCTGACTCGCGAGGCGAGCTTGCGTTTGCCCCAGCGCCGGCCGCCCAGATAAGCCGCTGTATCGGCCAGCCAGATCAGCAGGAACAGACCGATCAGCAGACCGGGGCTGCGAGCGTGCAGCCACAATATCCCGAGCCAGGCCGGCAGAAGCGCGCACCAGCCGATGATGCTCAATTGGACCGGACCCCGCAACCACGTCACTCCGCTCACCTGATACAGGACGATCAGGGCGCCCGCGACCGCCCACCAGACACTCGCGAGGGCGAATACCACGCCCGGCGCGGCCGCGGGGAGCAGCGTCGGGTAACACGCGGCCGCGAGCACGCCGGTCAGAACCGTGTAGACCAGGCGCGAGGTCGAAGATTCGAAACCGCCGAGCGCCGCCCATTCCCAGGCGCCGACGAGGAGGAAGAAACCGAAGAGTGCCGCGAGCCCCGCGGTCGGCAGCCACAACATGCCGGCCAGGACGGCCGGCGCGAGCACGGCCGCCGTGACGTAGCGCGGATTCACCATGCGGAAGGATCGACCGGCACGGGAGCGGACGCCCGTGCCCGGTTCATACGCCGGGCACCGCCGCCGGGGCTTCCCGGCCCTCGACCTGGTCGCCCGTCATGCCGAAACGCCGTTGCCGGCAGGCGTAACTTTCGAGCGCAACTTCGAATTGCGCTGCGTCGAAATCCGGCCAGAGGCAGTCGGTGAAATACAGCTCGGTGTAGGCGAGTTGCCAGAGCAGGTAATTGCTGATCCGCTCCTCGCCGCCGGAGCGGATGAAGAGATCGGGCTCGGGCAGGCCGCTCAGACAGAGGTGCGGCGAAAGCGCCTCCGGGGTGATGTCGGCCGGCTCCAGCGTGCCGGCGCGTA
Source organism: Gammaproteobacteria bacterium (assembly GCA_016209015.1). Classification (GTDB taxonomy): domain Bacteria; phylum Pseudomonadota; class Gammaproteobacteria; genus JACQWY01. Next base: position 149,010 of record JACQWY010000027.1, on the reverse strand, counting down.
CGTCCTCCGCGAGCTTGCGCGCGGCCTGGGCGATATCCCAGCGTCCACCGTAATTCGCGGCGATGACGAGGGTCAGCGCGCGGTTGTCGCGGGTCAGTGCCTCGGCCGAGGCGATCGTGCGCTGCAGGCGCTTCGGAAACGCCGTCCGGTCACCGATGACCTGGAGGCGGATCCCGTTCTCGTGGAGCTTTGCCGCCTCCTGGTCGAGAGCCATCACGAAGAGATCCATCAGGAGGCGCACTTCGGTCGGCGGCCGGCGCCAGTTCTCGCTCGAGAACGCGAAGAGCGTCAGCACCTCGATGCCGAGCTCGGCGCAGCGGCGCACGACCGTACGGACATTCTCGACACCTGCGCGGTGGCCCGCGATGCGCGGCAGTTGACGCCGTTTCGCCCAGCGCCCGTTGCCGTCCATGATGATAGCCACGTGGCGCGGCAGACCGTTGCGCATGGATCGGACGTCCGGCCTCAGATTTCCATCAGCTCGTGTTCTTTGGCCGACAGCATCTCGTCGATCTTCTTGACGTGGGCGTCCGTCAGCTTCTGGACCTCGTCCTGGCCTTTGCGCTCGTCGTCTTCGGAGATTTCCTTTTCCTTGAGGAGATCCTTCAAATCGGCGATCGCGTCGCGGCGGATATTGCGCACGGCGACGCGGGCGTGTTCGGCCTCGGCCTTGATGACCTTCACGAGATCCTTCCGGCGCTGCTCGGTGAGCGGCGGGATCGGCACGCGGATGACCGTGCCTGCAGTGTTCGGATTGAGCCCGAGGTCGGATTCCAGGATCGCGCGCTCGATGATGTTCACCATGGCCTTGTCCCAGGCCGAGATCGTCAGCGTGCGCGCGTCTTCGACGACGACGTTCGCGGCGCGCGTGATCGGTGTCGGCGTGCCGTAATAGTCGACCGACACGTGATCGAGCAGGCTCGGGTGGGCGCGGCCGGTGCGGATCTTCGCGAGCTCGAGCTTGAAGGCTTCGATGGACTTGTCCATGCGCTGCTGCGCGTCCTTGATGATGTCTCGGATCATGGCGTGTCCCTATGTTGTGACGAACGTACCGACGTTCTCACCGAGCGCCGCGCGCACGAAGGTTCCGGGCTCGGTCATGTCGACGACGCGCAGCGGCATGTGGTTGTCCCGGCACAGCACCACGGCGGTCGCGTCCATCACGCCGAGTTTGCGATCGAGGACCTCGTCGTAGCGCAGCACGTCGTAACGGACGGCGTCCGGCACCTTCTTCGGATCGGCCGAATAGACGCCATCGACTTTCGTGGCCTTGATCATGAGATCCGCGTTGACTTCGATCGCGCGCAGGCTCGCTGCGGAGTCGGTGGTGAAAAACGGATTGCCGGTGCCCGCCGCCAGGATCACGACGCGCTTCTTCTCGAGATGGCGCACGGCGCGGCGACGGATGTAGTCCTCGCACACTTCGTTGATCTTGATGGCGGACATCACGCGCGCGAACATCCCGCGATGCTCCAGTGCGTCCTGCATGGCGAGCGCATTGATGACGGTGGCGAGCATGCCCATCTGGTCGGCGGCGACGCGATCCATGCCTTTCGCGGCAAGGCCCGCGCCCCGGAAGATGTTGCCTCCGCCGACCACGATCGCGACCTGCACGCCGGCTTTGATGAGGTCGTGTATTTCGGTCGCGATGCGCGCAATCACGGCGGGGTCGATGCCGTAGTCCTGATCGCCCATCAGCGCTTCGCCGCTGAGCTTGATCAGGACGCGGCGATAGACTGGAGGCGTATGCTGCTCGTCGGCGGTCACCGGCTTACTCCACCGCGCGGGCCTGAGCGGCCACTTCCTCGGCGAAATCGACGCTCTTCTTCTCGATGCCCTCGCCCACCTCGAAACGGATGAAGCGCTGCACCTTCGCGCCGGCCTTGGCGACGAGCTTGCCGACCGTGGTGTCCGGATCCTTCACGAACGCCTGGCCGAGCAGCGTCGACTCGGCGATGAACTTCCTCATCTGGCCCGTCACCATCTTTTCCACGATGTCCGCCGGCTTGCCGCTCTGCGCGGCCTGCGCGAGGCGGATTTCGCGCTCCTTCTCGAGCAGCGCCGACGGCACGTCGCTCTCGGCGACGCACACCGGGTTACTCGCGGCGACGTGCATCGCCACGTCCTTCGCGAGCTCCGCGCTACCGCCTTCGAGCTCGACGAGCACGCCGATGCGCTTGCCGTGCAGGTAGGCGCCGAGCGCACCCGCAACGGCTTCGACGCGCGCGAAGCGGCGCACCGAAATGTTCTCGCCGATCTTCGCGACGAGGTTCTGGCGCGCGGTCTCGACCGTCTCGCCCGCACCGGACAGCGTGAGCGCGTTCAGCGCGTCGACGTCGACCGGCTCCTGTGTGATGACGGTGTCGGCGACGGCGTTCGCGAACTTCACGAAATTCTCGTCGTTCGCGACGAAATCGGTCTCGCTGTTCACTTCGACGATGACGGCGACCTTGCCCTTCTCCAGCACGACGATCGCGCCTTCGGCGGCGATGCGGCCGGCCTTCTTCGCGGCCTTCGCCGCGCCGGACTTGCGGAGGTGCTCGAACGCCGCCTCGATGTCGCCGTTCGTCGCGACCAGCGCGCTCTTGCATTCCATCATGCCCGCGCCGGAACGTTCGCGGAGCTCTTTGACGAGCGCAGCAGTGATCTGCATACCTGAATATCCTCGAGAAACTGGAAAAAAAAGCGGGCGCCGCGGGGCGCCCGCCCGGGCGCGCTTACTCCGCGCCCGCCCCGTCGGTCTGCGGGCGCGTGTCGGCGCGTGGCCCGGGGACCTTGCGGACCATCGGCTTCTTCTTGGAGCCGGTGACCTTCTTCTTGCCGCGGCGCGGATCGTCGCGGCCATCACCGCGATCGGAGCGCTCGTCGCGCTTGGCGCCATCCGGCACGACCGGCGCGCCGGACTCGTCGAGCTCCACGAACTCGTCCTGAGCGCCGGTGGCGGCCGCGGACAGCGTGAGACGTGCGTCGATCACCGCTTCTGCGGCGCCGTGAAGATAGAGGTTGATGGCGCGAATCGCGTCGTCGTTGCCCGGGATCACATAGTCGACGTGATCCGGGTTGCTGTTCGTGTCGACGACCGCGATGACCGGAATCTTGAGCTTCGCGGCCTCGGCGATCGCGATGTGCTCGTAGCCGACGTCGATCACGAACAGCGCGTCGGGCAGGCGCTCCATGTCCTTGATGCCGGCGAGACCGTGGTTGAGCTTGTCGTACTCGCGGCGCAGCGTGAGCGCTTCGCGCTTCGACACGCGGTCTAGCCCGCCGCTGTTGATCACGCCCTCGAGATCCTTCAGACGCTTGATCGATTGCTTGACGGTCTTGAAGTTCGTCAGCATGCCGCCGAGCCAGCGGCGGTTCACGTAGGGCATGCCGCAGCGTGCCGCTTCGCTCTGGACCGCTTCCTGCGCCGCGCGCTTCGTGCCGACGAACAGCACCTTGCCGCGCTTCGCCGCGAGCCGACCCATGAAGTTCATGGCGTCGTTGAACAGCGGGAGCGTCTTTTCGAGATTGATGATGTGGATCTTGTTGCGTTCCCCGAAGATGTACTCGGCCATCTTGGGGTGCCAGAAACGGGTCTGATGCCCGAAATGCACGCCAGCCTCTAGCATCTGGCGCATGCTTACGTCAGTCATGGTCAACTCCTGTCGGGTTGGGCCTCCACACGCCCCATATGCCAATCCGGCGGATTTCCGACCGGACACCCAGGCATAATGTGCCGGCGTGTGTGCGAATTAATGAATTGCTCGGTGAGCGCGCGCTTTATACCATAGAAGTTTCGTTGCAACAATGAGTTGAGTACCAGCCCCGTCATGCCCGTCTCGATCAAAACGCCGGAAGAGATCATCAAGATGCGCCACGTCTGCCGTCTCGCCGCGGAGGTGCTGGAGATGATCGACGAACACGTCAAACCGGGCGTCAGCACCGATGAGCTGGACCGGCGATGCCACGACCACATCGTGAACGTCCAGCACGCGATCCCCGCGCCCCTGAACTACCACGGCTTCCCGAAATCGATCTGCACGTCGATCAACCACGTCGTGTGCCACGGCATCCCGAGCGAGAAGCGGCTGAAGGACGGTGACGTCGTGAACGTCGACATCACCGTCATCAAGGACGGCTTCCACGGGGACACGAGCAAGATGTACTGCGTCGGCGCAGTCGCCCCGAAAGCCCAGCGTCTCGTCCAGACCGCTTACGACTGTCTGCTGACCGGCATCGAGATGGTCCGGCCCGGTGCACGGCTCGGCGACGTGGGCGCCGCGATTCAGCGACTCGCCGAGGGCCTGCACTATTCCGTCGTCCGCGAATACTGCGGCCACGGCATCGGGCGCGAATTCCACGAGGAGCCGCAGGTACTGCACTACGGCCAGCCCGGCACCGGGCATCTGCTGCAATCCGGGATGATTTTCACGATCGAACCGATGATCAATGCCGGCAAGCGCCACGTCCGTCTGCTGCCCGACGGCTGGACGGTGGTCACGAAGGACCACAGCCTCTCGGCGCAGTGGGAACACACGATCCTCGTGACGGATTCGGGTCACGAAGTCCTCACCGCACGGCGCGAGGAGCAGTTCTGATCCCGCCTATCGCAAGCGCCGGGCCCGACGCCATGATGCAGAGTCCCGTGAGTCCCGCCTCGCTGGTCGATCCCGACGCGCTGGAAGCGCTGTTGAGCCTCTCGCAGGGCGACGACGTCGATGCCCCGACCCTGCGCGCCTTCCTCGCCGGCGCGCACGAGCGCATGAAGCAGCGCTTCCTGACCCGCACGCCCGCCACCGAGCTCGTGCACCTGCGCGCTGCCGTGATCGACGACGTCGTGCAGCGCGCGTGGCGGAAATTCGGCCTGCACACGGTGCCGCACGCCCTGCTCGCGGTCGGCGGTTACGGACGCGGCGAGCTCCATCCGTATTCGGACGTCGACATCTGCATCCTGCTGTCGCGCGAACCGACCGCCGACGAGGCGCGCGGCATGGAGAGCTTCCTCGCGTTCCTGTGGGACATCGGCCTCGAGATCGGCCACAGCGTGCGCACGGTCGCCGACTGCGTGGAGCGCGCGATCGGCGACATCACGATCATGACGAACATGATGGAGGCGCGACTGATCGTCGGTCCCGTTTCCGAATTCGACGCGCTGTGTGCAGCACTCACCCGCGCGGACATCTGGCCCGCCGACGACTTCTTCAAGGCCAAGGCGCACGAGCAGGAGCAGCGCCACCAGCGCCACAACGACGCGCTCAATCAGCTCGAGCCGAACGTGAAGGAGAGCCCCGGCGGCCTGCGCGACATCCAGGTGATCTCGTGGGTCGCGAACCGCCACTTCGCGACCTACGGCCTCGAGACGCTCGTCGGCCACGGCTTCCTCACCGCCGCGGAGTTCGAGACGCTCGAGCGTGGTCGCAACTATCTCTGGCGCATCCGTTGTGCGCTGCACTTCCTCGCCGGACGGCGCGAGGACCGGCTGCTCTTCGAGCACCAGCAGCGCGTCGCCGTCGTCTTCGGCTACAGCGACGACAGCGTCAACCGCGCCGTCGAGCAGTTCATGAAGACCTACTACCGCACGGTTCGCGAGCTCTCCGCGTTGAACGAGATGCTGCTCGAGCTCTTCCAGGAGGCGATCCTGCAGCGCGACCGCAGCGCGCGCGCCGCGCCGCTCAATCGCCGCTTCCAGATCCGCAACGGCTACATCGAGGTTGCGCACGACAAGGTCTTCCTGCGCACACCGCCGGCGCTGCTCGAAGTATTCCTGCTGCTGCAGAAGAACCCGGCCATCAAGGGCGTACGGGCGAGCACGATCCGGCTCATCCGCGAGAGTCTGCATCTCATCGACGACAAGCTGCGCCGCGACATCCGCGCGCGCAGCCTCTTCATGGAGATCCTGCGACAACCGCGGCGCATCGGCCACGAGCTGCAACGCATGCACCGCTACGGCGTGCTCGCGGCGTATCTGCCGGTGTTCGCGAAGGTCGAGGGCCTCATGCAGTTCGACCTCTTCCACGTCTACACCGTGGACGAGCACTCGCTGTTCGTCCTGCGCAACATGCGACGCTTCTCCTATCCGATCACCGAGAGCGATCAGCCGCCGCTCGTGCGTCAAATCATCGAGCAGATCCCGAAGCTCGAGCTGCTCTACATATGCGGACTGTTCCATGACATCGGCAAGGGTTCGGGACGAGATCACTCCGAGGTCGGGGCGGAGGCGGCGGCTGAGTTCTGCGCGCTGCACGGCCTGTCGAGCTTCGACACGAATCTCGTGACGTGGCTCGTGAAGAATCATCTGATCATGTCGGCGACGGCGCAGCGCAAGGACATCTACGACCCCGAGGTCGTGAAGGACTTCGGCGAGCTCGTCGGCGACATCATTCACCTCGACTATCTGTTCCTGCTCACGGTCGCCGACGTCCGCGGCACGAACCCCGAGCTCTGGACGTCCTGGAAGGAATCGCTGCTCTCCGAGCTCTACGTCGCGACGCGCCGTCTGTTGCGCAGCGGCGCCGAGCACTATCAGGATCGGGTCGCGCGTCTGTCCTCGATCAAGAACGAGGCGCTGAAGGAGCTCGATTTCACGCGCTTCCGGGAGAGCACGGTCGCGATGCTCTGGGACACGCTCAGCGAGCCCTATTTCATGCGCCACCGGCCCTACGAGATCGCCTGGCATACCGAAGTGATCCTGACGGCAGACGCGGACGACCTGCCGGTCATCGCCATCCGCAATTTCGAGAAGCGCGGCAGCACGGCGATCTTCATCTACGCCCAGGACATGGACTATCTCTTCGCGATCGCCTCGGCGGCGCTCGATCGTCTTCGGCTCGACGTGCAGGACGCGCGCATCATCACCTCCGAATCCGGCTTCACGCTCGACACGTTCATGGTGCTGGAAGCCGACACGCGCAAGCCCGTCACCGATCCGGCGCGCGTACACGACATCCAGAGCAAGCTGCGCACGGCGCTGCGCTCGAAATCGCTCGCGGCCTCCCCGCGCGTGCCGTCGCACTATGCACGGCGCCTGAAGCATTTCTCGGTGCCGGCCTCCGTCGAGTTCACGCCGGACTTCGTACACAAGCGCACCGTGATGGAAGTGATCGCTGCGGACCGCCCCGGCTTTCTCTCGGTCATCGGCAGCGCGATGCAGAATTGCGGCGTTCGCCTGCACGACGCGCGCATCGCGACGTTCGGCGAGCGCGTGGAAGACTATTTCTACCTCACCGACCTCGAGAACCAGCCCGTCGACGACGAGTCCACGCAGATCTGCCTGCGCACGGAAATCCTCAACACGCTGCGCGAGCTCGACAAGTGATCCCGCCGGCCAGCGAACGCGAGCTCGAGCAACGGGCGAACGCACTCGCCGGCCGCAGCCTCACCGAAATCGCGCGCGAGCTCGGCGCACCGGTGCCCACCGATCTGCGGCATGCCAAAGGCTGGTTGGGCGAGCTGATGGAGCTCGCGCTGGGCGCGAGCGCCGGCTCGCGGCCGGTGCCCGACTTCGAAGGCATCGGGGTCGAACTGAAGACGCTGCCGGTGGATCGTCGCGGGCAGCCGCGTGAGTCGACTTACGTCTGTGTCGTCCCGCTCAGCGGGACTGCCGGACTCGACTGGCCGGGATCGCTCGTACGCCGCAAGCTCGCGCGCGTGCTCTGGATGCCATTCGAGGCCGATGCCGGCCTCGCTGTCGGCGCGCGGCGCATCGGCACGCCGTTCCTGTGGAGCCCCTCGCCGGAGATCGAAGCCGTGCTGCGCGCGGATTGGGAGGAGCACATGGAGCTGGTCGCGCTCGGCAAGCTCGGTGAGATCGATGCGCGCCTGGGCACGTATCTGCAGATCCGGCCGAAGGCGGTGAACGGTCGCGGCCTCACGCGCGCTCACGACGAAGCCGGCGATCCCGGCCGCACGCTGCCGCGCGGCTTCTACCTGCGCGCGACGTTCACGCGGCGCATCCTCGACGAGGCGCTCGGCCGTGCCCACTGAGCAGCATCACGATCCCTGGCGCTACTGCATCGCGCCGATGCTCGATCGCACGGACCGCGAATACCGCTACTTCGCGCGTCTCCTGTCGCGCCAGGCACGGCTCTACTCGGAGATGATCGTCACAGGCGCGCTGGTGCACGGCGATGCGTCGCGTTTCCTCGCGCACTCGCCCGAAGAGGCGCCGCTCGCGCTGCAGCTCGGCGGCAGCGATCCGCGGGCGCTCGCAGCGGCCGCGCGCCTCGGAGCCGACGCGGGTTATGCGGAAATCAATCTCAACGTCGGTTGTCCGAGCGACCGCGTGCAGTCTGGCCGCATCGGCGCCTGTCTCATGGCCGAACCTGCGCTCGTCGCGGACTGCGTCGCGGCGATGCGTGCCGCCGTCGGCGTGCCGGTGACCGTCAAGGCGCGTCTCGGCATCGACGACCTCGACTCCTACGAGCATCTCGTGAAGTTCGTCGACACCGTCGCTGCCGCCGGCTGCGAGACGTTCATCGTCCACGCGCGCAAAGCCTGGCTGCACGGTCTGAGTCCACACGAGAACCGGACCATTCCGCCGCTCGACTATCCGCGCGTGTACCGCCTCAAACGCGATTTCCCGCGGCTGCGCATCGTGCTGAACGGGGGACTCATGAATCACGCAGCGGCGCTCGCCGCGCTCGAGCACGTCGACGGCGTGATGGTGGGACGCGCGGCCTACGACACGCCGTGGCTGCTCGCGGACGTGGACGCCGCGGTCTTCGGGGCACCCGTGCGTCCGGTCGCACGCCCCGGGATCCTCGAGGCCTATCTCGATTATTGCGAGGCGAGACTCGCGGCCGGCGCGCGACTGCGCGCTCTGCTCGCGCCGCTGCACGGCCTCCAGCAGGGTCAGCCCGGGGCGCGGCGCTGGCGACGCACGCTCGGCGAGCTCGCCTGCCGCGGCGGCGATCCGCGGGCGGCGCTGCGCGAGCTCAGGGCGGCGCGGAACGCCGCCTGAAGCGGGATCGAGGGAGCTCTGAACAGGTTCAGAGCTCACTGCGGCACAGGGACGTGCCGCCGGGAACACCGGTGTAAGACATTGTTCCCGGACGGCGGGCAAGAACCACGCTTCCGGCCTGCCGCCCTATGAACCGTCCAGGATGGACTTGTTCAGAGCTTCCTTATTTCGGCTTCACGAACTTGAGCGTCATGCGATCGCTCTCGCCGATCGTCGCGTACTTGTCGTGATCCGTCGCGCCGAGCGCGTAACTTGGCGGCAAGGTCCAGACGCCTTTCGGATGATCGCGCGTGTCCCTCGGATTCGCGTTCACCTCGGATTTGCCCGCAAACTCGAAGCCGAGCCTGCCGAGCTCTTTGATGAGCCAGGCCTCCGGCACGTAACCGCTCTCGGCGGCGACTTTCGGATCGGCATCCGGCGCGGCGCGGTGCTGCTCGATGCCCAGCACGCCGCCCGGTTTCAGCACCGTGTAGATCGCCTTGTAGGCGCTGTCGAACTGCCCGCGGCGGATCCAGTTGTGGGTATTGCGGAAATTCAGCACGACGTCTGCCGACGCCGGCGCGCCCAAATCGACCTGCTCGGCGGACATCGCCCGGATCTCGACCTTGCCGTAACTCGCCGGGTCCGCCGCGAGCTTCTGCGCATACTCGACCTGGCGCTTGCGCATGTACTCGTTCGGGGAATCCGGCGGAAAGCCGACGGCGACGAGCTTGCCCCGGTCGCGCAGATACGGCGCGAGGATTTCCGTATACCAGCCCTCGCCCGGCAGCATCTCGACGACGGTCTGATCCGGCTTCACGCCGAAGAACGCGAGCGTCCCGGCGGGATGGCGGTAGACGTCGCGGGCCTTGCTCGCGGCGCTGCGTTGCGGACCGGCGAGCACGGCGGCGAGCGCCGGATCGACGACCTCGGCCGTGGCGCCGCCCGCGACGGCGAAGAGCACGAGGGCGATCAGCGCCCGCCCCTGGCGCAGCATGTCAGCCTTCCACATAAACGCCACCCGCGGTCTTGAACTCGCGTGCCTTCTCCTCCATGCCCGCCTCGAGCGCAGCCGTCTCGTCGAGGCCGTGCATCTGCGCATAGTCGCGTACGTCCTGCGTGATCTTCATCGAGCAGAAATGCGGGCCGCACATCGAGCAGAAATGCGCGAGCTTGTGGCCTTCCTTCGGCAGCGTCTCGTCGTGGAAGCTCTCGGCACGCTCGGGATCGAGGCCGAGCCCGAACTGATCCTGCCAGCGGAACTCGAAGCGCGCCTTCGACAAGGCGTTGTCGCGCAATTGCGCGGCGGGATGACCCTTCGCGAGATCCGCGGCATGCGCCGCGATCTTGTAGGCGATGATGCCTTCGCGGACGTCGTTCTTGTCCGGCAGGCCGAGATGCTCCTTCGGCGTGACGTAGCAGAGCATCGCCGTGCCGAACCAGCCGATCATCGCCGCGCCGATCGCCGAGGTGATGTGGTCGTAGCCGGGCGCGATGTCCGTCGTCAACGGCCCGAGCGTGTAGAACGGGGCCTCGTGACACACCGCGAGCTGGCGATCCATGTTCTCCTTGATCATGTGCATCGGCACGTGACCCGGACCTTCGATCATGACCTGCACGTCGTGCTTCCAGGCGATCCGAGTGAGCTCGCCGAGCGTGTCGAGCTCGGCGAACTGTGCTGCGTCGTTCGCGTCCGCGATCGACCCCGGGCGCAGCCCGTCGCCGAGCGAGAACGCGACGTCGTAGGCGCGCATGATCTCGCAGATCTCCTCGAATCGCGTGTACAGGAAGTCCTCCTGGTGATGCGAGAGACACCACTCCGCGAGGATCGATCCGCCGCGCGAGACGATGCCGGTCACGCGTTTCGCGGTGAGCGGAATGTAGGCGAGGCGCACGCCGGCGTGGATGGTGAAGTAATCGACGCCCTGCTCCGCCTGTTCGATCAAGGTCTCGCGGAAGATTTCCCAACTGAGATCCTCGGCACGGCCGTCGACCTTTTCGAGAGCCTGATAGATCGGGACCGTGCCGATCGGGACGGGCGAATTGCGGATGAGCCACTCGCGCGTCTCGTGGATGTTCTTGCCGGTCGAGAGATCCATCACCGTGTCGCCGCCCCAGCGCGTCGACCACGCCATCTTCTCGATCTCCTCGATGATCGAGGAACTGACCGCGGAGTTGCCGATGTTCGCGTTGATCTTCACGAGGAAGTTGCGGCCGATGATCATCGGCTCGGTCTCGGGGTGATTCACGTTGGCGGGGATGATGGCGCGGCCGCGCGCGACCTCGTCGCGCACGAATTCCGGCGTCACTTCGCCCGGCATCACGGCGCCGAGAGCTGCGCCGGCGTGAGCACGGCAGAGTTCGGGATGACGCGCGCGCAGCTCGGCCAGACGCTGGTTCTCGCGGATTGCGATGAACTCCATCTCGGGCGTGACGATGCCCTTGCGCGCATAGTGCATCTGCGTGACGCAGTGACCCGGCTTCGCGCGGCGGATCGGTCGCGAGGGCACGAAGCTCACGGCCGCATAGCGCGGATCGTCGATGCGGCCGCGGATCGCGGGCGAGGTCGGCATCGGCAGGTCGACGGTGTCCGCCCGCTCCCGGATCCAGGTTTCGCGCAGCCCCGGCAGGCCACGGCGGATGTCGATGCGGGCCTGGGGATCGGTGTACGGGCCGGACGTGTCGTAGACGTAGATGTCCGGATTCGACTCGACACCGTTGCGGGTGCGCGTCGGCTGCTGATCGACCGCGCGCATCGGCACGCGGATGTCGGGACGTGAACCCTGGACGTAGATCTTGCGGGAATTCGGGAAGGGCGTCGTGATGCTCGCGTCGAGACTCGCGGTCTCTCTGAGCATTTCGCTGGGCACTGCGTTCATGAACCTCACCTCTCGGGAAAGCGGCCCGCGTACTGCGGGCATGAGACTGCGGAGCCGTGCCGAGAGGTGCGATCGCTTCCCTACGCCGGCATTACCCGGGTCAGGTTGTGAGGGTCTCTCTCAGCCCCCGGCCGCGCGACTCGAAATGACGCGCGGCGGAGCACCCCTAGCTGCTGTCGTGGTCGTGACTATATCGTATAATCCCCCGGCCTTGAATGCCGCACTCGCCCGCGTTCTCAGCACGGACGGCGACCGGGCGAATCACCCTACCGAACGACGGGACGAGACCTGATGGACTTCAATCAAGCCAGATTCAACATGGTCGAGCAGCAGATCCGTACCTGGGACGTGCTCGACCAGACGGTGCTCGACACGGTGATGGCCATTCCGCGCGAGCGTTTCGTTCCGGAGAGCTATCGCCTGCTCGCGTTCTCCGACATCCGCATCCCGCTCGGCAACGGCCGCGCCATGATGACGCCGAAGGTCGAAGCACGCCTCGTCCAGTCCCTGAATCTGAAGCCCACGGATCGCGTCCTGGAGATCGGCACCGGCAGCGGCTACGTGACGGCGCTCATGGCGCATCTCGCGCAGCACGTCGCCACGCTCGAAATCGATCCCGAGCTCAGCGCCGCCGCCGCGCAGAAGCTGCGCGCCGCGGGGCTCACGAACGTCGAGACCCTCGTCGGCGACGGCCTGAAGGGTCACGCCGCCGGCGCACCGTACGACGCGATCGCGGTCACCGGTTCCGTCGCCGCGCGTCAGCCGGCGCTCGAGGCCCAGCTCGCGGTCGGCGGACGCCTGTTCGTCGTCGTCGGCGCGGCCCATCCGATGGAAGCACTGCTCATCACCCGCGTGTCCGCGAGCGATCTCGCGGTCGAATCCCTGTTCGAAATCGAAGTCGAGCCTCTCGTCGGCGCGGAGCCGCGGCCCCGGTTCGAGTTCTGACGGGATGCGCGCGTACTCTCCGCTCGAGCTCAAGGCGCGCCTCGAGTCGGGCGCACCGGGCCCGCTGCTCGTCGACGTGCGCGAGCCCTGGGAGTACGAGATCTGCCGCATCGACGGCTCCGTCAACTTTCCGCTCGGCGGTTTTGCCGCGCGCGTGGAGGGACTTCCGCGCGATCGCGAGCTCGTGTTGATCTGCCATCACGGTATGCGCAGCCTGCAGGCCTGCGGCTTCCTCGTCCGCCTCGGCTTCACGGAGATCGTGAACCTCGACGGCGGCGTCGACGCCTGGGCCGACTTCGTCGAGCGCGACATGGCGCGGTACTGAACGACCCGACCAACCACAACAAGCTTTTCGGATCCATCATGCTGGAACACACTCAACGGCTACTCGCGTGTCTCGCCCTTGCCGCGTTCGGCGCGGCCGGTCCGGCCCGCGCCGCGACCGATCTGCTCGCCGTCATGCAACTGGCCGAGGCTTCGGATCCCCAATATCTCGAGGCCCAGTCGAACACGCGGGCGGTCGGCGAAGGCATTCCGCAGGCGAAGGCCCTGCTGTGGCGGCCGCAACTCTCGTTCGGCGTGGACGCGAGCCGCGTCGAGCAGGACATCACGTCCGCGACGCGCTCGGCATTCGGCGCCGGCGGCCAGATCGGCTTCGACCAGTGGGACTATCGCCTGGCGGTGACGCAGCCGGTCTTCCACTACGATCGCTACGTGCAGCTCCAGGAGGCCGACAAGCGGGTCAAGCAGGCGCAGTACGCCGAGGACGCCGCGCGCCAGGCGCTGCTGGTGCGCGCTTCGGAGCGTTACTTCAACGTGCTCGCCGCCGAAGACGATCTCGCCTTCGCCCGCGCCGAGAAGGAATCGCTGAAAGGCCAGCTCGAGCAGGCGCAGCAGCGCTTCCAGGTCGGGCTCGTCGCGATCACCGACGTCCAGGAAGCGCAGGCGGGCTTCGACCGCGCCGTCGCGAGCGAAATCCAGGCCCGCAACCAGCTCGACAACGCGGGCGAGGAATTGCGCGAGACGGCCGGGAGTTACATCCCGCAACTCGTACCGCTGAGAGACGAAATCCCGCTCGTCGTGCCGAATCCGGCCGACGTCGAGGCCTGGACCGAAACATCGCTCACCCAGAATCTCGATCTCGCCTCGGCGCGCATCGCCGCCGAGATCGCGGCCGAGGAGATCCACAACCAGTACGCCGGCCATCTGCCGACGCTCGACATCGTCGGCGGCCACGGCGAGAGCTCGACGGGCGGGCGTTTCGGGCAGACCGACGTCGAGCAGAGCGACATCGGCGTGAACCTGAATATCCCGTTGTACGCCGGCGGCCTCGTGACGTCCCGCGTGCGCCAGGCGCAGCACCAGCACACCGGCGCGCTCGATCGGCTCGAGCAATCAAAGCGCGCGGTCTACCGCCAGGCGCATGAAGCCTATCTCGGCGTCGTCACGCAGATCAGCTCCGTCCAGGCCTTGAAGCAGGCGGTCGTCTCATCGCAGACCGCACTCGAATCGACACGGGCGGGCTACGAAGCCGGCACGCGTACGGCGGTCGACGTCGTCACCGCGGAACGCGGCCTGTCACAGGCGAAGCGCGATTACGCGCGTGCCCGCTACGACTACGTGCTGAACGTGCTGCGCCTGAAACAGGCGGCGGGGACGCTCGGTCCCGAAGACATCCAACTCGCGAACAGTTGGCTGCAGAGTTCCGCTACCGCACCCGCGACAACGCCGCGTTAACTTCCGCCAACCGCCGCATACGGCGGAGTATGTGCAATTTTCTTGCGCCGGCACCGCGCGTGCCGGTTTTTCACCAGCCGCCTACAGCGTAGTATTGCGCCGTCGGCGCTCCCCCTGCCGGAACCGGAGCGTCCTGCGCCATCGCATCACGTCCCGCCTTGCCACGACGGCAGGGGTCGGGGATGGCACCACGGACGGAGTGCATCGGCGGTCCGACTCGCGACAACGAATCCACAGCAGAGGGCATCATGGCAAACACTGAAAACTACAAATGCGATGCGGCGCAGAGCCAGCTCGTGATCGTCGACATCCAGCAGCGGCTCGGCGATGCGATGCCGGGCAAGGTCCTGAACCGCGTCATCGAGAACACCTGCCTGGTCGCGAAATCGGCGGGGCTGCTCGGCGTTCCTGCGTTGCATACCCAGCAATATCCGCAGGGTCTCGGCCCGACGCATCCCACCGTCGCCGCCGCGCTGTCGTCCACGACGCGCAACTTCGAGAAGACCTCGTTCAGCTGTTGCGGCGCCGAGGGTTTCGCGGCCGCGCTCGCGGGCAGCGGTCGCCGGCAGGTCATCCTCGTCGGAATGGAAGCGCACATCTGCGTGCTGCAGACGGCGCTCGATCTCAAGTCGGCGGGCTATGAAGTCTTCGTCGTCGAGGACGCGATCTGTTCGCGGCGGCTGGAGAATTATCAGAACGCGCTCGATCGCATGCGCCGCTGCGGCGTCAACATCGCGAGCGCGGAATCCGTGGTGTTCGAATGGCTGGGGAGCTCGCGGCACGAGAGCTTCAAGGCCATCCAGGCGATGCTGCGCTGAGAACTCGGCCGTCGCGGAGTCCGCGATCCTCCTGAACGAATACGGGCGCCCGAGGGCGCCCGTATCGTTTCGACGGCGCCCGATGCGCCGCCCGTGACTTTCAGTTGATGCTGTACTGGCGGCTCTTCATGCAGGCGCCGAACGCGGTGTTGTAGTCCGACTGCTTGTTCAGCCGATCCGCATACACCTGATTCGACTGTTGCTGGTATTGCTGCTGCTGGTATTGCTGTTGCTGATACTGCTGCTGCTGGTAGGCCTGTTGCTGTTGCTGCGGCGAAGTATCGGTCGACGAGCGCTTATAGGCGCCGAACAGCGTCGAGGCGATCGCGCCGATCGCCGCGCCCTGTCCCGCGTTGCCCGCGATCGCGCCACCCGCCGCACCGAGCGCCGCGCCCGTCGCCGCGTCACCGACCATGCCCGTACCCTGCAGCGCACCGCCGTTGCCGATGCCGAGAAAGCCGCCGCTGCTCTGCTGAGGCGGTGGCGGCGGACGCTGATCGCTGTAGCCGTAAGCCGGCGGCGGCTGGTTCGCCGGCGGCAGCGGCGCGGCTTGCGTCGGGTCGAATCCGGTCTGGCTCACGGCCCAGTTATGGCATTCGTACTTGTCGCGGGACTGCTGTTCCGCGGATTGTCCGGCCGCAGGGTAGGCGAACACCTGCGTCTGCGCGGCCGCGATGGCCGGCGTGAGGAGGGCCGCGACCGCCGCTATGGCCGGCATCGCCGGCAGGAATCGGCTACGTGTCTTCATGATCTTTTCTCCACTGCTGAGCTGCGAGAGGTCTCGATGTCGCAGGTACGAAGGATAGCATTTCGAGATCGTCAAATCGGGGATTTTCTCCCATTCGCCGTGCGCCGGATGGCGGTCTCCCGGCTATGCGCCGAGGCTCGTCGCGAGCAGCGCGAGCGTGCGCTCGGTGGCACCCCGGCTCTGCATCACGACGTCCCGCCCCGCACACCCCGCGAGATCGCGCGCGTTGCTGTCGCTCATCCAGCGCGACGCCATGGCTGCCATGTCGGCAGCACCCTGCACGATCTTCAGCGCGCCGGCTGCTTCGAGGAGTGTCGAGATCTCCGCGAAGTTGAAGAGATGCGGTCCGACCACTATCGGCACGCCGACAACTGCGGGCTCGAGCACGTTGTGGCCGCCTGCCGGCACCAGGCTGCCCCCGACGAATGCGACGTCGGACGCGGCGTAGAAACACATGAGCTCGCCCATCGTGTCGAGCAGGAAGACCGCCGTGTCCTCGGTGCAGGCCTGGCCGGCGCGGCGCGAGACGACCGCGAAGCCGCGCTGCCGGCACATTGCGACGACCGATTCGAAGCGCTCGGGATGGCGCGGTGCGAGCACGAGCAGGCAATTGGGATGGCGTTGACGGAGGATCGCGAACGCTTCGAGCACGACCTCCTCCTCGCCGGGCCGGGTGCTGCCGGCCATCAGGATGGGGCGGTTCACCCCGAGCTCTCGGCGCAGCGCCGCGCCTTCCTCACGCAGGCTCGCCGGGTAGCTCACGTCGAATTTCATGCTGCCCGTGACCTGCGTGCGCGCGCCCGGCGCACCGAGATCGAGGAAGCGCGCGGCATCGGCGGCGTTCTGGACCGCGATACCGCTGAAGCCCTCGAGCATCTTCCGCGTCATGCGCGGCAGGATCGCGTAACGCTCTGCCGAGCGGGCGGAGAGGCGTGCATTCACGAGATAAACGGGGACGCCGTCGGCAGTGCACACGGCGACGACGTTCGGCCAGAGCTCGGTCTCCATCAAAACGAGTGCGCGCGGCCGGAACCGCCGCAACAGACGACGCACGACGAACGGTACGTCGTAGGGGAAATACACGTGCGCGACCGCACCGGGAAACTGCCGGGACACGGTGTCGAAGCCGGTCGGCGTCGTCGTCGTGACGAGGATGGGGAGCTGACGATGGCGATCCCGCAGCGCCTTGATGAGTGGCGAAGCCGCGCTCACCTCGCCCACCGAGACCGCGTGGATCCACACCGGACGGTCGAGCAGCGGCGTGCCGCGATAGATCCCGAAGCGTTCCCACCAGCGCGCCCGGTAGCCGGGATTGCGCCGGCCGCGCCACCACAGGCGCAGCAGGATCAGCGGGAGCGAGAATATGAAGGCGACGGTATAGAGCGCTCTCACCCGTTCAACCAGTCGAGATAGCGCCGCGTGCCGGCGGCCACGTCCAGGAACGGCTCGGCGTAGCCGGCGGCGCGCAGGCGGCTGAGGTCGGCCTGCGTATGGGCCTGGTAGGCGCCCGCGAGATCCTCGGGAAACGGAATGTATTCGATGCGGCCCGTGGCATGCCACGCGAGCACTGCCTCCCCGACGGCGTTGAAAGTCTCGGCACGGCCGGTGCCGCAGTTGAAGATCCCCGACTCCGTCGCCTCCGTACCGCACCACAGCGTCACCTTGACGGCGTCGTGGACCGAAACGAAATCGCGGCGCTGGCCGCCCGGGGGGCAACCATGCGAGGCGCCGAACAGCTTCACGACGCCCTGCTCCTTCAATTGCCGGTTCGTGTGGAAGGCGATGCTCGCCATGCGGCCCTTGTGCTGCTCGCGCGGCCCGTAGACGTTGAAGTAACGCAGGCCGCAGACCCGCGCACGCGGCGCGGCGAGGAAACGGCGGACGTATTGATCGAACAGCAGCTTCGAATAGCCGTAGACGTTGAGAGGACACTCGCAGGCCGGTGTCTCCACGAACTCCGTGCCGCCGCCGTAGACCGCGGCGCTCGAGGCGTACACGAAGGGAATCGCGCGTTCCTGACAGAAATCGAACAGCTCGCGCGAGTAACGGAAGTTCGCATCCAGCATGTAGCGCCCGTTCCATTCCGTGGTGTCGGAGCACGCGCCGAGATGGTAGACGACGTCGACGTTCTGCAGCCGCGGGCCACGCGCGGCGACGAGTGCGAGGAATTCGTCCTTGTCGTAGTAGTCGGCGACCATGCTGCCGACGAGATTGACGAACTTGTGCCCGTCGCTCAGATCGTCGACGACGATCAAATCTTGGCGGCCGCGCGCATTGAGCTCGTGGACGAGGTTGCTGCCGATGAATCCGGCGCCGCCGGTGACGACTATCACGGGGCACTCCCGGCGTCCACGTCCGACGCCTGCATGTTCGAGATGATGTTCGTGGTGGAGAGCCCCGCGTGATACGGCAGCGTCAGCACCTCGCCGCCCGCGGCGAGGACTTCCTGCGCACCCGCGATCTGCGTGACGAGGTAATCGCCGCCCTTCACGAGCACGTCCGGCAGGACGGCGGCGACGAGATCGCGCGGCGTCTCCTCGTCGAAAGGCACGACCCAGTCCACGCCGGCGAGCGCGGCGAGCACTTCCATGCGTTCCGCGAGCGGATTGAGCGGCCGGCCGGTGCCCTTGAGACGCCGCACGGACTCATCTGAATTCACCGCGACGATGAGCCGATCGCCGAGCTCGGCCGCAGCGCGCAGATAACGCACGTGACCGGCATGCAGCAGATCGAAGCAGCCGTTCGTCATCACGATGCGTTCGCCGCGTTCGCGCGCCAGACCGACGCGCCGCACGAGCTCGTCACGATCGACCATCCCCTGCTCGCCAGCCTCGTGGGCATGCAGCGCGGCGGCGAGCTCCGCGTTGCGGATCACGGCAGTGCCGAGCTTGCCGACGACGATGCCGGCGGCGGTGTTCGCGAGACGGATCGCATCAGGCATGTCGAAGCCTGCGGCGAGCGCGGTGGCGAGCGTCGCGCACACCGTGTCGCCGGCGCCGGTCACGTCGTAGACGTCGCGCGCTTCGGCATGCAGATGCAAAGGGTCATGCCCGGGCCGGACGAGCGACATGCCGTGCTCGCTGCGCGTGACGAGTATCGCGGCGAACTCGCGTTCGGCGCAGAGCGCGAGCGCCTTCTGCACGAGCTCCACTTCGCCGGCGCAGCGGCCGACGACGGCTTCGAACTCGCTCATGTTCGGCGTGATGAGATCCGCGCCCTGATAGCGCGCGAAGTCCCGGCCTTTCGGATCGACGACGACCCGCGTGCCCTGACGATGCGCGATGGCGATGAGATCCGCGACGCCGCTGAGGGTTCCCTTGCCGTAGTCGGAGAGCACGAGGACGCCGCATCCGGCGAGCCGCGCCGTGACGAGCTCGGCGAACCCGGTGGGCGCCGCGGCCTGCGGCGGATGTTCGAAGTCGAGGCGCAGAAGCTGCTGGTTCTGCGAGACGACGCGCAGCTTCACGATCGTCGGCAAATCGGCGACGGCACGAAAGTGCGCGCCGACGCCCGCGACCTCGCAGAGGGACGCGAGCCGCGCGGATTCCGGATCGGCGCCGGTGACCCCGACGAGATCGACCGTCGCGCCGAGCGCCGCAGCGTTCGCCGCGACGTTCGCCGCACCGCCGACGCGCTCTTCGACGCCCGTCACGCGCACGATCGGCACCGGTGCTTCGGGGGAGACGCGCGTCGTGCTGCCCGACCAGTAGCGGTCGAGCATGACGTCGCCGACGACGAGGATCCGTGCTGACGCCAGCTCTGCAACGCGTCGTTTCATGATGTGTACTGTGTATACTGGGCCCTGAGGTCCGCCGGTCGCGCGACCGGCGGAAAGTCGCTGAATCTTAACACAAGGCCATGCGCATTCACGGTCCGACCCGACGCCTCGAATGGCGACCTGCCCTGCTCCTGCTCGCGGTGCTCGCGCCTCTCGCGGCGCATGCCGACGCGCTGAAACCCTTCACCGCCACGTACGCGCTCGCGATGGGCAAGATGACCGTCGGCACGATGACGCGCAAGCTCGCGCTCGGCACGAACCACGGCTACGAGCTCTCGTCCACCGTCGAGGCCACGGGGATCGCCGCGATGTTCCAGGACGGCCGGATCGTCGAGACGAGCCGCGGCACGCTCCTCGACGGACGGCCCCGTCCCGAGCGTTACGACTACGACCCCGGCGGCAAGAAGAAGAAGCGCGCGCTCGCCGTCGTCTTCGACTGGAAGGCGGGCACGCTCACGACGCGATACAAGGGACGCGAAAGTCAGGCGACGTCGAGAGCCGGCCTGCTCGACAAGCTCGTCTACCAGCTCGCGGTGATGGGCGACCTCGCCTCGGGCGCCACGCTGACGTACAGCGTCGCGGACGGCGACGGCATCACGGATTACGTGCTCGCGCGGCGCGGTGACGAGCAGGTCGTCACGCCCGCCGGTACGTTCGACACCACGCGCATCGAGCGCGTGAACGGCAGCAGCAAGCGGCGCACCGTATTGTGGTGCGCCCCGAAGCTCGGCTTTCTCCCGGTGAAGATCGAGCATCGCGAGAAAGACGGCAAGATCACGACCGCCCTCCTCCAGCGCCTCGAGTGAACAAGCTCGAGGACGCTCCGAAACCTCCAGGCTGGTCTCATTCAGCGCTTTCTGGCGGGTGGCCGAGCTCGCTCAGCAAGGCTTCCGCGTCCTTCCGGCTCGGGAACGCGGCGGGCTTGGCCAGCGCGGCTTCGAGCTCAGTGCGCGCGGCCGGCTTCTGGCCGCCGTCCGCGAGCGCCGCGGCGAGGTGGTAATGCAGATCGGGCTCGCCTGGCGCGCGTTCCACGGCCTTGCGCAGCAGATCGAGCGCCTGCTCCGTGTTGCCCTGCTTGAACAGCAGCCAACCGTAAGTATCGAGATACTCCGCGCGTTCCGGCGCCGCCGCCACGGCGCGGCGCGCGAAATCCGCGGCACGCGGGTCGCCCGCTTCGAAACAGAGCCAGGCCAGATTGTTCAGCGCGAGCGCGTGTCGAGGCACCGCTTTCACGATCCACTCGTATTGCTCGCGCGCCGCCGCGTTCCGACCGAGGCGCTGCCAGCGCGTCGCTGCCGCGAGCCGGGTGCCGAGATCATCGGGATGGGCGGCGATCCATTCCGGGAAGAGCTCGGCACCGGTCGCGCGCTGATCGTTCATGTGCTGAAGCTTGACGAGCACGCGGGACGAAGGCGTGGTCTTCTGCGCCCGTTCGTAAGCCGCGAGCGCCGCGTCGAGGTGCCCGCCCGCGGCGGCGACGTCGCCGCGCAGCTCAGCCGCCGCTGCGGCATCGGATTTCTCGATGCCCGCGGCGAGGCGTTCGGCGGCCGCCGAGTCGCCCTTGTCGATCGCGATGCCGGCGAGCGCCCGCGTCGCCTCGCCGTCGCCCGGCGCGAGATCGAGCAACGCACGGAGCGTGGCCTCGAGCCGCGCGTCGTCCCTGGTCCGTCCGTAGGCCGACGACATCAGCCGCAGCAACGGCGCGGACTTCGGAAAGCGCGCGACGAGACTCTGCAAGGGCTCGACAGCCCGGTCGGCATGGTCGGTCGCGAGCATCGCGAGTGCGAACTCGTACTGCACGAGCGGCAGGAACGGACCGAGCGCGCGCGCTTCCTCGGCGAACTGCGCGGCGAGATCGAGCTTGTGATGCAGGCGTGCCTGCTGGGCGAGCATCACGCGCGGCAGCACGGCCTCGGGATTGTTGTCGCGCGCCTCCTGCCACAGGCGTTCGGCCTCCGCTTCGTTGCCGGCCGTCATCGCGAGCGCGGCGAGTCCATTGAGCGCGTCGGCCTGATGCGGATGATGTTCGAGGATCGCGCGGTAGCGCGCCTGTGCTGCTTCCGGCATGCCGGCGGCGTTGTCGAGGCGCGCGAGATTGAAGCGCGCCGGCAGGAAATCCGGTGCCGCCTTCGCGACGCTTTCGTAGATCCGTCGCGCCGCATCGACCGCGCCGCTCCGTTCCTCGACGTAACCGCGCGTGTTGAGCAGCACCGGCTCGTCAGGATGCGCGGCGAGGGCCCGCGTGATCGCGGCCTGCGCGGCCTCTGGCTGCTGGCGATCGAGCTCCAGCAGCACGAGGGCGACTTCCGCGAGGAGGTAGTCGGGATCGGCCGTGCGCAAGGCCTCGAGCTCGCGCACGGCCGCATCGACTTCACCGGTGGCGAGCTTCGTCAGCGCGAACTGCAGACGGATGGGTGACGAATCGGGCGCGAGCGCCGTGGCGCGGGCGAGCGTCTTCGCGCCGGCCGCGTATTGTCCGTTCTTGAGATACGTCGTACCGAGCAGGGAGAGCAGTTGCGGATCGTTCAAGTGCTCGGGATCGGTGCCCGCGAGCGCCCCGAGCGCGTGCTCGAGCCGGCCCGAGGCGAGAGCAATCGCTTTCTGCAGCCGCTGCGCGAGCGGGTCCCCGGGATCGAGCTCGAGCAGGCGCCGCGCGTAATCGGCAGCCGGGCCGTATTCGCCGAGACGAAAATGCAGATCCGCCGCGAGCAGCAGACTCTCTCGCGCGCGCGGCGCGACCTGCAGGGCCTTGCGCAGCGCGGCGAGTGCGGCCCGGGGTTCGTTCAAACCGTTCGCGATGAGCGCGCGCGCGTACAGCACGCGCGGGTCGTCGTTCGCGGCGGGACCGAGCTCGTCGAGCGCCTTGCCCGCAGCCGTATACTCCTTGCTCGCGATGCGGACGGCGGCGACGCCGAACCGGGCCCGCGCCGCGTGGGGATCGAGGGCGAGCGCGCGCTCGTACGCGGCGAGCGCGGCCGGATGCCGCTCCTCGGCGAGATCGAGCTGGCCTTTGAGCAGCCAGGTCTCGGCGTCCTTGCCGTCCGTCGCGAGCGCCGCGTCGATCGCCCGCCGCGCGCCGGCCCGCTCGCCGAGCGCGAGCTCGGCGCGGACGAGCGCCCGCGCGATGTCGGTACGCGCGGGGTCGCGCCGGGCCGCTTCCTCGAGCGAGGCACGGGCTTCGGCATGACGTCCGCCGGCAAATTCGAGCTCGCCCTTCAACAACAGCCACCCGGCCTGATCGGCCCGCGCATAGAGCGCGAAATCGGCCCCCGCGCGATCGAGCCTGCCCGCTGCGATGGCGGCACCGACTGCCGCCTGCGCGAGGGCGTCGCTGTTGAGACCGAGGCCGCGGGCAGCATCGAACTCCTTCAACGCGGAGGCGGCGTCACCGAGCCGCAGTTCGACTTTACCGAGCTCGAAACGCGCTGCGGCGCGGCCGGGCGCGGCGGCGAGGCCGGCCTTCAGATCGACGAGAGCGCCACGGAGATCACCCTGGGCGGCACGTTCGAGGCCGCGCGACAGCAGTTCGTCCGGTGAGTCGCGATGCAGACGCCAGTACGCGGCGGCACCGAGGCTGATGGCGAGAGCCGCAATCGCAAGGATGCGGCGCTGGCGGTGACTGCGGCGCCGGCTGGAACGCCGACGCCTCGAGAACAATTTTTCGAACATCGGCTGCGCCGTCCCTGCGAGCGCCCGGGTCGGGCCCGAACCGGGACTTCCGTCAGATCTCGCCCTCGTTCAGCATGCGGACGATTTCACCTGGCGGGATGTAGCCGCCCAGTTCCTCGCCGGTGTCGAGATAGACGGCCGGGGTGCCGTGCACGCCCATCGCCTCGCCCATTCTGAAGTGGTCCTTCACCGGGTTCGGGCACTCTTTCGATTCGACGGTCTTGCCGTTCTTCGCGTCGGTCAGGGCCTGTTTGCGATCGGGCGCGCACCAGACCGCGACGGCCTTGTTGTAGGACTCACTGTTCAGTCCGGTACGCGGGAACGCCAGGTAGCGCACCGCGATGCCGGCATCGGTGAGCGTCTTGATGTCCTTGTGCAGTTTGCGGCAATAACCACAGTCGATGTCCGTGAACACGTAGAGCGTACGCTTGGCCTGTCCACTGGCGGGGGCGAACTCGATCATCGAATCCGGGCCCAGCGACTTGAAGCCCTCCACGCGGGCCTGGGCCCGGCGGCTCATGGTGACGTTGTGCTTCGCGGCCACGTCGAAGATGTCGCCTTTGACGATGAACTTGCCGTCCTCGGTCATGTAGAGCAGTGACGGACCGATCATGATCTCGTAGAGGCCCGCGATCGGGGCCGGCTTCACGCTGGTGACTTTGGCGTCCGGGAGCACGGAGCGGATACGTGCCGTCAGCCGTTTCTGGAGATCGTCCTCGGCACGCGTCGCGCAGGCGACAGCAAGCAGGCAGAGGGCGGCAAGGAGTTTACTCGGCTTCATCAGGGGACCTCGTCGTGGGTGGGCGTTCGCGCGCGTGCAAGTGTAGAGGCACTTCACGCCGCCGGCCAGGATTGACTCGAACTGAGACCCCGGAGGCGCGGGGGCGTTCCCGCCGGAAACGTGGCGAATCGCGTCGCGAGTCGTGGTTGGGGCACCGGTAATGGCCTACAATCCGGCGCGGTCGGGGACCGCGCGCCGGCATCCGTCAAGCGCTGATGCCCATGGCCGCTATGAACCCGAAGGCTCGAAACCGGGCTGGCCGCAAGGAGCAGGTGTGAAGCGTCGCAGATATCGGCAGGAATTCGAGGGTCTCGGGTCGGGAAGCGCGCGGCAGCGCGCGTCGTGCACGGGGTGCGCATGAGCTCGGAGTCCACACTCGAAGGCAAAGCGCTCGGGAAGTACCAGATCCTGAAAAAGATCGGCGAAGGGAACATGGCGACCGTCTACCTCGCCCAGGACCCTTTCATCGATCGTCCGGTCGCGATCAAGGTCGCGCGCAGCGAGCACGTCGAAGACGGCGACAACGCGCAGATCTACAGGCGTCTCTTCTTCAACGAGGCGCAGGCGGCCGGGATGCTCAAGCATCCGAACATCACCGCGATCTACGACGCCGGCAGCGACAACGGGCACTTCTACATCGTCATGGAATACGTCCACGGCGGCCGCACGCTCGAGGAATTCACGAGCGTCTCCAAGCTCCTGCCGATCGAGCGCATCACGAGCATCTGCTATCAGTGCGCGCTCGCGCTCGACTATGCGCACCGCAAAGGCGTGGTGCATCGGGACATCAAACCGCGCAATCTGCTCCTCACTGACAGCTTCGACGTCAAGATCACCGATTTCGGCGTCGCGGTAGTTGCCCACCTCGCGGACGACCACCTGCCCGAACATGCGGGCTCACCCCTCTACATGTCGCCCGAGCAGGTGAAGCAGGAACCCGTCACCGGCCAGTCGGATCTCTTCTCGCTCGGTATCGTCGCCTACGAGCTCCTGACCGGCAAACACCCGTTCGAAGGTCGCAACCTGGAAGCGATCAATCATCTGACCGTGACGGCGCGGCATCGGCCCCTGGCGGACTACCGGGCGGAAATTCCGCCCATCTTCGAACGCATCATCGACAAGGTGCTCGCCAAGAAGCCCAAGCACCGCTACAAGACCGGCGCCGACCTCGCGGGCGATCTCGCACTCGTGAACGATTTCCTGCGCAAACAGGACGGGCGCACGACGCAGCAGGAGAAATATGCGCGCGTCCACGACCTGCCATTCTTCGCGGAATTCCAGGACCTCGAGCTCTGGGAAGTGATCAACGCGGCGGAGTGGTTCAAACTCGGCCCGGATGAGAAAATCATCGGCGAGGGCGAGAGCGAGGCTTCGTTCTTCATCGTGGTGAGCGGCGAGGTGGTGGTGCTGAAGAACGGGCGCGAGATAATTTCCCTGAAGCGCGGCGATTGCTTCGGCGAAATGGGACTCGTCTCCGGCCGCCACCGCAGCGCGACGATCGTCTCGAAGACCGACGTGACCGTGATGAAGGTCCGCGGCTCGGTGATCGACCGGACCTCGGTGAACTGCCAACTCCGCTTCCAGCGGAATTTCCTGGCCGCGCTGATAGAACGCCTCGAGATCGCGACCGAGCGCATGTCCCAACTCGCGGAGCCGGCGCGCTCGTGACCGCGCCAGGCGAGGTGCCGCAACAGGGTCGCGGCGCGGCGGCGAAGCAGCCGCCCTCCTCGAATCGCAAGCTGTCCTTTCTCGAGACGCTGACGCTGCTGCAGCAGAAGGGCGTACTCGGCGTGCGCACGCTGCAGCGCCTCAAGGCGGCGCACAGTCCGAAGGACGAACGCCATCCTTTCGTTCAACTCGCCACGCAGACTCTGCAGACGGACACGACGCCGAGCTATCCTCTGACGCTGGAAGTGATCACGCGCCTCGTCGCCGAAGCGTGCAACGTGCCCTACTACCGTATCGATCCCCTGAAGATCGACGTCGAGGCGGTGACCGGGTTGGTTTCGCAAGCCTATGCGACGCGCTTCCAGTTCCTGCCCGTCGAGGTCAGCGACGCGCAGGTCGTCATCGCTTCCGCCGAACCCTACATCTCGGAGTGGGAGCCCGAAATAGCGCCGATCCTCAAGCGCCGCATCAAGCGCGTGCTTGCCAATCCGGTCGACATCGAACGCTATCTGAAGGAGTTCTACGGCGTCAGCCGCTCGATCGTCCGGGCGGCGAGCAGCAAGGCAAGCGAGCGGACGAGCATCGTCGACAACTTCGAGCAGCTCACCCAGCTCGGCCAGGTCGGCGAGCCCGACGCGAACGACCAGCACATCGTGCATCTCGTCGACTGGCTGCTGCAGTTCGCGTTCGAGCAGCGTGCGAGCGACATTCACATCGAGCCGCGCCGCGACGAGAGCAACATCCGCTTCCGGATCGACGGCGTACTGCACCTCGTCAATCAAATCGCGACGCCGGTGGTCGGTGCCATCATCAGCCGGATCAAGTCGCTGGGTCGCATGGACGTTGCCGACAAACGCCGCCCGCAGGACGGTCGGCTGAAGACGAAGACCCCGCACGGCCGCGAGATCGAGTTGCGACTGTCGACGATGCCGACGACGTTCGGCGAGAAGCTCGTCATGCGCATCTTCGATCCCGACAAACTCGAACAGCCGTTCGAGACACTGGGGTTCTCCCCACACGATCTCGAGAACTGGCACGGCATGACCTCGCACTCGCACGGCGTCATCCTGGTCACGGGTCCGACAGGCTCCGGCAAGACCACGACGCTGTATTCCGCGCTGCGCCAGATCGCGCGCCCGGAGATCAACGTCTGCACGATCGAGGATCCTATCGAAATGGTCGAGCCGGCGTTCAACCAGATGCAGGTTCAGCCGGCGATAGATTTGGATTTCGCGGGCGGCGTGCGCACGCTGTTGCGCCAGGATCCGGACGTCATCATGGTCGGCGAGATCCGCGATCGCGAGACCGCGAACGTCGCCATCCAGGCGGCGCTCACGGGGCATCTCGTGCTCTCGACGCTGCACACGAACGATGCGCCATCGGCGATCACCCGCCTGATGGACCTCGGCGTCGAACCGTATCTGATCGGCGCGACCCTGCTCGGCGCGGTCGCTCAGCGGCTGGTGCGGACGCTGTGCCCGCATTGCCGGAAACCGACGCGCATGGATCCGAAGGCCTGGCGCGAATTCGTGCTCGCCTACCCGCTCGATCCGCCGAAGTCCGTGAACGAGGCCGTGGGCTGCGACGAGTGCCGCCATACCGGATTCCGCGGCCGGGAAGGACTCTACGAGATGCTGACGGTCGACGACGAGATGCGTGAGATGATCCGTCCTCATGCGCAGGCGCTGATCCTGCGCCGGCACGCCTTGGAACACGGCATGGTGCCGCTCCGCATGGCCGGCGCACTCAAAGTCGCGACCGGCAAGACCACGCTCGGTGAGGTCATCAGCGTGGTGCCGCCCTCCGACGTCGATCATCCGCTCCCCCACGTCGAACGCTGATCGACGCACTCACCCGCGCGGATGGTGGTGAGCGTGGAGTTCCTTCAGGCGCTCGCGCGCCACATGCGTGTAAATCTGGGTCGTCGAGATGTCGCTGTGTCCGAGCAGCATTTGCACCACACGCAGATCCGCGCCGTGATTGAGCAGATGCGTCGCGAAGGCATGGCGCAGCGTATGCGGCGAGAGCTGCGCCTGGATCCCGACTTTGGCGGCGTGCTTCTTGATCAGATGCCAGAACATCTGACGGGTCATGGCATCGCCGCGCGCGGTCGGAAACAAGGCTTCGGTGAGCCGGCCACGCAGCAGGTCCTGCCGCGGACCGGCAAGGAAACGCTGCAACCAGGCGAGGGCTTCGTCACCCAGCGGGACGAGCCGCTCCTTGCTGCCCTTGCCGATGACGCGTACGACTCCCTGCGCGAGATTCATTTGACCGAGCTTGATGGTGACGAGTTCGGAGACCCGCAGTCCAGTCGCGTAGAGGGTTTCCAGCATGGCGCGATCGCGCACGCCGAGCGCTTCATTCACGTCCGGAGCTCCGAGCAGGCGCTCAACCTCCTCCTCGGTGATCGACTTAGGCAAGTGCCGTCCGAGCCGGGGGCCCGTCACGCGCAGCGTGGGATCCACGGTCACGATCCGTTCACGGAGGAGATAACGGTAGAAACGCCGGACGGCCGACAGACGTCGCGACGCCGTACGGGCCGAATGACGCGTGGCTTCGCTCAGAAAGCCGTACAAATCCGATTCTTCGGCAGCTTCGAGGCGGCGGCCACGTGCATGGAGAAAGCGCTGCAAAGTCAGGAGGTCGTTGCGATAGGCGGCCACGGTGTGGTCACTGAGTCCGAACTCGGCCCACAGATGATCGAGGAAGCGCTCGATGAGAGGCTCGGTATCGGACATGGTCGGCGTCGCCGGCGAAGAGATTCGGCTGATGCTAGCCCATGCGTCGCGGCCCGGCCAGAGCGAAGTGACGCTTGAAGCCGGCCGGTTGCACCGCTACTTTGACCGCAACGACGCCTCTGCGCCGCCGCTTCACGAAGGAGATTGAATTGGACGCCCCCGTACCGCAGCAGCTCGCGCTCTATTACTCGGATTTCTGCTTCTTCTGCCACAAGGTCCGCAAATGCCTCGACGATTTGCGGCTCGACATCGCGTTACGCGACGTGGTCGGCGAGGCCGGCAATCGGGCGGAGCTCATCGCGGGCGGCGGCAAGGGACAAGTGCCCTGCCTGAGGATGCAGTATCCGGACGGACGGGTCGAATGGATGTACGAATCCGACGATATCTGCGCCTGGTTGAGACGCCATTACGGCAACGCCCCGCGACCGGCGACGTGACCGGTGCGGGGCGTCGGGGAGCTTGCGCGAGGGATCAGGATTTCGCGGTGAGCTTCTCGCGAATGCGCGCCGCCTTGCCCTTGCGATCGCGCATGTAGTAGAGCTTCGAGCGACGGACCGCGCCCTGACGCTTGACGGCGATTTCGGCGATGAGCGGGCTGTAGGTCGGGAACACGCGCTCCACGCCTTCGCCGTGCGAGACCTTGCGGACGGTGAACGATGAATTCATGCCGCGATTGCGCTTGGCGATCACGAGGCCTTCGAAAGCCTGCAGCCGTTCGCGGTTGCCTTCCTTCACCTTGACCTGCACCACCACGGTGTCGCCCGGAGCGAAATCCGGGACCGTGCGGGACATCTGCTCGGCTTCGAGTTGTTGAACGATATTGGTCATTGTGTCTGGCTCCGTGTACGCCGGTCGATGAAAGCAGGAAAGTATACCCGAACGAATTCCAGTATTTAAGCCTGAGCGGTGCCATGATCCCGGAATTCCCGGATGAACTCTTCGAGCAGGGCCCGATCCCGCGCATCGAGCGACGCCGCGCGCAACAGATCCGGCCGCCTCAGCCACGTACGTCCCAGGGCCTGCTTGCGGCGCCAGGCCCCAATCGCGGCGTGGTCACCACTCAGCAATACCGCGGGCACGCGCTCGCCGTCGAGATTCTCGGGCCGCGTGTAGTGCGGATGATCGAGCAGTCCCGAGCTGAAGGAATCTGCTGCTGCCGAGCCGGCGTCGCCGAGAGCGCCGGGCAAGAGGCGGACGACTGCGTCGATGACCGCCATCGCTGCGATCTCCCCGCCCGACAGCACGAAATCGCCCACCGAAAGCTCTTCGTCGACGTCGCGCTGGACCACGCGTTCGTCGACGCCCTCATATCGGCCGGCCAGCAGGACGAGTTCTGGTGCGGCGGTGAGTTCCTCCGCAACCGTCTGCGTGAATGGTCGGCCCTGCGGTGAGAGGTAGATCACCCGCGCGTCCGGCCCGTGGTGCCCGCGCGCGGCGGCGAGCGCGCCACGCAACGGGCGGGCGAGCATGACCATACCAGGCCCGCCGCCGTAGGGGCTGTCGTCGACGGTGCCGCGGGCGTCCGTGCTGAAAGTACGCGGATTGATGGTCGAGATTTGCGCGATGCCTGCTTCGCAGGCCCGGCGCACGATGCCGCATTGGCCGAACGCCGCGATCATCTCCGGAAACAGGGTGATGACCGTGAATCGGCGCATGCCCTCAATCCTCCTCGTTCCAGTCCACCCGAATTGACCGTGCCGCGCGATCCACTGCGTCAATGTAGACGCCGCGGACGAATGGAACGAGGTATTCACGCGCACCGACGACTTCGAGCACGTCGGCACTGCCCGTTTCGTGGCAACGCCGGACCGTGCCGAGTTCGATGCCGCCCCGGTTCACGACGCGCATGCCGATGAGTTCGATCCAGTAGTATTCGTCTTCAGCGATCGGCGGCAGCTGATCGCGCCGCACCGCAATCGATATTCCGACGAGCCCCGCCGCCGCTTCCCGATCGTTCAGGCCCTCGATCTGGGCGATCAATGTCGAACCGTGTTCTTTGCCGGTGACGAGCTTCGTCTCGCGCCACTCGCCTGGCGCGCCGAGCAGCCATTGGTCGAAATGCAGGATGTTTTCGGGTGGACGCGTATGCGACCAGACTTTGACCCAACCGCGCGTCCCGAAGACGCCACTGACGCGTCCGACGATTACGATATCGGTGGAATCGGAAGCCTGGGGCTCTGTCATCGGCGGGAGGCTTTACGCGCGACGTGCGCGTGGAACTGTACGACGGCGAAATCCGAAGCCGGCATGGCGAACCGCATTCGCGGTTCGCCTCCGTACCGGGCCCCGGAAACGATCAGGCGGCGGCCGCGAACTGCTTGACGAGTTGATCGACGCGGGCCGAAGGCTGCGCGCCCACCGACAGCCAGTAATCGTAACGCTGGCGATCGACTTTGAAGGGGGTTTCCGTCTCGACGGCGAGAGGATTGAAATAGCCGACGCGCTCGATGAAGCGGCCATCGCGTGCATTGCGGCTGTCGGACACGACGATATGATAAAAGGGTCGCGCCTTGGCGCCGCCTCTAGAAAGACGAATGGTGACCATTACTGAAAGTTTCCTCCGGAATTGTGCCAGCGCCCGGCTCGGGCGGTTCGAGGCCGCGTATTGTACGGGAATTGAACTGCAGAATTAAAGGCTTAATCGTGAATTCCCGTTCCTGCCGCCGGTGAGCCAGGTCCCGGACAAAGCCAGCGCCCGACGGCGGCTCGCCGCCCGGCGCGCTGCTCTTACCTCGTCGGAGCGCGAAATCGCCGATGGTCGCGTGCGCGAGCGGCTGTTGGCCACCGGATTCCTGACCGGGCTCGAGGCGGTCTTCGTGTACATTTCCATTGAGCCCGAGACGGATACCCGCCGGCTCATCGATACATTGCATGCCCATGGCACGCTCGTCGCCGTTCCACGGATCATTGATCGCAGCCGGATGATTGCGGTGCCGTTCCGGGCTTGGGGGGCTCTCCGTGCCGGCCCACTGGGCATTCCGGCACCGGTCGAAACCGAGCCCTGCGAGTCGCCGATCGGGCTTGCCATCGTCCCGGGATTGGGCTTTTCATCGCGCGGGGACAGGCTCGGTTATGGCGGCGGCTACTACGATCGTTGGCTTGCGCTGCATCCGGAAACGCGCCGCATCGCCATCGCCTACGATTGCCAGATCGACGACACGATCCTCTCGGAACCACATGACGTCATCATGGACGGCGTGATCACGGAGCATCGCACATTGCATTTCCACCGGCCCGGCGAATAGAGCGCGCCTCCTGTGCCAACAAAAAAGGGCCGCGATCGCGGCCCTTCTTGCACTCGAGGTCAGCCGGCGCGCCCCGACTCACTGGCTGTCGACCGCCTTCATGCTGAGGCGGATTCTGCCCTGCTTGTCGATTTCCAGAACTTTCACCTTGACGGTGTCGCCCTCGCGCAATTTGTCGCTGACGTTCTCCACGCGTTCGTGGGAAATCTGCGAAATGTGCACGAGACCGTCTTTGCCCGGCAAAATGTTCACGAACGCGCCGAAGTCCATGAGCTTCGAGACGCGGCCCGTGTAGATCTCGCCGACGACGGCGTCAGCAGTGATTGCTTCGACGCGGCGACGCGCTTCCTGGCCGGCAGCTTTGTCGACGGACGCAATCTTGACCGTGCCATCGTCGCTGATGTCGATCGTCGTGCCCGTTTCTTCGGTGATCTGCCGGATCGTGCTGCCGCCCTTGCCGATGACGTCGCGAATCTTCTCCGGGTCGATCTTAATCGTGATGATGCGCGGCGCGTACTCCGACATCTCGGTGCGCGCGGTCGGCAGTACGGCATTCATCGCCTGCAGGATGTGGAGACGACCATGCTTTGCCTGCTCCAGCGCGACCTGCATGATCTCCTTCGTGATGCCGTTGATCTTGATGTCCATCTGCAGGGCCGTGACGCCAGACGTGGTGCCCGCGACCTTGAAGTCCATGTCGCCGAGGTGGTCCTCGTCGCCGAGGATGTCCGACAACACGACGAACTTGTCGCCCTCGAGGATGAGGCCCATCGCGATACCCGCCACCGGTGCGATGAGCGGAACGCCCGCGTCCATCAGGGCCAAGCTCGATCCGCAGACCGAGGCCATAGACGACGACCCGTTCGACTCGGTGATTTCAGACACGACGCGTATCGTGTACGGGAACTTCGTCATGTCGGGCATGACGGCCTGGATGCCGCGCTTCGCGAGACGGCCGTGGCCGATTTCACGACGCTTGGGCGAACCGACGCGCCCCACTTCACCGACGGAGAACGGCGGGAAGTTGTAATGGAACATGAAGGGCTCGCGCCGCTCGCCTTCGATCGCATCGATGATCTGCGAATCGCGTTCCGTGCCAAGGGACGTCACTACGAGCGCCTGGGTCTCGCCGCGCGTGAACAGGGCCGAACCATGCGTGCGGGGCAGGACGCCTGCTTCGACCGTGATCGGGCGGATGTCCGCCTTGCCACGCCCGTCGATGCGTGGCTTGCCCGAGATGATTGAGCCGCGGACAACGTCGTATTCCATCTGCCCGAATGCGGAACCAACCTGACTCGAGTCCCACTGCGGATTCTCACCGCCCGCGAAAGCGGCCTGGACTTCACCGCGGACTGCGCCGACGCGATCGCGCCGTTCGAGCTTGTCCGTGATGCCGTAAGCCGCTTCGAGCGCGCCGCGGAACCGTCCGGACATCGCCGACATGAGTTCAGCGTTCGGTGCAGCCGGCTGACATTTCCACGGCGTCGGATTGACCTTCGCCACCAATTCCTTGATGGCGTTGATGACTTTTTGCTGCTGCTCGTGGCCGAACACGACCGCGCCGAGCATCACTTCCTCCGACAACTGCTTCGCCTCGGATTCGACCATGAGCACGGAACTCGCGGTACCGGCAACGACGAGATCGAGGTCGGATTCCTTCAACTGCCCGAAGCTCGGATTGAGCACGTATTGGCCGTCACGGTAGCCGACGCGCGCCGCACCAATCGGACCCTGGAAAGGCATCCCCGAAATGCTGAGGGCCGCGGAGGCGCCGATCAGCGCGGGAATGTCAGGGTCGATCGTCGGATCGAGCGACACCACGGTAGCGATGATCTGGACTTCGTTCGTGAAGCCCTCGGGGAACAGCGGGCGGATGGGACGATCGATGAGGCGGGACGTCAGGGTTTCCTTCTCGCTCGGACGGCCTTCCCGACGGAAGAACCCGCCGGGGATCTTGCCCGCGGCGTACGTGCGTTCCTGGTAATCAACCGTCAGCGGGAAGAAATCGCGCTCCGGCGAAGCTTCGCGCGCACCGACGACCGTCGTGAGAACCATCGTATCGCCCATACTGCACATGACCGCTGCGGTCGCCTGTTTGGCGATGCGGCCGGTCTCGAGGCGTACTTGATGGTCGCCGTATTGGAACGAAACTGTAATTGGCGTCATGGAATCCTTAACCTGTCATGAGAGTGCTGAACCGGTCATCCTGGAACCCACGATGACCGGCGTGATGCGAGCGTATGCGGACGGGCCGACTACTTGCGCAGACCGAGGCGGCCAATCACCGCTCGATAGCGCTCGAGGTCGGACTTGCGCAGGTAGTCGAGCAGCTTGCGGCGGCGATTCACCATGCGCAGGAGCCCTTGTCGGGAATGATTGTCGTGGGCATGACGCTTGAAATGTTCTGACAGGTCATCGATGCGTGCGGACAAGAGTGCAATCTGCACTTCCGGCGAACCCGTATCCGCACCGGACGTCTTGTAGCCGCTGATGATTTCTTGCTTCTGAGCGCTCGTCAAAGCCATTAACCGACTCCTGGAAACTGATGATTGACCTTTTGCTTAGCCCGCCATTTTAGCGGCAAGCCCGCGACACGACAAGGGAATTCGACGCCGCAATCTGGCTCGTGCCGAAGCGTCACGAGAGGTGGAACAGTCGCTTCGGGGCGATCCGGCCCCCGTCCTGGACCAGCCCCATGCCGAGCAGCACGCCACGTTGGTCATAAACCCGGACCGGACTCGCCTCCAGCCTGTGCGGAGCGACCACGGCCTGTCCCCGTCCGAAGTGAAATGCCGCTTCAGACCCCAGTTCGACGAGCGGATAAGCGCCCAGCGCGGCGTCGACGGGCATGAGCCGCGCGTCGAGCTCCTCGAGCGGCCGATCGTCGAAGCTCGCGAGCGTATGAGCTTCGGCGAGCCGGAACGGGCCGGCTTCGGTCCGGCGCAGA
Source organism: Gammaproteobacteria bacterium (assembly GCA_016209015.1). Taxonomy (GTDB): domain Bacteria; phylum Pseudomonadota; class Gammaproteobacteria; genus JACQWY01. The sequence continues at coordinate 114,137 of JACQWY010000027.1, read as the reverse complement.
CTGGCTACGTGGCCCCCGCACCCGAGCGCGGCGCCGACATCCTCGGCCAACGTCCGGATATAGGTTCCCTTCGAGCAACGCACATCGACCTCGAGCTCGTCACTCCCCAGCCGCAGCAGATCGATGCCATAGATCGTCACCCGTCGTGGCGCGCGTTCCACTTCGAGACCGCGCGCGGCAAGGCGATAGAGTGGCTGACCGTCCTTCTTCAGCGCCGAGTACATGGGCGGCACCTGGCTGATCTCGCCCACGAAGCGCGCCAGCACCCCTTCGATCAGTCCAGCGGAAAGGGGCGGGACGCTCGCAGTGTCGACGATTTCCCCATCGCGGTCGCCGGAGCGTGTCGTGACGCCCAGCTTGAACACCGACACATAGCGTTTGTCGGCGTCGAGCAGTAGCCCGCTGACTTTCGTTGCTTCGCCCAGGCACACCGGAAGCAGGCCCGTTGCGGCGCCGTCGAGGTTCCCGGTATGTCCGGCCTTCGCTGCCTGATATGCGCGCTTGACCCGCTGCAGCGCCTGGTTCGAACTCATGCCGTCCGGTTTGTCGAGCAGCACGATGCCGCTCACGTCCCGCCCGCGCGCACGTCGCATCTGAACGTTCATCCGGATTACTCGGGGCGGCGGTTGCCGGGCTTCGATGCGTTGAGCAGCTCGCTGATGCGGGCGCTGCGCGCGCCGCCGCGGTCGAGTTCGAAGTGTACAGCCGGCAGCTTCTTCAAGCGCAATTCGCGGGCAATCTCCTGGCGGAATCTGTGGGCCTGGTGATTGAGCTTGTCGAGCCCGGTGGCTTGCGCTGCGTCGTCACCGAAGATGCTGACGAACACCCTGGCCTGTGAGAGGTCCGGAGCAACGTCGACTGCGGTAATCGTCGCCATCCCGAGGCCGCTTTCGCGAGCGAGCGTATTCAATACCGGCGCGAGAACGCGCTTGATGCTCTCCGCGACCCGCACATTCCGGCTGAATTCGCGCGCCATGCTCGTCCCGAGCGGTGCTCACGCGCCCTCTCAGAGGGTGCGTGACACCACCGTACGCTCGTAGACCTCGATCTGATCGCCCGGCTTGACATCGTTGTAGTTCTTCACGCCGATACCGCACTCGATGCCGGCCTTCACTTCGTTGACGTCGTCTTTAAAGCGGCGTAGCGACTCGAGTTCACCTTCGTAGATGACGACGTTGTCGCGCAGCACGCGAATGGGGTTGTTGCGCTTCACGAGACCCGTCGAGACGACACAGCCTGCAATGGCGCCCAGCTTCGAAGAGCGGAACACGTCCCGGACCTGCGCGACACCGATGATCGTCTCCCGGACTTCCGGCGCGAGCATGCCCGTGACCGCCGCCTTCACGTCGTCGATCACGTCATAGATGACGCTGTAGTAGCGGATGTCGATGCCTTCTTCGTCCGCTATGCGACGCGCCGCCGCGTCAGCACGGACGTTGAAGCCGATGACGATCGCACGCGAGGCGAGCGCAAGATTGATGTCGGATTCATTGATTCCGCCGACACCGCTCGAGACGAGCTCGACGCGCACTTCACTGCTGGTGAGCTTCGCGAGCGAATCGGAAAGCGCTTCGCTCGAGCCCTGCACGTCGGCCTTCAACAGAATCTTGAGCGAGGCAACCTCGCCTTCCTTCATCTGCGAGAAGACGTTTTCCAGCTTAGAGGCCTGCTGGCGTGCGAGTTTGCTCTCGCGATCCTTCTCGTGGCGGAACACGGCGATTTCGCGCGCTTTGCGCTCGTCGTCGACCACCATCGCGTCGTCGCCGGCGTTCGGCGTTCCTGACAGGCCGAGCACCTCGACGGGCTCGGAGGGTCCGGCCCTGTCGACCGTCTTGCCGCTGGCGTCGATCATGGCGCGCACGCGGCCGAATTCGGTGCCGGTCAGCAACACGTCACCGCGCTTGAGTTCACCGCGCTGGACGAGGACGGTCGCGATCGGCCCACGTCCCTTGTCGAGGCGCGATTCGATGACGACGCCCTTGGCCGGACCATGAGGAATGGCGCGCAACTCCTGGACTTCGGCGAGCAGCGAAATCGCCTCGAGCAGGTTCTCGACACCGAGCCCCGTCTTCGCCGAAACGGGCACGAATTGCGTATCGCCGCCCCACTCCTCGGGAATGACTTCGCGCGCGGACAGTTCCTGCTTGATGCGATCGGGATCTGCGCCGCCCTTGTCCATTTTGTTCATCGCGACGATTACGGGCACACCCGCTGCCTTGGCGTGGCGGACGGCCTCCTCGGTCTGCGGCATGACGCCGTCATCGGCTGCGACGACCAGTACGACGATGTCCGTGACCTTCGCGCCGCGGGCGCGCATGGCGGTGAACGCTTCATGGCCGGGCGTGTCGAGGAAGGTGATGTCGCCGTGTTCCGTCGGGACGCGATAAGCGCCGATGTGCTGCGTGATTCCACCCGCCTCGCCGGCCGCCACGCGCGATTTGCGGATGTAGTCGAGCAGCGAGGTCTTGCCATGGTCGACGTGGCCCATGATCGTGACGATCGGCGCGCGCCAGGCGAGATCCTCGTCTCCCGCTCCGGCTTCGAGGAGTTCCTCCTCGAGCGCGTTCTCGCGGACCAGCTTCGCCTTGTGCCCCATTTCCTCGACTACGACGACCGCGGTCTCCTGGTCGATCATCTGATTGATCGTGACCATGGTGCCGAGATTGATCATCACTTTGATGACCTCCGCGGCTTTCACGGACATGCGCTGCGCGAGTTCGGCGACGGTCAGGCTCTCGGGCAACAGCACTTCGCGGATGACGGGTGCGGTCGGACGCTCGAAACCGTGCTTCGTGTTCGTCGGTGCGACGAAGCGTCGGGTGGGCGTGGGTTTGCGACGGCGGCGCCCGGACTTGTCGCTCGCGACATGCAGCTCCTTGCGGCCGAAGCGCGTGTTCTTGTCGTCGGTCTCTTCACGTTTGCCTGACGGAGCCGGGCGACCATGACCCGCTTCGGGGCGCGGCGCAGCCGCGGGACGCTCGACGGCGGGGGCGGGAGTCTGGGCTTCCTCGACGGGAGCGGGCGCGGGGGGCGGCGGCGCTTCAGGTTCGAGGACGAATGCGTCCTGTGCTTCAGGAACGGGCGCTTCGACCGGCGCTGGCGCTTCGACGGCTTCCGCCGCGGCGCCTTCCGGTACTAACTGGGGCGCGAGGACGGCGGCCGGCTCCTGCTCGGCACGCAGGCGCTCGATCTCCGCGCTCTCCTTCTCGATGCGTGCGGCCTCCTCTTCGGCGACCACGCTGCGCTTTACGTAAGTGCGCTTCTTGCGGAATTCGACACTCACGGTTTTCGCTACACCGGGCTTGGCGACGCGGGAGCGCGGGCCCTTGACCGTGCCGGTCGGAATCTTCAGCTCGCTCACCGTCTTGCGCTTGAGCGTGATCTTGCTCGGTTCGCTGCCGGCCTCGTCCTTGCCGTGCATCCTGCGCAGATAGGAGAGGAGCTGGCTCTTCTCCTGATCCGAAATGATGTCCGCGGCCTGCTTGTCTGCGAGACCCGCTTCGCCGAGCTGAGTCAGTAGACGCTCGACCGGAACGCCGACGACTTTCGCGAATTCCTGGACCGTGATATCAGCCATCGACGTCCTCCGCAGCAGGCTTCTCGAGGCCCGCGAACCACGGTGCCCGCGCGGCCATGATGAGGCGGGCTGCCTGTTCGGCGTCCACCCCCTCGATTTCCAGGAGCTCGTCCACAGCCTGCTCCGCGAGGTCCTCCATGGACACGATGCCGCGCGCAGCGAGCTGGTAGGCGAGTGACTCGTTCATGCCTTCCATACCGAGAAGGTCGTCGGCCGGCCGCGTGTCACCGAGCTTTTCTTCCGAGGCGATTGCCCGCGTCAGCAACAGGTCTTTCGCACGTTGGCGGAGCTCCGCGACGAGCGTCTCGTCGAATTCCTCGATATCCATCATTTCGTGCTCCGGCACATAGGCGACTTCCTCGATGGTCGTGAAGCCCTCCTGCACGAGAATGCCCGCGATCTCCTCGTCGACGTCGAGCAGATCCATGAAAGTCTTCTGCGCTTTCTGGGTTTCGGCCTCGCTCTTGTTCTCGGCATCGGCTTCGGTCATCACGTTCAGCTCCCAGCCCGAAAGCTGGCTCGCGAGCCTGACGTTCTGGCCATTACGGCCGATGGCCTGCGAGAGCTGATCTTCGACGACTGCGACGTCCATGCTCATTGCGTCCTCATCGACCAGGATCGAAACCACCTCGGCGGGCGACATCGCGTTGATGACGAACTGCGCGGGGTTCTCGTCCCAGAGGATGATGTCCACGCGCTCGCCGCCGAGTTCGTTGGAGACGGCTTGTACGCGCGAGCCGCGCATGCCGACACAGGCACCGACCGGGTCGATACGCGCATCGCGGCTGCGTACTGCGATCTTCGCGCGCAGACCGGGATCGCGGGCTGCACCGAGCACTTCGATTACGCCCTCGCCGATTTCCGGCACCTCGAGCTTGAAGAGCTCGATGAGCAGTTCGCGGGCGGTACGGCTGACGAAGAGCTGCGGGCCACGCTTCTCCGGACGGACGTCGAAGAGGTAGCCGCGGATCCGATCGCCGGGACGGACGATCTCACGGGGGATGACATGGTCTTTCGGGATCAGCGCCTCGGCATTGCCGCCGAGGTCCAGATAGATGTTGCCGCGCTCGACGCGCTTGACGATGCCCATCACGAGGTCGCCGATGCGTCCCTGGAAGGCTTCGACGACTTGCGCGCGTTCTGCTTCGCGCACCTTCTGCACGATGACCTGTTTCGCGGTCTGGGCGGCAATGCGGCCGAAGTCCGCGGCCTCGAGCGGTTCCTCGACGAATTCTCCGGCGTTCAGTGCGGGGTTGCGAGCCTGGGCGTCCGCGAGCCAGATCTGACGCTGCGGATACTCGAGGGCAATGGGGTCGTCGTCGTCGAGTTCGAAGGCTTTGCGCTGTTCGACCGGGTCGATGATTTCCCAACGCCGGAACGCGTCGTAGTCGCCGGAAGTGCGGTTGATGGCCACGCGTACGTCGACGTCCTCCACGAAGCGCTTCTTCGTCGCGCTCGCGAGCGCGGCTTCGAGTGCCTCGAAGATGACTTCCTTGCTGACGCCCTTCTCGTTCGAGACGACGTCCACAACCGTCAGGATTTCTTTGTTCATGCCATCTCTACCTTCAGCTCGGCGCAACAGCGCACTTGCGATCCCGCGCTCCGCTCAACCGATTCACTTCTTTGCCGGCCACTCCGCAACCAGACGTGTCCGTTCGATCATCGCGAGTGGGATCGTGTAATCCTCGTCCTCGCAGCGAATCGTGACCGATTCGCCGGCGACGGCCGTCAAAGTTCCCGCCAGCCGCCGACGCCCCTGGACCAGACCGCGCAACCGGGTCTGCACCTGGGCGCCGAGGTACTTCCGATAGTGCTCCAGGGTGAAGAGCGGTCGATCCATGCCCGGCGACGACACTTCGAGCGTGTACGTCCCCGCGACGGCGTCCTCGGCGTCCAGCACATCACCGACCTGTCCGCTCACGCGCTCGCAGTCGCTGAGCGAGATCCCCTCGGGGGAATCTATGTAGAGACGCAGCAGCAGCGCACCGTCGGATCGCCGCCGCTCGATGCCGAGCAATTCGTAGCCCAAGCCCTCGATCGTGGGCCCCAGCATCTGTTCGAGATTGTCGTACGCTGACACCACCGTCTCTTCAAAACAAAAAGCCCCGAATTCCCGGGGCCTTTATTAGGTCGCTGGTAGCGGGGGCAGGATTTGAACCTGCGACCTTCGGGTTATGAGCCCGACGAGCTGCCAGACTGCTCCACCCCGCATTCGATGAGCCGGCGATGTTACTGACTAACACGTGATGAATCAAGCAAGAACACATGACTCCTCAAACTTTTCGCTGCGCTGGTCCGGAGTCGTGGTCCGAGGTGCGTGGGATCTGCCGAATCAACATCGCGAGGAACCGAGGAATTTCGCCAGGCGGGGCGGCCAAGGCCTTGATTCCCTGGAGCCTACAGAAGGCCCTCCGCTCCGGTGCGCGCGTCTGACATATATATGAGCGGATATGAGCGGAGCCGCTGCTGCGGAAGCTACTTGGTGACCGGGCTGCAGCGGGTGACCGAGTCGCGGCTACAGACTGTGCCGTCGATCCAGATTGCGTTCGCGAGCCGGGCGCCCTCCAGCCGTGCGCCGGTGATGTCGGCACCCTTCAGATCGACATAAGTCATGTCGGCGTCCCGCAAATCGACGTCGTTCAGCGCCGCGCCGCGCAGCGTCGCACCGACGAGCCGGGCCTGAGCGAGCTTCGCCTGGGGTAGCTTCGCCAGGGAGAGATCGGCGTAGGACAGATCCGCCGCTGCGAGATTGGCGCCGCCGAGGTCACTGCCGACGAGGCCCGCGTTGCGCAGACTGGCTCCGGCGAGGTCGGCATCCTTCAGCGGTGCTGCCGGCTTCTGACAGAAATCCCAGTTCACGCCCGGTGCCGGTACGTGAGCACACTGCGACACGCTGCGCGGTGACGGTCCGCGCCCCAGGATGCTGACGAGGCCGAGAACGAGACCGATCAAGACGAGCGCTTCGACGATCCGGCGCTTGTTGTGCTGCTCGTGATGCAGGCTCTTCCAGACCCGCTGTGCACGGGCCCGACGCGCCACGACTTCGCGATCCTCGGGTTGGCGTCGATCCGCGCCCTGGCGCTGCTCGCTATCGTACGCAGTTCCCACGGGACGCGATGCCCGGCGCTCGGCCTGCCGCTCATCGAGCCGGGCTTGGACTTGGGGCAACTGGAGATTCTTGGCGAGCTCCTCGAAAAAGGGATACGTATGGGCCGGCTCCCAGTGGTCACCGTCGTGGCTGATTTGATCGGAAGCCCGGATCCGTCCGAGTGAGATGTTGCGCTCGATCTGAGCCGCGGGAAACGGCCCCTTCTTGTCCTGTCCGCGCCTCACGTACCAGAGTCGACCGATAGTCACCGCGATTCCTGCCTGCTCGTCCTTTGAATGTCGTTGAAGCCCTGACCGCGCACCGGGCAGCCCGCCGCGGCACCTTCAGTTTTGAGTACGCGCGCCGCTCTACCGGACCATGCGCATCGAAGGCTACAGTCAGCTTGCCAACACAGCGCTCGTCAAGGTATCGGCGCTGCAGAGCTGGTCGATTGGACAGATTTTCTCAGCGACGGTTATCGGCCGTGGCACCGAAAACTCTATTCTGCTCGATGTCGGCGGCGAGACGATCCGGGCCCAATCGCGGCAGCCGCTGAATGCGGGTCAGCAACTCACGTTGCGCGTCGTCAATACCGTACCGAGCACCCTGCTCTCCATCGTCGCTTCCACGACGCCGCCGCAGGACGTGATCTCTTCAGCCATGAACGAGTCGTTGCCGAAGCAATTGCCGATGAATGCCCTGACCGCCGCGGTCTCGGCGGCATTGACGGAACCGAAATCCGATCCGGGCGCCTCGACGAAACTGGCCGACCTCGCGCGCACGATGCTGAAAGAGCTCCCTGTCAGCGAACCGGTCGACACGCCGCAGACTCTGCGTAAGGCAGTCGCGCAGTCGGGACTTCTGCTGGAAGCCACACTCGCGAAGCAGGTGCAGAACGGCGCGCCCCAGCCTCCGACTGCGGATTTGAAATGGCAACTCCTGCAATTGCGCGCGGCAATCGCCGATCTGGCGAGCCAGCTCCCGGCGCAGACGCGAGCGTCGGAAACCCCTGCATCCGCACCGCAAGCGTCGCCTGCCGTGCCGCAGTCGATGCCGCATCAAACGACGCTCGCCGCTGACAAGCCGGCCACGCCCGACGCCTCACGCCCTTCGGCCGCTGCGCCGCCGACCACGGACGAGACGAAACCGTTGGCCCACGAGCCCCTGCTGCCGAAGCTCGGTCAGGCGGTCGACGGTGCACTCGCCCGCATCGAGACGCATCAGTTGAATGCGGCGAATGCGCAGATGTCGGGACAGATCTATGCAGTCGCCGAAATTCCGGTCCGTCTCGCGAACGATAGCCTGCAATTCGTCCGTCTCGAGATCGAGAACGAGCAACGAAAGACAGGCGCAAGTGACGAGCCCGACAAGGTCCTCAACGTCGTGCTCGAGGTACCGGTCACCGCGACGCAGACCATTGCCGCACGGATCCGTCTCTTCGATCAGAGCGTCGCAGTGACACTGTGGTCCGACGACGCGGAGCTGCAGCAGCGTATCCAGGCGCGCAGCGTCGAGCTCGAGACGAACCTCGCCGCGGCCGGCTTCATCGTGGGCGGCGTGCACCTCGGCCGCGTCACGCGCATCGAAGCCGGCAGCAGGCTGCCATCCCGGTTGATAGACGCGAAAGTCTGATGAACAACGAGCCCGAACGTCGTGCCGCGGTCTCCCTGCAGTGGGACGGCGACGGTGCACCCCGCGTCACCGCGAAAGGCCGCGGCGACATCGCCGAGCGGATCATCGCGCTCGCAAACCAGCACGGCGTCCCCTTGAAGGAGAATCCGGAGCTCGTGACGCTGCTCAGCGGTTTGAAGCTCGATCAGGAGATCCCCGCGAGTCTCTATCTCGTCGTCGCCGAAGTCATCGCTTTCGCCTACACGGTGAGCGGCAAGCAGCCGCCGAATCGCCCGGACGGCACCCGGCGTCGTTGATCGCACGCGTCTACTGTGTCGCGTGACCCGGCTGTGCGTTCGAGAACGCGCGTTGCGCGGCCTCGGCATTTCCAGCGAGCTTCTCCACCTGCCCGATCAGCATCCAGTTGCCCGTCGTGATGGCCGGAAAGCTGCGTGCCAGCGAGTTGGAGCGTTCGGCGAGACGCTTCGCCTGCGCCAGCTCACCGTTCGCAAAACGCATGCGCGCGAGCTGGTGCCAGAGCATCGGGTCGTTGGGTGCCACCTGCACGCCGCGTTCGAGGATCGTGATAGCGCCCGGGAAATCACGCTTCTGCTCGAAACCCTTCGCCTTGCTGAGCAGTTCCCCCACTGCGGCATTCGGGCGGTACTGCTTGTCTCCCTCGCCCGCAGCGGCGGACTGCTCCGGGCTCACCGCCGAGGATGACAGCGCGGGCGGAATCGCGGCGAGCTCCATGCCCGGCGCTGCGGCCGGTGCCGTCGGCACGCCCGGTGTCGCAGGCACTGGCGCGGGAGCCGGCGCGCTTTCGGGGACCGGGATCGGAATGAGCTTCGGCTCGGCCGGCATGGCGAGCGGTTTGACGACCGCGACCGCCGGCTTCGTCGGGTCGGGGGCTGCTAACGGCGCCGGCTTCCTGGCTGTACTGCTCGTGGTCGGTGCTGCGCCACGCGACGTGCGGTCCTCCACTGGCGCGGGCTTCCGAGGCGCTTCGGTACAGCCGACGAGCACGAGCGCGACGAGGAGTGAAGAGCAGAGCGTCAAGCCGCGATTCATTGGAACATTCCTTTCAGACGGTCGATGAGGTTCGGAGAATCATCTGATGCCGAAGCGCATGCCGCAGTCAGCGGCGGCGAGTCGACGTTGACGGGTACGCGCACCGCACCCGGACAATCCTGTGCGACCAGCCCGCTGCCATCGGCCGCCACCCACCGCATGTCGACAGCCGGTGGAGGGTCCATGTTCAGAGGCGCGAGTCCGATTTTACGCATCATCTCCGTCCACACGCGTAGCGCACCGGTCGCGCCGGTGAGGCCGGCGGGCTTGTTGTCGTCCCGACCAATCCAGACTATGGCAAGATAGTTGCCGCCGAAACCCGCGAACCAACTGTCGCGCGCGTCGTCGGACGTGCCCGTCTTGCCGGCGAGAGGCAGCGCAGCCGGGAACATGTTCGCGAGCGATCGCGCAGTGCCCACCTCGACGACGCGTGTCATCAGATAGCGGGTGAGGAATGCCGACGCGGCGCCGACGACCTGCTCGACTTCCAGTCCATAGCTCTTCAATGGGTGATTCTGCGGATCTACCACGGCGCGGATCGCGCGCAGCGGCACCCGGAAACCGTCATTCGCAACGACCTGATAGAGCTGTGCCACGTCGTACGGCGACATGTCGACGGCGCCGAGGAACAGCGACGGGTACGGCGAGATTTCGCCCGTGAAGCCGAGCTTGCGCAGCGTCTGCACGATGCGCGGAATGCCGATTTGGAACCCGAGATCGATCGTTGCCAGATTGAGCGACTTGGCGATGGCGTCGCGCAAAGCGATCGGGCCGTACTCTTCGCCGTCGTAGTTGTGAGGCTGCCACACCTGCCCGTCGCTCATCTTCCAGGTGCGTGGTTCGTCGTGTAGCTGGGTCATGACGTTGAAGCGCGTGCCATCATCGAGCGCGGTCATGTAGAGGAACGGTTTGACGAGTGAGCCGATGGGCCGCCGCGCATCGAGCGCCCGGTTGAACCCCTGGGCCGCGGGTGAGCGGTCGCCGACCAGCGCCTTGATCTCCGCCGTGCGGGCGTCGGTCACCACGAGCGCGGCCTGCAGCGGCACGGATCGTCCCTTGGTGCGCGACCCGAGCGTCGCGACGACACGCTCGGTCGCATTCTCGGCGGCATGCTGGGCGAGCACGTCCAGCGTCGTGAAGATCTTCAGCCCCGCGGTCTGCAGATCCGCCTCGCGATAGTCCCTCTTCAACTGGCGCTGCACCAGATCCAGAAACGCCGCATACGGCCGGGCGCCTGCCCATTCCCCGTGGCGCGTGCCGAGCGGTGCCTGCACGTAAGCTTCGTAGCGATCGGCGGCAATCATTCCCGCATCGAGCAGAATCTTGAGCACGGTATTACGCCGATCCCGCGCGGCATCGGGGTTGCGCAGGGGGTTGTAACTCGTCGGCCCCTTCACGAGCCCGATGAGGAGCGCGTACTCGGGCACCGACAATTCCGCGAGCGGGCGTCCGAAATAAAAGCGGGCGGCGAGTCCGAAGCCGTGCACGGCACGGTTACCGTCCTGACCCAGGAAGACTTCGTTGAGATACGTTTCGAGGATCTCGCGCTTGGAATACTTGCGCTCGAGGGACAGCGCCATCAGCGCCTCGTTGAATTTCCGGCGCAGCGAACGTTCATGCGAGAGGTAGAGATTCTTCACGAGCTGCTGCGTGAGCGTGCTGCCTCCTTGCGTCACTGCGCCGGCCCGCAGGTTTTCGAAGATCGCGCGGGCGATGCCGAGAGCGTCGACGCCGATGTGCTGGTAGAAGCGACGATCCTCGGTGGCGACGAGTGCGTTGAGGAGGAACTCGGGTACCTCGTCGATGCGCACCAGGATGCGGTCCTCGAACTCCTCCGCATGGATGCGTCCGATCTCGACCGGCTCGAGGCGCGCGATACCCACAGCTTCTGCCGCGCCAGGCGCAGAGATGCGATTGATTCGTCCATCGCGGAAAGAGACCGTGATCTCGCGCGAGGGCTCGGCACCGTCCGTGTACTGAAAGCCCCGAGTATGAATCGTGACGGCGCCGCTGCTGGTCGTGTACTCGCCGGGTCCGCCAAGAGCGCTCACCTTCCGGTAACCGAGTTCGCCGAGCATGTCCTGACATGCGGCTTGCTCGATCTGCCGATCTGCATAGAGTTCCAGCGGACTCGAATAGATGCGCGCAGGAAGATCCCAGCGCCTGGCCTCGAAAGCTTCGATGACGGTGCGGTCGAGCCAGATCCAATAGCCCGCCACCCCGAGCACGAACCAGAACAGGAGGTGTTTGAACAGAAATATCAGGCGCGCTTTCACGCGAGGGACGCTCCGGGAAAACTGCGAAAATTACCGGCGAAAACGCCGCTTTTGACAGGATGGGGGGCTTGGGGTTTCTGAGGGAGTCCGGCCCCGTTCGTCGAACGGGGCCGGCCCTTCGTCTCACCAGGGTCGAGCCGAAGCGTACCCGAAACTGATTCATCGACCAGCATGCGATCTGGCGTACTGTCTGTCTGCTGGTCAGCTCGTTGGCGCGAGCTTCGCGGGCACTGCTTCGTCGAAAGTCCCAGCTTCAATTCGCCGGAGTCCGTTTCGCGATGCTTTTTTCTAATTACGGCTACTTTGCGTAGCGAGCACTCGGACTACAAGGTGGGGCGCGGCTGTCGCGGTGGTGCCCGCCGGCGAACCGGTCGGACACCATCGCGGAAGTTCTCGGATTAGATCCGATTACTTCTTCTTCGCCGCAGCCTTCTTAGCCACCTTCTTCGCGGCTTTCTTCTTGGCCGGCTTCTTCGCAGCTGCCTTCTTCTTGGCAGCCGGCTTCTTGCTCACGGCCTTCTTGCTGGACGCTTTCTTTTTAGCTGTCGCCATATGACGATTCCCCCTTCAACATTTGGTTGAAATAAAATGCAACACCACATTTGCTTATATACATCACTCTCTAGCGATGTGTAAACAAGTAATGTAAAAAAATTCTCAGCTTCTCAATCATCGTGTGTTGTATCCGCAACACGATCGCACATGCGATGACGATCGATCATCACTGAGACGCGTCGCATCACGCCAACGCTTCCATCACACGCTTGCGGATCTCTTCGACGCTGCCGATGCCATCGACGCGCGCGAAGCGCAGGCTCGGCTGCAGCTTCGAGAGATCCTGATAGAAGCGCACGAGCGGTTCGGTCTGCTCGTGGTAGACGTGGAGACGATTACGCACCGTCGCTTCCTTGTCGTCGTCGCGCTGAACGAGTTCATCGCCGGTGAGGTCGTCTTTGCCGGCAATGCGCGGCGGATTGAACTCGACGTGGTAAGTGCGCCCCGAACCAGGATGAACGCGGCGACCTGACATGCGGCGCACGATCTCGTCGTCGCTCACCGCGACTTCGAGCACGCGATCGATCTCGATGCCAGCGGCGCGCAGACCTTCCGCCTGGGGAATGGTGCGAGGGAAACCGTCGAACAGAAAACCTTTGGTGCAGTCGGGTTCGTGCAGTCGTTCGGCGACGAGGCCGAGGATCAATTCGTCGGAGACGAGGCCGCCCGCATCCATCACCTGTTTCGCCGCGAGGCCGAGCGGCGTACCGGCCTTCACTGCGGCCCGCAACATGTCGCCGGTGGAGATCTTGGGAATGCCGTAGTGGCTGCAGATGAAGTCGGCCTGCGTACCTTTGCCCGCACCGGGGCCGCCGAGCAATATCACTCTCATGTTAGGTCCTCGTTGACGTTACAATGCATTTCCGGCCCATCGCGCGCCGATGCACGTCGGCGATGTCCAGGTAATTTTCACCATGAAGCTCGATTTCGATTCCGACACCAGTGCACCGCTCATCCGTTCCTATGGTGCGGGCGTGATTGCCGTGGGCGATCGTACGCTCGACCGGCCGTTCGTCATCGTCGGCAGCTCCATCGATCTGGAAATCCTGCCCGCACGCCCGGCGGATCTCACCGCCGAACATCTCCGCCGTCTCGCCGACCTCGGGGCGGACATCCTGATTATCGGCACCGGCTCCCGCCAGATGTTCCTGCGCGCCGAACTCACGGTCCCGTTGCTCGAGAAGGGAATCGGCCTGGAGGCGATGGACACCGCCGCGGCGTGCCGTTGCTACAACGTGCTGGTGGCGGAGAACCGCGCGGTGGCGGCGGCATTCTACATGATGGATTCCTGAGCCGGACGCTGGGCAGCGCCGGCCAGACCTTCGGTGACCGGGTCCTACATCTCCGCGAACAGCGCATCCACCGAGAAGCCCTCCCGCTCGAGAATACTGCGCAGCCGCTTGAGAGCCTCGATCTGGATCTGCCGCACGCGCTCGCGTGTGACGCCAATCTCGTTGCCCACTTCCTCCAGCGTCGCGATCTCGCGACCGTCGAGGCCGAATCGCCGTTCCACCACTGCCCGCTGCTTGTCGTTCAGCTGCGCAAGCCAGGCGTCGATGTGCCGCTGGACGTCGGTGTCCTGGAGGAGCGTGGCGGGGTCGCGGTTCTGCTCGTCAGGGATCGTGTCGAGAAGGGAGCGATCGGAATCGCGATCGATCGGCACGTCCACCGAAGCGATCCGTTCATTCAAACCGAGCATGCGCTTCACGTCCTCGAGCGGCCGGTCCAGCATCTGTGCGACATCCTCCGGGCTCGGTTCGCGGTCGAGCGTCTGCGCGAGCTTGCGCGCTGCGCGGAGGTAGATGTTGATCTCCTTGACGACGTGGATGGGCAGGCGGATCGTGCGCGTCTGGTTCATCAACGCCCGTTCGATCGTCTGACGGATCCACCAGGTCGCGTAGGTCGAGAAGCGGAACCCGCGCTCCGGGTCGAATTTCTCCACTGCGCGGATCAATCCGAGGTTGCCTTCCTCGATCAGGTCGAGCAGTGCGAGACCGCGGTTCATGTAGCGCCGGGCAATCTTGACCACGAGCCTCAGGTTGCTCTCGATCATGCGACGCCGGGCTGCGGCCTCGCCCTTCTGCGCAAGTCGCGCGAAGTGCACTTCCTCTTCCGCCGTGAGCAGCGGCGAGAAGCCGATCTCGCTCAGGTACAGCCGTGTCGCATCGAGCTCGCCGTCGGACACTTCGCCGATGATGACGGGCGCTACGACATCCGGTTCGTCATTGTCCGAATCTTCCAGCGTGGAAAGTTCTTCCGGCGCCGCGCCGTCGAGCTCGGAAGAGTCGAAGTCGAAATCGGCGGAGGAGCCGTCGCCGGCCGCGCTATCGGATAAGTCCGTCTCGGGAATGATCCTGTCGTTGCCGGGCGCGGTGTTCTTGCCTTTGTTTCGCGTACCCGTCATTGCGCCATTCCTAGCGCTTCGGGAGATATTGGGTGGGTTCGACGGCTTTGCCGTTGCGGCGGATCTCGAAATGCAGCATCACTTCTCTGGCCTCGGAATCGCCCATGCCCGCTATTTTCTGTCCGGCCCGCACGTTTGCGCCTTCCGTGACCAGGAGCTGATCGTTGTGTGCATAGGCGCTGAGGAACGCATCGTTGTGCTGGATGATGATAAGCTGGCCATATCCCCGCAGTCCACTCCCGCTGTACACCACTTTGCCGGCTGCCGCAGCGAGCACCGGTGCGCCGCGCTGCGCGCGAATGTCCACACCTTCCGCACCCGACGCGGACACCGATCGCGATACGGCGCCTTCCGCAGGCCACCGCCATTCGAACTCGTCGCCCGACGACGCTGGTGCAGGCTTCGCTGTCGCAGGTGCAGTTGCCGCGGCAGTTCGCGCCGGTATGCGATCGGGCGTATCGGCCTCCGGACGCGCCGGCTTGACCGCTTGCGTCGCGGGGCGTGCGACAGTCTGCGAAGTGCCGCTCTTCGCGCCGCCCGGCGGCGTGAGTGCGAGTGTCTGACCGACGAGGATGCGATCAGGATTCGAAATGCGATTCCACGCCATGATCTGGCGATGATCGATACCGAAGCGCCAGGCGATCGTGTAGAGCGTATCGCCCTGCTTCACGCGATAGGTGCGCGGTGCAGTCTCCACTTCGTCCCGGGGCGGCGCCGCGCGCGGCTTCGGCTTCGCCGCCTCCGGGCTGCCCGCTGTCGCCGAACCTTCGACGACGGGCGCACGACGCGTGTTGGAGCAGCCGCCGAGCAACGACAGCGCCGCAACCATCCACACAACATGCCGCATAGCCCGGGTGATCATGTGCCCGACCTCAACCGAGGCCCTCCACCAGCGGCACGAAGCTCACGCGATGCAACGGCTCGACTTTCAATCCTGCTTCGAGCTTCGTGAGGAGCACGAGTTCCTGATCGCCCGGGCGCCCGACGGGCATCACCAGGCGGCCGCCCGGCGCGAGCTGATCCACGAGATCCGCCGGAATGTCGCCGGCTGCGGCGGCAATCAGCACTGCGTCGTACGGCGCATGCGCGCTCCACCCGCGTCGGCCGTCACCGTGTCGCACCCGCACGTTCGTGACGCGCAGCTCGTGCAGCCGCTGGCGAAGCTTGTTCACGAGCGCGGCAATGCGTTCGATGGAGAACACCTGAGTCGCCACCTGAGCAAGGATCGCGCTCTGATAGCCGCAACCGGCCCCGATCTCGAGCACCTTGTTCATCGGCCCCGATTCGAGCAGCGCCTGCGTCATCGCGGCGACGACGAAGGGCTGGGAAATCGTCTGGCCATAGCCGATGGGCAGCGCGGTGTTCTCGTAGGCGCGGCTCGCCAGCGCTTCGTCGACGAAGAGATGACGCGGCGTCGTCCGGATCACTTCGAGCACGCGCTCGGAGCTCACGCCCATGCCACGCAGATGCTCCACCAGGCGGTTGCGGGCCCGCTGGGACGTCATGCCGATGCCGCGACGATCGGGACTCATGAATGCGGAATGGCGCTGACCCAGTCAGTGACGTCTTCGAGCATCGCGTAGGCCGTGAGATCCGTCTGCAGGGGCGTCACGGACACGAAGCCGTTCTCCACCGCATGAAAATCGGTGCCCGGTCCCGCATCCGCGCCCGGCGGTCCGGACGGTCCGATCCAGAAAATCGGCCGGCCCTTCGGATCGTTCTGGCGCACGCACTCCGATTCCTTGTGGCGCTGACCGAGCCGCGTGACGCGCACGCCGTTCAGTTCGTCGTAAGGGCAATCGGGAACGTTGACGTTCAGCAGCCAGCGCTTCAGACCGGCTGCGCGGAGGATCTGGCGGACGAGTTTCACCGCGACGGTCGCCGCGGTGTCGAAGTGTCGATGCTCGGATCCGGCGAGCGAGACCGCGAGCGCTGGACAGCCGAGGAAGCCACCTTCCATCGCCGCGGCCACGGTGCCGGAATACAACACGTCGTCGCCGAGGTTCTCGCCGGCATTGATGCCGGAGACGACGAGATCCGGCTTCTGACCGAGGATCTCGCGCGCGGCGAGATATACGCAATCGGCGGGCGTGCCATCCACGGAATAGAAGCCGCTCTCCGCGCGCGTGATGCGCAACGGCCGATCGAGCGTCAATGAATTGCTCGCGCCGCTCCGATTGCGTTCGGGCGCGACGACGACGACTTCGGCGAGCTCGCTGAGCGCCGCGGCGAGGGCGGCGATTCCGGGTGCACGGTATCCATCGTCATTGCTGACGAGTATCTTCATGCACGCGCGGCCTCGAGCAGGAATTCCAGCAGCGCCTTCTGCGCATGCAGCCGATTGCCCGCCTCGTCCCACACGACGCTGCGCGGATCGTCGATCACTTCGGCCGTCACTTCCTCGCCGCGATGCGCCGGCAGGCAGTGCATGAAGAGCGCATCGGGACGGGCAAGCGACATCAGCGCGCGATTGACTTGATAGGGCGCGAAGATGCGCAGCCGCTCCGCCGCCTCGTCTTCCTGTCCCATGCTGACCCAGACGTCCGTTACGACGAGGTCGGCGCCACGCGCCGCCTCGGCGGGATCGCGCGTGACGACGACACCTGGTGCCGCCGCACAGAGCGCGGGATCCGGTGCGAATTCCGCAGGCGAGGCGATCGCGAGCTCGAAGCCGAGGAGACGCGAGGCCTCGATATAGGAATGGCACATATTGTTGCCGTCGCCGATCCAGGCGACGCGCCGGCCGGCGATCTCGCCGCGATGCTCGCCGAAGGTCTGCAGATCCGCGAGCACCTGACACGGGTGGCTGCGATCCGTCAGGCCGTTGATCACCGGCACGGTGGCGTAGGCGGCGTAGGTTTCCACGGTCGAGTGCGCGAACGTTCGCACCATGATCACGTCGCACATTTCCGAGAGCACCCGCGCCGTGTCCTCGATGGGCTCGCCGCGACCGGTCTGAGCGTCCTTCGGCGAGAGGAAGATTGCCCCGCCGCCGCCTTCGATCATCGCGGCCTCGAACGACACGCGCGTGCGTGTCGAGGACTTGTCGAAAATCATCGCGAGCACGCGCTGCGCGAACAGCAGCGGCCGCTCGCCGCGCCTGCGCATCGCTTTCAACTCGGAAGCACGGGCGACGATGCGGCGCAATTCGTCCGGCGAGAGATCGTCGAGGCTGAGCAGGTGTCGTAAGGCCACGGTGGCTGCTCCCGGTCGCTCAGGCGGCGACGAAGCGGCGAACGAGCTCGCTCACCGTGTCCATGATTTCATCCGCCTCGGCGTCGCTGATGACGAGTGGCGGCAGGAGTCGGACGACGCGATCGGCGGTCACGTTGATGAGCAGACCGGCGGCCAGCGCCTGACCGACGAGGTCTCCACAAGGCCTATCGAGCTCGATACCGAGCATCAGACCGAGACCGCGCACGCTGACGCCGTCGACGCCGGCGAACCGCGCGCGGAAGCCGGCCAGCATGCGTGTGCCGAGCTCCGCGGCGCGTGCCGGCTGCCCTGCCGCCTCGAGCGCGTCCATCACGGCAACTCCGACTCGCGTGGCGAGCGGATTACCGCCGAACGTCGAGCCGTGCGTGCCGGGCTGCAGCACCTCGGCGGCGGCGCCGGCCGCAAGACAGGCGCCGATCGGAAAACCGTTGCCGAGCGACTTCGCGAGCGTCATGACGTCGGGCACGATGCCCTCGTGCTGGAACGCGAACCACGTTCCGGTGCGGCACATCCCGGACTGGATCTCGTCGAACATCAGCAGCGCCTCGTGCCGCGTGCAGAGTTCGCGCAGCCCGCGCAAATAGCCCGCCGGCGGCACGACGATGCCACCCTCGCCCTGCACGGGCTCGACGAGTACGGCGACTATGTCGCGACGTGACGCGAACAAGGCCTCGACGGCCGAGAGATCCCCATAGGTCACGCGCAGGAATCCCTGCACGAGCGGCTCGAAGCCCGCCTGGACTTTCGCGTTGCCCGTCGCGCTCAGAGTCGCCATTGTCCGGCCGTGGAAGCTGCCTTCCATCACGATCACGTGCGGCAGCTCGAGCCCGCGTTTGCGGCCGTAGAGACGCGCGACCTTGATCGCCGCCTCGTTCGCCTCGGCGCCGGAGTTGCCGAAGAACACGCGCTCGAGTCCGGAACGCAGCGCGAGCCTGCGGCCCAGCTCCTCCTGGTGTGCGATGCGGTAGAGATTGGACGTGTGCCAGAGCAGCTGCGCCTGCTCGCAGAGCGCCGCGGCGATCTGCGGATGCGCGTGCCCCAGGCCGCACACCGCGATCCCGCTCAGCGCATCGAGGTAACGGCGGCCCGTGGAGTCCCACAGCCATGCGCCCTCGCCGCGGACGAACGTCACGTCCATCCGCTTGTAGGTAGTCATCAGTGCATCGACCGGCGTCGTGTTCATGGTGTCGCGCTCGGGCTCCATAAAAGAAGAACCCGGCCATGCGGCCGGGCTCGTGGCGTCCCCATAGTCGTACTTATGAGGCTATTTTCGCGACGTTCGCTCAGAACGGCAAGCCGTGGGTCCCGCTCTGCATGAACATCAGCATGGGGATGGACAGCATGGTGTTCGTCCGCGAGGCCAGGAAGGCGACCCGGCGGGCCTTCGCTTTCGTGGCGTCGTCGGCCGGGACCATACCCAGAATCTTCTTCTGGTTCGGCCAGATCAGGAACCAGACGTTGAACGCCATGATCGTGCCGAGCCAGGTGCCGAAGCCGATGTTCGTCAACCGGATGTGCGGCACGTCCGGCGGCAGCGGTGCGGCATAGCCGAACGAGAAGACGTTCAAGACCGAGTAATCCGGCCAGATCGACAGATACGCCATGCCGCTCAGCCAGGTGACGAGCGCGGCATAACGGAACCAGAACAGCGCGCGCGGCGCGACGTATTTCGTGATCGCCGCCGGCCCGGGGCCGCCGCTGTTGGCTTCCGCGTTCGCCGCGGCGAGCGCGGGCACCTGTACGAAGTTGAAGTAATAAAGCAGTCCGATCCACATGACGCCGGCAACGATGTGCAGCCAGCGATCGAGCATCGCAATGTGTTCCATGATGAGTCCCCTGATTGTATGGTTCGAAGAACGGCCGGGCCTCAAGCCCCGGAGATTGCCTTTGCGACGAACGCCAAAATGACGGCGAGTACGACTCCGGATATGATGGTGCCAGTAAGCGTATCGAGTGGATTCATCAGTCAGGTCTCCCGAGTTATGCGTTTTGATTTCGTGTCTGGGCAGCACGGCTTTTTGCGCACTGCATCTAGATTGTCATTGACCCGACAAGAAGATTCAAGCCTGCTTTTCAGCGTGTTATCGGGCGTCGAGACGTCATGAACGCACTCGAACTGGGCCTCCTGCTGAGCCGCATTCAGGCGGTGTGCGACGAGATGGGGGCGACGCTGCGCCGGACGGCGTTCTCTCCGAACATCAAGGATCGCCTCGACTTCTCCTGCGCCGTGTTTTCCACCCGCGGCGAGCTCTGCGCGCAGGCCGCGCACATTCCCGTGCACCTCGGCAGCATGGCCTACGCGATGCGCGATATCGTCGCCGGGAGTGATTGGGACGAAGGCGACATGGTGATCGTCAACGATCCCTATCTCGGTGGTACGCACCTCCCCGACGTCACGCTGATCGCGCCGGTGTTCGTGGCGGGGCGGCGCGTCGCGTTCGTCGCGAACCGCGCGCACCACGCTGACATCGGTTGCGCGCGTCCCGGATCCATGCCGCTCTCGCGTACGCTCGCCGAGGAAGGGATGGTGATCGCGCCCGCGAAGCTTCTCGTGCGCGGCGGGATGAATCCCGTGATGCTCGAAACGCTCGAGCGCGGCCTGCGCAATCCGCGCGCCACGCTGGGCGATTTCAGCGCTCAGATCAGCGCCAACCGCGTGGGCGTCGAGCGGCTCGCCGCGGTGTGCGCCGCACTCGGCACGTCCGCGTTCGCCGCGGCACTCGCAGGCGTGAACGATTATGCCGAGACCCTGTCGCGAAAGGCGCTCGCCCAGATCCCCGCCGGCGTCTATCGCCACACGGATTACATGGACGGCGACGGCTTCGATGCCGCGGCGGTCCCCATCAGCGTGTCCGTGCGTGTCGACCAAGGCACGATCGAGGTCGATTTCACCGGCACGTCGGCCGAGGTCACCGGCAACATCAACTGCCCCTTGTCGGTCACCGCCGCTGCAGTGTTCTATGTGTTCTACTGCCTCATGCCGACGGGCACGCCGGCATGCGCCGGCAGCGCCCGACCGATCCGCATTACTGCGCCCGCGGGATCGCTCGTCAACGCGCGTCGTCCCGCTGCCGTAGCTGCCGGCAACGTCGAGACGAGCCAACGCATCGTCGATGCCCTCCTCGGCGCGCTCGCGGCCGCGCTGCCGGAGCGCATTCCGGCCGCAGCCTGCGGATCCATGAACAACCTCGCGCTCGGCGGTGCCGGCTGGGACTACTACGAGACGATCGGCGGCGGCACCGGCGGCCACGCGGGAGGCCGCGGCCTCGATGCCGTGCACACGCACATGACGAACACGCTCAACACACCGATCGAGGTGCTGGAGAGCAATTTCCCGCTCCGGATCCGGGCCTACGGGGTGCGCGGGGATTCCGGCGGCGCGGGACGGCACCGCGGGGGTGACGGGATGATCCGGGAATTCGAATTCCTCGCGCCGGCCTCCATCACGCTGCTCACCGAGCGGCGGAGCTTCGCGCCCTGGGGCGCCGCGGGAGGCGGGCCAGGCGCACGCGGGCTGAATGTGCTGAACGGCCGGACGCTGCCGCCGAAAGCGGAAGTCGAAGTGGAGACCGGCGATCGGCTGCGTCTCATGACGCCGGGCGGCGGTGGCTGGGGCAGCGCGGATTATCCCTAGCCCGGCGTGGTTTTATTGGACCGGGACCGCCACTAGAATGGGGCCACCACTCATATGTATGAGTCGCACGTCGTCGGCGTGCGGCGAACGACCTTCAGGCCGAGGAACCTCGAATCATGGATACCGCTGAACGCATCAAGCAGATCATCGACGCCAACCCCATCGTGCTCTTCATGAAGGGCACCCCACAGGCTCCGCAGTGCGGCTTCTCCATGCGCACGGCGCAGGTGTTGCAAGCCTGCGGTGCGAAGTTCCACTCCGTCGACGTCCTCGCGGATCCGGAATTCCGGCAGGCCCTGCCGAAGTTCTCGAACTGGCCGACGTTCCCGCAGGTCTTCATCAACGGCGAGCTCGTCGGTGGTTGCGACATCGTGATGGATCTCTACCAGAGCGGGGAGTTGCAGAAGATGACGGCAGAGGCCACCGCGCACTAGCTCCGAATCGGGCTTCCCCGCTTCCCGCGGCCGGTCACGACTGTCCGGCCGCGGCAAGCCACACACACTTCCCGCCGCTTCTCTTCTGGATCGCCTCCAGGCGCTTGTGGTGCGCCTCGAGCTCGGCGTCCGTAGGCAGGATTACCGCGAGCTCGTACGTCCGGTTCAGCGGCGCCACCGGCAGGTGCTCCGCCTGCGTCGCCGTTCCTGGCGCTGCTGCGTCGAGGATCAAGTCCGTCTGGCCCCCCGTCATCGCGAGAAAGAGATCGGCCAGCAGGCCGGCATCGAGGAGCGCCCCGTGAAGTGCGCGGTGGGTGGTGTCGATGTCGTAACGCTTGCAGAGCGCGTCCAGACTATTGCGTTGTCCCGGGTGCAGCTCGCGCGCCATCACGAGCGTGTCGACGACATGGCAGTAGTCCTCGAGCCGCCCCCACGCCGGTCCGAGCAGGGCGAGCTCGGCGTTGAGAAAGCCGACGTCGAACGGAGCGTTGTGGATGATCACCTCCGCGCCGCGCAGGAATTCGACGAGTTCGGAGGCGATATCGCGGAAGCGCGGTGAATTCTGCAGACGCTCGTTCGTGATGCCGTGGACCTCGATCGCACCGGCGTCGATCTCCCGGTCAGGATTCAGGTAATAGTGGAAATGGTGCTCAGTGACGCGGCGGTTGCGCAGCTCGATGCAGCCGATTTCGATGATGCGGTGTCCGTCCTCCGTGGAGAGGCCGGTCGTTTCCGTGTCGAGCACGATCTGCCGCATGGTTCAAGCCTCTCCGTCCATCGCGTCCGGCCACGGCACCTTGCCCTGCTGGGCATCGATGGCGAGATTCGCGAGCGCATCGACTCTTTCATTCTCCACGTGACCGGCATGGCCCTTCACCCAATGCCAGGTGATGCGATGCCGGGACGCCGCCGTATCGAGACGCCGCCACAGATCGGCATTCTTGACCGGCTGCTTCGCGGCCGTTCGCCAGCCGCGCGCCTTCCAGCCGGCGATCCATTCGGAAATACCCTTCTGCACGTACTGCGAATCCGTGTAGAGCGCGACGTGACTCTCCTTCGTCAGCGTCTCCAGCGCCCGGATCGCCGCCATCAACTCCATGCGATTGTTCGTCGTCGACGGCTCCGCTCCGCAGAGTTCACGTTCGCGGCCGCGAAACCTCAACAAGGATCCCCAGCCGCCGGGTCCCGGATTGCCGCGGCAGGCGCCGTCCGTATAGATCTCGACGACGCCGCCGTCCGCGCTCTCGTTCGTCATGCTGCCCTTTCGATGGATAACCAGGGTTGGTGCGGCCCGGATCAAGGTCCGGGGTCCACCCGGCACGCGGCCTCTGCGCCGGCGTCCGCCTCGCTGCGGATACTCGGTTCGGCCACACCGCCCGCGACCAGGCTGCGACGCTTGAGCCAGGCAGATTTCACCGGCCGGACCCGCAACACGCGCTTCTTGGCGACGATCATGTAGATATTTCCGAAGAAGGGCCAGAAGTACGCGCCAAAGCGCTCCAGGAAATCGAGCCCGCGGAACGTGCGCATCCTGCCGAGCGGCGGCCGGTAGGACGCTTTGGCGGTGAGTACGATGTCGAATCCGAGGAGGGAGAGCCAGTCCTTGACCCGCGCGAGACGCAGGTGCCGGCCGGACCACGGTGCATGACTGCGCCAGCCGAGCGACAGACGCCACAGGCCGAAGAGACTCCACGGGCTGAAGCCCAGGATCAAGAGATGACCTTCGCCGATCAGTACGCGCTCGGCCTCGCGCAGTACGCCATACGGATCGCGCCCGAACTCGAGCACATGCGGCAGGACCAGCACGTCGATCGAGGCTTCGGCAAACGGCAGCGCGTCTTCGGCACACACCAGTGCACAGTCCTGAGGACAGGCGGAGTCGAGCCCGACGCACAACTGGAGTGAGATGCGGCTCGAGGCGCTGAATGCCGGCCCCTGGCACATGCCGAGCTGGACGAGGTGATAGCCGAAGAGATTCGGAAGCACGCTGCGCGCGAGCTCACATTCGATGTCTGCGAACACCCGGCCGGTGTCCGTCTCGAACCATTCGCGGAGCTTCGTCAGGGTCGAACCCGCCCCGGGCGTCAGCGGCTTTTCCTGTGCATGCTTCATGAGAAAATTCCCCTATCTGATTGTTTATAAAAATTATTCCGGCGATTTCTCTAGCACAGGATGAGGTTTTTCTTGACGATTCCAAAAATGGGCTTTTAGCATAGCCGCATGGATTGGGGGAGCAAACAAGCCATCCGGGGCATGGTCGGGGCAGTCGTCATGGGACTGTCCGGCTGCTCGTATGACTTCGTGAAGACCGACGCGCCCCCCGCACCGCAGACGGCTTCCGCTCCGCGTTCCGAGCCCACCGAAGTCCCCTCCGCGCCCGTCCAGAACACTTCCGCATCGACGCCGAATGCGTCGGGCGGCGACGTCTGGGAGCGTCTGAGCACGCGTTTCCGTTACGCGGGGATCGAACACGCGAGCGTCCGCAAGGAACTGCAGTGGTTCGAAGCGCAGCCGAAAGTTCTCGAACAGTCGTCGCGGTCCGCCGCGCCGTATCTCCACTTCGTCGCCGCTGAACTCGAGCGTCGCGACATGCCGGCCGAGCTCGCACTGCTGCCGATTCTCGAGAGCGGCTACCGGCCGGGAATCAAATCTCGGAACGGCGCGGCGGGCCTCTGGCAGTTCATGCGCGACACCGGCACCCGACTCTCGCTGCCGCGCTCCAAGTGGTACGACGGACGCAAAGACGTCGTCGCCTCGACACGCGCGGCGCTCGACTATCTCGCTGCTTTGCACGAGCGCTTCGACCGCGACTGGCTGACGGCGCTCGCGGCGTACAACGCCGGCTGGGGCAACATCGAGCGGGCCGTCGAGATGAATCGCCGCCGTGGCCGCCCGACGGATTTCTGGGCGCTCGACCTGAAGCCCGAAACGCGCCAGCTCGTCGCGCGCACGCTCGCGCTCGCCGAACTCGTCCGTCACGAGGGACCGCTGCGCAAGGCCTTCCAGGCGATCCCCGACCGCCCCTACTTCGCCGAATTGACGCTCGACAAACCGACCGATCTGCGGGCGCTGACGGTGCAGGCCGGAATCTCCGAAGACGATTTCAAAGCCTTGAATCCCGGTTTCCGCACTTGGCATACGGGTCCGGTGAGCGGCGGGATCAACCTGCTCGTTCCCGTGGCGGCCATGGAAGCGGCCAGCCGTGCCGTCGCCGCGCTGACGCCGAACGAGGATTTCCCGAAGCTCGCTGACGAATCCGACGAGAAGCGTGCCGCCTCCGGCACGACCCGGGTCTACACCGTGCGTAGCGGCGATTCCGTCTGGACGATCGCGAACCGGCACAAGGTCAAAGTCGCGGATTTGATCAGCCTGAACAAGCTGGCGAAGAAGCCCAAGCTCAAGCTCGGGCAGAAGCTCAGCATTCCAGGCGGCAAGACACCGGACCACAACGAGAAGATTGCAGCCGACGCGAAGCCCGCGGCAAAGACCATCGCCGCCGCGCCGAAGGCTGCGAAAGCGCAGCACGCCCCGGTCGTGAACAACGACGTCGTGCACTATCGCGTGCGGGAAGGCGATTCGCTCTGGACGATCTCGCGCCGCTTCAAAGTGACGATCGAGCAGTTGCTCTCCTGGAACAACCTCGAACACACGCAGCAGCTCCGGCCCGGCCAGGATATCCTCGTCTACTCGCCGACCTGAGCGTCCGCGACGCGCGTCCGGGATGTTAGGATCCCGCCGCCCCTCTCCGGCCGGCACCGCCATGTGTATCCTGCTCATCGCCTACCGCAGTCATCCTCGCTACGAGCTCATCGTCGCCGCGAACCGCGACGAGTTCTATGCGCGGCCGACCGCAGCGGCCGCATTCTGGCGCGACGATCCGGACATACTCGCCGGACGCGATCTCGAGCACGGCGGCACCTGGCTCGGCGTCGACCGGCGCGGCCGCTTCGCGGCGCTGACGAACGTGCGCAATGCGGCGGCTTCGCCGCGCGTGCGCTCGCGCGGCCTGCTGGTGTCGGAATATCTCTCGGGAGACGACGGAGCCCTCGCCTACCAACAGGCGCTCGTGCCGTCGAAGCTTCACTACGACGGCTTCAATCTGCTGACTGCCGACGGCTCGAAGCTGTGCTGGGGGTCGAATCACATCGCCGAGCCGCAGGTGCTGGCGCCCGGCGTGTACGGGCTGAGCAACCACCTGCTCGAGACACCCTGGCCGAAGGTCACGCGCCTGAAAGCCGCGTTCGGCGATCTGCCGCTCGACAGCGAGGCGGAGTGTGTGACGAGTCTCTTCCAGGTGCTGCGCGACGATGCGCGCCCGCACGATCACGAATTGCCGGATACCGGTCTCGGGCTCGCCTGGGAACGGCTTCTGTCGTCGATCTTCATCGTGGGGGAACACTACGGTACGCGCTGCTCGAGCGTCGTGTTGATCGATCGCGGCGGCGCCGTGCGATTCGTCGAGCGCCGGTATGCCGAAGGCGGCGCATGCACCGGCGAGAGCCGCTTCGAATTCGAGTCCGTCGGCTGACGCGCCGCGGTATCCGTCAGCTGCACACGCCTCCGTTCACGCGCAACGTCTGTCCCGTGACGAAGGATGCGGCGTCGGAACCGAGATAGACCACGGCCTCCGCGACGTCTTCCGGCGTCCCGAAACGCTTCAGCGGCGTCGAGTCGATCACCCACTGCCGGTAGTCGTCGCGCATGTCGTGCTCGGCGAAGGCGGTCGCGATGAATCCGGGTGCGACTTCGTTGACGCGGATCTCGGGCGCGAGTGTGCGCGCTAGAGAGCGCGTGAATCCCGAAATGCCTGCTTTCACCGCCGCGAAGAGCTGCGGATTGCGCCCTTCGAGACCGCGCAGCGCGAGATCCCAGGACATATTGACGATCGCCGGACCACGACCGGCGCGCAGCGCGTCCGTCGCCGCCCAGCAGCACAGCATCGTGCCGCGCAGATCGGTGTCGATGAGCCGTTCGAGCTTCGTGAAATCGTCGAGCAGCGCGCCGCCGCCGGTGAGGATGTCCGCGCCCGCGACGTTCGCCCAGAGGTCGATGCCGCCGAGCAAGGCGACGGATTCGTCGACGAGGCAGGCGACCGCCGCGCGATCCGCAACGTCGGCGCCTACCGCTTCGGCAATTCCCCCCGCGGCGCGGACCGCGGCGACGCAGTCGAGAGCCGCATCACGTGAATTGCGGTAGTTGACGATGACGGCCGCCCCTTCGCGGGCGCAGGCCAGCGCGACTGCGCGCCCGATGCCCGTGCTCGCGCCGGTGACGACGGCGCGCTTGCCGGCGAGACGCGGGGTCGTCACTTCGTCGCCTTCACCGGCGCTTCGCGTTGCGCGGGCCACTCCTGCTTCATGACGACCTCGCCCATTTCGCGACCGGGCACGAGTTGGCCCTGGTAGATGACGTAACGCCCGCCCGGGCGCTCGTCGGTCGCGGGGCTCTCGGTCCAGATCCACAGGTGACCCGCCACGGTGTCGAGGATGAGCGCCTTCTCCGTGCCGAATTCGTAGCCGGGATTGAGCGGCACGGCCTGATAGCGGTCGCCCGCGGCGGCGCCCGCGGACCACGCGACTAGCAGCGTCGAGAAGAATGCGATCGGAAGTCTGGTCATGGCGATTCGTTCCGGCTGAGATCAACGATCAAGGTGGCGGACTATTGTGGGGGAGATCCGACGTGTACACGAGCCGATCGTCGAGCGCGACGACGTAGCCCAGGGCGTGGCCGCGCGCGTACGACTGCAGCCACGGAATACCGTCCAGCCAGACGTTCGGCGCGTGCCGCAGATACGGCAGGTCGAGTTGGAAATAGTGACCGCTGCGATCATAGACGACCTTCCGCACGTCTCCGTCGGCGCCGTGGCCCACCATCAGATTGCCCCAGTCGACCGCGACGCCGCGGGCGAGCAGCGCTTTCAACGCTTCGGCGAGCAGGCGCAGTTCACGGGTTAGCGCATCACAGGCCGCTTTCTTGAGCTTGAGATGCCGCGGGTCGGGGAACACGCATTCGAGGCCGTCGGAGCTCTGATACGCAGGAGGCGCCTTGTCCTCGAAGCTCCACGCGTGCTTTATCTCCGGCGCACTCGCCGCCACCTGCTCCTCGATGCTCGGCGTCCCGGTCTCGCAGAGGATGCGATCGCAGACGCGTGCCGCGATCTCCGACTCGAGGTTCTGCTGGCGGCTGAGGCGCGGCGCCGTGACGATGACCTGTTCGTTGTCGACGATCACGCGCACGACGCCATGGGATTCGTACAGCACGTCGATGCGCCGAGCGTCCGCTACACGCGACGCGGTACGTTCCAGATCGGCAATGAATGCATACGCCCCGTTCTGCCAGCCCGGACGCTTGCCCTTCGCCGCTTTCCCGATTTCGGCACGGTACGCCGCGACGAGTGCCGCAATCGCTTCCTCGGCGAACACGCCGCGCGCGGCCGCGTCGCTCTTCACGACGAGCGCGACGACGCGGCCGTAGTGCGAGACGTGCGGCGCGGCGCCGTCGGCCTGCACCGCAGCCGCCATCACGAGCGCGAGTCCCGCCAGGCAGGCGCGCACACGGCGCATCGACACGGCGTAGGCGAAATCGGGGGACGGCACGGCCGCGCGCTCAGTCGATCCCGAGCACGACCTGCAGGATGGCGTGGTGGTCCTCGAACAGCTCGCGCGAGTCGATGTCGCGCAACGCCACCCAATGCGCGTCCGCGGCATCGTCACCCCCCGTCACGCTCGGTCGTTCGAGCGCCGGCGGCAGATCGAAGTGGAAGGCATGCGTGATCGTCCGGCCGCGCAGTGAGCGGTAGGGCGCATCGAACACGCGGTTCGCGACGCACGCGGCCGCGATGACCTCGCGCGGCAGGGCGATGCCGGTCTCCTCGAGGAGTTCGCGCAACGCGGCATCGAACAGGTATTCGCCCCGATCGATGAAGCCGCCCGGCAGTGCGCCCAGCCCGAGCCCGGGGCGCCGGCCGCGCCGGATCAGCAGCACGGCATCGCCGTGCGTGACGAGGGTATCGACCGTGACGAAGATCGGGGGGAACGGCGCGGCGGACCAGGTCTGTCGATATTCGACGATGTGGGCCCATTCCGCGGCGAGCTCCTGGAACGGCGCCGTCGCGAGATCGCACGCGATGATTTCGTGGAGCCCGGCAGGAACACGCGCCCTGAGCGCGGGCGAGAGGCCGCCGGCTTCGAAGATCGCGAGCGCGAGCCCTTCATTCGCGGTGTCGCCGTCAGGCGGCGCGACGACGCGCCATTCGGGGAACAGCGCCGCGTAGACGTCCGCGCCGCGGCGCCCGCAGGGCATTACCCCGATGTCGGTCGCCCCGGTCTGCGCGAGGCGCGCACGCAAGACCTCCGCCCAGCGCTCGTCGTCATAGACCACGTCGCGCACCGTCTCGATCGCGAGCTTTGCGCCGGCCTTCGGAAAGCACGCGCGCAGCATCGCGGCACGCTCGTCCGCAGCCCACGGATCCGGCACGGCGCGCGGTCGATCCGCCCCGCCGACCACGACCAGCACCTCGTCGGCCGCGGCGAGCGCGGCCTCGATGCAGGCGAGATGGCGGCGGTCGGGCGGCTGGAAACGTCCGACGCAGACGATGAGTCGCGGCCGAGTCATAGCGCGGGATCGTGCTCGCCGTTGAGGACTGCGAGCGCTTGCGCATGCAGATCCGCGTTTGCTGCGGCGATGATCCTGCCGCCTTGGCGCACGGGTTCGCCGCGCCAGCCGGTCATCACGCCACCGGCCGCCGCGACGACCGGCAGGAGCGCGGCGACGTCGTAGAATCCCAGCCCCGCTTCGACGACGAGATCGGCATAGCCGGCGGCGAGCATGCAATAGGCATAGCTGTCGACGCCGTAACGCGTGATTCGCACGCGCTCGGAAAGGCGCGAGAAGGCGGGCCACTCGGTGTCGCGCTGAAACATGTCGGGCGCGGTCGCGAACAGATATGCGGCGCCGAGCTCGCGCGTCGCACGCGCATGCAGCACACGCTCCTCGCCGCGCCGTGACCACACCGCGCGGGAGCTGCCGCCGATGAAACGCTCGCCGACGAAAGGCTGGCTCATCATGCCGACGATAGGCACGCCGTCCCTGCAGACGCCGATGAGCGTGCCCCAGGTCGGCAGTCCGCAGACGAATGCCTTCGTGCCGTCGATGGGATCGATCACCCAGCGATACGGCGAGCTCGAGACACGCTCCGCGAATTCCTCGCCCTGGATCGCGTGGTCCGGGAAGCGCCCGAGTATGGCAGTGCGCAGGGCGGTCTCGACTGCGCGATCGGCCGCAGTGACCGGATCGAAGCGCGCACCGCCGCTCTTGTCTTCGACCTCGAGCTCGGCACGGAAATACGGCAGGGCCGCCTCCCCCGCGATGTCGGCGAGCTCGTGGAGGAAAGCGATCAATTGCCCTTCGAGGGCGTCGACGTCGGGCATAAATGAATCCGGGAGGCGCGAGCGGCGGTGGCACTACGGGAAGTATCGTAAGAATTGTCCGTTACCCACGCCTCGAAATCCAGCCGGACAGCACGGACGTAATCGTCCTCGGGCGGGCTTGATCGGCGACCCGCGAGTTACCATATAGGAATCGCCGTCTTACGCCGCACCCGATTGCCTCGAGACAAGGAATACACGCCATGAACCGCGTCCTGCTGTTTCTAGCCACGAACTTCGCCGTCGTCTTGGTGCTGTCCGTCGTGCTCCACCTGCTCGGCGTCGACCAGCAGGGGCAGAATCTCCTGCCGATCATCGTCGTCACCTCGATCTTCGGCATGGGGGGCGCCTTCGTCTCGCTCTGGCTCTCGAAGTCCATGAGCCTTCGCGCGACCGGTGCGCGATTGATCGAGCAGCCCGCCTCGTCCGCCGAGCGCTGGCTCGTCGAGACGGTGCGACGCCACGCGACGAAAGCCGGCATCGGCATGCCGGACGTCGCCGTGTTCGACTCCCCAACGCCGAACGCGTTCGCCACGGGGGCCGATCGCAATCACGCGCTCGTGGCAGTGAGCACGGGGCTGCTGCAAAACATGGGGGAGAGCGAAGTGGAAGCCGTTCTCGGCCACGAGATCAGCCACGTCGCGAACGGCGACATGGTCACGCTGACCCTCATCCAGGGCGTCGTGAACACCTTCGTGATGGTCTTCGCCCGGCTCGTCGCGGCAGCGATCGATCGCGGCGGACGTGGCGGTGATTATCGCGGCGGGGGCATCGGATATTTCGCGGCCTACATGGTCGCGCAGGCGGTACTCGGCTTCCTCGCGTCCCTGATCGTGATGTGGTTCAGCCGGCGCCGCGAATTCCGCGCCGACGCCGGCGGCGCGACACTCGCCGGTCGAGCCGCGATGATCGCGGCGCTCGAACGCCTGCAACGGCTCGAGCAACCGTCCGATCTGCCGCCGGCGATGGCGGCATTCGGGATAACCGGTGAATTGACCGGCATGCTCGGTGCCCTGCTCGCTTCGCATCCGCCCCTCGCGGTGCGGATCGCTGCACTGCGGGCTGGGACCGGGGAATGAGCCGCGCCTACAGGTCGCGGCCGGGAACACTCTCTTCGGCGAACGTGCCGTAGATCGTGTAGACGCAGTTGCGGCCGGTGCGTTTCGCGCGCTGCAACGCATTCGCGGCCGTTTCGACCAGATCCGCTTCGCGGCCGGACTCGCCGGGGAGAATCGTCGCCGCACCACAGCTCACCGTCACGACGTGCTCGACTTCCGAGGCCCCGTGCATGATCGTCAGTTCCTGCACGTCGGAGCGTATTGCCTCGGCGATCTCGAGCGCCTCGAGTTCGCCCGTCTCCGGAAGCAGGATCGCGAATTCCTCGCCGCCGTAACGGGCGATGAAAGCGCGCTCCCCGGTGGCGTGCGAGGCCGCCACGTTGGAAATGCGCGTGAGGCACTGGTCACCGGCATGGTGACCGTAGCGATCGTTGTAGGCACGGAAGCGGTCGATGTCGCACAACACGAGCGACAGCGGTTTGTGCAGGCTGCGTGCGCGCTCCCATTCCCGCTTCAGCGCTTCGTCGAAAACCCGCCGGTTCACGAGACCCGTCTGGTGATCCATCCGCGAGAGCGATTCCGCGACGCGCCGGGCGCGCAACAGTTCGACCTCGGTCTGCTTGCGCCGCTCGATCTCCCCCGTGAGATCTTCGACGAGCCGGTCGGTTTCGCGGCGCTGGGCCTCGAGACGTTCTATCAACAGCGAATTCATCAGCCGCTGCCGCGCCTCGCCGATGGTATGCGCCTGGGCGTGGGCAATCGCGATGTAGACGTAGCAGAAGAAGAGCACGTTGCCGATGCCGAGGAAGGTCTCGACCGGTTCGCCGCTGGACAGCAGGGCGGCGAGCAGCGGCGCGAGGGCCGGCAGGCCGAACGCAATGCCGATCGGGCGCACGAGTCCCTGATCGACGAGCATGGTCACCGCGAGGCCGCCGATCCAGAGATTCGCTACCGCGAGCAGCCAGATGTCACCGTGCTCGTAGAGCCAGATCGGCGTGATCCCGTAGGCCACGCCAATCGCGGTCAGAACGGCCGTGTTCGCATAGATCCACCATGCGCGCGCCGGAATCGCCCGACGCGAACTGGCCGCGACGAGCATGCCGCGCACGCCGAGCAGCGCGATGACGGCGCCGAGCCAGATGAAGGCCAGACGCGGTGGCACGAAGCGGGAGAAGAAGAGTGCATAGCAGACGCTGACGACGAGGAGAGGAACGAGGCCGCGGCGGGCATTGGCGTGCGCGATCTCGACATGACGCTGCTGCACGAGTCGGGCGACGTCGATCGCGGTCGGCTGGACGACCTGTGGAGTCTCGATGTCGCTTGTGTTCGTCAATCCGCGCCCCCGACGGCTTTCGTCCCGATCGTGCTATGGTTCGGTCTCGGAGGACAGCGCACAGGACACCCCGCTGCCCCGTCCGGAATGTATTAGACGGATCGTACTCGCGCAGCGGGGCAACCTTACGATGCATGGGGGAAAACGTGCGTTATTCCCGCTTTCCGTGCGCGCATCGCTGGGCCGCGAGAACATGGAACCGAGCATTCCGAAAAGTGCGCGCGTCCCGCGCTCGGATCCCCCGATGACCGACCGTCACCCGGACATTTGTTAAGCTAGCGTGGACAGCGTGCCCTGATAATACACAGTCCTGATTAGGACTCAGGAGGAAGGATGAATCCGAAACACTTTGCGACGCTCGTGGCCCTTGCCGTACCGCTCACCGTTCCCTTGTTCTCCGGCCCCGCGACCGCGGACGAGACCTGTCTTTCGCCCTACATGGCGAAAATCGTCGGCCAGGAGGATTTCGCCTACATCTGGACGCTCGGCCGCAAAGGCATCGGCGACGAGCAGGACAAGCTCGTGACCGTAGACGTCAATCCGGGCTCGCCGCAGTTCGGCAAGGTCGTCCACTCCGTGTCCGTCGGCGGCCGCAACGAGGCGCATCATTCCGACTTCACCGACGATCGGCACTATCTCTGGGCGGCGACGCTCGATACGAGCAAGATCTTCGTGTTCGACGTCCACAGCGACCCGGGCCATCCGAAGCTCACCAAGACGATCGACGACTTCGTGAAGAAAACCGGCGGCGTGGTGGGCCCGCATTCGACGTATGCGCTGCCGGGACGCATGCTGATCACGGGCCTGTCGAACAATCGCGATCACGGCGGCCGCACGGCGCTCGTGGAGTACACGAACGACGGCCGCTACGTCGCCACGCACTGGGTTCCGACCGACGACGACCTGCGTGGCGCCGTGAAAGGCGGTAAATACGCCGACGGCTATAGCTACGACGTGCGCGCACTGCCGCGCGTGAATGCGCTCGTGTCCTCGTCGTTCACCGGCTGGAACAATTACATGATGGATCTCGGCAAGCTCATGGCGGACGGCGAAGCGATGAAGCGGTTCGGCAATACCGTGGTCGTCTGGGATCTGCACACGCTGAAGCCGAAGAAGGTCCTCGACGTTCCCGGCGCGCCGCTCGAAGTGCGCTGCGCGTGGGGCGCGAATCACGACTACTGCTTCACGACGACCGCCCTGACCTCGAAGATCTGGCTCATCCGTCGCACCCCCGACGGCGACTGGCAGGCGAAGGACGTCGCGGACATCGGGGACGCGTCCAAGGTCCCGCTGCCCGTCGACATCTCGATAACCGCCGACGATACGCGCTTGTGGGTGAACACCTGGAATGACGGTACGGCGCGGCTTTTCGACATCACGAACCCCGATGCGCCGAAGCAGATCTACAGCGAGAAGATCGGTGCCCAGACCAACATGCTGGCGCAGAGCTGGGACGGCAAACGGATGTACGTCGCGTCCTCGCTGCTCTCGAACTGGGACAAGAAAGACGCGGGCGGCGGGGGCGATCTCGAGTACTTCAAGGGCTATACCTGGGACGGCACGGCGCTGAAGCCCACGTTCTCGATCGACTTCCTCGCCGAGAAGCTCGGGCTGCCGCATCAAATCCGCCTGGGCGCCCGCGCGCTCTACGCCGGCACCGCGCCCGAGGCCGCGGTGGCGACGGCACCCTGACGAGGCTCGCCGGGAAGCGCATGTTCCGCCGCGGCTGGCGCGCGGCCGCCGTCGCGGTCCTCGTGTTCGCGATGCTCCGTGACGGGGCCGCACACGAAGCGGCGGCACCCGGCTACGGACCCCTGCCCTACGCCGCGCCCGAGCCCGGCAGCTACGCGCTGCCGCTGCTCGGGCCCGCCGCAGACGGTCCCGTGCTCACGGACGGCGGCGCCGCGACACGGCTCCACGCGGCATTCGGCGATCGCCTCGTCGTCCTGAGCTTCATCTACACGCATTGCGAGGACGCGAACGGCTGTCCGCTCGCGAACCACGTACTGCGTGAAGCGGCGCGGCGCGTCGCCGCGGATCCGGCGCTCGCCGGCGCGGTACGCTTCGTGAGCCTGAGCTTCGATCCCGGCCGCGACACGCCGGCGGTGCTCGCGCCCTTCGCCGAGAGCCTGCGCCCGCCCGGCACGGAGTGGACGTTCTACACCGGCCTGGACGCGACCACGCTCGCGCCGCTGCTCGCGGCCTACGGGCAACACCTCTCCACCCTGAGCGACGGCAGCATCGCGCACGCACTGCGCGTCTACCTCGTCGATCGCGAGCGGCGGATCCGGAACATCTACAGCGCGGCCTATCTGCACGCCGATACGCTGCTCGCCGACCTGCGCACGCTGCTGACCGACGCGCCCGAGGACTCCGCGCCGACTGGCCCCGGTCCCGCGCTGGGGGCGGGTGACGACAAGCACGGCTACGCCGGACCGGACTATCGCACGCACTCGCAGGCCATCGCGTCGCGGCGCGGCGCGGCGCTCGATCTGCTCGCACGGCTGCAGGTCCCGCAACTCGGCCTGCCGCCGCTGCGCGCGCCGCTGCCGGGCGCCGCGCAGATCGCGCTCGGCCGCCGGCTGTTCTACGACCGCCGGCTCTCGCTCAACGACACGCTGTCGTGCGCGATGTGCCACGTGCCCGAGCAGGGCTTCACGAGCAACGAGACGAGCACGCCCGTCGGCATCGAGGGCCGTAACGTGCGCCGCAATGCACCGACGATTCTCAATGTCGGTCTGCTCGACCGATTGTTCCACGACGCACGCGAGCGATCGCTGGACCAACAGATCTGGGGGCCGCTGCTCGCAACGAACGAAATGGGCAATCCCGCGATCGGGGTCGTGCTCGACAAGCTCTCGGCATTGCCCGACTACACCGCGGAGTTCGAAGCAGCATTTCCCGGTCGTGGTCTCGGCGTCGAGACGCTCGGCGCGGCGCTCGCAGCCTACGAACGCACGCTGGTCGCGGGCGGCAGCGCCTTCGACCGCTGGCACTACGCGCACGATGCGCAGGCGATGAGCGAGGCCGCGCAGCGCGGTTTCGCGCTCTTCACCGGCAAGGCGGGCTGCGCCGGCTGCCATACGATCGGCGCGGACAGCGCGTTGTTCTCGGATCAGGCGCTCCACAACACGGGCCTGGGCTATGCGCGTGCGATGGCGGAAGCGCCCGCTGAGCGCGAGGTGCTGCTCGCACCCGGTACGCGGCTCGCGGTCGAAGCGCACACGCCGCCCCCCGACGGCAACGATCTGGGCCGTTACGAAATTACGCAGGACCCGGCGGATCGCTGGCGCTATCGCACGCCCCCGCTGCGCAACGTCGCGCTCACGGCGCCTTACATGCACGACGGCTCGCTGCCGGATCTCGACGCCGTGATTGCCTACTACGATGCGGGCGGCGTGCCGAACGAAGGACTCGATGCGCGCATCCGCCCGCTCGGGCTCACGGCCGGCGAGCGCGCGGATCTGCGTGCGTTCCTGGAGAGTCTCACCGGCGGCGACGTTGAAGCGCTCGTGCGCGACGCGTTCGCGGCCCCGATCGGCGATCGCTGAATCCGGCAGCGGCAATCAACGCCGGCACGCGGCGCCGAAGAGCTCGAACAGACGCCGATTGAGTGCCTGCGTGCGGAAATCCCACTCCGGATGCCACTGCACGGCGAACGTGAGCGCGGCGGCGTCGGGAAACGCGATCGCCTCGACCATACCGTCCGCGGCGGTCGCTTCGATCACCGCACCGGGCGCGAGGCGATCGATGGCCTGACCGTGCAGTGAGTTCACGTGCGTGTCGAGTCCGCCGCAGCTTGCCGCGAGCCAGCCGCCGGGCACGAGCTCGATGTGATGCACGGGCGCGTACTGCTCGTCGATCGGCAGCGCCCCGTAGTCGCCGGGTGGATGCGCGTGAAAGCGCGGGTCGGCGCGCACGTCCTGGTGCAGCGAGCCGCCGAGCGCGACGTTCATCTCCTGCAGACCGCGACAGATGCCGAACACCGGGATGCCGCGCGCGACGGCGGCCGGGACGAGTTCCGACGTGAGGTGATCGCGCGCCGGATCGCGCAGACTTTCGTCGGCGGGCTCCGCGCCGTAGCGCCACGGCTCGATGTTCGACACGCTGCCCGGCAGCAGTACCCCGTCGATGCGCGGCAGCAGCTCGGCGACGTCGATCCCTTCCGGCAGCGCCGGCAGCACCCACGGCAGGGCCCCGCCGATCTCGACGATCGGAGTGACGTACTTCTCGTAGACGATCTGCTTCGGGAGGCCGGTACTCGTCACGCGATCGGCCAGAATCAGGACCACCGGTTTCATGCCGTTTCAGCCGTTCGTCTGCACATCGCCGCCCTCGTCCGGGAAAGTGAACATGCCGCTCATTCTACCGGATCGGGCGCCCGGAGCTGCCGGTCCGGCGGCGTGACGCGGACGGCCCGGCGCGCTAAAGTGCGGGTCCCACCGACACAACGCACTCCGAGGAGATCGACGATGACCGAGGCCGTGATCGTATCCACCGCAAGAACCCCGCTCTGCAAGAGCTGGCGCGGGGCCCTGAACCTGACCCATGGCGCGACGATGGGCGGACACGTGGTGAAAGCCGCGCTCGAGCGCGCGAACCTCGACCCGGCCGAAGTCGAGGACGTGATCATGGGCTGCGCGAATCCCGAGGGCGCGACCGGCTGGAACATCGCGCGTCAGATTGCGCTCGCCGCCGGCATGCCGATCGAGGTTTCCGGCATGACCATCAATCGCTTCTGTTCTTCGGGCCTCCAGACCGTCGCACTCGCCGCGCAGCGCATCATCGTCGGCGAGGCCGAGTGCTTCGTCGCGGGCGGCGTGGAATCCATCTCCTGCGTGCAGAACGAGATGAATCGTCACATGTTCGAGGATGAATGGCTGAAGGAGCACAAGCCCGGCATCTACTTGCCGATGCTCGCGACCGCCGAGAACGTCGCGAGGCGCTACAAGATTTCACGCGAAGCGCAGGATCGCTTCGGCGTCGAGAGCCAGCAGAAGGCCGCGACGGCGCGCGAAGCCGGCAGGTTCAAGGACGAGATCGTCCCGATCTCCACGAAGATGAAAATCGTCGACAGAGGCACGGGCCAGGAATCCATCAAGGCGGTGACCGCGGCCGAGGACGAAGGCATCCGCGCCGACACGACGTATGAAGGCATCTCGCAGATCAAGCCGGCCGTCGAGGGCGGCGTCGTCGCCGCCGGCAACGCGAGCCAGTTCTCGGATGGCGCGTCCGCGCAGGTCGTCATGAGCGACAGGCTGGCCGCACAGAAGGGTCTGAAGCCGCTGGGCGTCTTCCGCGGTTTCGCGGTCGCCGGCTGCGAGCCCGACGAGATGGGCATCGGTCCGGTATTCGCGATCCCTAAGCTCCTGAAGCGCACCGGGCTCAAGATCGAGGACATCGATCTCTGGGAGCTGAACGAGGCGTTCGCGGTTCAGGTGCTGTACTGCCGCGACAAGCTCGGCATACCGAACGAGCGGCTGAACGTGAACGGCGGCGCGATCGCCGTCGGTCATCCCTACGGCATGACCGGCAGCCGCCTCATCGGCCACGCGTTGATCGAAGGCAAGCGCCGCGGCGCGAAGAACGTCGTCATCACGATGTGCATCGGCGGCGGCATGGGCGCCGCGGGTCTGTTCGAAGTCCTCTGAGTCTCACCGGGTCCGGCGGCGCAACGCCGCCGGCCCTCGCTATTCCTCAGCCCGCCCGCACGCGCGCCACGAACGCGGCAATCGATTCCAGCGTCCGCGCCGACTGGTCGAACTGCGGTGCATGCCGGCAGTCGTCGAGCAGAGCCGTTTCGAAGGGCACACGCAGACGGCGCTCGATGCGCCGCAGTTGTTCGGGGGTACCGTACTGATCGTCGGCTCCCTGAATCAGCAGTACGGGCACTTCGATATCGTCGACGTAGTGCTCCAGACTCCAGCGCACGAAATCCGGATCGAGCCAGGCACCGCTCCAGCCGCGAAACGCGCAGTCGACATTCGCACCGTGATACTTCGCGAGCCGTGCGCGCAGATCACCGCTCTCGTAAGCCGCGCGCGCGGCGGCGATGCTGGCGAGACCCATCGGCTCCGTCATCACGTGCGGCGCCATCAGCACGATGCCCCGCACGCGCGGGTCGTGGACCTTGCCGGCGTTCACGAGCGCAATCGAAGCGCCGTCGCTGTGGCCGACGAGAATGCACTCCGCGATCCCGGCGGCATCGAGAATGGCGGGCAGGAGCTCGGCCTCACGCGTCATGAAGTCGAGCGGACGCGGCAGGCGTATCGGACTCGAACGCCCGTAGCCCGCGCGCGAATAGAGCCACACCGGCAGATCCGTCGCGTCCTGCAGACGTTCCGGGAAATCGCGCCACAATGCACAGCACCCGAGCCCCTCGTGCAGCAGCACGAGCGTCGGACGTGCGCCGCGCGGGAGATATCGGTATTCGAGCTCGAGATCGCCGACGGCGAGCAGCGGCGGCGTGTTCGCGTAATTCGACATGGGCATCGGGGAGAACGGGTGCCGTGCCGGAGCGCGGCACCCGCAGCATCAGGCGGCGAGCAGGCCTTCGCGCGTGACGTGGTCCAGCGTGTCCTGCAGGGCCAGCGCGAACTTGTCGAAGATCTCGTCGATCTGCGCCTCGTTGACGATCAGCGGCGGACAGAATGCAACGCCGTCACCGACGTTGCGCGCGACGAGGCCGTGCGCGTGGCAGCGATCGAAGGCATACGCGCCGACGCTGCCGGCGGGCGTGAAGCCGGCCTTCGTCGCCTTGTTCGAGACGAACTCGATCGCGCCGATGAGACCGACGCTGCGCACTTCGCCGACTAGCGGATGATCCTGGAAGCCTTCGAGGCGGGCCCGGAACTTCGGCGCCATCTTCGCGGCGTGCTCGAAGATCCTGTCGCGCTGATAAATCTCGATCGTCTTGAGCCCGACCGCACAGCACACCGGATGGCCGCTGTAGGTGTAGCCGTGGCCGAACGTGCCGAGCTTCTTGCTGCCGTCCAGGCACGCCTGGTAGATCTTGTCGTTGATGACGACCGCGCTGAGCGGCTGGTACGACGACGTCAGCGCCTTCGCGAACGTCACGCTGTCCGGCTTGATGTTGAACGTCTGCGAGCCGAACGCGTTGCCCGTGCGCCCGAAGCCGCACACGACTTCGTCGGCGATGAAGATCACGTCGTACTTCGTGCAGACGGCCTGGATCTTCTCGAAATAAGTGCGCGGCGGAATGATCACGCCGCCCGCGGCCATGACCGGCTCGGCGATGAACGCCGCGACCGTGTCCGGCCCTTCGCGGAGGATCATCTGCTCGAGATTGTTCGCGCAGCGCGTCGCGAAATCCTCCTCGGACTCGCCCTTCTCGGCATGACGGTAGTGATGCGGGAAATCGGTGTGCAGGAAGCGGCCGCAATCGAGCGGCAGATCCCAGCCGGTGTGCATCGGCGCGAGACCCGTCAGGCTGCCGGCGACGACCGTGATGCCGTGATAGCCCTTCACGCGTCCGATGATCTTCTTCTTGTTCGGACGGCCGAGCGCATTGTTGTAGAACCACATCAGCTTGACCTGGGTGTCGTTCGCATCGGAGCCGGAGCAGCCGAAGAACACGCGCGAGGCGTTCAGCGGCGCGATCTCCTTCAGCTTCTCCGCGAGCAGCATGCCGGGCTCGTGGCTCTTGCCCATGAACATGTGCTGGAACGAGAGATCCTTGAGCTGCTGATAGGCGGTGTCGGCGAGCTCTTCGTTGCCGTAGCCGAGCGCGGTGGACCACAGGCCCGCGAGACCTTCGATGTATTGCTTGCCCTGATCGTCCCAGATGTACACGCCCTTGGCGCGCGAGATCATCAGCGGGCCCTTCTCCTCGAGCATGCCGAGATTGATCATCGGATGAAGAACGGCTGCGACGTCACGCGCAGCATTGCTGCCGGGTTTCAAGCTCACGTGCTTTCTCCTTCGTGGAATCTGCTGCTAGGATTCCGCCCGAGCGGCGGAACGCTGCACCATTCTAGACGTTTTCACCGGCCTGCGCCTACCGGACAGCGAACGACTCCATGAATTGTGAACGCG
Organism: Gammaproteobacteria bacterium; assembly: GCA_016209015.1. Classification (GTDB taxonomy): domain Bacteria; phylum Pseudomonadota; class Gammaproteobacteria; genus JACQWY01. The sequence goes on along the minus strand of JACQWY010000027.1, from coordinate 73,399 downwards.
CGCCGCGCGCGGCCTACGTCGAGCTCGTCCTCGGGACCGTGTTGCTGTCGACCGGCGCGACCGTCATCAAGGCGACGACACTCGGCGCGCTCGAGCTCGCCGGCTGGCGCGCGCTCGTGATCGCGTCGTTCCTCGCGCTCGCGGTGCGGCCGCGCCTGACGGTGTTCGACAATTCGTTGCTGCCGGCGATCGCGACCCACGTCGCGACGACGCTCCTCCTCATGTGGGCGAACAAGCTCGCGAGCGCGGCGACCGCAGTTTTCCTGCAATACACCGCGCCGGTTTACGTCCTGCTGCTCTCGCCGCTCGTGCTGGGCGAGGCGGTGCGGCCGCGCGATCTCGCCTACGTCGCCGTGCTGTTGTGCGGCATGGCGCTGCTCGTCGCGCACCCGGGTGATGCATCGCGAACCGCTCCGAATCCGGCGCTGGGTGCGATCGTCGCAGCGGGCGCGGGCTGCTGCTGGGGCTTGAGCACGCTCGCGATGCGCAGCTTGGCGCGCCGCGCCGACGGCTTCGAGCGCACGATCGCCGCGGTGATCGTCGCGAACGCCGCGCTCGCCGCGACGCTGCTGCCGGCGCTCGGCTGGCCGGCACGTGCGGGCGTGACCGACGCGGGCTGGGTGGTCTACATGGGGATCGTCCAGCTCGGCACCGCGTTCCTGCTCATCTCGCGCGCCATGCAGCGGCTCTCGGCGCTGGAGAGCGCGTTACTGCTGCTCCTGGAACCGGTGCTGAGCCCGGTGTGGGTGTGGTTCGTCCTCGGCGAAGTACCGGGTGCGACGAGCCTCGCCGGCGGCGTGCTGATCCTCGCCGCGACCGCGTGGCGCGCACGACGCGGCTGAGCGTCTACCCGACTTCGCCGTCGGCGCCTTCGCGATGCCCGGCGATCTGACGGAGCTTCGCCTGCAGACGGCGCCGCCCTTCCGCGAGCGCGAGCGGATCGAGCTGCTCCTCGAGCAGCGAGAGCCGATGCTGGGCCTTCGGCAGACCGTTGTCGGCGGCGATCGCGAGCCACGAATAAGCGCGCGGGAGATCGCGCGTTACGCCGACACCGCTCGCATAACAGATGCCGAGACCGTATTGGGCGCGGACGTGGCCCTGCATGGCGGCCTTCTCGAACCAGCGGATGCCCTCTTCCTTCACCACGCCGGGTGCCTGACCGAACAGGCTGCGCCGACCGATTTCGTACTGTGCAACTGCGTAGCCGAGCTCCGCGGCATGTCTGAGCCAGGCCATCGCGCGCGGCCGGTTCATCCCGATGCCGTAGCCTTCCTCGTAGGCAAGCGCGATGCGATAGACGGCTTTCATGTGGCCCTGGTCCGCGGCTTTGCGCAGCCACGCGACGGCTTCCGCCGGGCCCTTCTCCCTGCGTCGGCCGCGTTGATAGAAGCGCCCGAGCGCGTACTGGGCCGGCGCGAAATTCTGCTTCGCCGACATTTCGAGCCAGCGCTCCGCCTGCTCGAGATAGTCGGGACGGTAAGACGCGCTCGCATAGATCAGGCCGAGGTTGTACTGGGCCTTCGCATACCCCGTGTCCGCGGCGCGCGTGCACCAGTAGATCGCCTGCTCGAAATCGCGGAGCGTGCCCTCGCCGTTCGCATAGGCGAGTGCGAGATTGAGCTGCGCCTTCGCATAGCCCCCCATCGCGGCAATTTCCCAGTGCCGCAGCGCGGCGGCCTGATCCTGCGCGACGCCGAGTCCTTTCGCGAAGATCTCCCCGAGATTGAACTGCGCGACTAGATTGCCGTTCGCGGCCGCCGCGTAATACCAGGTGAGCGCCCGATCCATGTCGCGTTCGGTGCCCGTGCCGGTGTGATAGCACCACGCGGCGAGCGCCTGCGCCTCGCCGTGGTTCTGCTCCGCCGCCATCAGGAACCAGGTCAGCGCGCGCTCCGCCTCGCGCGGACAACCCAGGCCCTCGATGAAGCAGCAGCCGAGGCGATACTGCGCCGCGACGTGCCCCGCCTTCGCGGCGCGCAGATACCAGACGACGGACTGCTTCGTATCGACGTCGAGGCTGCCGCGCTGGCGCAGCCGCTCGGCGAGCCGGTACTGCGCTTCGGGATCGCCGGTCTCGGCGGCCGCGATCATGTCGCGGATGGCGGGTGTGGTCTTCGCGACGACAGTGGACATCTTCAGCGCCTCCTCAGAACTTCGATGAGGCTGGAGGCATCGCGCCGTCCGCCGCCGGCGGCCTCCAGGAGCGCGTAGAGCTCGTCGACGAGCGCGGTCACCGGCACCGAAGCGCCGTTGCGCCGCGCCTCGTCGATCACGATCCCGAGATCCTTGCGCAACCAGTCGACGGCGAAACCGAAATCGAATTCGCCGCGGCACATCGTCAGCGCGCGGTTGTCCATCTGCCAGGACTGCGCCGCACCGCGGCTGATTGCGGCGACCACGCGCTCCATGTCGAGCCCGGCGCGCTGGCCGAAATTCATGGCCTCGGCGAGTCCCTGCAGGAGCCCGGTGATGCAGATCTGGTTCACCATCTTCGTGAGCTGGCCGGCGCCGACGGGGCCGAGCAGCAGCGCCGTGCGGGCGTAGGCCCGCAGCACGGGCTCGAGGCGCGCGAACGGCGCAGCGTCGCCGCCGCACATGACGGTCAGGATGCCCTGCTCCGCGCCGCTCTGACCGCCGGACACCGGCGCGTCGAGAAAATGGATGCCCGCAGGGGCGCCCGCCGCGGCGAGCTCCTTCGTAACCGTGGCGGAGGTCGTGGAGTGATCGACCTGGAGCGCGCCGGACGCGAGGCCGGCGAAAGCGCCGTCGGCGCCGAGCACGACGGCGCGTAGATCGTCGTCGTTGCCGACACACGTGAAGCAGATTTCGGCGCCGGCTGCCGCTTCCCGCGGCGTCGCAGCCGAGCGCCCGCCGTACGTCGCGACCCAGCGCTCGGCTTTCGCGCGCGTCCGGTTGTAAACCGCGACGTCGTGGCCGGCCCGCGCGAGGTGGCCGGCCATGGGAAAGCCCATGACGCCGAGTCCGATGAAAGCGAGTGTGCTCATGTCCCCTCCATTGAACGGTACGTCGCCCAGAGCCGGTCGGGCACACTCCGCGCCGACGCGCTCACGGCGCGTCGCGACCTCGTGTCGGCTCGTGATTATCGTGGTGTGCCGACCGGGGCCGGCGGGCGCAGGATGAGAGCCGTATCAGTTCAGCGGGCCCGCCGTGTGGACGCGGCGCGCGGGCTGCCCGGCGAGCGCACCACCTGCCGGGCGAAAAGATCATAATCGTCTGCCCCCTCGATCACTACGGTCGCGCGCCGGCCGGGTGTCAGATCCGCGACTTCGTCGACATGTACGACCCCGTCGATGTCCGGGGCGTCGGCGTAGCTCCGTCCGATCGCGGTACTGCCGTCCACGCTGTCGACCAGGATCTCGAGCGTGCTGCCAATGCGGTTCGCGAGCCGGGCGCGGCTGATTTCCTGCTGGGCCACCATGAAGCGCTCCCAGCGTTCCTGCTTCACTTCCCCGGGCACTGCATCGGGCAGCGCGTTCGCGCGCGCGCCCTCGACTGCCGAATAGGTGAAACAGCCGACGCGATCGAGTGCCGCCTCGCGCAGGAATTCGAGCAGGATCTCGAAGTCCCGCTCGGTCTCACCGGGGAAGCCGACGATGAACGTACTGCGCAGGGCGAGCTCCGGACAGAGCCGGCGCCAGGCGGCGATGCGGGCGAGTGTGTCCTCGGCAGCCGCGGGCCGCTTCATGAGCTTCAGGATCCGCGGACTGCCGTGCTGCAGAGGAATGTCGAGATACGGCAGGATGCGGCCCCCGGCCATCAGCGGCAGCACGTCGTCGACGTGCGGATAGGGATAGACGTAGTGCAGGCGCACCCACACACCGAGCTCGCCGAGCGCCCGGCAGAGCCCCGCGAAATCCGCCTTGAGCGGCCGCCCCTGCCAGAAGCCGGTGCGATAGCGGATGTCCGCGCCGTAGGCACTCGTGTCCTGCGAGATCACGAGCAGCTCCTGCACCCCGGCCGCGACGAGGCGCTCGGCCTCGGCCATCACCTCGCCGATCGGCCGGCTGACGAGCGTGCCGCGCAGATCGGGGATGATGCAGAACGTGCAGCCGTGGTTGCAGCCTTCGGAAATCTTCAGATACGCGTAATGCCGCGGCGTGAGCCTGATCCCCTGCGGCGGCAGCAGATCGACGTAAGGATCGTGAGCCGCCGGCGGCGGCACGTGATCGTGCACCGCCGAGACGACTGCTTCGTACTGATGCGGGCCGGTCACGCACAGCACGTCCGGGTGCACGGCGCGGATCGCCGCCTCGTCGTGGCCGAGACAGCCCGTGACGATCACGCGGCCGTTCTCCGCGAGCGCTTCGCCTATCGCTTCCAGGGATTCGGCCTTCGCGCTGTCGATGAAACCGCAGGTGTTCACGACGACGACGTCGGCCGCCTCGTAACTCGGCGAGATCTCGTAACCGCCGCGGCGCAGCTCGGTCAGGATGCGCTCGGAATCGACGAGTGCTTTCGGGCAGCCGAGGCTCACGAAGCCGACTTTCGGGGTCGTGTCCGCGCGCTTCGACGATTTCCTCTTCGCCATGCTCAATACCCCAGTGCGACGCCGTCGAAGCGCGATTCCGTCGCGCCGCGCCAGACGCCGCGCGCCGCGTCGCGCTCGACGGCCTGATAACCACCGACGACGTGCAGTGGCTCGTCGACGATCGGCTGCAGGCGATGGCCGCGCGCGCTCAGTGCGGCGACGAGCGAGGCGGGAATGCGCGCTTCGTACTGCACGACCCCGAGTCCGTCGAGCCGCTCGCCGTTCGGCTGCGCGCCGCCGACGTGGCGCAGGCGCGGTGCGTCGCCCGCGGCCTGCACGTCGAGTCCGAAATCGATCTGATTCACGAGCACCTGCACCTGTCCCTGCGGCTGCATGTCCGCGCCCATCACGCCGAACGCGAGCCAGGGCTCGCCGTCGCGCATCGCGAAGCCCGGGATGATGGTGTGGAACGGGCGCTTGCCGGGTGCATAGCCATTCGGATGCGCGGCATCGAGATTGAAGCCGGCGGCGCGCGACTGCAGCGCGAAGCCGCCTTCCGGCACGACGAGCCCGGAGCCGAACGCCTGAAAGATGCTCTGGATGAACGACACCATCATGCCGTCCTGATCCGCGACCGCGAGATACGTCGTGTCGCCGCCCGGCACCGCGACGTCGCCGCAGGCGTAGCTGCTGCCGGCACGCGCCGGATCGATCTGCGCCGCACGACGCGCTGCGTAATCCTTGTCGAGCAGCGCCGCGCAGGAGACTTCCATGCACGCGGGATCGGCGTAGTGGCGCGCGCGATCCTCGAACACGAGCTTCTTCGCTTCCAGGAATGCATGCCACCACTCGGCACTGCCGATGCCGAATCGCGCGAGCGGGAAGTGCTCGAGGATGTTCAGCATCTGCAGCACGGACACGCCCTGCCCGTTCGGCGGCAGCTCGTAGACGTCGTGGCCGCGATAACGCGTGGTCAGCGGCTCGACCCACTCCGCGTGGTCGCGCGTGAGATCGTCGGCGGTGAATGCACCGCCCGCGGCCGTGAGGCAGGCAAGCATCGCTTCACCGATCTCGCCCGCGTAGAACTCGCGCCGCCCGCCCTCGGCGATCGCATCGAGCGTGCGCGCGAGGCCGCGGTTGCTCATGACCTGCCCCGGCGACGGTCCTTCGCCTTCGTGCAGGAACGTCGCGGCGAACGCCGCGTGCTGGCGGGCGATGGCCGGCTCGCGCGCGAGCTCCGCGGCGACGCGACGCCAGGCTCCGCTCGTCCGCGTCGCGACCGGGAAACCGGCGTGTGCGTACTCGACCGCCGGCGCGAATATCTCGCGCAGCGACAGGCGGCCGAAACGATCGTGCAACTTGCACCAGCCGTCGACAGCGCCGGGTGCGGTGACGGCGAGCGGGCCGCGGCCGGGCATCGTATGCCGTCCTTCGAGCCGCGCCTCGAGCGTCGCGAACGACTGTCCGCGGGGACTGCGTCCGCTCGCGTTCAGACCATGCAGACGACGCTCACGGGGATCCCAGACCAGCGCGAACAGATCGCCGCCCGGACCGCACATGTGGGGCTCGGTCAGCGCGAGCATCGCGTTCGCGGCGAGCGCGGCGTCGACCGCCGAGCCGCCGCTGCGGAGGATGTCGATGCCGGCCTGGGTCGCGAGAGTCTGGCTCGTCGCCACCATGCCGTAGCGGCCGAGCGCGGGCGGGCGCAGCGCGTTCACAGCGGCAACTGGCGGCGAATGCCGAGCGGCCGGCCGAGGTTCGCCGGCCGGCCCATCGCCGCGTGCGCGCGCATGACGCGGTCGAGCCGCGTCGTCGCGGATTCGGGCATCGCGGTGCCGCGTCGCGTGGCGAACGAGATGTGGATGAACATCGTCTCGCTCACCGCGGCGAGATAGCCCTTGTCGACGTTGTAGAGCGCGAGGTGGAGATGCAGCAGCTTGTCGTTCCAGTCGATGAGCCGGGTCGTGACGCGCAGCGCGTCGCCCGCGAAGAGCTCGCGCTTGAAGTCGAGATTGCAGTTCACCATGAACACCGAGCCGACGCCGCTGCGCGTGTAATCCCAGCCGAGACCGATGTCGTCGAAGAACGGATTGCTGCCCTCGTCGAAAGCGCGGATGTAGAAGGCGACGTTCATGTGGCCGTTGTCGTCCAGCCAGTCGTCGCGTACCTGGAAGAATCCCTCGTAGGGCACAGGCACCGGCCTGTCGGTCATACACACTCCCCGTACTGTCTGAGCTCCCAATCCGTCACTGTACGATCCAATTGTTCGAGCTGCCATTCCCGGCTCTGCGTGAAGGCCTCGACGAAAGGCGTGCCCAACGCCTCGCGCGCGAGCTGCGAACGATGGAACTCCGCAATCGCGCGCGCGAAGCCGCCCGGGAACGCCGGCATCGTCGGCTCCGGTGCGGCCCAGGCATTACCCGTGGCAGGCGCGCTCGGTGCGAGCTGCCTCTCGAGACCCCGACGTCCGGCAACGAGAGCCGCGAGCAGACAGAGCGCGGGATTGACGTCGGCGCCGGGCAGACGCAATTCGATGCGCACGCCGTCCGCCCCGCTCTCGACGACGCGATAGGCGCAGGTCTTGTTGTCGATGCCCCAGCGGTTCGTGCGCGGTGCGAACGATTCGCCGGCGAACCGCTTGAAGGAGTTCACGTACGGACAGTGCAGCAGCATCAGCTCCGGAGTGTGGCGCTGCAGACCGCCGATGAAATGCGCGAGCGCAGGTGTCGCACCGCCCGTGCTGTCGACGCCGAACACGGCTTCACCGTCGCGCTCCAGCGAGAGGTTGAGATGCCCGCCCGCCGTTTCGTGCTGATTGCTCAGTTTCGCCATGAAGCTCGCGAGCAGCCCGTGCCGGCGTGCGAGCGCTTTCGCCGCCGTCTTGAACAGTACCGCGTTATCGGCGATGGCGGGCCCTCGTTCCGCCGCGAGAGCCGCCTCGAGCAGCGCGGTGAATTCGGCGTGCAGGCTGTCGACGCCGACGCCGACGCGCTCGGCGAGTGCGCGCAGCGCATCGAAGAACGTCGCGGCGGCGCTGTGATCGACGAGCGAGTACATGCGCTCGAGCTCCGTGACGATCTCGAGGCGGGCAGGAACTTTGCGGCGAAGCGATGCAGGTGTCTCGCGCAACAGGTGGAACTCGAGCTCGAACGCACCGCGCACCGTGTATCCGAGCGCGGCATAGCGCGCGAGCTCGGCGCCGAGCAGCGCGCGCGGGCAGAAACGCGCGAACTCGCCGCCGAGCTGACCCAGTACGACAACACCCTCGCCGCCCGCCTCGAGCGGGAAGTCGCGCCAGATCGCGGCGTCGAAGACGAGATCGGCGTCGCGATAGCCGCCCGCGGGATTCTGAAAAGGGCCGTTCTCGATGGGACGTTCCGCACTGTCGGTCGCGAAGATCGCCGAGGTCATTGCGAGCCCGCGCGCGAACGCGCCGGGAAGCTTGCGGACATGGAGCTGCTTCGCGCGCAAGCGGCCGTGCCAGTCGTAGCAGCCGACGGAGACGTGAGAGAGGCCGCGCGCGTGCGCGGCCGCGAGCACTTCGGACGCAGTGTCGGGGCCGCTCGCAGTCGCAGTCATCGGTAGGCGCGGATCGCTCAGTCGAAGACCTTGCCGGGATTCAGGATGCCGTTCGGGTCCAGCGCACGCTTCAGGCGCCGCATCAGCTCGACCTCGGCCTCGCTGCGGCTCAGGCGCAGATACGCCTTCTTCTCCGTGCCGATACCGTGCTCCGCCGAAATCGAACCGTTGAACGGTGCGAGGGGCTCGTAGACACACTCGTTCACGGCGCGGTGCATGTCCTGATCGTGCTCCTTCGCGACGTTGATCGCGAAATGGATGTTGCCGTCACCGATGTGGCCGAGCGTGAAGCAGTGATGATCCGGAAAGCGCGCATCGAGGCGCGTCTTCACTTCGCGCACGTATTCATCCATATACCGGATGCCGAGGCTCACGTCGTAGAGAAAGGCCGGTCCAAAGCGGAAGAACTGATCCACGGAATCGCGAATGCGCCACATCGCGCGCCGGTCGTTCTCGGACTTCGCAACCGCGGCATCCGCGATGATGCCGTCTTCGAGCGCCTGGGCCATCACGGCCTCGAAGTGCTCGCTCGCCGAGGCGTGCGCCGTCGCGAGCGATTCGGTGAGGATGTAGATCTCGTAGTCGAGCGGCACCGGGCGCACGTTCGTCGCGGGCGGCGTCGTGACGAGCTCGAAATAATCCTTCCACATCACCTCGAACGCGCACAGCGAGCCGGCGAGCTCGCGGTCTATGTACTTGAGGAAGCGCGCGACCTGCGGGAAATCGGTGCAGCCCACGAAGGCCGTATGCGCGCCGTGTGTCGCCTCACGGAGCCGGATGACGACGCGCGTGACGATGCCGAGCGTGCCCTCGGTGCCGATGAATAGCTGCTTCAAGTCGTAGCCCGCGTTGTTCTTCAGCATGTCGTTCAGCGCGGTGATGATCGTGCCGTCGGCGAGCACGGCCTCCAGACCCAGCACGTTCTCGCGCGTCATGCCGAAGCGGATGACGCGGTTGCCGCCCGCATTCGTCGAGACGTTGCCGCCGATCTGGCACGAGCCGCGCGCACCTAGATCGAGCGGGAACATGAGGCCGTTGCGCTCGGCTTCCTGTTGCAGCTTCTCGAGCGGCACGCCGGCCTGGACGGTCATCGTGCGGCCCGCGGTGTCGAGGTCCTCGATTCTGTTCATGCGCTCGAGCGAGAGCACGACGTCGTCGGGCGAGCAGTTGCAGCCCTGGACGAGTCCCGTGAGACCGCCGTGCGGGACGACGCGCTGCCCGCGCGCGTTGCAGAGCTTCAAGATCGCGGACACCTCTTCCGTGCTCGCCGGACGCACGATGCACTTCGCGCGGATCGGATCCTGCCGCCAGACGTGAATCGTGCGGTTACCGACGTCGTCACCCGTGAGGACGCCGGCTGCGCCGACGATGGCGCGGAACTCTGCAATCAACTCGCTCATGGTGGGCCTGCCCGAGGTGGAAGTGGGATGTGCGGGAATTATACGTGCTCGGGGCAGCCGGCGGACCGCCCGAGCACCCGGGGCTCAGCGCCGGGATTTCGTGAGTGCCTGGTCGAGGTCCCACAGGATGTCGTCGAGCGTTTCGAGGCCGACCGAGAGGCGGATGAGATCCGGGCCGACACCCGCCGCGACGAGCTGTTCCTCCGACAGTTGGCGATGCGTGGTGGAGGCCGGGTGGATCACCAGCGTCTTCGCGTCGCCGACATTCGCGAGGTGGCTCAGGAACTGCACGCTCTCGATGAATTTCACGCCGGCGGCCTGGCCGCCCTTGATGCCGAACGACATGATCGAGCTCGCGCCCTTGGGCACGTACTTCTGCGCGCGCTCGTAGTACTCGTCGCCCTCGAGGCTCGGATAGCGCACCCAGTCGACGAGTGGATGCGCCTTCAGGAACCGCGCGACGGCGAGCGCGTTCGCACAGTGCCGATCCATGCGCAAGGGCAGCGTCTCGAGCCCTTGCAGGAACAGGAAGGCATTGAACGGGCTGAGCGCGGGACCCAGCGTGCGCAAAGTCTCGACGCGCGCCTTCATCGTGTAGCCGAAATCCCCGAACGTCTCGAAGAACTTCACGCCGTGGTAGCCCGGCGACGGCTCGGTCATGCCGGGAAAGCGGCCGTTGTCCCAGGGGAACTTGCCCGACTCGACGAGCACCCCGCCGATCGACGTGCCGTGGCCGCCGATGAACTTCGTCGCCGAATGCACGACGATGTCCGCGCCGAAGTCCAGCGGCCGGCACAGATACGGCGTCGGAAAGGTGTTGTCGACGACGAACGGCACGCCGGCGGCGTGCGCGATCTCCGCGACCTTCTCGAGATCGACGACGTTGATGAGCGGATTGCCGAGCACCTCGGCGTAGAGGGCCTTCGTGCGCGGCGTGATGGCCGCCGCCCAGGCGTCGAAATCATCCGGGTCGACGAACGTCGTCTCGATCCCCATGCGCCGGAAGCTGTAGTCGAACTGCGAGTACGTGCCGCCGTAGAGCGTCTTCGCCGCGACGAGCTGATCGCCCGCCTCGAGCAGCGTGAGCAGTGCGACCATCTGCGCCGAGAGGCCGGAGCCGACCGCAACCGCGGCACGGCCGCCTTCGAGTGCCGCCATGCGCTCCTCGAACACGGCGTTCGTCGGGTTCGACAGGCGCGTGTAGATGTTCCCGAAGGTCTGCAGATTGAACAGGCTCGCCGCGTGGTCCGCACTGTCGAAGACGTAGGACGTCGTCTGGTAGATCGGCGTCGCGCGCGCGCCGGTCGCGGCGTCCGGGATCTGGCCCGCATGCAGACAGAGTGTCTCGAATCCGAATTGATGATCTGCCATGGTTCAGTTCGCGATGTACTTCGGCCGCTTCGCCGAGATGACCTTGGTGTTGACGCCGACGAAATTCAGGCCGCCGAAGAGCCTTGCGTGCTCGATCTTCACGCAGCGGTCCATGACGATTTCGAGCCCCGCGGCGCGCGCCTTGCGTGCCGCTTCGACATTGACGATGCCGAGCTGCAGCCACAGCACTTTCGCGCCGATCGCGATCGCGTCGTCGGCAATCGCCGGGATCTCGGAGGCAGCCCTGAAGCAGTCCACGATGTCGACGGGCCCGGGGATGGCGCGCAAGTTCGGATAGCAGCGCTCGCCCAGCACTTCCTCGTACATCGGATTCACCGGGATGACGCGGTAGCCGTGCTCCTGCATGTATTTCGCGGCGAAATTGCTGGGCCGACTCCAGTTCTGCGAGAGGCCGACGACGGCGATCGTGCGGCACTCGGCGAGAATGCGCCGGAGCAGCGGGATGTCGCTGTCAAATTCGAGTTCGGGCGCGGACGTACTCACGCGTAATCTCCTCCACACGGCGAACACCGAGCAGCGCCATGTCGCGTTCGAGCTCCGACTTGAGCAGCGACAACGCGCGATCGACACCGGGTTCGCCTCCGGCGCCGAGGCCATACAGATAACAGCGGCCCGTCATGCAGGCGCGCGCGCCGTAAGCGAGCGCCTTCAGCACGTCGGTACCCCGTCTCACGCCGCCGTCGAGCACGACCTCAGCGCGACCGCCGACCGCGTCCACGATCTCCGGCAGCACGTCGATCGGCGACGGCGCGTGATCGAGCTGCCGGCCGCCGTGGTTCGAGACGATGATGCAGTTCGCGCCGATCTCGACCGCGCGACGCGCATCGTGTGCCGTCATGATGCCCTTGATCGCGAACGGTCCGTTCCATTCCTCGATCATCTTCGCCGCGTCGTTCCACCGGATGGTCCGGTCGAACTGGCTCGCGATGTAGGAGACGAGGGTCGACATGTCGCCGGCCGGACCGCTCACGCGGTGCGCGACGTTCGCGAGCGTGAACGGCGGCGAGCCGAGATAGTTCGACGACCACAGCGGATGCAGTGCGAAGTCGAGCCAGCCCGCGAGCGAGAAGCGCGGCGGGATCACCATGCCGGTGCGCAGGTCGCGCTCGCGGTTGCCGGTCAGCGGCAGATCGATGGTCAGACAAAGCGCGTGATACTGCGCATCACGGCAGCGCGCGATGAATTCCGTGATGAGGCCGCGATCCTTGAAGACGTAGATCTGGAACCACTTGGGGCCCGCGGCTGCAGCGGCGACCTGCTCGATCGTGTGCGTCGCGACCGTCGAGAGCGAATATATCGTACCGGCGCGGGCCGCCGCGCGTGCGACGGCGAGCTCACCCTCGTGATGGAAGAGCCGCGACATGCCGGTCGGCGCGAGGATCAGCGGCATGGACACGGGCTGGCCCATGACGGTCGTCGAGGTGTCGATACTGCTCACGTCGACGAGGTAGCGCGGCATCAGCTCGTGATGATCGAAATCACGACTGTTGCGACGCATGGTTATCTCGTCATCGGCACCGCCGTCCATGTAGTGGAACATCGGCGAAGGCACGCGCAGGCGCGCGGCGCGGCGCAGATCCGCGACGTTGTGACTGCGCTTGAGCTGCCAGTCGGCGAGAGCGGTATCGATTCGTTCGAGCCAGGGCCGGGGCATACATGCCTCGCGTGTTTTGCGGGGGACCGAAAGATAGCAGATGAGGCCGGCCGCGCGCGAGTGAACAGGAGCGGGGGCGGCGGCGCGAGACACCCGCGCCGCCCCGGGATCAGAGCGCGTCCGCCTCGAGGCTGTACGTCGCCGCCGCGCCTGCCGTGATCATCGGCTCCAGTGCGCGCGCCTGCGGCAGGATCTGCAGCGCGTAGTAGTGCGCCGTCGCGAGCTTGCCCTCGAAGAATGTCGGGTCGGCGCTGCCCGCGGCGAGCTCGTCCGCGGCGATTGCGGCGCCGCGCGCCAGCAGCCAGCCCCCGGCGACCACGCCCCACAACTCGAGATACTGCGCGCTCGCCGCGAGCGGCAGCCGCGGATCTTCGCTCTGTGCCGACAGCAGCCAGCGCAGCACGCGCTCGATTGCCGCGATACCTGCCTCGAGCGACGCAGCGATCTGCGCCACGCGCGGCTCGGCGTTCGCCGCAAGGCCGGTGACATCCGCCCTCATCTCGGCCAGGAGCTCGCGCGCCGCATGACCGCCGTCGCGCAGCGTCTTGCGACCCACGAGGTCCGCGGCCTGGATGCCGGTCGTGCCCTCGTAGATCGTCGTAATGCGCGCATCGCGGAAATGCTGGGCCGCCCCCGTCTCCTCGATGAAGCCCATGCCGCCGTGGACTTGCACGCCGAGAGAGGTGACGAGATTGCCGGTTTCCGTGCACCAGCCCTTCACGATCGGCGTGAGCAGATCGCCGCGCCGACGCGCGGCATCGCGCACGACCGCGTCGGGATGTTTCGCGCCGAGATCGAAGGCCATACCGCAGGCATAGGTCAGGACGCGCATCGCCTCGTTGTACGCACGCATCGTCATGAGCATGCGCCGGACGTCGGGGTGCTCGATGATCGCGCCCGCTTTGCCCGCATAGCCGACCGGTTTGCCCTGCACGCGCTCCCGGGCGAATTTCACCGCACGCTGATACGCGCGTTCGCCGAGCGCCATGCCTTCTACGCCGACGCCGTGGCGCGCCGCGTTCATCATCGTGAACATGTATTCGAGGCCGCGGTTCGGCTCACCGACGAGATAACCGATGGCCCCGCCCTTCTCGCCAAATGACATGACCGCCGTCGGACTGCCGTGGATGCCGAGCTTGTGCTCCAGCGAGACGCAGCGGACGTCGTTGCGTTCGCCGGGTGTGCCGTCGTCCTTCAGCAGGAACTTCGGCACGACGAACAGCGAGATACCGCGCGTCCCGGCGGGCGCGTCGGGGAGTCGCGCGAGCACGAGATGGATGATGTTGGCCGTGAGGTCGTGTTCGCCGTAAGTGATGAAGATCTTCTGGCCCGTGATGCGGAAGTGGTCGCCCTCGGGCACGGCGCGCGTGCGGACGGCGCTGAGATCGGAACCCGCCTGCGGCTCGGTGAGGTTCATCGTGCCCGTCCATTCACCGGAAATCATGTTCGGCAGATAGCGCGCCTTGAGTTCGTCGGCCGCATGATTCTCGATCGCGTCGACCGCACCCTGCGTCAGCATCGGCCCGAGCGCGAAGGACAGATTCGCGGAGTTCCACATCTCGCTCACCGCGGTTGCGACGAGCTTCGGCAATCCCTGCCCCCCGAATTCGGGATCGCAGGAGAGACCATTCCAGCCGCCGTCGACGAACGCGCGGTAGGCTTCGCGCCAGCCCGGCGCGGTATGCGCGACGTCGCCCTCGAGACGCACACCGTGCGTATCGCCGAGGCGATTGAGCGGCGCGATCACTTCGTTCGCGAGACGCGCAGCTTCGCTGAGCACGGCTTCGACGAGATCGCTCGTCGTATCGGCGAACTCGGGGATCGCGGCAAACGCTTCCAGGCCACAGAGGCGCTCCACGACGAAGCGCATTTCCTTCAGGGGCGCGACGTAATCGGACATCCGCAAACTCCATCGATGGTTGAGAGACCTGCCGCGCAGCGCGGAGGCGGCACTGCCATCCGGCCCACGCGCAGCACCGAAATAATGGACGACCCGACCGGGTCCGGGGCCTATTGTCGGCCGCAGGACGGACGGCGGGATAGCGGCCAAGGACGCGGGACGACCGGAAGGCTGTCCCGCCGCGCCTCACACCGCAACGTTTCTACGTAGCGGCGCGAAGCGCGGATTCTGACCGGAAGAACGCTCTCCGCCCGGCCGCACGGGCCCGGCGGAGAATCTGCGGTCAGGCGTCGAGCGCGGGCAGGTAGCCGAGGTCGTAGGGGCCCTGCGCGGTTACTTCGTGCTGGCGCGTCGGCAGACCGCGGCGCATCCGCGCATAGGTCGCGAGCGCCCACAGCGGGAAGAACCGGCTGTAACCGTGGTAGCGGAGATAGAACACGCGCGGGAAGCCCGTCCCCGTATACGCGTCCTCGTCCCACTCACCGGCTTCGTTCTGCGTCTTGATCAGGTACTCGATGCCCTGCTTGACCTCCGGCGAACGCGTTTCGCCGGCCGCCATGAGGCCGAGCAGCGCCCAGGCCGTCTGCGACGCCGTCGACTCACCCTTGCCCTTCAGCATCGGGTCGTCGTAGGTATTGCAGCTCTCACCCCAGCCACCATCGTCGTTCTGCACGTCTTTCAGCCATTGCGCCGCCTTGCGGATGTACGGCTTCGCGACGTCTTCGCCGAGCGCGCCGAGACCGCACAGCACACTCCACGTGCCGTAGATGTAGTTGACGCCCCACCGGCCGTACCACGCGCCGCACTCTTCCTGCTCCTTGCGCAGGAATTCGAGCGCACGGGCGACCGGCGGGAAATGCTGGTCGTAGCCGAGCATCGCGAGCAATTCGACGCAGCGCGCGGTGAGGTCGGACGTGCCGGGATCCACGAGCGCACCGTGATCGGCGAACGGGATGTTGTTCAGATAGGTGTAATTGTTGCCGACGTCGAACGCGGCCCAACTGCCATCCGGATTCTGCATCCCGAGGAGCCAGTTCACGGCCTGTGCGACGCGCTTGACCTTGTGCTCGTTGTCGAGTGCGCCCGCGCGCAGGAGACCCATCAGCACCATGCCCGTGTCGTCGACGTCCGGATAGAGATCGTTCTCGTACTGGAACGCCCAGCCGCCCGGAATCAGCTTCGGCGTCTGATCGCACCAGTCGCCCGGCACGAACACCTGCTGGTCGAATAGCCACTCCATCGCCTGCTGTACGGCCGGATGCTCGGGATGCGCGCCGGCCTCGGTAATCGCCGAGAGCGACAGACAGGTATCCCAGATCGGCGACACGCACGGCTGGCAGTAGGCGTCGTCGTCGCCGTCGAGCACGAGGTCTTCGATGGCCTGTACGGAGCGCACGAAATCCGGGTCGTCCGGGGCAGCACCGAGCAGGCGCAGCGCCATCGCGGCATTCGCAATGGCCGGGAAGATCGCGCCGATGCCACCCTTGCCCTTCGCGTGGTCGCGCGTCCACTTCTCGGCACGGCGCAAGGCGCCCTCGCGGATGAACTTCGGGACGAGCGGATCGATCGCCTTCAGCACGCGGTCCACGAGCAGGAATGCGTTCGCGATCGGCTTGCCGGGCTTGAACTCGTCGAGATGACGGATCTGATCGGGGGGCGTGAAGAACAACTCCGCAACACCCTGTTCCGCGGGCACCTTGATGACCGGGCGCTTCGCGAAAATGATCAGCAGCGGCACGATCACGCAGCGCGACCAGTAAGACACCTTGCTGAGCGAGAACACCCACCACTTCGGCAGAAACATGATTTCGGCCGGCATCGCAGGCACCGTGCACCACGGCAACTGCCCGAACATCGCGAGCGTGATCCGGGTGAAGACGTTGACCTTCTCGGCGCCGCCGTTCGCACGCACCCAATGGCGCGCCTCCGCCATGTGCGGCGCATCCGGTGAATCGCCGGCGAGCTTGAGCGCGAAATAGGCCTTCACCGTGGCGCTCAGATCGCCCGGCCCGCCGTGATACAGCGGCCAGCTCCCGTTCGTGTGCTGGCGCTCGCGGATGTACTTCGCCATCCGCGCCTCGCGCCCCTTGTCGACGGTACCGAAGAAGTACTGCAGGAACTGGTATTCCGCGGGAATGGTCACGTCCGCTTCGAGGTCGAAGCGCCAGTGACCGTCATGCGACTGCCGCGACAGCAGCGCCTGCGCCGCCCGCGTCATCGTGACCTGAACTGGATCCGAAGCCGGTTCCAGTGGATGGACGGAGTGGGTGTGGAAGAGATCGGCTCGGACGTCCCCCCGTTGCCCAGCCAGCACCTGCGCAATTGCGTCGTGTCTTTCGTTCATGCTTTCGCTCTTTGTTATCACCTTCGCCGGGGCCGGGACGGCCCGCCGGTGAGGGTGTGATTCATTCGCCGTGGGCGTTGCTTGCGCATCGCCAGTTGTCATTCGTCAACGTATCAGTGTCATCCTTCCCGGGACGCCCGCACCGGCTCACTCGTGCACGTCCCCTCGTTTCTTATTCATCCTGGCACCCGCGGGTGCCGCCGAGACTTTGTAAGAGCGCTTCCCTGTCAATAAGTTGCCCGCAACTTCACGAGCCCGCCTGTAGCGTGGACGCCAAGTTGGTACGCCCGCCGCTGCAGTGCGGACCGCTCCCGGGAAGCATGTGTGCTGGGCTCTTCCCGACTGCGGCCGCATTGGTGCATTTAGCGCTTCCTGGACCGCGGCTGCAGCCCCGAAATTGAAAAAAATGCAACAACATTCTATTGGATGCCCGGTCAAATGCAAGACTCTGCTGCGACGTTAGCTACAAACAGGATGATAAATGTTGCAAATTTTCCACAGGATGGAAGCGCATCGGCAGAATCGGTTTGCAGCGCGCCATTCGCGGTCCCTGCGCAGGGCGCGTAAGCGGAGGAAGGACGGAGACTGGAGGTACGGAAACGACTGGAGTCACCCAGCGAGAGGCCATCGTACCACTGACGAAGCATGTTTCGTATTGCACCGCAACCATCCCACGAAGTGCTCGAATGCGAGCGGCTGCGCAAAATAAAAGCCTTGCACCACGTCGCAGCTCGCCTGGCGCAGGAATTCGAGCTGGAACTCGTTTTCGACGCCCTCGGCGACTACCCTGAGCCGCAGCGCCTGACTGAGCGCGAGTATGGCGCGGGTGATCGCTTCGTCGTCGCTGTCCCCGGGCAGGTCGCGAATGAACGAGCGATCGATCTTCAGGCCGTCGATCGGGAACTTCTTCAGGTAGGCGAGCGAGGAATAGCCGGTCCCGAAATCGTCCAGATAGATCCGCAGCCCGAGCTGCTTGAGTTCGTTCAGCGAAATCTGGCTCGCCTCGGTGTCGTCCATCAGAAGGCTCTCGGTGATTTCGAGATCGAGCAGATCCGGGGCCATGCCGACTTCGTCGAGAACGCTGCGCACCATGGTGGGTAGGTCGCCGTGGCGAAACTGGCGCGGTGAGAGATTCACGGCGACGCTGATTTCGCCGAAGCCGAGCTGCTGCCAGCGCAGCGCGTCCACGCAGGCGCGACGCAGCACCCACTCGCCGATCGGCACGATGAGTCCGGTCTCTTCCGCGACGGGGATGAACTCGGCCGGCGAAACGAGACCGCGCTGGGGATTGTTCCAGCGCAGCAGCGCCTCGGCGCCGAGAATCTGTCCGGTTTCGACGTGCACCTTGGGCTGATAACAGAGGTAGAGCTCGTCACGCTCGACGGCGTGACGCAGCGCTGATTCGATGCCCATCCGGTTCACGGCGCGTGCGCTCAAGTCCGCGGTGAACAGGTGGTACTTGTTCCGGCCCTCTTCCTTCGCCCGATACATCGCGGCATCGGCATTGCGCAGGAGACCGACGAGCTCCTGGTCGTCCGATGGGAAGAACGTCACGCCGATGCTCGTCGTGACATAGATTTCGTGGCTCTGGACGACGAGCGGATCGGCCAGAGTGTCGATGATCTTGCGGCAGACGACTTCCGCGTCGCCCGGATCCTCCAGACCTTCGAGTATGACCGTGAACTCGTCACCGCCGAGCCGTGCGATGGTGTCGGCTTTCCGAACGCAGGTTTTCAGACGACCGGCGACCTGTACGAGCAATTCGTCGCCGGCGAGATGACCGAGCGTGTCGTTCACCGACTTGAAGCGATCGAGATCGAGGAACAACAGCGCGACGAGCCGGTGATTGCGCTCGGCGCGGGCCATCGCCTGCTGCAGCCGATCCCGGAACAGCTCGCGATTCGCGAGCCCCGTGAGTTTGTCGTAATGCGAGAGGTAGGCGAAATGCTGATCCGCTTCCTTGCGCTCGATGGCATAGCGGATCGTCTTGATGATGAGCGGTCCGTCGCTCTGGCCTTTCACGAGATAGTCCTGTGCGCCGTGCTTCAGCAGATCGAGTGCGAACGGATTGTTCTCACAGTGCGTCATCACCACGATTGGAACGGATTCCGCGACGGTGAAGAGCTGGCGCAGGGTGTCCACGCCCTCGGAATCGGGCAGGTGCAGATCGGTGATTACGGCATCGAAGCCCGTTTCGACGACGCGTGCGAGCCCCGCTTCGAGCGACGTGACGTGCTCGATGCAAACCGGATTGCCCGCGACTTCGTCGAGCAGTGCCTTGATCAGCAACGCGTCGCCGAGGTTGTCCTCGATCAACAGCACCAGGAGCTCCTGTCGGAGCACCACTGGGAGTCCGAAGCTCGTTCCCTGATCTGGCATTACGCTGGCACCTCGCCTGGGACCTCTCCGTCTCGAGGAATCGACGCTGCGCGCGGGCGCCCCGCGACACCAGCAGCGGCGTGGCAGCGCCCGGCGCAGATGCCGGACGAATCACTGCTCGTCGCCGGTAGCGCAACCGTGAAGACGAACTCCTGCCATTAACGACAGCCGGGATCGGGAACTTTAGGCGACAGCGGACCCCGAGCCCCGGGCATCCACCAAATGCAGGAGACCGCCGTGAGCCGCCCGACGGAGCCGTCAAACCGGCAGGACGAACACGAATCGCGCGCCTTCGCCCGGCCGACCTTCCGCACGGATGCGGCCGCCGAGCCGTTCGATCACCTTCTTGACGATCGACAAGCCGATGCCGGTCCCTGGGTAGGTCTCTCGCGTGTGGAGGCGCTGGAAGATGACGAAGATCCGGTCGGCATATCGCGGCTCGAAGCCGATCCCGTTGTCTTCCACCGTGAATTCGATGCCGTCTTCGCCGGGCGCAGCCGAGATGGTGATTTGCGGCGGGCGGTCCGGCGCGCGGTACTTGAGGGAATTGCCGATGAGGTTCTGGAACACCATCGCGAGCTGGCTCTCGTCGGCGCGGACGGTGGGAAGATCCGCGCAGGTGACGACGGCACCCGCCTCCGCGACCGCCGTCTTGAGCGTCTGCACGACCTCGCCGACGAGCGCGTTCGTGTCGACCGTCGTGAAGTGCAACTCGCCGCGACCGACCCGCGAGAACGTGAGCAGATCCTGGATGAGCTTCTGCATCCGTTTCGCCCCGTCGACCGCGAAATGGATGTACTCGTCGGCCTCGGCATCCATCCGGCCCCGATACTTCTTGGCGAGCAACTGCGTGAAGCTCGCTACCATCCGGAGCGGCTCCTGCAGATCGTGCGACGCCACGTAGGCGAACTGCTCGAGCTCGGCATTGGAGCGCATGAGCTCCTGATTCGCGGTCTCGAGTGCCGACCAGGCCTGGCGCTGGGCATCGATGTCCTCGGTCGTCCCGATGTAGCCGGAGAACTCGCCGTTGTCGCCGAACCGGGGCACACCGCAAGAGCGGACCCAACGGAACTCGCCGGAGTAGTGCCGGTGGCGCCATTCGGCCGTGAACTCCTCGCGCATCTCGAACGCATCGTGCAGGGTCGAGGTGATACGCTCGCGATCCTGCGGCGCTACGCACGCCATCCAGCCGAGCCCGAGCTCGTCACCGACCGGCCGGCCGGTGAACTCCCTGAATGCGCGGTTCGCATACACGCATTCGCCACGCGCCGACAGCAGCCAGATGATGACGGGCGTCGAGTCGGCGATATCGCGGAAACGCCGTTCGCTCTCCGCGAGCTCGTGCTCCCATATTTTTCGCTGTGTGACATCCGTGACGACGCCCACGACACGCTTGGCTTTGCCGTCCGCGTCGAAGACGGATTCGCCGCGGGCGTAGTGCCAGATGTAGGTCCCATCCCGCGTCCGGACCCGGTACTCGGCCGTGAACGGCTGGCCGCCCGTAAAGTGCCGCAGCAACGCGTCGTTCACGATCGTCGCGTCCTCCGGATGCACGCGCTGGCGGATCTCGCCTATCGAAAGCTCGATCTCCTCGGCCGGGAAACCCAGGATCGCCGCGTAGCGCGGCGACCCCCAGAAACGGCCGGTCTCGAGGTTCCAGTCGAAAATGCCGTCGTTCGTCGCCCGCATCGCGAGATTGAGACGCTCCTCGCTGCGCTTGAGCGCGCGTTCCGCCGCGACCTGCTCGGAGCGGTCGAGACCGAAGGCGAGCAGTTTGGCGAAGCCACCGCGCTCATCGGGCAGAACCCGGCAATGCCACTCGATGCTCAGCAGACGACCGTCCTTCGTATAGCAGGGCCCGATCGCGCTGACGACGGGTTCGCCGTCGGCGAGCGCGCGTGCATACCGGGCCTTCACGTACTGCAGGCGCGAGGGCGCCAGCATGCCGAGCTGGCCGACGGTGCGCCCGACCGCCTCGTCGGCGCGCCAGCCCAGGACCTGCTCGGTGCGGGGCGACCACTCCTCGATGACGAATGCGTCGTCGTGCTTGATGTAGATGAGCGGGGTATTCACGAGGTGCAGTTGGGCCAGCTCGTTGGCCAGCCGCAGTTCCTCGAGCAGCCCCCGCCGCTCCGAGACGTCCGTGATCAAGGCCACCTGCCGGACCGGATCGCCCTCCGCGTCGAGCTCGGTCTGCCCGCGTACCGACACCCAGACGTAGTGGCCGTCGACGTGACGCATGCGATATTCCTGCAGGAAGTGCCGGCCGGCGCGCGCGCACTCGAGGCGCTCCTCGATGATTCCGTCGCGCTCGTCCGGATGAAGCAGCGCGAGCCATTCGGCGCGGCAGCGCACTTCGCCGGGACGCATGCCGAGGATTTCCGCGTATCGATCGGACCACCACACCTTGTCCTCTCGAATGTCCCAGTACATGAGGCCGTCGCGCGAGGCGCGCAGGGCGAAATCGAGCAGATGACTGCGTTCGTCGAGAGCTCCGATCGCGGAAATCGTCGCCGCGGACGTCAACCGCTGCGCCGCGGCGGCCGGCCGCTCTTCCGGCGCCGTTGCGGCATCCGTCTGCGCCACGGTACACAAGAGGAAGCGCTCGCCGCCGTCCTCGAGCCAGCCTGACACGCGCCATCGCAGCGCACCGGCGTCGCGCGGACGCTCGAGTTCGAGCTCGAGGCAGGCCGGGCCGTCCGCGAGTTCACCGAGGCGCGCGCGGAACGCCGCCCAGGCCACCGCACAGACCAACCCCGCCGCTTCGGGATGTCGGTCGATCAGCGCCGCCGGATCGCGGCCGAAAACGCGCGCCGCGTCCGGCGAAACGGACCGCACCCGCAGGCTTCCGTCGAGCACCAGCACCGGCGCATGGGCGCCGAGATGGCGCATCGCCGTGTCGATCGCACGCGGGATGCGATCCGGGGAGCCTTCGGCACTCTGCCTGGGGATGAACAAGGGGAGACCTCTCGCGACGCTCGGGGACGCTGCGGCCGGACCGGGGATCCCCTGGTCCGCCCGAGGCCGTTCTAGCGGCAGTCGCCCGGCTTTCTCAAGTGCTGCCGGGAATCCTCTCACCCGCCGAAAAGCCGCTGCCGCAGCCTACAGAATCGCACCCCAGGCGCCGATATGAAACTGCATCCAACCAGTCAATGACAACCGGGAGAAATCGTGAACCTGATCATCGGTATCGTGATGGTGATCGGCTGCGTCATCGGCGGCTTCATGCTCGGAAAGGGCAATCCGCTGGCCCTCTTCCAGCCCAACGAGCTCCTGATCATCGGCGGCGCCGCGGCCGGCGCCTTCGTGATATCGAACCCCGGCAAGGTGATGAAGGCGGTCGCCTCGAACCTGCCGCGCATGATTAAGGGTTCGATGTACAAGAAGGACTACTATCTCGATTCGCTCGCCCTGCTCTACGACCTGCTGACCAAGGCGCGCAAAGAAGGCCTGATGTCACTCGAGAACGACGTCGAGAACCCGGAGTCGAGCCCCATCTTCAGCAAGTACCCGAACGTCCTCTCGAACCACCATGCCGTCGAGTTCCTCACCGACTATCTGCGTCTGATCGTGGGCGGCAGCATCAAGAACGCCTTCGAGCTCGACAGTCTGATGGACATCGAGCTCGACACTCATCACGAAGAAGGCACGCAGCCGTCCGCGGCATTGACCCGCGTCGCCGACGCCTTGCCCGGCTTCGGTATCGTGGCCGCCGTGCTCGGTATCGTGATCACCATGGCGGCCCTCGGCGGACCGCCGGAGGAAATCGGCCACCACGTGGCGGCGGCCCTCGTCGGCACGTTCCTCGGCATCCTGCTCGCATACGGCTTCATCGGGCCGATGTCGATCGCGATCGAGCACCTCGCGCGGGACGAGGCGCAATACTTCAAGTGCCTGAAGACGACCCTCGTCGCTTCTCAACAGGGCTACGCGCCGCAGATCGCCGTCGAGTTCGGACGCAAGGCCATCTTCTCCACGGAGCGGCCGACGTTCATCGAGCTCGAGGAGCACGTCAAGCGCAAACCCGCCGCCGCGGGCTGATGAGCCATGGCCGACGGCACCATCATCGTCAAACGCGTCAAGAAGGGCGGCCATGGTCATCATGGCGGCGCCTGGAAAGTCGCGTTCGCCGACTTCGTCACTGCCATGATGGCGTTCTTCATGCTCATGTGGCTCATGGGCAGCACGACGCCCGAGCAGCGCGCGGCGATTTCTGAATACATGAAGGATCCGATTGCCTCGAGCGGTCCGGGCGGCAGCGGCGCGAATCAGCACACGGAGGGCGGAACAGGCATCCTGGACGGTCAGGGCGCCAAGCCCTTCGATCAGAGCACGAGCAGCGAGCGTCCCGAGTCCCAGCCGAATCCCGGCACCGCGCCGAGCGAGACGCTCACCCCCGAACAGGCCGAGGAGCTCGCCAAGGAGAAGGAACGCCAGCAGATGCAGGAACTGCTCGACGATCTGAAGTCGGCGATCGAGGCGACACCCGCGTTGAAGGACTACAAGGATCAGCTCCTGCTCGACATCACGAGCGAGGGCCTGCGCATCCAGATCATCGACAAGGAGAACCGGGCCATGTTCGCGCAGGGCAGCCCGGTGATGGAGAATTATGCGCGCGCCATCCTCCGCGACATCGCGAAGGTCATCAACCAGGTGCCGAACCACATCAGCCTGTCCGGCCATACCGACCAGACGCCGTACGCGAGCACGAACGGCTACAGCAACTGGGAGCTCTCCGCCGACCGCGCGAACGCGGCGCGTCGCGAGCTGCTCGGCGGTGGCATGCCCGAGCAGAAAATCGGCCGCGTCGTCGGCCTGAGCTCTTCGGTGCTCTACGACAAGGAGCATCCCTTCTCGCCGCAGAACCGGCGCATCAGCATCATCGTCATGAACAAGGCGACCGAGGCGTCGATCACGCAGGGCGAGCGCAACGAGGCCGTGAAAGTGGGCGAAGCCGTCGGCGCTTCGGCGGCTCAGCCCGCCGCACCCGCCGACACGGCTCAGCCCACCGCACCGGCCGACGCGGCTCAACCCGCCGCGCCGCCTGCACCGGCAGCACCGCCGGCTGCGACACCGCCCGCAACCGACCCGGCCGCGCCGCCCGAGCCCGCGAAACAGACGCTCGAGAACTGAAGCCGGCCGTCAGGTTATTCGGAGTCTCATCAAATTTCGACCTGCGAGCCGATCTCCACGACGCGGTTCGCGGGCAGCCGGAAGAAATTCGCGGCACTGAGCGCGTTGCGCGTCATGAACGCGAAGAGCTGGCGGCGCCAGCGCCACAGCGTGCTCTGGCCGCGGCCGACGAGGATCGTCTCGCGGCCCAGGAAAAACGTCGTCGTCATGCCGTCGTAGCGGAAGTACGGCGAATCCATGCGCGCGAGCTCACGCGTCAGATCAGGTTGTTCGAGGAAGCCGAACGTCAGTGTCGCACGCGCCATGCCCTGCCCGAGGTCCTCGACCGTGAGCCGTTCCTCGTCCGCCACGTAGGGGACGCGCAGGGTTTCGATGGTGAGCAGCAGAACCTCTTCGTGCAGCACCTTGTTGTGCTTGAGGTTGTGGAGGAGCGCGCGCGGCACGCCGAACTTGTGCGGCGTGAGGAACACCGCGCTGCCCGGCACGCGGACCGGGCCGTCGATCGCGAGCGAGTCCATGAACAGATCGAGGCTCATGTTCTCCGCGGCGAGCGCGTCCTGCAGCACTGCCCTGCCCTTCTTCCAGGTATCCATCATCGCGTAGAGGATCGCGCCGACCGTCAGCGGCAGCCAGCCGCCGGCGGGGATCTTGAGCAGGTTCGAGGAGAAGAACGTGGAGTCGATGCAGAGGAATGGAATGGCGAGCGCAATGGCTGCCGGCCGCGGCCAGTGCCAGACGCGACGGGCGACGAAGAACAGGAACAGCGTCGTCGCGAGCATCGTGGTCGAGACCGCCACGCCGTAGGCCGCGGCGAGCTTGCCGGATTCCTTGAAGCCGACGACGAGCGCGATGGTGCCGATCATGAACAGCCAGTTCAGGGACGGAACGTAGATTTGCCCCATCGAACTCGCCGAGGTCTGTCGGATGTCGATGCGCGGGATGTAGCCGAGCTGGACCGCGGAGTTCGCGACCGAGAATGCCCCCGAGATCACCGCTTGCGAAGCGATCACGGTCGCGAACGTCGCGAGCCCGACCATCGGCACCACGGACCACGGCGGCACGGTCGAGAAGAAGAGCTGCGGCAACGTCTCCGGCGAGCGCATGAGCAGCGCACCCTGGCCGAAGTAGTTGAGCGCGAGGCCGGGCAGCACGACGAAGAACCAGGCGCGCTGGATGGGCGAGCGTCCGAAATGTCCCATGTCGGCGTAGAGCGCTTCGCCGCCGGTCACGACCAGGAACACGGAGCCGATGACGCGGAACGCCAGGTGACCGTTGTCGATGAAGAAGCTCACCGCATAGTACGGGTTTACCGCGCGGAGCACGCCCGGGGTCTGGACCACGGAGACGAGCCCGATGAGTCCGAGCAGCGTGAACCAGAGCAGCATCACCGGGCCGAAGACGGCGCCGATGCGCGCCGTGCCGAAGCGCTGGGAGGCATAGAGCGCTATGAGGATCGTCATCGCGAGCGGCACGATGTACGGCTGGACGAGCGTCGTCTCCATCTGCAGACCTTCGACCGCGCTCAGCACCGAAATCGCCGGCGTGATCATCGCGTCGGCGAACAGCAGGGCCGCGCCGACGAGACCGAGCAGCGCGAATACCGGCCTGAGCGTCATCGTGCTCGGCGACTTGCGGATCACGAGCGCCATCAACGCGAGGATGCCGCCTTCGCCCCGGTTGTCCGCGCGCAGGATGAACAGCACGTATTCGACGGAGATGACGAGGATGAGGACCCAGACGATGATCGAGAGGATGCCGAGGATGTTCGGCTCGGTCAGGACGACCGGGTGATGCGGCGAAGCGAAACACTCGCGCAGCGCGTACAGCGGACTCGTGCCGATGTCGCCGAAGACCACGCCGAGCGCGCCCAGCATGAGCACCGACATCTTGCCGCGATGGCCGTGACGGAAATCAGTGTCGTCCGTGTTCATGACGCCGTCACTCTCAGTTCCGAGCGAGGGCCCGCGTGCGGCCCTGCAAGCACTCTCGCCGTCTCATCCACCAGAGGGTCCCATCTGCGCAGAGCGGCGCAGTTTACCGACAGCGGCGGCAAGTTCCTATAGGGCGGAACACCGACCGGGGTCAGGCGCTGCCGGAAGCCGCATTCCGTCTCGCAGACGAAGCAATGCGCATGCCCGAGGGAATGGTCGGGCCGGTATCCGGTGACCGCGCGCGGCCGCGCGGCAGGGCAATTGCAATTGCCGGGGCCCCACCCTAGAGTAGGCCGACGCCGCCGCGTGGCGTCCTCCCACCCTTTCCACCATCGAACCCGGGACCCCGTCTGTGAAGCTGAAAGGCTTGCCGCTGCTGGCTTTGATCGTCCTTTCGTTCGTCTGGGGCTATAGCTGGATCCTGAACAAGCTCGCACTGCTCGACGCCGGGCCCTTCGGATTCGCCGCGGCGCGTGTCCTGCTCGGCGGTCTGTGTCTTCTCCTCTGCCTGCCGCTGACGGGCCGCAGCGTGAAACCACCGCGCCCGCGCGAGCTCATAGTCCTCGGCCTCGTGCAGACCAGCGGGTTCGTCGGCCTGAGCATGTGGGCCCTCGTCGAAGGCGGTGTCGGGCGCACCGCGATCCTCGTGTTCACGATGCCGTTCTGGATGCTGCTGTTCGCCTGGCCGATGCTCGGCGAGCGTCCGCGCGGCGCGCAGTGGATCGGCGTCGCGCTCGCTGCCGCCGGCCTGCTCGTCATACTCCAGCCCTGGCACATGAGCGGTTCCGTCTTCAGCAAAGTGCTGGCTGTCGTTTCCGGTGCGGCCTGGGCGCTCGGCTCGGTCATGGTGAAACGCATCCAGTACCGCGCACCGATGGATCTCCTCGGGCTCACGACCTGGCAGATGCTGTTCGGCGCCGTACCGCTGCTGCTCGTCCACTGGCTCTCGCCGGAGCACGCGATCGTGTGGTCCGATCGCTTCATCGTGATCCTGGTGCTGAGCGCTGTCGCGTCGACCGCGCTCGGCTGGCTCATCTGGATCTACGTGCTGAAACACCTGCCCGCCGGCCTGGCGGGTCTCGGCACGCTGGCCATTCCCGTGGTCGCGATCGTGTCCTCGACGCTCCAGCTCGGCGAGCGCCTGCATCGCGACGAGATCGCGGGCATCGTGCTGATCGGCGTGGCGCTGCTCGTCCTCGCGATGCGCGGCGTCATCGCGCACCGCGAGACCGTGGCGCCGGTCGTCGTCGAGTAGCGGCGCGCCGCGGCGGCGCGCGCTATTCCGACTCCTCCGGGTCCTCGTACTCCTTCGGCAGCAGGTGCGCGATGCCCTTGTGGCAGTCGATGCAGGTCTTGCCCTGCTCCTGCGCCTCCGCATGCTTCTTCTGCGCGAGCGGCTTCTGCTTGGAGGTGACCATGGCCGTGAAGTCGTGACAGTTGCGGCATTCGCGCGAACCGGACGCCTTCATCCGATCCCATTCGTGCGTGGCGAGCACGATGCGCTTCTTCTCGAATTTTTCCTTCGTGTCGATGTCGCCCGTGATCTTGCCCCAGACCTCCAGGCTCGCCCTCGCCTTGCGGATCATCTTGTGCGTCCAGTCCCTCGGCACGTGGCAGTCGGAACAGATGGCGCGCACGCCGACCCGGTTCTGATAGTGAATCGATTTCTTGTATTCCTGATAGACCGTGTCGCGCATCTCGTGGCAGCCGATGCAGAACTCGAGCTGGTTCGTCGCCTCGAGGCCGGTATGGAAACCGCCCCAGAAAATGATCCCGCCGAAGAAGCCGACGACGAGCAGCGTGAGCATCGAGTACTTGACGCTCGGTTTGCGCAAGCTGCGCCAGGTGCGGGCGATCACGCCCGGTGATTTGTCCGCCATCTCTTCACCCCACTCTTTGTTGTCGTTGTGAATGCGCCTTCGCGGCACTCAAAAACGACGGGGGTTGTCGCCAACCCCCGTCTCGAGCCCCTGCTGCGTCGCTGCCCCCTACAGGTTGAAGCTGTAGATGTAGGACAGGCCGACGAAGTGGTCCGAGTAGCTCGGCGCCTTCTCGAACGACGGCAACACGCCGGAGAGGCCGCCCGCCTGCATGCCGTCGTACATGTAGTCGTTGGAGCTCATGTGAGCGTACGAATACATGCCGCGCAGCGACGAGCGCACGTCGAGCTTGTACTGACCGGTGAGCGCGATCTGGTAGGTCTCTGTCTTCACCTCAGGCAGATCCGCCGCCGGGATCCAGAACGCTGCGATGGTCCTCGTCGGCGCACTCGCCAGACCCGCCGCCGGGTTGTTCGCCCAATTGCCGCCCGTCATGTCGGTGTTCGTACGCGCCATGCTGTAGATGAAATTGCCGTTCAACTCGAGTTTGCCGCCGAAGAATCCCTTGTGGTTCACGTCGAGGCCGACGGTATCGATGTCGTCCGTCGTCTCCTGGCCCCAGTTCGTGCAGGGATCGATCTTGTTGACGAGATTGCGTGCCAGCAGGTTCGCGTAGCTGCCGCAGGTGCTCGACAGGGCAGTCACGCCGTTCTGGGCCGCGGTGGCCGAGTTCGCCGTATACGTATTGCCTGCCGCGTTCTGGCGGTCGATTTCATGCGTATAGAACACGTTCGCCTTGAACTTCTCGCTGAACACGTAATCCGCATCGAAGTTGAACGCCCACTTCTCGGCGTCCTTCAGGCCGTACACGGAGTTGTCGTACTCGTCCTTGTTGAAGTCGAGCCCGCCCTGGAACGAGAGACTGTCCGTCGCCTGCCAGTTCAGATTGCCGCGCACTTTGTGGCGATCCCGGTCCGCCAGGTTGTAGCGGCGCATGCCGACGAGCTCGCTGATGCGGTTCGCGTTACCGTACAACTGCTGCGTCAGGGCGTTGTTGTTGTTGAAGAACAGGTTGTAATTGACGTTCGCCGGCACGAGCGTGGCCGTATTGACGTAGCCGGCCACCGGGCCGTAGCCCGTCCAGCCCATCGACTTCATGAACTGATAGGCGCTCATCGTCGCGCTCGCCGGCGCGATGTTCGGCACGACGTTCGCCATCGGCACGAGCGCGAGGAATGCGTTCTCGTTGTAATCCACCTTCTTCGACGCGTACGTATAGCCCGCCCTGCCGTTCAGGCTGTCGAGGAACAGATTGCCGTGCCACTCGAACATCCCGGAATGCTCGCGGGTCTGCTTCGCGTCGCTGCAATCGATCCAGGAGCCGGGACATTCGCGATCGATCTGCTCGAACTCGTAGCCGAGCTTCACGTATTGCGAATGCCACACCCGGTAATCGTTGTCGAACGTGACCTGGTTGAGCTTGCGGCTGTACGGCCGGTTCGCATTGATCGTTCCGTTCGAGGCGATCGCCGTCTTGCTGAGGCCGAGCGCCTGGGAGAACGCCTGGAATGCCGCCTGGTTGTTGGTGGCCGGGACCGCCGGCGCGGCGGCGGGCGTTTCGTTCGTGTCGTAGAACGCGAAGATGCCGACCGGCGTCTGGTTGTCGCGGTTGTCGTACTTGTAACCGAGGTTCGAGTTCAGGTTGCGCAGCGGCCGGAACGAGAATTTGACGTTGACCGACGAGGTTTCCACCAGGCCCTCGAGCGAGCTGCGCGAGACGTAGGGCGTGAACGCATCCTGCAGGAAGCGCTCGTTCTGCGTGCCCCGCCCGTAGCTGCCGCTGGCGACGAGTTTCGTCGTCGGCGTGAAGCTCCAGCCGCCCGTGAAGTTGATCTGATGGAACTGGTTGTCCGGCGCACTACTCATCGTGTTCGTGTTGCCGGCCGCATTCGTCGCCATGGCCCAGTTCTGCCAGGTCAGGGACTTCACGTCGTTGTAGAACACCGAGCCGTAGTAGGCGGCCTGGGCGAAGCCGCGCTTGCCGGTCCAGTTCGCGCTCGCGTTGAACTGGTCCGTCGTCTGTTTGATCGGATCGGCGATGATCATGGAAATGTCGCCGCCGGTGGCGCGCGACACCGTGCCCATCGGCTTCGCGCCGTCCTTGTCCTCGTGGCGCGCACTCGCCTGGAAGTCCCATTCGCTGCCGAAATTGACCAGGAAGCCGCCTTCGTAGCGCGTGCGCTTCGTGTCGAGATCGTAGCCGTGGAAATCCGGCAGATCGTTACCGATGATGAGCGCGGCCTGCGCCGCACGCAGCGGGCCGGGACTCGCGGGAATGCCGGCGACCACGGCCGGCCCGCCGGTGACGCTGGCGCCGCTCGTCGTCGGCAGATACTGGCCGGCCTGGACCGCGGCGCTGAGGCCGCGGGCATTCGGTGAATTGATCGTCGCCCGGTTCGTCTGAACGCTGGGAACCTGCCAGTCGGGCTGGAGGGTCAGGTTGTTGCTACCAGCGCCGAGGTAAGGGGTCTGGTAGCTGTCCGAACGGTTGCGCAGCAACTCGTCGTATTCGAATTTCAATCGGAACAGGCCCTGCATCCCGTACTCGGCTTGGAGGTTGCGATCCTCGAGACCGAGATTCGAGCCCTGCACGCTCCAGCGCGTGGTGTCGCCGTTGTCGTAGCGGCCGCCGCCCCGGATGTCGAAGTTCGCGATGCCCGTGACGCCGCGGTCCTGCAGACCGTTGTACTCGCCGAACTTGTATGACTTGTCACTGTTGTAACCGACGCCGGCTTCGATCGTGCTGGTGGGACGGACCATCGCGGTGACAGCCGGATCCTCTTCGGAGTCCGCGGCCTGCGCGACCGGGACCAGGCTCATGGCGACGATTGCGGCACGCACCGCAAACGCCATCGCCTGCGGAGTGAACATCTCTGATTTCTCTTTCATGGCAATTCCCCGATTCCTGGTTCAATCAACGCTGGAACTTCGCGCCGGCCGGGTGGTTCGACCCGTGGACCAGCACGTGGCAGTTCAGACAGGCGCGGGCAGCGAGCTGCGCGCGGGCTGCGGCGTTGGCGAGCGGGTTGATCCCGTTGACCGTCGTGACGTTGCCGCCGGCGAGATTCGCGGCACTGTCGACCTGCGCGCCGTGATCGCCGCTGTGGCATTCCTGGCAGAGATACGGCACACGCGCCTTCAGCAGCGGCGTCTTCGCCGAACCGTGCGGCGTATGGCAGGTCGAGCAGTCGTCGACGACCGGCGCATGCTCCCACAGGAACGGGCCGCGCTTCTCGGCGTGACAGGTGTAGCAGGTCTCGTTGACCGAGTTCTTCACGAGCAGCTTCGGACCCGTCGAGCCGTGCGCGTTGTGGCAGTCCGTGCAGCCCATCTTGCCGGCGGCGAGCGGGTGCGTGGAGATGAGGTGCGTCTCGGCGCGCTGCGTCTTGTGGCAGGTGTAGCAGACCTCGGGCTGCGTGCTCTTCGTGAGTACGCGATCCCTCGGCGCATGAATCGTGTGGCAGGACGAGCAGGCGACGTCGCGCGACTGGTGCTGGCTGCCCGTCCAGTTCATGCGCTTGCCGGATTCGTGGCACTGCACGCACTTGCCGACCTGCGCTTCGGCGTCCGACTTGTTCGTGCCCGAGAAGCGCACGTCGGGCTTGGAACGGGTCGACGTCCCGGCCTTGTTCTTGACGTGGTCCGTGCTCTCGCCGTGGCAGGACTGGCACGAAGGGGTGCGAGGATCGCCGCGCACACCGTGCTTCGTCTGGTAGATCACGAGCATCGGCGTCGGATCGTTCTCGTCGTGGCAGTGTGTGCAGACTTTGTCGCGCTCGAGCGAGCGCCCCGGTTCGATGGTGCGATCGGAATCACCCGGCGCCATCTCCCCACCCCACGCCGCACTTCCGAGGAAGAGCAGCGTCCCCAACAAAAATACCCGTTGCACCCGTCTCATATCGTCATCCCCCGGAATCCGGGCAAGTGCGGCCCCACAGGCGATCCGTCGCCCGGATTCGTTTCGGTTGTTGTTGACGCCTCTGCCGATTACCGTCGGCCGGCGCCTCTTCTCGGACTCTGCAATGCGCCGTCGCCCGACCTGTGCAGCCGGTGCGGCGTTTCCTTATTTCGCCTTGAGCGACATGATCCACTGCACGAGATTCTTGATCGCGGCAGGATCGTCGGACTTGATGATCTTGTGCTCTTCCTCGTGGCCGTCCTCGAACTTCACCTTCTCACCCGAAGTGATGTGGTGAGTCAGCTTCGCCTCCAGATCGGCGGGCGCCATGTCCTTGTGCTTCTCGGATATGGTGTTCCACGGCGGGCCTTCCTTCTTCTTCTCCACCGAATGGCACTTGAAGCAGCTGCTCTGCTTGGCGAGCGCGCGCGCGGCTTCCTCGTCGACGGCCTGCGCCGTCGCGACGATTCCGAACACGAGTGCCGCGGCGGAAATGGATGCGAGTAACCAGCGGTTACCGGGATAGCTCATGTCGACGTCCCCCAACTTCTTATCGTACTTCGGTAGACCTTCCGGCCTCCTGCCCCCGACGGCGCTGTCCAATCTGCCGAGGAGTCCTGGGGGCTCCCCGCCTTCGGGTGTCACTGATTACGAAGTGTAGTCATTCGTGCCTCGCGCCACACTACGTAATGTCCGAAAGTTGATTGCGATCATTCGCGCCACGCCAAGTGATGATTTTGTCGTGCGCGCGCATCGCGCCCGCGAATTTTCTACCGATCGGTAAACTGGAGATTCCGGGCGGTATATGCAAAGTTCCCCGCCGTCGGAGCGGAATACGGGACCGCATCGCCGCGGCCCATACGCTGGTGTAGGGCAATCAACCCAAGGTGAGTCCGCCGTCGGCGACGAGCGTCTGCCCGGTGACGAACGACGCGTCAGCGGAGCACAGGAAGGCGATCACGGCGGCGATTTCCGTCGGATCGCCGAGCCGCCCGAGCGGCGTGCGGGCGATCCAGTCGCCGCGCACGCGGCTGTCGTACTCGGCGCCGCCGTAGAGCCGCGCCGAGTCGGTCTCGATGAAGCCCGGATTCACGCCGTTCACGCGCAGACCGCGTGGCGCGAGCTCGACGGCGAGGTAGCGCACGAGCGTCTCGAGCGCGGCCTTCGCGGCGCCGAGCGCGCCGTGATC
The DNA here is from genome assembly GCA_016209015.1 of Gammaproteobacteria bacterium. Taxonomy (GTDB): domain Bacteria; phylum Pseudomonadota; class Gammaproteobacteria; genus JACQWY01. The sequence continues at coordinate 40,231 of JACQWY010000027.1, read as the reverse complement.
GGCGAGGACGCGGATGGAGTCGAACCCGGACACCGCGCAGATCGTGCCGCCCTTCGGCATCAGCGGCAGCGCGAGCTGCACTGCCGAGACGAAGCCGAGGACGGTGATGCCGAACGTCTTCTCGAGATTGTGCCGGCGCGTCGCGGCGAGCGGCTTGAATGCCGTCGCCGCGGCGTTCGCGACGAGCACGTCGAGACGCCCCTCGCGCTCGGCGATCGCGCCGAACATCGCGACGAGGTCGGATTCGACCGACAGATCCGCCGCGCAGGCCCAGGCCGTGCCGCCCGCGGACTCGATGGCCGCGACCGTGGCGGCCGCGGCAGCTTCGTCGCGCCGGTAGTTCACGACGACGCGCGCGCCCTCGCGGGCGAGCATCTCGGCGCTCGCACGGCCGATGCCGCGCGAAGCGCCCGTGACGAGCGCGACGCGGCCGGCGTAACGCTGCGGCTGTGCCACTTTCCCGCCCCTGCTCATCGGTAGGCCGTGTATTCGCGGCCGAAGATCTCGCGGGCGACGATGCCCTTCATGATCTCCGCCGTGCCGTCGCCGATCTCGAGGCCGATCACGTCGCGCAGCCGCTGACCGAGCGGCAGGGATTCGTCGTAACCGAGCCAGCCGTGCAGCGTGATCGCCGCGTGACAGGCCTCGGCCGCGACCTTCGGCCCGAGCCATTTCACCATCGCCGCCTCGCGCGTGTGCGGCCGGCCCTGGTCACGCAGCCAGAGCGTGCGGTAGGCGAGCAGCCGCGCGGCCTCGAGCTGGGTGACGTGCTCGGCGATCTGGAACGCATAGCCCTCGTGACGCGCGAGCGGCTTGCCGAACGTCTCGCGCTGCTTCGCATACGCGATCGTCTCGTCGATCGACTGCATCGCCGCGCCTATGCAGGCGAGCGCGATCAGCGCGCGGTTGTAGTCGAACGCTTCCATCGCCTGCACGAAGCCGCTGCCCTCCGCGCCGAGCTGGTGGTCGAGCGGCACGCGCACCTGGTCGAATATCAATGCCCCGCGCTCGCTCAGGCGCCCGCCCACACTGTGATACGGCCGGCGCGTCACGCCGGGCGCGTCGAGCGGCACGACGACGGCGCCGATGCCGCGCGCGCCGCCGCCCGCCATGCGCGCGAAGACGATGCAGTCGTCGGCGCAGCCGGCGAGCGAGATCGAGGCCTTCTCGCCGTCGATCACCCAGCAGTCGTCCTCGCGTTTCGCGAGCGTGCGCAGCGCAGCGGCGTCCGAGCCCGCGCCGGGCTCGGAAAGACCGAAGGCGATCAGGCGATCGCCGGCCGCGAGCTGCGGCAGGAGCTCGCGCTTGACGCGCGCGCTGCCGTAGCCGCCGATGAGGTCCGCCGCGATCGCCGCGAGCTGCACGAGCAGCGTGACCGTGTGATCGCCGCGCCCGAGCTCCTCGCTCGCGATGCCGGCGAGCACATAGCTGCCGGCACTGCCGCCGTATTCCACGGGCACGCGCAGGCCCATCAGCCCCAACGCGCCGAGCTCGCTCACGCGCTCGCGCGGAAAACGTTCACCGGCATCCCAGCGCTGGTAATCGGGCAGCAGGCGCTCGCGGGCATAGCGCTGCACGACGTCCTGGAAAGTCCGCTCCGTGTCGTCGAAATCGAATTCCATGCCGACCTCACTCGCCCTTGAAATCCGCAGCCCGCTTCTCGAGGAAAGCGCGGATGCCCTCCTTCGCGTCGCGCGTGCCGAACAGGAGCGCGAGCGACTGTCGCTCGTGCTCGATGCCGTTGTCGAGGCCGTGGAGCGAAGCGCCGTTGACGAGGAGCTTCGCCGAGCGCAGCGCGAGCGGCGGGAGCTTCGCGAGGCGCTCGGCCCATTCCCAGGCGCTGTCGAGCAGCGTGTCGACGGGGAACAGCGCATTCGCGAGGCCGTGGTGTACGGCCGTCGCCGCGTCGATGGGATCGCCGAAGTAGATCATCTGCTTCGCGAGCGCCGGCGGCAGCAGCCGCGGCAGGCGCTGCGAGCCGCCCGCGCCGGGCAGCACGCCGATCTTGATCTCGGGCACGCCGATCTTCGCCGGCTCCGCCATGAGCCTGAAATCGCAGCACAGCGCGAGCTCGCAGCCGCCGCCGAACGCCACACCGTTGATCGCGGCGATCGTCGGCACCGGGATGTCCTCGACGGCGTTGAACACGGTCTGCAGATTTTCGATGAAGCGGAAACAGTCGGCAGGCCCCCGCAGCGTGTCGAGCACGTTGATGTCCGCGCCGGCGCAGAACGCGCGGCCGGTGCCGGTGATGATCAGAGCACGCAGCGCCGGATCGCGCGACGCCGCGGCGGCGACGCTCGCGAGCTCGGCGACGAGCGTGAGGTTCAGCGCATTCAAGCGCTCCGGCCGCGCGAGGCGCAGCAGGCCGACGCCGTTCGCGACTTCGTAGTGGATCGTTTCGTACTGCACGTTCTCTCCCCTCGCGGCATCCGGAACCGCACATCGTTCGAATTGGTGGAGGCGCGGATCGGCCGGGCGATCCGCGCCGGAGCGTCGGGCGCGGGCCTCAGTCGTCCGAGGCCGCCGGACGGTAGGCGGCGACGAGCTCGGACTGGAGCTTCGCCGGGGCGCGATCATAGTGGCTGAACTCGATCGTGTAGCTGCCGGCCCCCGCGGTCATCGACTTCAACTGCGCCTGATAGCCCTCGAGCTCGCTCAAGGGTACCTGGGCCGAGACCGTCGCGAAACCACCGCCCGCCGCATCCGTGCTGTTGATGCGCGCCCGCTTGCCGGTGAGATCGCGCGTCACGTCGCCGACCGAGCCGCTCGGTGCGACGACGTCGAGGCGCACGATGGGCTCGAGCAGGACGGGCTGCGCAGCCTGGACGGCTTCGACGAAGGCCTTGCGCCCGGCGGTGACGAACGCGACTTCCTTCGAGTCGACGGGATGGAACTTGCCGTCGTAGAGCTGGACCTCGAGATCGTGGAGCTCGTAGCCCGCGAACGCGCCGTCGCGCAGCGCCTGGCGCACGCCCTTCTCCACGGCCGGGATGAACTGGCGCGGGATCGCGCCGCCGACGACCTGATCGACGAAGCGGAAGCCCTCGCCGCGCGCCAGCGGCTGCACGCGCAGATACACCTCCGCGAACTGGCCCGCGCCGCCCGTCTGCTTCTTGTGACGGTAGTGCCCCTCGCCGCTCGCCGTGATCGTCTCGCGGTAAGGCACCTTCGGCGGACTCGTGCTCACGTCGACGTGGAAGCGCTCGCGCAGATCCTCGAGGAGCACGCGCAGGTGCAGCTCGCCCATCGCACGCAGCACGGTCTCGTTCAGCGTCGGGTTGTAATCGATGACGAGGCTCGGATCCTCGGCGTGCAGCTTGTGCAGCGCATCCGAAATCTTCTGCTCGTCGCCCCGGCTCTTCGTCGTCACCGCCACGCCGTGCATGGGCGGCGGGAACGCGACGGACTGCAGATGGATGTGATCCTCGTCGTGTGAATCATGGAGCACGGAGTCGAAGACGAGATCGTCGATCTTCGCGAGCGCGCAGATGTCGCCCGGGATCGCGGCGTCGACTTCCTGCAGGTCCTTGCCCTGCGGTTTGAAGAGATGCGCGACGCGCAGCGCCTTGCGCGCGGTGCCGATGAAGAGCTGGCCGTCCTTCGTGATCGTGCCCTGGTGGACGCGGAAATGCGCGGTGCGCCCGACGAAGGGGTCGATCGCGACCTTGAAGACGTGCGCGAGCACGTGCTTCGACGGGTCCGCGGTGAAGTGGACGGGCCTCGCATCGCTGCCGTCGCCGTCGTAGAAGACGGGCGGCACGCCTTCGGTCGGATTCGGCATGAGGTCCGTGACGACGCGGAGCAGCTCCGCGACGCCGGCCCCGGTCTGCGCGGAGACGAAGCACACGGGGATCAGGTGACTCTCGCGGAGCGCCGCCTCGAATGCGTCGTGCAACTGCTCGGGTTTCAGCTCCTCGCCCTGCTCGAGATAGACCTGCATCAGGGCCTCGTCGACCTCGACGACCTGATCGACGAGCCGCGTGTGCGCCGCGGCGACGGTGGAGAAATCCGTGGCGCCTCCGGCCGGCGCGAAATAGCAGTCGACGACCGCGGCGCCTTTCGAAGCCGGCAGATTGAGCGGCAGACAATACGCGCCGAACACGTCCTGGATCGTCGCGAGGCAGCGCTCGAGATCGACGTCCTCGGCATCGATGTGGCTGACGACGACGATGCGATCGAGGCTGCGTGCGGCGGCCTGCTCCATCATGCGGCGTGCCGTGACGTCCGGCCCGGTGCGCGCGTCGATCACGATCGCGACCGTCTCGACGGCCGGCAGCATCGCGAGCGCGCGGCCGAAGAGATCCGGCGCGCCGGGGGTGTCGAGGAGATTGATGTGCCGGCCGCGATGATCGAGGCTCACGACCTTCGGATGCAGCGAGTGCTGATGCTGTTTCTCCTGCGGCAGGTAATCACAGAGCGTCGTGCCCCTCGCGATGCTTCCCTTCTGGCGCAGGACCCCGGCCTCGAGGAACAAGGCTTCGATGAGCGAGGTCTTGCCGACGCCGGTGTTGCCGACCAGGGCGATGTTGCGGATGTCGTTCGTCGCGTATGCGGGCATGCTGGACTCCCCTTCTTCTGGTTATCGCGGCGGACACGCGTCGCGCCGCGGTTCGCGGCCGCACCGACCGTTCTCCCCGGCCGGCCGGCTCATTATGGCGCAGCCTAGCAGACGATCGCGCGCCATCCTTGACACGCATCATAGGCCTCGGGCCGAAACGCGCGGCGGCGGCCTCGACCGTCGCGCGGTCGCGTGCTCACGCCGCGAGCACGAAACCCTCGTAGCCCCGCGCCACGACTTCCTCGCATTTTGCGACGTAGGGCGGAAAGCCGATATAGGGCATGAACACGCGCGGCTTGCCGGGCACGTTCGCGCCGAGATACCAGGAGCTGCAGTGCGGATAGAGCGTGCCGCCGGCCACCGCGTTCACGTGCTCGACCCAGGCCGCTTCCGCCGCGGGCGCGGCCTCGATCGTCTTGAGCGCACGCTCGCGCAGATGGTCGATGCAGGCCGCGATCCACGCCACGTGCTGCTCGATCGAGGGCAGCATGTTCGTCAACACCGAGGGGCTGCCCGGACCCGTGACCGTGAAGAGATTCGGGAAGCCCGCGATCTGCAGACCGAGATAAGTGCGCGGACCCTCCACCCACTTCGCGGCGAGCGTGAGCCCCCCGCGGCCGCGGACGTCGATCTTCGAGAGCGCGCCGGTCATCGCATCGAAGCCGGTCGCGAGCTGCGGCGTGTTCGGAGAGGACAGGCAGCCCGTCGCCATGACGCAGAAGCGCGCGGAGAGCTGCCTGCCCGTCGCGGTCTCGAGACGCCAGAGCGCCGCGGCTTCGTCGAAATGCGCGGCGCGGACCGGCGTGTCGAGCGCGATGTCGCGCATGAGATCGAAACGCGCCGCGACATGCTCGATGTAACGCAGGATCTCGGGCTGGGTCGCGTAGCGTTCGCTCCACGCCCAGTCCTGCTGCAGCTCCGGGGAGAACTGGTAGGAGTACTCCATGCTCTCGACGTCACAGCGTGCCCCGGGATAGCGATTCCAGAACCAGGTGCCGCCGATGCCGCTGCCGGCCTCGAGCACGCGCACCCTGAAGCCCATGCCGCGCAGCGCGTGCAGCATGTAGAGTCCGGCGAAACCCGCCCCCACCACCAGGACGTCGCAGTCCGCCGCCGACGCCGCACCGGCGTCGCCTGTCCTCTCGAGCATTCGTCGAACTCCTGATCTGATCGTCGTCGTGGAATACTTCCGCCGGACCACGGGCATGGGCCGGGCGCCGCTTCGGCTCACGCAGTATAAGGCCTCGCGGCCAGGCCACGTGTCGGCGCACGCTACTGGCCGCGGCCCCGGGCCCGTATAATCGCGGCGCCTGCCCGGGTGATGGAACAGGTAGACATACTGGACTTAAAATCCAGAGCCGCAAGGCGTGCCGGTTCGAGTCCGGCCCCGGGTACCACAGCGCCTTTCGCCGACCTTCGCCAGCCTTCGCAAATCCCCGCTTTTTCAGCCAAATAGCTCAAATTTCCTTTCGCGGGCTTTCGCCGCCGTTCGCTGGCACCTGGGGGTACTATTGGGGGTACTTGCCCGCTAGTCGGGCCTATTTGGGGAGTACATCCAACATGCTACTCACCGACGCTGAAATACGCAGTGCCAAAGCCAAGGACAAGACGTTGAAGCTCTTCGATGGGGGTGGCCTCTTCCTGCTCGTCACGCCTGCCGGCAGTCGCGGTTGTGTCAGAAAGCTCGTCACCCGCGCCGGGCAACTCGCCGAATTCGATTTCCCAGTCCATCCGCACATGCTCCGCCACGCATGTGGCTTCAAGTTGGCGAACGACGGTCAGGATACCCGGGCCATCCAGCATTACATTGGCCACAGGAATATCCATAATACGTCCCGCTATACGGAACTCGCCACGGCTCGCTTCAGGCACTTTTGGAAGGATTGAACCGCAATGAAGGCGATTGCAAACCGCCCCGCTCTCCCACCCAGATGCAAATCGCCTCGGTGAGTTCGGTGTGAAGACTAACCGTTAGCAACTAGGAATATTCCGATCTGTCGCCAACCAAACTGATCCCATAACATCCGTGGAACCGAACGTCGCAGTCTAGGAGGGCTGGTGCCGGGCGGACAGAAGACATGATGGCCTGACGCGAGATCCGGGGGGTGGCGTCGGGCGGATGGCTCGCCAAAGCAAGGGCAGGCTGACAATGCAGTTCTCTGAGGCTCGCTTACCTTGGGAACCTATTCCTTCGTGGGTAAGATTTCTGATTCGTTGTGGTTCCGCTTTCGCCCAAGGCAGCGCGAAGCGCCGAATCGGCATCATTTCTATGCCTTGTGAATCAGCTGGCGCAGGACTGCTCGCGCTTGGTGCGCTTCGATTCCGGCTAACGCTAGCAGACGCGAACGACGCCCTAACTCATTTTGAACGAATCCAGCGACTTGCCTCAAAGCGCGACTGCGGTATCTATTTGCGCCACAAAAAAAATAGGGGGCGCTTCTTGTTGGAAGGGCGGGACGAAAATGGCATTGTTTGGGTCCGCCAGGAGAAGCCGAGCCGAGGTAAAGATGACACAAAGGCCGGCCCTGTTCGAATTGCGGTGCTCGAAAACAAAGCTGGTGAATGGCGACTAGAGCACGAGCCCCCCATTGAAACGGTGCGTGGCACAGAACTTCGGCATCGCGAAATTTACGAGGAAATAGCGGCCGACGCGAACTCACCGCTCTTAATTAATCTCACGCGTTCGGACTCTGCGATCTGTCTCGCAGGACACGTAAGCGGTCAATCCACCTCTCGAGAGAAATTCGCCAATGTGCGATTCCGGCGTAACGAGTGCGTTGTTGACTTGTCCGAACTTCTGACCGTTCACGCTTGGTCGCCGGCCACCGTGTCCCGCATCGCGTTCTACAACTCCCGAATTCGTCAATTAGATAGAGACACGGGATTTACCAGTCTCTTAGTCGCAGATGGTCACGCCGCGTTTCTACAGGCACTCGAATTTCCACGATTCAAAGATACCGACGTTGTAGGCGTGATACATCGCAACATCGATCGAGATAGCCTTGAATCAATAGGAACGAAGCTCGCCGGCCTCGCGCAATGGTACGCAGCGGACCAACCGGCGCTGGACTGCCTGCAGCCGATTCCGACGGGGATAACTGTTGCGGTCATTAATAGGAGATAGGCATGACCGTAACCGCTTCTCAAGTGTTCTCATTCCTCGAGCAGCATATAACACCTTCCATTGAGAGGCGCGAAATCTACTCAGGGCCATTTAGTACACTTCGAAAATGCATTCGAAGCATCGTCCTCAAAGTTCACGATCAAGGTGACGGCGATGATGCTCAGGAAATCGCCGAAAGTCTTCGCGCCAAGCTTTCGGCATTGCTGACGGACCCCGTACCATTCGACGAAATTTTCTTGAATTCAGTGTGCGCTCTCGGCGAGTCCGACGCCGTCGAGGCCCGATGGGGGCACGAGGTCCGCGTAGTCTATGACCAAGCCCGAAATGCCGCGAGCATTCTGCATACCATCGAGAACCCTTTGATCGCAGAAGTTCGAAATGCCGTCTTGCGCCTTCGCGCGACGGGGGTCACATGGAAAATATATTGCCACCGCCGATCACGGCATTACTTCGAATCGATCCTTGAACACGAGCCAACGACTGACAACGTATTTCTCCATTCAGTTACCGATTATCGCGATGCGGAACCCTTTGCGGTTCTGGTCAAGGTCGGTCCGTTCCGGTCCAGAGGATGGAGTTCAACCCCGGACTCGGTCCTTAGTGCCCCACGCTCCGCGCGAATAATCCAATTTGTTTGGTCGGGGTGCGGCGATGACGATGACTTCGGGTATGACCCCGTAGCAGCAATCGGAGCTCACGTATCAGCCTCTGGAAGCTCAAATCGCGGTGCAAAATCCGCCGGGATCCAGTGGAATCGAATTCTGATAAAGGTGGGCGACACAAAGAGTTCTGACACGATCACCGACGATATTGATGATCTAAAGCTATTCCGAACCCTAGAAAAGCCCACTCACGCTAGGCACGCTACGCTTCTTGAACTCGACGATAGCGACGGCGTGCTATATCCACGAAACGCGCAAGTTCCAACTTTTGATCCCACGCCAAATTCCGAGGCACCCATCGGCCACCGCCAAATAAGCGAAGCCCTATTCGAAGGCATGTACCTGATCTGGCCTCTGCTTGGCACAACCGACTTGGGAACGCTGCACGCCGGCGAGGGACGTTACAGTCCTATCTGGAAGGGTCGGCTCCGAGAAGAGATGCGGCGAGATGCCATAGACTTCGCGCGACGACTGCGGACTGCAGGCATTGACCTCCGCAACCTTCATTCGTGCCTTACGCAGTGGTGCCGACCGCCAACCACAGTAATCCACGCTCCTCAGCAAAGGCTCCACTTTGAGATCCTGGTGAAGGCACTGGGCATCGACCACGATGTCACAACAAGCACCGCCCCCCGCCGCCGACCATGGTGGCAACTTGCTTGGTCCGAGATCGGACATGCGCGCGGAGAAGCTATCCAAACGGGCATGCAGGAGCATGAGATCGTAGACGAACAGCTCTTCGCAATATTGACCGACCTCTTGCCCGAAATTAGTCGCCGCGCTTCCGAGTGTTCCATTTTTGAAGTCTCAATGCCTACCGCGCGTGGACTGCAGGGAGCTGTTCGCTTTTTCAAGATTCGCGCTATTGAAGAAGGCTTCTTCGTCCCTGACACGATGCTTCGAACCATCTACGACTTAACCACAGTAGAGCAATGGCGCGTCTGATACCTTCGTTTATTGACGAACGCGCCCCGCCAGGCGAGCGTGACGTGTTCGCCATGCTTGCTTCCGGGCCGGACGGCTGGACCGCTCTGCATTCGCTCGATTTGACCCCGTGGAACCGCGGATTGCGTACCGAAATCGATTTCGTAGTTCTTGTGCCGGATTCCGGAGTGCTTTGCCTTGAAATCAAATCTCATGAGTTCATTTCCTTCGAAGATGATCAATGGATTCCCCGAACGATAAAACGCTCTCCATTCAAGCAGGCGGCCGATGGCAGGCATGCGCTTTTCCGGCACCTTCGCGAAATCGCGCCACATTTTCATAAAATACCTGTAGTCCACTGCTGCATCTTTACCCATTCATACTTCGATTTATCACCCAATCTCTCGGTGCCGCCTCGTGAATTCATGGACGCCCGAGCGTTTCGCACCTTTGTCGACGGAGAGTCCTTCTGCGCCGATTTGAGACGCCGCATGCGCAGTTGCATCGATGCGGAAGACACGCTGAAGCCCCTCATGCGACCGCTCGATCGAGATCAAATTGAATCCATAATCAATCTTTGCCTACCAGTGCAAAGGAACCGACCTCATGCGCGAGAGCAGATCGAACGACGCGAACATGACATCGAGCGGATATTGCGCATTCAACAGAAACCCATTCTGCAACTTTCGATGTCGAACGCCCGGGTCCTGATTGAAGGTGCGGCCGGCACTGGCAAAACTCTAATCGCCGTTGAGATTGCTCGTCGCGCAGCAGAACGCGGCCGCCGTACAGGACTGATTTTCTTCAATCAACTGGTCGCGGATTCGATTCGTGAGAGCATCCAGAAGGATGTGCTGGCGCCTCCCAACCTCGTAGTTGGCCGGGCAATTAGAGTAATGGCAGAGATGACGGGCTTGGCAATTCCGGGTGCACCATCAACACAGTACTGGGATCAGGTATTGCCTGAACAGCTCGAGGAGCGCCTTACTGACCCAGAGCTTCGCATAGCCGCGCAATTTGATTTTCTCGTTGTTGACGAAGCGCAGGATCTGATTGCAAGGCCGAATTTGTGGGGCTGTTTAATGCAGTTCCTCAACGGAGGGATGTCCAGCGGCTCGTACTGCCTTCTCGGCGACTTTGAGAATCAAGTTCTGGGTGAGCGAGCAGTTATGAATACCGTACTCGCGAGCATCCTCGACGCAGGCAGACCTGCAACGTATCAACTTTCGGAGAACTGTCGGAATTACAAAATTGTTGGCGAATCGGCGATCCGCCTAAGCGGATTTGGAAAAAGCGTTTATTCCGGGTACATGCGGACCGGCGGTGGATTACAGAATTACGACATCTTTTTTTATGCTGACGGCCGCGAACAGGAATCGCAAGTTGCACAATGGATTAAGGAATTCCGCTCTCAAGGTTACAGGCCCGAAGAAATTACGATTCTTTCTTTCTGTTCCCCTGAGCACTCCGCTGCTGCGAATCTTGCCGCTAAAGGTCTAAAGCTACGACCGGCTTGGCAACATGCAAAGAATTCCGTTCTCTACACGTCGGTGCAAGCTTTCAAGGGCCTCGAAAACAAGGTGATCATCCTCACCGACATCGTTCTGGGCGAGCCCCACTTTCATCGTCACCTGTTCTACACGGGAATGACCCGGGCAAGTGAATCTGTCCGCGTATGTTGTGATCAGCGGTCACAGCAGACGCTTGCGACATGGCTGACACAATAGGAGCTTCATATGCGCGAGCGGTCTCAACTCATCGATTGGCTTCGTGGCGAGATAGTAGGTCCATCACGCCCCATAACCGATGTTGCAACGGTAACGTTTCACGCAAAAACGTTCAATGACCCGATAGCAATGCGAAGCGGCCCCCTGGCTTGGCGGCAAAATGATGAGGAACCTGCCCAAGAGGTACTTTACTACCAGCGCGAAACCCCGCACCGGAAGTACGGAGCCGGCATCTTGCATCCCAATCCGCAACTAGGCCTTCCTCCCGTAGCGTTCGCGGAGGAAGCCCAAGTTGCGGCAGACGCTGGTGATACGCTGGGAGTAGAACGAGACGGCGATGAGGAACAAGAAGCCGCGGCCGATGAGCGAGATCTGGGGCGTATGGAGAATGACGATGCGGATGTCTCAGATGACCTTGACGTCACCAGCCCCGACATTCGCCATCCATCCACGATCGGAATGTCCTTTTGTGTTCGCTTGGTGCGGGATGAACGCATCATCGTTTGCCTGCCACAGAGCCGGCGCTTTTTCTGGCAGGAGCAGTCAGATCCGGAATTTCCTGTCAACGGTCGTTACGAACTATGCGCGAGGCGCTGGTTAGACGAAACGGGCACGGCGCTGGAGGCTCCCGTTTGGCGGCGAGTTCCTGCTGTGGGTCCTAATACATCTATCGCAATTAAGGGACATGATTTGGTTTCAGGCCAAGTCCTACATTACCCGGTAGTGATGCCGGAAGGCTCGCCGCTCTCGCTTCGTCTCGATGTACGGCCACGTAGGGTCCGAGGTCACGACGGCGTATGGCTACTGACGTTAGTACTGCGTAATACGAGCCAAGCTACTCCTAACACCAACCCCCGCGAAGCGACTCTTTATCAGACATATTTCGAAATTCAGGCTGAAGCCGGCCAGCTACAGCGGTACCCCGAGAGTCAAGCCCCATTTGATCAACTCGAAGAAGAGGAACAGTCGTTAGCTCTTCTCTATCGCGAGTCTGCCACATGGGCAATTGGGCACGGATGTGCCGCTGGTTGGGACGCGAGTCCGAATTGCGCGCCTACCGTGCTTTATGCCGACGTTATGCCTACTGTCCAAGTTCCAAGCATGACGCCCGACATCAAGGACTCGCAAGGCCGCCCTATCCAGCTCTCAATGCGAGAGCTCGCCTGCCTTCCTGAAGACGGACGTACTGGCGCTTGGCAGATGCTGAACAACTTGGCTGTAGAGTATTCGAATTGGATCCAAGCAAGAGCGGCTGAGATTGCCGAGATGCCGCTGCACCTTCGGCCCGTCTCGCAGCGTCACATTGCCGCTGCCGCAAGCTGCCACAAGCGGATTTCGACGGGGATCGAAATATTGAGAACGGACTCTCGCGTAAGGAACGCTTTTCGACTTGCGAACCTGGCCATGCTCCTGCAGCAGATAGCTACAAAGCAAACGGCTCGACGGCCATTGCAATGGAATCAAGCGTCGAGACTTGTCATTCCCGAAGGAAATCACGAGGCCCCGTGGGCCGTCTACCATCAGAACCGAGAAGAAAAGGGTCGTCTGGGCGCGTGGCGGGCGTTTCAATTAGCATTTCTGCTGATGTCCATCGATGGCACAAGCCGGGAAGATTCGTCAGACCGGGAGATCGTCGACTTGATCTGGTTTCCGACTGGCGGCGGCAAGACTGAAGCCTACCTCGCCGTCATGGCCCTCTACATGTTTCATCAGCGCCTACTCATGACGGAAGGTTCTGATGGCCTCGCTCGCGACGGTACGAACGTACTAATGCGATACACGCTTCGCATGCTTACCACTCAACAGTTTCAGCGTGCGGCCAGCCTAATCTGCGCGATGGAGTTTTTACGCCGCAACCCTGCGCTCCACGGCATAGCTTCGGTCCCTGGACGTCGCTTTTCGCTCGGTCTCTGGATCGGTGGCAGCGCCTCACCGAACCGCGTGTCCCAGGCGCGATCGGAACTAAATGACTATCGTGCGGAGCGCGGTAAGGGCAATCCACTGATCCTGACCGAATGCCCATGGTGTCGCTCTGAAATTGGCCGGTTTGACGGCCACAAGCCCCCGGGGCTTTCTCAAGGTCAGTGGAAATTGCAGCGCGTGCGAGGAATTTCCGATCACCCGACTGAAGGCCCACTTTTGCATTGCCCCGACGCCGCATGCGCATTCGGTTCAGAGCAATGGGCCGACTGGCTCCCAATCGAGGTGATCGACGAGCGGATATACAACAATCCCACCTCACTTGTGATCGCCACCGCTGACAAATTTGCAATGATTGCATTCAGACCGGAAGCCGGTGCTTTGTTCGGCCGCCGCGCTGAAGCGCAAGTTGTTCGCGACGTGTCCGTTCCTCCGGGAATGATTGTGCAGGATGAGCTTCATCTAATCTCGGGCCCGCTCGGAACAATGTATGGGCTTTACGAAGGCATGTTCGAACGCCTCTGTTCTCAGCGAATTGGCGATGTTTGGATAAAGCCCAAATTGATAGCCTCTACAGCGACAATCCGAGGCGCAGAAGAACAAATTCGCGCGCTTTATGCCAGACCGCGGTTGCAGCTATTCCCGAGTCCAGGCCTTTTAATGGGTGATTCATTTTTTGGCACGTACTCTCGAGAAGAAGACGGCAGACTATCGCCAGGCCGCATTTATGTTGGCATACACGCCAGTGATTACGGGTCGGTATTGACCACCCAGGTTAGGGCCTTCTCTTCGGCGCTTTTTCGCCCTCACGCTTTTGGGTCCACGCGTCGGGACCCTTGGTGGTCCCTGCTGGTCTTCTACAACAGCATCCGGGAGCTCGGCGGCGCCAAGACCCTCTTCGATTCGGATATACGGTCAAGGCTGAAATTCTTATTCAATCGCGAGAACTTTACATCGGAGAACCGGCGAAACCTGCATATTGTCGAAGAGCTGACCAGCCGCCTTTCTCAACCTGAGATCGTGGCGATGATGGATCACCTTTCCGCCGTGTATTCAGACGCCGAGAACAAGACGATAGACGTATGCCTTGCTTCAAGCATTATCGAAGTCGGCGTCGATATTGATCGGCTCTCGCTGATGGGCGTTGTCGGTCAGCCAAAAACCACGGCTCAATACATTCAGGTCACGGGACGCGTCGGCCGCCGCTGGTGGGAGCGACCAGGTTTAATTCTGACGATCTACAATCCCTCGAAGAGCCGCGATCGCTCACACTTTGAGCAGTTCCATAGTTATCATCGACGCTTGTACGAACGTGTCGAACCGACATCTGCGACACCCTTCGCCCTAGCCGCAATTCAGCGCGCGATGCCAGGCGCACTTATCGCTTGGGCCCGGCAGCACTGTAATGCTCCCGTGCAAACTTTTACGGCTTACGCGCCCCACGTCGACGACTGCTATGAGCTTTTGCGCGAACGATGCACCAACGTGCAGGCTCTTGAAGATCAAGCACGCTCCTTACTTGAATTAGACCGCATACGACAAGAACTGGAGCGGAAATGGGCGCAAAACCCGCTTCAGTGGGAAGATTTTCCCCCCTCGCCGGATGGGGAATATCTGATGCTATGGCCAGGCCAGTTTGCAACACAAGTTCAACGGCAACGCGGTGTAATCGTTCCGAGCAGCATGCGCCAAGTCGACGGCAGTGCTGAGCTGAATATAACGCAAGGCTACGTCGTTCCCGCACCAAACCAGCAAAATTAGACGGAAAAACCAATGGCGCACAAGCAGATCAGACTCGGGCAAATCATAGCGCCCTTCGGCCCCGGAAGCATTTACACAGACCGACGCGGGACTCCTCATGTAGTCTGCGGACTGGATCACTGGTTTAAACGATCGGATCCGTCACAAGGGCTTCGGCCATGCCAGGACCCTCGCGAATTCGAACGGTTTGAGCCCCGTCTCGCTGCCCTTCTACGTGTCGACCGATTATGCTCTCCTCCCGATTTCCGCTCGGTACGCTTCGGGCAGACGCCGCCCCCGAACGCTCAACTCTACACTCCGGCGCTTAGATTTCCGCGTTGGTACCGTAACACGCGATCCGGCGAGATGCGTCGCTTCAATCTGAGCACGCAGAGGATCGATCCTGCCCCCGGGGGCGGGCGATGGATACCCGTGAGATTTATCGCCGTTTGTCCCGCTGGCCATTTATGCGAGTTCCCGTGGAAAGAATGGATCGGGTGTACATGCCTAGACGATAGTGGGCTCAATCTTATCGATAAAGGCGGATCCGAACTTAGCAGCATCCGCATTCAGTGCCGCACCTGCCCCAAAGGATCGCCGGGTCGCACGGGACGGACGCTTGCCAATACAACAATCAAACCAGACGAAGCGGCTGGTGAACGCAGCGCCTTTCAAAATGCCGGAATAAATTGTCCCGGGGATCGACCATGGTTGGGTGACGGAGCCGGCGAAGTCTGTAATCGCCCTCTTGTCGGCGCACTTATCAACCAGACGAATATCTACTTCCCCAGGACGATATCGGCAATCCTTCTGCCGGATCTGCAGGAGCGAGATGATCTTGTTACCCAGATTCGCAACGAGATAGAGGGGGACCCTGGCACGTGCGGAGTTGCACGAACGGTCTGGAACATGAATAACCGAGCCGGCGCAGTTGCGCTTGTGCAGGCATCCCTCCAGGAGCGTGGGATAGTCCGCCCACTGAAGGAAGTTACCAGAGCACTAGAGAGCCTTCTTGCACCAACCGCCAGCCTCGTAGCAAGCGGCCCGCAACCGGCTACCGCCGAATCCGATTTACTCAAGTTCCGGCGCGCGGAATTTAACGTTTTGCGTAACGAAGTGAACGACCCTGAGAAAATTCCGAATTTGCGGGTAATTCCATCGCGCCCCCCCCCGGATCTCGTCGCTTGGTTTAATAAAGTCAATCTCGTTGAACGCTTACGCGAAACCCGCGTCTTTTACGGTTTCGACCGGCTCGAGCCGAACCCAGCGCCTCTGGCGGGCATGCCCGATTCCGCCATGTCTCAGCTTTTCCGCACCCCTCCAAACCAAGTGCAAGAACGCTGGCTTCCTGCGGTCGAAGTTTTCGGAGAAGGCCTCTTTTTCGAACTAAGGGAGGAGCGAATCGAGCAGTGGCAGGAAGACAACCGAGACTGGTTGCAAGAACGCTTGAGTGATCAGTTTCTACTTCGGCTTCAGGGGGTATTTCAAACATTGCCTCCACTTGCCGCGGCGGACCGGGCGTGGGCTTCGCGTTACCTGCTCATTCACAGCCTCGCGCACATACTAATCAATCAGCTTGTCTTCGCGTGTGGATATAGTACTGCGTCACTGAGAGAGCGCCTCTACGTATCTGCAGATAAAAGTGCGCCCATGGCCGGCATCCTAATTTACACCGCGGCCGGTGACTCCGAAGGGACGCTCGGGGGATTAGTGCGCCTCGGAGGACCGGAACGGCTCGGGTCCGTCGTGCGAAGTGCGCTGACCCGCGCCTCGTGGTGTTCCGCCGATCCAGTATGTTCCGAAAATCTCGGTGGACAGGGTTCTCGCCTTGCCAATCTGGCCGCTTGCCATGCTTGCATACTCCTTCCTGAGACTTCATGCGAGACTGTAAACCAGGGCCTCGATCGGGCGATGATTGTCGGCACGGCCGAGAATTCACGGCCCGGTTGGATGGCCGATCTCCTCGACGAGGTCTACCTGAAGGAATGAGAGGGCAAACAAACTCGCAGCTGACTTCGAACCGCCAATAAATGCGCGATTTTCGTCTCAGATGGACACTAAAAGGAGTTGCGCGTTTAGAAGGAAAGATGAACCGAAAACTAACTCGACGCCGAATGGGTAAATGGACATCGTAGACTCGGGGCGGCGAAGCAAAATGATGGCTGCCATAGGTCACCGAAACACGCAGCCAGAACTAATTGTCAGGCGTATAGCCCATCGGATGGGCTTGCGGTATCGAATTCATGTGCGCAATCTGCCCGGCTGTCCGGACATGGTTTTGCCGCGCCACCGCACCGTTATTTTTGTGCACGGCTGCTTTTGGCATCGTCATAAGGATTGCGCAAATGCAGCGACGCCAAAAACGCGAACGGAGTTTTGGACGTCGAAATTTCAACAGAACATATCGAGAGACGCACGCGCGGTAGCCGCATTAGAAGCCCTAGGTTGGCGTACGATGATCATCTGGGAGTGTGAAACTGGAGATGCTGAGAAAATAGAAGGGCGTCTAATGGACGCATTTTTCCATTGAGATCCTTTATGGTCTGAGAAGTTGTCGGCACGAGTTCCGAGCGGAATTCGTTCCAAATTCACGTTCCGCGAAAACTCAAATAGATTCCAAATCATTCATGCATAGAGCTCTAGACCTATTTTGCGGCGCAGGTGGTAGTAGCGCCGGCGCGCGCGCTGCTGGATTTGAAATCGCTGGCGCCGTCGACATGTGGCCAATCGCGACGGAAACATTCCGGTTCAATTTCCCACAAGCGCACGTTGTCACTGAACGTTTGGAACGTATCCCCGTTAGGACGTTACGAAGGCGGATCGGCGAAATTGATCTCTTGCTGGCTTCACCGGAATGCACGAGCCATACGTGTGCGAAGGGATCCGCTCCACGGAGTGAGGCAAGTCGTGCAACAGCTCTGCACGTCGTAGCTTACGCCGAGGCATTTAGGCCGCGTTGGCTTGTTCTAGAGAATGTGGTCCACATGCGCCCCTGGCCCGGATATCAAACTTTAATTGGTAAACTGCGAGAGCTCGGGTATCACCTAGCTGAACAAGTTCTCGAAGCATCCGACTTCGGAGTACCACAATCGCGCCGACGACTATTCGTTGTCGGTGATCTCAGGCGACCCCCACGGCAGGTGCATCATCGGCCCTGCAGGCGAAAGCCAACTGTCAAATCCATTCTCGATTCGCCAGGTTCGTGGCCTACGTCCTTACTCTTCAAGCCGAATCGTGCAGCCGAAACGCTGAAACGGGCGCGTCGCGCGATGGAAACCTTAGGAGCCAAATCCAGCTTTCTCCTCGTCTACTACGGAACGGACGGATCTGGAGGTTGGCAGACGCTCGACCGACCACTGCGTACGATTACCACCGTGGATCGTTTTGCACTTGTGGAGCATTCGGGAAGGAGCTGGACCATGCGGATGCTGCAGGTGCCCGAACTGATGCGCGCTATGGGATTAGACGAGAGTTTTGTTTTGCCCTGCGGCACGAGACGAGAACGCGTACATTTGCTCGGAAACGGGGTTTGCCCGCCCGTTATGGAAACAATACTTAGAACATTGACGGCAGAGTAACCATCCCCCGGCAAAGCCGGGGGCTTTCGCGTCGCGGGGCCCCTCAAAGGGGCCTTCACCGCGACTTTAAGAAGAAAAAAGTGCCCCGCGTAGATGAAGTAGCAAGTATCCACGCTCTGTGCCTTTCAACGTCTCCGCCGAGCGCGTCGCGCGCTACGCATACTTCTGGAAACGTCAAACTGCTACTGCCTCCCCGGCAGAGCCGGGGGATCTCCTTTCGTATTAGCTGAGTCGTGTCCAGTTGCCGTTGGAGGAAGGTAGGCCCGTTTGGGCGATACTGCCGACCGCCACGGCAAAGCGATGCGCATGGGTAGCCCAGTGGGGGTATAAGTGGGGGTAGTGCCTCGCTGATAGCTATGCTCCATTCTCAGTTATCATCAACTTGCATCAAACTTGCGGCACCGGCCCCGGTACCACAGCGCCGTTTCCGCAGCCCCTCCCGGGAACCCCACGAGTAATCCGCCGTCTGAGCCCCGAGCCCGGCCGGTCACGACCCGGACTTCATCACGCATCCATCGGACAGAGCCGTCCCGAACCTACTGCAGAAGGAGAACGCCATGTCACGCTTCATCGCCAGACTCGTCGTCGCCGCGTTCGTCGCCACCGCCTTGCCGGCCGCGCACGCGACGCCGCAACAGGAGAAGATGAAGACCTGCAACGCCGAAGCGAAGGATCTCAAGGGGAACGAACGCAAGGCGTTCATCAAGAAATGTCTTTCGGGTCAGGCGCAGGCGAATCCTGCCGCCGAAGCCTGCGCCGCGAAAGCGATCGGCAAGGATGGTAGGCCGCTCGCCGGCGCGGCGAAGGCGTCGTTCATGAAGAAATGCGAGAAAGACGCAGTGGTGCAATAGTCGGCACGCGCGGATGAGCCGGTCGCGGCTTGCCGCTCTGCCGGCAGCCGCTCCACCGCGCTCGAGAAGTCGACGAGCACGGTTTCCATCTCCGCGCACGAGCGTATGCAGTAACCCGGCCTCGGTCCGGAGTCCCATGACGAGGCGAAGCAAGCGGACGCGTATTACGGCAGGCCGTCTTCGGGACTGTACGAGATGCGCGGCCAGCTCGCATCGCCGGGCTGTGCCCGTCGTCGCGGCCAGTCGCGCACGTGCGTGAAGTGCGGGACCGAGTCGACGCTTGCCGCGGGACGCCCGGGTGAAATGCACTGGACGTCTCCGGCAGAATCCGACGAGGCGCCGCGCCGGGCGCCCGGTACGATCACGCCACGTTCAATTCAGGCCGGCCATCTGTACCGCGATCAGCTCGCCCAGCGCGCGGTGCCCGGTGCCGGCCTTGACCAGCGTGCGCAGCCCGGCGAGGCAGGAGAGGACGTAGCGGCCGAGCACGCGCGGCTCGCGGCCGGCCGGGATCGCGCCTTCGGCCTGCGCCCGTTTCACCGCCGCGACGAACACCTGCGTGACGCGTCTGACGTTCTGGGCGATCGCCGTCCGGATCCGCGGGTCGCGCGCCGAGAACTCCGTCGCGACGTTCACGATCATGCAGCCGCGCGGCTCGGCGCAGCGCACCGCCTCCGCCGCCGCGCCGCGCAGCACGGCCTCGATGAACGCGAGCCCGGAATCCGCGGTCCGCAGCTTCACGCGGAGCTCGGCGATGAGCGTGTCGCAGTAATGCGCGAGCGCCTGCTCGAACGCCGCCTGCTTGCTGCCGAAGGCCTGATAGAAGCTGCTCTTCGAGAGGCCTGTCGCGGCGAGCAGGTCGGCGAGCGAGGTGCCCTCGTAGCCGCGCTGCCAGAACGCGTGCATGACGGCGGCCAGCGCCGCGTCGGGCTCGTAGGCGATCGGTCGTCCTGCGGTCATGGCGCGATTATGGGCCCGCGCGCCGCCGCTTAGAAGCCGCCGCGCATCTGGACAGCAGGCGCGGCGCCCGTCTATCCTGCCATTCTGGACCGATTGGTCCAGTTACTCCGGTTCCGCCGGCCGGTTCCCATTCCCGAGCGAGGTGCCTCATGATCGATCTCTATACCGCGTCCACACCGAACGGCTGGAAGGCCTCCGTGATGCTGGAGGAAATCGGCATGCCGTACACCGTGCATCCGAT
This sequence comes from Gammaproteobacteria bacterium, assembly GCA_016209015.1. Classification (GTDB taxonomy): domain Bacteria; phylum Pseudomonadota; class Gammaproteobacteria; genus JACQWY01. The sequence continues at coordinate 19,943 of JACQWY010000027.1, read as the reverse complement.
CAGCCTCTCGAAGGGCGAACAGAAGACGCCGGAGTTCCTGCGTCTGAATCCGAACGGCCGCATCCCGGCAATCGTCGATCGCGACAACGACGACTTCGCGGTCTTCGAGAGCGGCGCGATCATGCTCCACCTCGCGAAGAAGAGCGGGCAGCTCATGCCGAAGGACGCGAAGGGGGAATCGCGCGTCACGCAATGGCTCATGTTCCAGATGGCCGGCATCGGTCCGATGATGGGCCAGGCGAACGTGTTCTACCGCTATTTCCCGGAGAAGATCCCGGCGGCCATCGCCCGCTATCAGAACGAGGGCCGGCGGCTGTTCGAGGTCCTCGAGCGTCAGCTCGACGGACGCGAGTACCTCTGCGACGAATACAGCATCGCCGACATCGCGAATTGGTGCTGGGTGCGCATTCACGAGTGGAGCGGCATCGACGTCACGGGCCTCGGGAATCTGCAGGCCTGGCTCGCGCGCCTCGAAGCCCGGCCCGCCTGCCAGCGCGGCATCGTCGTGCCCGAGCCGCTCGTGCTGGAAGGCGTGCTCGACATGGCGAAACAGATCCTGCAGAAATAGAGGAATGCCCGCATGCTGAACTATCTCACGCCGCGCGAGATCATCGATCATCCCGGCCTGCGTCTCGTGCTCGTGCAAGGCCTGCCGAGTCCCTGGGGCCAGGCCGCGAAGACGATCTTCGAAATCAAGGGCCTCGACTACGTCGCCGCCCCGCTCGTCGCGGGCGGCACGAATGACGAGCTCGTGGCCTGGGCCGGCGAGAACAGCGGTCCGCTCGTCGCGTGGGCGGACGAGAAGCCGATCCACCGCTGGCTCGACATCCTCCACCTCGCCGAGCGCCTCGCGCCGACGCCCGCCCTCATCCCGGAGGACGCGATGGAGCGTGCGCTCATGATCGGGCTCTCGAACGAGATCTGCGGCGAGCTCGGCATCGGCTGGAACCGCCGCCTGCAGCTCTTCGCGCCGCTGATGGGCGGCGGCGCGCCGCCGGAAGGCGTGGCGCGGATGGGGGCGAAGTACCGCTACAACACCGCCGATGCCGCGGCCGCGGCGCAACGCACCGCCGCGAGCATTCGCGCGCTCGATGCGCAGCTCGCGCGCGGCGGCCGGTATTTCATCGGCGATCGCCTGAGCGCGCTCGACGTCTACTGGGCGGCGTTCATGAACCTGCTGCTGCCGCTGCCGCAGGAGCAATGCCCGATGCCCGAGGACTGGCGGCCCGGCTTCGTCGCGCGCGATCCCGAAATCGTCGCCGCGCTGACGCCGGCGCTCGTCGCGCACCGCGATCGCATCTTCGCGGCGCATTTCCGGGATCCGATGGAGTTCTGAGCGCGGCATGCTCCGCGCGAAGACGCGATCGATGCGCCGCCTGCGTCGCCGTCCTGTACCGGAGCGGAATCAGCGCGACGCGAACCAGCGGTTCTCGATGCGTGGCAGGCCGAGGTTCTCGCGCAGCGTGCGGCCTTCGTAGACGCGGCGGAAGATGCCGCGGCGTTGCAGTTCCGGGACGACGCGATCGACGAAGGCGTCGAGCCCGTCCGGGAGATACGGGAACATGACGTTGAAGCCGTCGCAGGCTCGCGTCACGAGCCACTCCTCCATCGTGTCCGCGATGCTCTGCGGCGTGCCGACGATTTCGAGCAGGCCGTAGCTGCCGCCGGCGACCTGCGCGAGCTCGCCGACCGTGAGCTGCTCTTCGCGCGCCATCGCGACGAGCCGCTCGCGCGCGCTCTTGCTCGCGTTCGACTCCGGGATGTCCGGCAGCGGCGCGTCGAGCGGCAGGCCCGTGAGATCGTGACCGATGAGCACGGAGAGCGATGAGATCGCGCTCTCGGGATGGACGAGGCCGTCGAGCTTGCGTTTCAGCGCGCGGGCTTCCGCGACGGAGTCGCCCACCACGACGAACGCGCCCGGCAGGATCTTCAGGTGCTCGGGCTCGCGGCCGGCGTCGCGCGTGCGGCGCTTCAAATCGGCGTAGAAGGCCTGGGCCTCGGCGAGCGTGTTCGCGGAGGCGAACACCGCCTCCGCGGTCTCGGCGGCGATCTGGCGGCCGGCCTCTGACGCGCCCGCCTGGACGATCACCGGCCAGCCCTGGATCGGCCGCGCCACGTTCAGCGGACCGCGCACCTGGAACTCCGGGCCGCGATGGTCGAGCACGTGCATCTTCTCCGGATCGAAGAAGATGCCGCTCGCCATGTCGCGCACGAACGCGTCGTCCGCCCAACTGTCCCAGAGCCCGGTGACGACGTCGAAGAACTCGCGCGCCCGGCGGTAGCGATCCGCGTGCTCGAGATGCGCGTCGCGATTGAAGTTCAGCGCCTCCATCGGATTCGCGGAGGTCACGAGATTCCAGCCTGCGCGCCCGCCGCTCAGGTGATCGAGCGAGGCGAACTTGCGCGCGACGTGATACGGCTCGTTGTAGCTCGTCGAGGCCGTCGCGATGAGGCCGAGCCGCTCCGTGCAGACCGCGAGCGCGGGCAGGAGCGTGAGCGGATCGAAGGACGTCACGGTCGCGCTGCGCATCAGCGCCGCCATCGGCATGTTGAGCACGGCGAGATGATCGGCCATGAAAAATGCGTCGAAGCAGCCGCGCTCGAGCGTCTGCGCGAAGCGCTCGAGATGCGCGAAATTGAAATTCGCGTCCGCGAAACCGCCGGGCCAGCGCCAGGCGCCGGTATGGATGCTCGCGGGCCGCATGAACGCACCGAGCCTGAGCATGCGCGCGGAGTCTCTCGTCATCTGCCGGGTCCTCGTCGTGCGGCGCGCCGCCGCCGCCCGACTCTCGATGAAGCCGCACCGCGCTGTCAAGGCAGGCCGATTGAGGCTGTGAATGGACGACATCACGAGAATCGATTGCCAGGGTCCGGGCCGCGGCGGCAGACTCCTGCGAGCCGTTCAAGCCGGAGAGATCTCATGACGACCACGCCGGATGTCTTCGAGCTCATGCACACCATGCGCGCGATGCGCCGCCTGAAACCCGATCCCGTGCCCGACGGGATCATCCGCAAGATTCTCGACGCCGCGGTGTGCGCCCCGAGCGGTCAGAACCTGCAGCGCTGGGCCTTCCTGGTCGTGACGGACGACGCAGACAAGCGCTTCTTCGGCGAGAGATACGCCTGGTGGATGGAGAACCGCTTCGCCGGGGAGTTCGCGAAGATCGATCCCGCGACGGCACAGGGCCGCGTGATGCGCTCGGCACGCCATCTCGCCCAGCACATGCACGAGGCGCCGGTGCTGCTGTTCTGCTGCGGACGGCGCGACTGGCCATTCGCGGTCGCGCCCGAGGATCGCCGGGGTCTCGCGCCGCCGTCCTACGGTTCGATCTATCCGGCGGTGCAGAACGTGCTGCTCGCGTGTCGCGCGCTCGGCCTCGGCGCGAGCCTGACGACCATGCACCAGATGTTCGAACCCGAGCTGCACGCGCATTTCGGGATCCCGGAGAGCTACGGAGTCGTCGCGGTGATACCGATCGGCTGGCCGCGCGGCCGCTTCGGACCGATCACGCGAGAACCCGCGCCGCGCAAGACGCATTTCGACCGCTGGGGCGGGCGCCGGCCCGGTCTCGCCGAACCGGAGGATGCCTCGTGAACGCTCGCAGCGCACCACGTCTCGAACGCGGCATCCTCCTGCGCAACATGGGTCCCCAGGCGACGGCCGGAACGCTGCGTGAATGCGCGCGCCTCGCGGAGCAGGCCGGGCTCGATCACGTGTGGGTCGTCGATCATCTCGCGATCCCGCCGGACGAGGCCGAGGGTTCGGGCGGACGTTATCTCGATCCGCTCACCACCCTGGCCTGGCTCGCGGCCGCGACGACGCGCCTCGGTCTCGGCATCGCGGTGCTGATCGCGCCCTACCGTCCGCCGCTGCCGACGGCGAAAGTGATTGCGACCCTGCAGGAGCTCTGCGCCGGGCGGTTCGAGCTCGGCGTCGGCGTCGGCTGGATGGATGCGGAGTTCCGTGCGCTCGGGGTCGACCGCCGCAGGCGCGGTGAGCTCACCGACGAGTTCCTCGCGTTCCTGCACGAATGCTTCGCGAACGAGGTCGCGGCATCGAACGGCCAGCGGTTCATCTTCGCGCCCCGCCCCGCGCGTCCGCCCTTCCTCATCGGCGGCGCCGCGGCGCACGCCTTCCCGCGCATCGTGCGTCACGGCGACGGCTGGATGCCGATGAGCACGGAGCCTGCCGTCCTCGCGCCGCAGATCGCGGAGCTCACGGCGCGCATGGCGGACGCCGGCAGACCGGCGCCGCGGATCGTGCCGCTGGGCGCGCTGCCGCTCGCCGATTCGGCTCAGGCGCGCGAGCGGCTCGACGCGCTCGCCGCGGCCGGCGTCACCGGGATCGTGCACGCGGCGCGTTACGACGGCGTGAGTGCGTTCGTGACGCTCGTCGAGCAGCTCGGCCGACTCTGATCGCGAGGGCGCGAGCCTTCCGGCGAATCGCGCGTCGGCGCTGATGCTCCGCGCGACCGCGAATGGCAGAATCGCGGTGCAGCGCGCCACCTCGACGTCACGCTCGTCGACCATGAGCCGTCGACGGGAGCCTTGCGGGCGGCCGGCCCGACCGGCTCGACGGGATCACGACAGCGAGGGGAAACGACATGGCGGAGTGCGAGCTTCATTATCTCGAATTGCTGGAGGTCGGCCGGCAGATCCAATGCCGGCAGCGTTCGTCGCTGGAGGTCACGCAGGCGCTGCTCGAACGCATCGCCGCCGTCGAGCCGCGGCTCGGCAGTTACGTGACCGTGATGAGCGGGCAGGCGCTCGCCGACGCGCGCCGCGCGGACGAGGAGATCGCCGCCGGCCGCGCGCGCGGCCCCCTGCACGGCGTGCCGCTCGCCGTGAAGGATCTGCTGTGGACGGCGGGCGTCCCGACCTCGCACGGCATGACGATCCACCGCGATTTCGTGCCGGCCGAGGATGCGACCACGGTACGCCGGCTGCGCGCCGCGGGGGCGGTGCTGCTCGGCAAGCTGAAGCAGACGGAAGGCGCGTTCGCGGATCACCATCCGCAAATCCCGGCACCGCTCAATCCCTGGGGTGCGGCACTGTGGTCCGGCGCCTCGTCGAGCGGCTCGGGCGTCGCGACGGCTTCGGGCCTGTGCTTCGGCGCGCTCGGCACGGACACCGGCGGCTCGATCCGCTTCCCCTCGGCCGCGAACGGCATCACGGGCCTCAAGCCGACCTGGGGCCGCGTCAGCCGTCACGGCGCGTTCGAGCTCGCGGCCTCGCTCGATCACATCGGCCCGATGGCGCGCAGCGCCGCCGACGCCGGTGCAATCCTCGGCGCGATCGCGGGCGCCGATCCGCGCGATCCGACCGCGGCGCACGAGCCCGTGCCGGACTATCTCGCGATGATGACGCGCGGCCTCGAAGGCCTGCGGGTCGGCATCGATCGCGCGTGGACCGTCGAGCGCGTCGATGCGCCGACGCAAGCCGTGCTGCTCGAGGTGCTGAAGACGCTGGAGTCCGTGGGCGCTCGGGTGCACGACCTCCGCTTTCCGGACGCCGAGCAGGCCGTGCAGGACTGGACGCCGCTCTGCGCGGTCGAGACCGCCGTCGCGCACGACGCGACGTATCCTTCGCGACGCGACGACTACGGCCCGGGTCTCGCAGCCCTCATCGATCTCGGCCGCAGTCTCAGCGCGCTGGACTACCAGCGCCTCGCGCTGCGCCGCGCGGATTTCGCAGGCCGCGTGCGCGGCGTGTTCGAGACGACGGATCTGCTGCTCGTCCCGGCGACGGCCGTCGCCGGCGTGACGGTCGAGCAGATGACGAAGCTCGGTGAGGACACGGCGCTGCTCTCGGCGATGCTCCGCTACACCTGCCCGTTCGATCTCACGGGCAGCCCGACCCTCACGCTGCCCGGCGGCCGGACGCCCACGGGTGCGCCGGTTGCGTTCCAGTTCGTCGCGCCGCATTTCCGCGAAGACCTGCTGGTGCGTGCGGGCTGGGCGTTCCAGCGCGCGACGGACTGGCATCGGCGGCATCCGGCGATCTGAACCCGCCGGCGTTCGACGGCACCTCACCCGGGGCGCGGCTCACCGCCGCGCCGCGGTGCGCGCCAGGAACGCGTCGCAGGCCGCGATGAACGCCGCAGCCCTCTCGAACCGCGGCAGCGCGCCCGTCTCGAACTGATTGGGGGCGGAAACCCCTGCTACGCCCCGCGCGGCATTTCCCATCCCTGCGCGCCGCCCTCCGCCTTCGCACCGCCTTCGAGCAGCGGCGCGTCGTGGGCCTGCAGGAACGCTTCGCCGCGTTCCAGCACGAAGTAGCGGAACGCCTCCGCGGCCGGCGAGAGCAGCTTCGAGGACAGGCTCACGATGTTCCAGGTCCGCATCACGGGCGTGTCGTCGATCGGCAGGATCGAGAGCGCTCCGCTGCGCAGCTCGAGGCCGAGCGTGTGCAACGACAGGAAGCTCAGCCCGAGGCCCGCGATCACCGCCTGCTTGATCGTCTCGTTGCTCGGCATCTCCATGATGATGCGCGGCGCGGCGCGGTGCTCGTCGAAGAACTTCTCCATCGCCGCGCGCGTGCCGGAACCCTGCTCGCGGGCGATCAGCGGCCAGCTCCGATCGAGCGCCGTCACCGGCAGCCGGCCGGTGCCGAGCAGCGGATGGCGCGGCGCGCAGACGAAGAGCAGCGGATGCGCCGCGAACACTTCGGCGCGCGTGTCCATCTCGCGCGGCGGCCGCCCCATGACCGAGAGATCCGCCTCGCCCCGCTTCATGAGCTCGATGAGCTGCTCGCGATTGTTCGCGACACGCAGCCGCACCTCGATCCCCGGGTGATCGTCGTGGAAGCGCGCGAGCAGATGGGGCAGGAAATATTTCGCGGTCGAGACCATGCCGATCGTCAGCATGCCGCGCTCGAGCTTGCGGAAGCGCGCCATGGCGTTGTCCGCTTCCTTCAGATTCGCGAGCAGGCGTTTGGCATGGACGAGGAAGTATTCGCCCGCCGTCGAGAGCGAGACCCGGCGGCCGTGCCGCTCGAACAGCGGCAGTCCGACCTGGGCCTCGATCTCCTTGATATGCATCGAGACGGCGGGCGGCGTGAGGTGCAGGGCCGCCGCCGCGCGATTCATGCTGCCGCGTTCGGCGACCGCCTCGAACACCCTGAGCTGCCGGAACGTGATGTTCATTAGATAAGCTTTACATTAACTAACTATCAATGAATCGTGACTAACGCTTAATTATCGGCGAGCGTACTGTTGCCCGACATCGAGGTCAATCGCGGCCATCCAGGGGAGGACCCAACGTGAACACCGCAGCCGAGCGCAGCGTCCGTACGGACGACACCGACATCACGAGCCGGGACGTGAAGAAGCGCTACAGCGCGGGCGTCCTGAAATACCGCGAGATGGGCTATTGGCAGCCCGACTACGTGCCGAAGGCGACCGACACCGTCTGCCTGTTCCGGATCACGCCCCAGGACGGCGTCGACCCGGTCGAGGCCGCCGCCGCCGTCGCGGGCGAATCGAGCACGGCGACGTGGACCGTGGTGTGGACGGACCGTCTCACCGCCTGCGACAGCTACCGCGCGAAGGCCTTCAAGATCGAGCCCGTGCCCGCCACGCCCGGCCAGTACTTCGCCTGGGTCGCCTACGATCTGATCCTCTTCGAAGAGGGCTCGATCTCGAACATGACGGCGAGCCTCATCGGCAACGTCTTCAGCTTCAAGCCGCTGAAGGCCGCGCGCCTCGAGGACATCAGCATCCCGCCCGCCTACGTCAAGACGTTCAAGGGCCCGCCGACCGGCCTCGTCGTCGAGCGCGAGCGTCTCGACAAGTTCGGCCGGCCCCTGCTCGGCGCGACGACGAAGCCGAAGCTCGGGCTGTCCGGCCGCAACTACGGCCGCGTCGTCTACGAAGGGCTCAAGGGCGGACTCGATTTCCTGAAGGACGACGAGAACATCAACTCCCAGAGCTTCATGCACTGGCGCGAGCGCTTCCTCTACGTCATGGACGCGGTGAACAAGGCGGCCGCGGCGACCGGCGAAGTGAAGGGCAGCTATCTCAACGTCACGGCCGCGACCATGGAAGACATGTACGAGCGCGCGGAATTCGCGAAGGAGCTCGGCTCGGTCGTCATCATGGTCGATCTCGTGATCGGCTGGACGGCGATCCAGAGCATGTCGAACTGGTGCCGCAAGCACGACATGCTGCTGCACATGCATCGCGCGGGGCACGGCACCTACACGCGCCAGAAGAACCACGGCGTGTCCTTCCGCGTGATCGCGAAATGGCTGCGCCTCGCCGGCTGCGATCACCTGCACGCCGGCACCGCGGTCGGCAAGCTCGAAGGCGATCCGATGACCGTGCAGGGTTACTACAACATCTGCCGCGACGGCTACACGCACGCCGATCTGCAGCGCGGGCTGTTCTTCGATCAGGACTGGGCGGATCTGAAGAAGGTGATGCCCGTCGCGAGCGGCGGCATCCATTGCGGACAGATGCACCAGTTGCTCGCGCTGTTCGGCGACGACGTGATCCTGCAGTTCGGCGGCGGCACGATCGGCCACCCCGCCGGCATCCAGGCCGGTGCGGTCGCGAACCGCGTCGCGCTCGAGGCGATGGTCAAGGCGCGCAACGAAGGCCGCGACATCCTCGCCGAAGGTCCCGAGATCCTGCAGCAGGCCGCGCGCTTCTGCACGCCGCTCGCCCAGGGCCTCGAGACCTGGAAGGACGTGTCCTTCAACTACACCTCGACGGACAGCAGCGACTACGCCGTCACCCCCGCCACCGCGCGCTGAACCGAGAGGAGACGACACCATGATGACGAACCCGACCGGCCGCGTCACACAGGGCCAGTTCAGCTTCCTGCCCGATCTCACGGACGCGGAAATCTCGCTGCAGATCGAATACGGGCTCGAGCGCGGCTACGCCTGGAGTGTCGAGTACACGGACGACCCTCACCCGCGCAACACCTACTGGGAGATGTTCGGCCTGCCCCTGTTCGATCTGCGCGATGCCGCCGGCGTGATGGCGGTGCTCGCGGAATGCCGCCGCGTGTTCCCGACCCACTACATCCGCATGCTGGCCTTCGACGCGACGCGCGGCGTGGAATCGATCGCGATGTCCTTCATCGTCAACCGGCCGCCGAAGGAACCGGGCTTCCACCTCGAACGCCAGGAGACGGACGGCCGCTCGATGCGCTACACGACGCGCAGCTATGCGTCCGACGCGCCGGAAGGCGAACGCTACGGCGCGGCGTGAGCGGGCGGACGCGACGATGAGCTATTCCCTCCCCGGCTTCATCGCGGCTGCGGGCAAGGGCGGTCCGGATGCGGCTGCGGAGACGGCCGCCGCCGCGCCCGCGCGCAGCGTCGCGGACGTCCTCGCCGAGAGCATGGTGGAAGCCGTGCTCGACGACATCGATCGCGAGCTCATCGGCCTCGCGCCGGTGAAGCAGCGCATCCGCGACATCGCGGCGCTGCTCGTCATCGACAAGCTGCGCGCGAACCAGGGTCTCGCCGCGCAGGCACCGTCGCTGCACATGTGCTTCACGGGCAATCCCGGCACCGGCAAGACGACGGTCGCGATGCGCATGGCGGAAATCCTCCATCGCCTCGGCTACGTTCGCAAAGGCCATCTCGTCGCGGTCACGCGCGACGATCTCGTCGGCCAGTACATCGGTCATACCGCGCCGAAGACCCGCGAAGTGCTCAACAAGGCGATGGGCGGCGTGCTGTTCATCGACGAGGCCTATTATCTCTATCGCCCCGAAAACGAGCGCGACTACGGCCAGGAGGCGATCGAAATCCTGCTGCAGGTGATGGAGAACCAGCGCGACGACCTCGTCGTCATCCTCGCCGGCTACAAGGACCGCATGGACACGTTCTTCGCCTCGAATCCCGGCCTGAGCTCGCGCATCGCGCACCACCTCGATTTCCCGGACTACGCGCACGGCGAACTGCTCGCGATCGGCGACAGGATGCTCGCGGACATGAGCTACCGCTTCGGCGAGGGCGCGCGCGCGACGTTCGGCGAATACCTGACGCGGCGTCTCGAACGCCCGCATTTCGCGAATGCCCGCAGCGTGCGCAATGCGCTCGATCGCATGCGCCTGCGCCAGGCGAGCCGCCTGTTCGCCGATCGCGAGCGCGCGCTGACGCGAGAGGATCTCTGCACCATCGAAGCCGCCGACATCCGCGCCAGCCGCGTGTTCGGCGGCGGGCCGACCTGAGGGAACCGCCATGCCACTATCGAACCGTTCGACCCTGACGCGCTACCTCATCGAGGAACGCCGGCGCTTCCCCGCGGCGAGCGGCGAGCTGAACGGGCTCATCCTCGACGTCTCGATCGCCTGCAAGGCGATCGCCGGCATCGTCGCATTCGGCGAGCTCGGCGATGCGCTCGGCGGCGGGCTCAACGTGCAGGGCGAGGTGCAGAAGCCGCTCGACGTGCTGAGCAACGAGATCTTCATCCGCATGAACGAGTGGAACGGCCACCTCGCCGGCCTGGCCTCCGAGGAAATGGCCGAGCCGCGCCAGATCCCGGCCTCCTATCCGCGCGGCAAATACCTGCTGATCTTCGATCCGCTCGACGGCTCGGGGAACATGGACGTCAACGTCTCGGTCGGCAGCATCTTCTCCATCCTGCGCGCACCGCAGGACGTGCTCGACAGCGGCCGCGACGTGACGGAAGCGGATTTCCTGCAGCCGGGCGCGACCCAGGTCGCAGCGGGTTACGCGATCTACGGCCCGGCCACGATGTTCGTCCTGACCGTCGGCAACGGCGTCGCGGGCTTCACGCTGAATCCGAAGCTCGGCGAATTCGTGCTGACGCACCCGGACATCCGCATCCCCGCCGACACCCGGGAATTCGCCATCAACACCTCGAACAGCCGCTTCTGGGAGCCGCCCGTCACGCGCTACGTGAACGAATGTCTCGCCGGCCAGACCGGACCGCGCGGCAAGGACTTCAACATGCGCTGGATCGCCTCGCTCGTCGCCGAGGCGCACCGCATCCTCGTGCGCGGCGGCGTGTTCCTGTATCCGCGCGACACGAAGGATCCCGCGAAACCGGGACGCCTCAGGCTGCTCTACGAAGCGAATCCCGTCGGCATGCTGATCGTGCAGGCCGGCGGGCTCGCGAGCACCGGGCGCCAGGCGATCCTGAACGTCGCGCCGTCGAGCCTGCACCAGCGCATCGGCTTCGTGTTCGGTTCACGCCACGAAGTCGAACGCATCGAGCGCTATCACCACGAGCCGCTCACCAAGGATCCGGGCAGTCCGCTGTTCGCGGAACGCAGCCTGTTCCGCGCCTGAGCACCCCGGCACCGACCACGCCCGGAGAGAGGAAACGCCATCATGTCGGCCAAGCATCCGATCATCGCGATCACCGGCTCCTCCGGGGCCGGAACCACGTCCGTCACGCGCACCTTCGACCAGATCTTCCGCCGCGAGAAAGTCCGTGCCGTCGTCGTCGAGGGCGACAGCTTCCACCGCTACGATCGCGAGGAGATGAAGCTGAAGCAGGCCGAGGCCGAGCACGACGGCAACCGCCACTTCAGTCATTTCGGGCCGGAGAACAATCTATTCACCGAGCTCGAGCAGTTGTTCCACTCCTACGGCGAGACCGGCACGGGGCGCTACCGCAAATACCTGCACGACGACGACGAGGCCGCGCCCCACCGGCAGAAGCCGGGGACGTTCACGCCCTGGGAGCGCGTGCCGGAGGACAGTGATCTCATGTTCTACGAAGGGCTGCACGGCGCGGTCGTGACCGAGGAGATCAACATCGCCCGGCATCCCGATCTCCTCATCGGCGTCGTGCCCGTCATCAATCTCGAATGGATCCAGAAGCTCTGGCGCGACAAGTCGAAGCGCGGCTACTCGACCGAGGCCGTGACCGACACGATCCTGCGCCGCATGCCGGACTACGTGCACTACATCTGCCCCCAGTTCACGCAGACGCACGTGAACTTCCAGCGCGTGCCCTGCGTCGACACCTCGAATCCCTTCATCGCGCGCGACATCCCGGCCGCCGACGAGAGCATGGTCGTCATCCGCTTCGCCGAGCCGAAGGGCATCGACTTCCAGTACCTGCTGAACATGATCCACAACTCCTTCATGTCGCGCGCGAACACGATCGTCGTGCCCGGGGGGCGGATGGAGATTGCGATGCAATTGATCTTCACGCCGTTCATCTGGCGCATGATGGAACGGCGGCAGCGCTCGCTCGGCGCGCTCTGAGCGTCAGCCCGCGGGCAGGACGGCGACGGGCAGCGGCCGCGTGCAGGCACCGGCGCGGCGGCTCGTCGCCCTCCGCCGCACGGGCCCGACGATCGCGCCCTGGCGCCCTCAGCGCACTACCGCGGGTACGCTCCCGATCCACGGCATCTCCGCCTCGAGCTGCGCCGCGAGCTTCAGGATCGTCGCCTCGTCGCCATAGCGTCCCGTGAGCTGCACGCCGACGGGCAGACCGTCCGCCGTCCAGTGCAGCGGCAGGCTGATCGCGGGCTGGCCCGTAATGTTCGCGAGCGCCGTGAATTTCGGCACGTCGCCGATGCGCTGCGTCGCCTGCTTCGGATGCGCCGGATCGAAATCGAACCAGCCGTTCGGCTGCGGGGGCTGGGTCGTCGTCGGCGTGAGCCAGACGTCGTAAGTCGCGAAGAACGGCGCGATCTCGCGCGCCATGCGCTGCACGTCCTGGATCGCGAGGAACAGATCGGAGGGCCGCCGCGTCTCGTCGAGCGTGAACATCTTCCAGGTGTGGAGCTCGAAATCCTCCGGCCGCGGCGTGCGGCCGAGGCGCCGCGCCCAGTCGCGGATCGCCCAGGCCACCATGGCGAGCCAGATCGTCGTGAACACTTCGCCGAAGCGTCCGGCATCGGCCGTGGGTGAAGCTTCCTCGACGTGATGACCGAGCGCCGCACAGCGCTGCGCGACCGTCTGCACGGCGCGCACGCACTCCGGATGCACCTCGGCACGGAATACCGGTGCCGCGCCGAAGCCGATCCGCAGGCGCCCGGGATCGACGCCGATCTCGGCCGCGAACGGACCGCCGTGCGCCGGCGCGTAGTACGGTGCGCCCGCATCCGGGCCCGCCGTGCAATCGAGGATCGCCGCGCTGTCGAGCACCGTGCGCGTCACGACGTGCTCGCAGATGAGGCCCGCGCCCATGTCGCCGTAGGCCGGGCCGAGCGGATTGCGGCCGCGCGTCGGTTTGAGCCCCACGACGCCGCACCACGCCGCCGGACAGCGGATCGAGCCGCCGCCGTCGTTCGCATGCGCGGCCGCGGCCATGCGCGCGCCGACGGCCGAGGCCGAGCCGCCGGACGAACCGCCGGCCGAGTACGCCGGATTCCAGGGATTGCCGGTCGCGCCGAAGAGCTCGGGCTCCGTCGTCGGCTTCGAGGCGAACTCCGGCGTGTTCGTCTTGCCGACGATGATGAAGCCGGCGCGGCGATAGCGCGCGACGAGCTCGCTGTCCGCGGGCGAGACGTAACCGCGCAGGAAGCGCGAGCCTTCCGTGAGCGGCGTCCCCTCGACCTCGGCGAGGAAATCCTTGACGAGCAGCGGCACGCCCGCGAACGGCGCCGCGCGATCGACACGCCGGGCTTCGTCCCGTGCCCGCGCGTAGCGCTTCAGCACGACGGCGTTGAGCCCGGGATTGCGCGCTTCGATCGCCTGGATCGACGCCTCCACCATCTCGAGCGGGGATACTTCGCCGTTCCGGATCAGCCGCGCCTGCTCGACGGCGCTCAGGTCCATCAGCGTGCTCATGCCGCACCCGCCGTCGCGAGATACGCCGCCTCGTCGAAGTTCGCCGGATAGTCGAAATCGCTGACGGTGATCTTCCCTTCGCGGATGAGCTTCTCGGCATGCGGTCCGCGGTTGATCATCTTGAGCGCCGGCCGCGTCGCCTTGCGTGCCGCGCGCAGGGCCTGCGTGGCGGGCAGGTCGACTTCGTAGCGCCGGCCCGGATCCTCGACCGCGACGATCTCGACGCCGTAGTCCTCGCGCGCGCTCGCGAGCGAGACGAGGCCGCGCTGCACGTCGAGCCGCACCCGCTCCGGCACGCGTGCGAGCGGGTCGCCCCAGCCGCCGCCGCCCGGCGTGAGGATGCGCACGATGTCGCCGGCTCTGACCGGCACGGCTTCGCGCTTGAAGAAGATCTGCTGCGCCTGCGGCGTCCCGGGATTGACGATCGCCCCGCCCGAGCGGCCCGCCATGCCGCCGTTCACGCCGAAGCAGGAGAAGATCGTGCGATAGGAGACGGTGAGGAAATGACCGTCGACGAGGATCTCGACGTCCTTCAGATAACCGAGGCCGCCGCGGAACGCGCCCGGTCCGCCGGAGTCCGGGAACATGCCGACGCGGTGCACGATGACGGGGAAGCGCTGCTCGATGAATTCGCTCGGCAGGTTCTTCGAATGCGGCACGAGATCGACCGTGTCCGTGCCGTCCGCGAACGGCCGCGCCCCGGAGCCTGCGCCGAAGATCTCGCGGTAGAGGAAGTCCTTGCCGTCGAGGTCCTTGCCGAAGAAGCCGTAGAGCTGGATGCACTGCGAATCGCCGACCATCTGCCCGCCCGTCGCCTTCGCCATCGCGGCCATATAGGCGCCGAGCATGCGCAGCATGCAGTCCATGCGATCCGCACCCGCTGCGGGATATTCCGCGGACAGCACCGTGCGCGGCGGCAGATAGGCCTTGAACACGCGCGTCATGCCCTCGTTCACGATCATGCCCGGCACCTGCGCCTTCACGAATCCGCCGAGCCACTTCGAATAATGCCGGCCGTCCATCACCCAGTTCACCGGGCCCGGCACCTGCGGATCCGTGCCCGCGAAATCGACGATGATCTTCTCCGGATCCTTGCGGATCGTGAGCATCAGCTTCACGGGCCGATCGAGATCGATGCCGTCGGTCTCCAGGAAGTCCTCGCCGACGTACTCGCCGTCCGGGAAATGCGGCAGCGCGTCCTCGCGCACGATCTCCGCGCAGCGATCCATGATGCGGTAGAAGCCGGCCTCGACGACGTCCGTGCCGTAGCGCCGGCAGAGCTCCTCGACGCGGCGCTGGATGATGCGCGTCGCGCCGACGAAGGCATCGACGTCGCCGCGGAGATCGTCCGGATAGCGGCTGTTGCGCAGGATGATCTTCCAGACGTCCGCATTGCGCACGCCGCGCGCGTAGAGCTTGACCGGCGGCACCTGGATGCCTTCCTCGAATACCGTCGTCGCGGTCAGCGACCAGCTCCCGGACATCTTGCCGCCGACGTCGTTGCAGTGGCCGAACAATTGCGCGAAGGCGATCAGCCGGCCGTCGGAGAAGATCGGCACGACGACGCAGAAGTCCGGCAGGTGGCCGATCGTGCCGCTCGATTCGTGGATGTCGTTGTAGAGGAAGACGTCGCCCTCCTCGATTTCATCGAGCGCGTAGTAGTTGCGGATCGGATCGGCCGTCGCCGCCCAGGACACGCGCGTGACCGAGTTGCAGTCGATCGTGTTCAACGAGGCGCGGTAGTCGTGCTGCTCGCGGACGATCGTCGAGACCGCCGTGCGCTCGACCGCGGCCTCGCCCTCGTCGATCGCGGCCTCGAGCGCCCATTCGAGGACGTCGAGCGTGACGCCGTCGATCGTGTCCTTCAGCGCCTCGATACGCGGCCAGTGCTCGTCGTCCCGCACGAAACAGGACTTGCGGAACGGTGCATAAGCGGACGTCAGATACGGCGCCTCGTCGAAGATCTGCGCGCGCTCTGCCGGCTCGCGGCGATTGCCATCAGCCATGGTTCAGACCTCCCGGTGGCGATGAGTGAGAATGATCTGGCCGCCGCCGTCGAGGACGGCCCGCCAGCCCGGTTCGACGACGAGCGTCGCGTCGTATTGCTCGATGACACAGGGTCCGTCGACGTCGACGCCCACCGGCGCGAGCGATCGCTCGTAGATCGGAAGCTCCACCTCACCCGCGCCGCGGAACACGCCGCGCCGGAGCGCCTTGCGTGCGGTCGACCACGCACAGTCGCGCCGTTCCTCGCGCGCCGTGACGAGCGGCGGGAAGAGGCCGTAGCCGGTGGCGCCGATGTTCACGATCTCGACCGGCTGCCGGCCCTCGTATTCGTAGCCGAAGCGATCGTCGTGGGCGCGATGGAAGGCCTTCATCGCCTCGCGGATCGCAGCCTCGTCGAGCGCCGTGCCGCGGACGTGCATCGGCACGCGCACTTCGTAGGCCTGGCCCGCGTAGCGCATGTCCGCGAAGCCGCCGACCGCCGTTTCCGTGCCGCTGAAGCCTTCGCGCGCGAGATCGTCGAGCACCTGCGCGTACACGCTCGTGAACTCGCGGACGAGCCGCGGCACGTCGAGCGCGTCCTCGCGCTGCACGTCGGTGATGACGCGATCCGAGCGCACGTTCGTCGCGAGCAGGCCCTCGGCCGAAGTCACGCCGGGTGAAGGCGGCGCAATCACGGTTCCGATCCCGAGCGACTCCGCGACCAGACAGGCATTGAGTCCGCCCGCCCCGCCGAACGCCATGAGCGCGTAGTCCCGCGGATCGCGGCCGCGCTTCACGGACACGACGTTGATGCCCTGCGCGATGTTGTTCGTCGCGAGATCGAGGATGCCCATGGCCGCGTCCTCGACGCCGATGCCGAGCGGGCGCGCGATGTGCTCCTCGATCGCGCGGCGCGCGGCGGCGGCGTCGAGCGTTATCGAGCCGCCGAGCAGGTACGGCGAGATGCGGCCGAGCACGATGTGCGCATCCGTGAGCGCGGGCGCCGTGCCGCCGCGGCTGTAGCAGACCGGGCCCGGTTGCGCGCCCGCGCTCTGCGGCCCGACGCGCAGACTGCGTCCCGCCGCGAGCCAGGCGATCGAGCCGCCGCCCGCGCCGACGGTGTGCATGTCGATCATCGGCGCCTTGATGTCGTAGACGTCGATGCGCCCCTCGGTGAGCATGTTCGGTGTGGCGTGATCGACGAGGCAGATGTCCGTCGAAGTCCCGCCGATGTCGATCGTGATGAGATCCGGATGGCCCGCCGCCTTGCCGTAATAGCAGGCCGTGACGATCCCCGCCGCCGGCCCGGACAGCACGGCCGCGATCGGCTGCGGCGCCATTTCCGAGGCGCGGATGATCCCGCCGCTCGATTTCATGACGTAGAGCCGGGCCTCGATCCCGGCCTGGCCGACGCGCTCCTGCAGGCTCCCGAGATAACGCGTGACGAGCGGCATGAGCCCCGAATTGAGACACGTGCTGAGCGTGCGTTCGTATTCGCGGTATTCGCGGATCAGATCCGAGGACACCGACACGAAGCACTCGGGATGGACTTCGAGGATGAGCTCGCGCGCCCGCCGCTCGTGCGCCGGATTGCGGTAGGAATGCAGGAAGGACACCGCGATCGCGCCGATGCCCATCGCTTCGAACTCGCGCGCGGCGGCGCGCACCGCGTCCTCGTCGAGCGGCGCGTATTCCTCGCCCTTGAAGTTCAGACGCCCTGCGACTTCACGCACGAGCTCGAGCGGCACGACGCGCGGCGGCTTCAGCCACCACGTGATGTCGCCGAACTCGCCGGGCACGGTCTGGCGTCCGACCTCGAGCATCTCGCGATAGCCGCGCGTGACGATGAGCCCCAGGCGTGCGTAGCGCGATTCGAGGATCGCATTCGTCGCGACCGTCGTGCCGTGACTGATGAAGCTCACGTTACCGGCGCCGACGCCGACCTCGGCGAGCAGCTCGACGATGCCCTGCGTGAACGCCCGCGCGGGATCGTCCGGGGTGGACGAGGTCTTGCGCACGTAGCGCCGCCCCGTCGTTTCGTCGACGGCCACGACATCCGTGAACGTGCCGCCGGTATCGACGCCGATTCGCCAGGCCATGGTTTCCTCCCGAGACGAGCAAGGACGCACCCCCGATCCGGACGCGGCGAGCGTCGGCGGGTAACCCGTATGCAGACGGCCCGGTCAGGGTGCGGGCGGATCGGGCTCAGGTCAAGACGCCGTCCGTGCCGGCGCGGCGCCCGCTGACCCCGCCGTAGGGTTTCATCGTCGCCGGCCCGTCGGCTGCCGGTCGCGCGTCGCCGTCCCGGTCATGATCGAGGTCCTTCCCGTTGATCCGCCGCATGGGGCCGCGGCCTCGGGCCACGAGCCTCTGCCGCATGAGGTATTCTTCGCCACGTCAGGCAGCGGGCAGGCACGCGAGCTCCCGTCGAGAGGGTCCACTCCGATGACGTCACACAAAGATTCCATCCGCGGCAAGGTCGCCATCGTCGGCATCGGCCTCTCGCCGGTCGGCCGGGTGCCGGGCCGGAGCCCGCTCGCGCTCGCCGCGGACGCGAGCCTGCAGGCGATCCGCGACGCCGGGCTCGGCAAGGGCGACGTCGACGGCGTACTGTGCAGCCATGCCTTCGCCTCGCCGTTCCATCGCTTCAGCGTCGCGCTGAGCGAGTATCTGGGTATCGTCCCGACGTACTCGAACACGCTGCAGGTCTCGGGCGCGACGGCCGCGACGATGTTCGGCACGGGCGCGGCGGCGATCGCGGGCGGTCTCGCGGAGGCCGTGCTCGTGGTCGGCGGCGACAGCCTGCTCAGCGGCCTCACCCCTGATCTCGCGCTGCGCTCGATGACCGAGAGCCGCGATCAGCAATACGAGATGCCGTTCGGGATCCCGGTCGCGAACACGTTCGCGATGACCGCGCACCGCCACATGAAGGACTACGGCACGACCGCCGAACAGTTCGCGGCCGCGGCCGTGATCATGCGCGAGCATGCCGCGCGCACGCCCGGCGCGCAGCAGACGAAGCCGATCACGGTCGACGACGTCCTCGCCTCGCCCATGGTCACGACGCCCTACCGCAAGCTCGACTGCTCGCTCATCTCCGACGGCGCGGCGGCCTTCGTGCTCGTGTCGGCGGAGCGCGCGAAAGCGCTCGGCATCGAGGCGCCGATCTATATCCTCGGTGCCGGCGAGTGCTATACCCACGAGCACCTCTTCCTCATGCCCTCGCTGACGACGACGGGCGCGGTCGAATCGAGCCGCAAGGCCTACGCGATGGCCGGATACGGCGCCCACGACATGCAGGTCGCCGGCGTCTACGACTGCTTCACGGGCACGCTCGTGATGATGCTCGAGGATCTCGGTTTCTGCGCGAAGGGTGAAGGCGGGCCGTTCGTCGCGGATCGCGAGATCACTTACGGCGGGAAGATCCCCGTGAACACGCACGGCGGATTGCTGTCGTTCGCGCACTCCGGCATGCCCGGTGCGCTGTTCCACTTCCACGAAGTCGTCCAGCAGTTGCGCGGGGTCTGCGGTGCGCGGCAGGTGCCGGATGCGCACCTCGGCGTCGTGCACGCGCTCGGCGCCGGCTTCGCGACGAATGCGACGATCGTGCTCGGTACGGAGGACGCGCTGTGATCACCCCCGAAGAAGCCGCGAAGAAGCCCCTGCCCGCACCGGACGGCGACACGCAGACGTTCTGGAAGGGCATGCGCGAGGGCAGACTGTTGCTGCAGCACTGCCGTCGCTGCGGCCACGTCCAGTACTACCAGCAGCAGCTCTGCCGGCATTGCGGCGGCGGGGATCTCGTGCACGAAGCGGCGTGCGGTCGCGGGACCGTGTATTCCTTCAGCGTCGTGTACCGCGCGCCGGGCCCGGCGTTCAAGGACGACGTGCCCTATGCCGTGCTGCTCGTCGAGCTCGCGGAAGGCCCGCGCATGATCTCGACGTATACCGGCGGGCCGGTCGAGGACGTGACGTTCGACATGGCGGTCGAGCTCGTGTTCGAGGAAGTGAGCGCGGAGATCGCGCTGCCGCGCTTCAGGCGCGTCTGAGCAAAGGTCCATCCCCGAGCTGCCGGGACCTGGTCTTAGGGAAGCTCTGAATAAGTCCATCCTGGACTTTTCAGAGCGCGGCCGGCAAGAAGCGTGGTTCTTGCCGGCCTCCCGTGAACAATGGCTTACGCCACTGTTCACGGCGGCACATCCCTGTGCCGCAGGAAGCTCTGAACT
>JACQWY010000064.1 GCA_016209015.1 Gammaproteobacteria bacterium | reverse complement strand
GCGGAGCGCGAAAGTGCTTCCAGGGAAAATTATCGTCGCTGCCGGAGGTGTGTCTTCGTTCTCACGCGGCAAGTGTTGAACGGCCTTCAGGAAAACGCCTGTGCGTACGGCGTGCGTGCATCAGGGGGATTAGAAGGCGGCATCAATCCGTACGTGTATGTTGCGAATAATCCGCTGCGCTGGATCGATCCCCTTGGATTGTATAAATGTAGTTGCCGGGCGTGGGGCCCGACCGGTAGTGCGCCGGATACTGGACAAAACTACGACAAATCTGGGAGGAAGTGGTGTCAGTATTCATGTCGTCGTGACGATACTAAGGAACAAAAATCCGTGAATGGACCCGGGCACGGTGAGTACTGTATCGGCCAAGAAGGAGGCGATGAATACAACCCTGTCCCACATTTCGCGCCGTTCACACACGATACTGAATCCCCATTTGATTCATTTCCGTTGGGGCCTTTTACGAACGGCCCCGATTTCGATCGCGCGATTCGACGAACGTTCGGTGATAAATGAACGTCCTGGTGCTAAGAGTTCGCTCTCGGTTCGCGCTGATGATTTTTACCGTGTTCGTAATAACTCAGCTAATAGGACTCGCGCCTGGAATTGAGTATCTTGCAGGCGCATTTCCCACTCACTTCCATCGGGGTGAATCGGTCGCGGTCTTTGTGTCGCTTTTTTCTTCGCTAGTTTTGGCGTCCTTCGGCCCTGAGCCTGTCGCGAAAATTGCTCACACGATACTCGGCGGGCTAGCGTTCTATTCAGCGCTTCAGCTTTTATCCACATTTGGCAACGATGCTCCTGCACAGGTCAAAATGATTTGGGGTAGTGTGCGGTTGTTTGTTACGGCCGTACTTGGATGGTTACTCTTAACAGCATTCCGCAGCGGCAAATTAGGTTGGCGCGAAGCGTTTTATTCGCTTGGCCTAGCGAATCTCGGGTTTGTCTATTTGAAACTAGTCGCAGTCTTCTCGTCGTAGAATGTATGGTTACAGTCTTCAGGCGGATTAGAAGGCGGCTTGAATCCGTATCTGTATGCGAACGCCAATCCAGTTACGAATACAGATCCGACAGGTGAGAAGGTTGGGCCAATCATGCATGTCCGAGGTGATATCGCAACGCAATTGATGGCGCCGCTTTCCGGCGGTGATGCTGGATTAGGAGCCGCATCTGCCCCACCCCCTCACTCCCAAGCAATCAACCTCTTCCCCAACCTCGTACTCAAAAACAAAGCCTTCTCCTCCCCGCCACCGAGCCGCTCCTGCAGCGTCTTCAAAATGAGCTGCGTGATGAACATGACTTCGAGCTGCTGCGCTTCCGCGATGTCCACCCAGCGCAGATCCGAAAGCTCGCCGCTGCCCCCGAGCTCCCCGCTCGTGTGCTCGGCATCGATCGCGAAGAAACGCGCATGGAAGCGGATAGGTTGCACCGCAGGCGTAATCGCCCGCCCGAGGTACACGAGTCTGTCGAGCGCCGGCGCGAGCCCGAGGGTGCGCATCGCCTGCCAGGTTGGATCGGGGTTCGGGCCGACATCGCCGGGGACGCCGGCGACGAGGCCGCATTCCTCCATGCTCTCGCGGATTGCGGCCATCGCGAGTGCGTTCGCGCGGCCGTGCGAATTGCCGACGGCGACCTTCGGCGTAATCGCGGGATGGAGCGCGGTCGCGGGGCGCGCTTTGAAATCCGCGGTCTCGAGCATGCCGCCGGGGAAGACGTAGACGCCCGGTTTGAAGCGCGCCTTGTCGCTGCGCCGGCCCATCACGACCTCGTGGCGGTTGCCGTTCCGGCGATGGATGACGAGGCTCGCGGCGTGGCGCGGGCGGACGGGTGTCGTGCGCTCTGACATGGTGTCCTGCGTGGCTGGTCGGTGAATGACCGCATGATACGATGGCCGCCCGGTGCGTGAAACCGCGCGCCGTTCACCGACAAGGAGACGCCATGCCCTTCGTGATCCTCACCGAGGACAAGCCCGATTCTCTCGCACTGCGTCAGGCGACGCGTGCCGCGCACCTGGAATACATCGACGGATTCCTGGACAAACTGCTCGCCGCGGGCGGGCTCATCGAGGACGACGGGACCGGCGGCACGGGCGGGCTCATCATCCTCGACGTCGAGGATCGCCAGAGCGCCGAGGACTACATCGCGAACGATCCCTTCACGAAGGCCGGACTCTTCGCGAAAGTCACGATCACGCGCTGGCGCAAGGCGTATTTCGATTTCCAGAAGCTGATCTGATCGCGCTCCGGCGCTTGATCGCCTCGCGACCCGATGCGAGGCTAGCGGCTGTCTCACGTCTCTCGCGGCAGGCTCGTGCTTCCCGGCAGTGATCGGGGAGCGGCCCTCGCCGCGATCAATCGTCACGCATGGGGGAGGGGAAGATGAAGCAAGCGGATCTCGATCTCTGCTATCTCACGGCCACGGAGGCCGTCGCGCGATTCAAGGACAAATCGCTCTCGCCCGTCGAGCTCGTCTCGGCGCTGATCGCACGCAGCAAGGCCGTCAATCCGACGCTCAACGTGCTGACGGATCTGAAGGCCGAGCAGGCGCTCGCGGACGCGAAGCGCGCCGAGGCGAAATACCAGCGCTCGCGCGGCGCGAATCTCCGCCCGCTCGAAGGCGTGCCGGTCGCGATCAAGGATTTCCATCCCGTGAAGGGCGAGCGCACGACGTTCGGCTCGAAGGCCTTCGAGCATTACGTCGCACCGCACAGTGCGCCGACGGTCGATCGCCTGATGAAAGCCGGCGCGATCCTGCTCTCGCGGACGACCACGCCCGAGTTCGCGCATTCCGGCATCACGAAGAGCCCGCTGTGGGGCATCTCGCGCAATCCCTGGAATCCGGAATGCACGCCCGGTGGTTCCTCGGGCGGTGCGGGCGCGGCGGTCGCGGCCGGCATGACGACGATCGCGGACGGCACGGACGGCGGCGGCTCGGTCCGCATCCCGTCGTCGATCAACGGCGTGTTCGGTTTCAAGCCGCCGTTCGGCCGCAATCCGCTCGACCACGAGCATCCGCTCGAGAATCTGCTGCACTACGGGCCGATCGTGCGCAGCGTCGCCGATGCGGCGCTGATGCAGAACGTGATGTCCGGGCAGCATGTCGTCGATCAATGCTCGCTGCGCGAGAAAGTCGTCCTGCCCGAGACGTTCCCGAACATCCGCGGCATGAAGATCGCGCTGTCCTACGACCTCGGCTATTTCGAGATCGCACCGGACGTACGCAAGAACACGCTCGAAGCGGCGCGTGCGCTGAAGCGCCTCGGCGCGACGGTGGAAGAGGTGAACGTCGGCTGGGACTATCGCGTGCTCGATGCCTGGAAGACGCGCTGGGAAGGGCTCTTCGCGGCGCTCTGCGGCTCGCTGCTGCCGCAGTGGCGCTGGCAGATGTCGCCCCACGTCGTGAAGATCCTGGACGACGGGGCGCGGCATTCGGCACCGAAGTTCTACGACGGCAATGTCGTGCGCGGCTGGATGTACGAGCGGCTCGGGCCGATTCTCGAGAAGTGCGATGCGCTGATCTGCCCGACGACGGCGGTCTCTTCGCTGCCCGCGGATCACGACGATCTCGCCACCGACTTCAAGATCAACGGCAAGCCGGCCTACGCCTATCTCGGCTGGGCCATGACTTATCCGTTCAACATGATGGCGTGGAATCCGGTCGCGAGCATTCCGAGCGGCTTCGGCGAGACGGGCATGCCGACGGGCCTGCAGATCGTCGGGCGCACGTTCGACGATCCGACGGTCTTCCGCATCGCTGCCGCGTTCGAGAAGGCGCGGCCGTGGCGCGGCGTGCGGCCGCAGATCTAGCCCGGCGAGGCGCGCGATGGCGGACGTGCGCCACGGTCGCTGGCAGTGTGCGGGCCTCGCGGGCCCGCTCTGCGAGGCCGGCGGCGCGGGCGCGGAGGCCGTCGTCTTCGTCCACGGCAATCCCGGCTGCGGCGCGGAATGGGCGCCGCTCGTCGGCGCGGCCGGGGACTTCGTGCGGGCCGTCGCGCCCGACATGCCGGGCTTCGGCCATGCCGACAAGCCTGCCGGTTTCGATTACACGGTCGCGGGCTACGCGCGGCATCTCGATACGCTGCTCGCGACGCTCGGCATCGCACGTGCGCATCTCGTGCTGCACGATTTCGGCGGCCCGTGGGGGCTCGCCTGGGCGGCAGCGCATCCGGAGCGCGTCGCCAGCGTCACGTTGATCAACACCGGCATCCTCGCCGGTTATCGTTGGCACTATCTCGCGCGCATCTGGCGCACGCCGCTGCTCGGCGAATTGTTCCAGGCGACGGCGACGCTGCCGGCGTTCCGCCTGCTGCTCCGCCACGGCAATCCGCGCGGGTTGCCGCCGGGTTTCGTCGAGCGCATGTTCGAGACCTACGACGCCGGCACGCGGCGCGCGGTGCTCCGGCTCTATCGCGCGACGGGCGACGTCGATGCGCTCGCGAACGCGGCGCAGGCGGCACTCCGCCCGCACGATCTGCCGGCGCTCGTCGTGTGGGGCGCGCGCGATCCGTATCTGCCGGTGCGTCATGCCGGACTCCAGCGCGAGACGTTTCCGCGTGCCGAAGTCGTGCTGCTCGAAGACAGCGGGCACTGGCCGTTCGCGGACCATCCCGAGGCCGTCGCGGCGGCCGTGTTGCCGTTCCTGCGGCGCGTCGCGGGGGCCGGGGGATCGTGAGCAATTGTTGAGAGGCGGAACGGCCGGCTCGCGACGGCCGTTCCAGGCCCGGATGAAAGTCCTATACTCGGGCCATCGCATACCGTGTGGGAAAGGGATCGACGTGGTGAAGACGGCGCTCCGACCGTCAGCCGCGTCCGCTGCAGGGGATCGGAACATCGCATGCTCGATGGTCAAGGCAACAAGGAAGACGAACGTCCGCTGAGATTGCGACGGGCGGGACCGCGCCGCACGGGGGCAACCGCGCGGCAGCGCGCGCGCGAGCGCCGTGCCGAGGAGCTCGCGGCGCGCCTGCAGGACGAAATCGCCGCCCATTACGCGACCCACCGCGCCTTGCTCGAGAGCCGCGGCATGCTCGACTCCGTCATCAAGAGCATCTCCGAAGCGGTGTTCATCAAGGATCTCGACAGCCGCTACCTCGTCTTCAACGCGGCCGCCGAACGCATGTTCGAAGTGGGCGCCGCGCAGGTCCTCGGCCGCAAGGCCGACGCGCTGTTCGGGGCGGAAGCCGCGCGCCGCATGCTTGCCGCGGATCTCGACGTGATCCAGAGCCGCGCGCCGATCACCTACGAAGTCACGGGCGCGGCCGTCGACAGCGCGCGCATCTATCTCACGACGAAGGCGCCGTTCTTCGACACCACCGGCGAGATGGTCGGCATCATCAGCATCTCGAAGGACAGCACCGAGCGCAAGCAGCAGGAGCTCGCATTCGCGCGGCAGGCCGCGCAGCTCGCCATGGCGCAGCGGATCGCGCGCACCGGCAGTTGGGAGCACGACCTCGTGAAGGGCACGGTCTGGCGCTCGGAGGAGGTCTGCCGCCTGCTCGGCGTGCCGCGGCACGAGATCGACACGACGCTCCAGGCGTTCATGGATTACATCGAGCCGGCGGCCGTGCCGCGCGTCCGGGCCGCGCTCGCGCGCACGATGGAAACCGGCGAGCCCTATAGCGAGGAGTACTGGCTGCGCACCGCGGGCGGCCGGCGCTACGTGCACTCGATGGCCGAAATCGCGCGCGCGCCGGACGGCCGCGCGATGCGGATAGTCGGCACGGTGCAGGACATCACGGATCGCAAGCTTGCCGACGATCGTCTGCGCGAGAGCGAGGCCGAGCTCGCCGAAGCGCAGCGCATCGCGCATTTCGGGAGCTGGGCCTGGGACATCGCGAGCGGCGCGATCCGCTGGTCGGCGGAGACGTACCGCATGTTCGGCGTCGCGCCGGACGAGTTCAGCCCCTCGCTCGACGCCTACTGGCAGTTCGTGCATCCGGACGATCTCGAGCCCGTGCAGCGCGCGACGCTCGCGAGCCTCGATGCGGCCCGGGATTTCACGATCGACTATCGCATCGTGCCGCGGGACGGCGAGGTGCGGGTCGTGCACTCGGTCGGTGAGCTGCGGCGCGCGCCCGACGGCACGCCGATCGGCATGACGGGCACGATCTACGACATCACGGATCGCAAACGCGCCGAGGATGCTCTGCGCCGCAGCGAGAAGCGTCTCGCCCAGGCCCAGGAGATCGCGCGCGTCGGCAGTTGGGAGATCGATCTCCTCGACGGCCAGCAGGTCGTCTCCGACGGGGCGTGCCGGATCTTCGGCCTCGATCCGGCAGCGGGCCCGTACCGGCTGCGCGATCTGCGGGCGATGATGAGCCCCGCGGATCGCGAGCAGATCGACGCGGCGGCGGGCGCGATGATTTCGGGCGGTGCGGCGCTCGATCTCGAGTTGCGGATCGACCGTGCGGATGGCGCGCAACGCATCGTCCATTCCGTCGCGGAAGTGCTGCGCGACGCCGACGGCGTGCCGGTCGCGCTGCTCGGTACCGTCCAGGACGTGACGGAGCGCCGGCAGTACGAAGAAGCGCTCGCGGAGTCGCATCGTGAGATGCGCCAGCTCTATCATCACTTGCAGGAAGTGCAGGAGGACGAGCGCGGCCGCATCGCGCGCGAAGTGCATGACGAGTTCGGAGCGGTGCTGACCGCGCTGCATCTCGCCGTGCACCGGCTGACGAATCTCGCCGCGCCGGCCTCGCCGGAGGCGGCCGAGGTCATTGCCCAGATGCGCGGCATGCTCGCGACTGCCTCGGAATCGCTCGATCACATCGTCGACGGCCTGCAGCCGCAGATGTTGACCTACCTCGGGATTGCGGCCACGGTCGACTGGTACTGTTCGAAATTCGCGGACCGCACGAAAATCCGCTGCGAGAGCGAGCTTCCGAAGAAGGAGCTCGAGGTGGAACCGCAGGCCGCCGTCGCGCTGTTCCGCTGTCTGCAGGAGAGCCTCACGAACGTCGCGAAGCACGCCCGGGCCCGGCAGGTGCACGTCGTGCTCGCGGCGCGGGGGGCGAACATCGAGCTCGACGTGGCGGACGACGGGCGCGGTCTCGGGCACACCCCGGGCCGGCGGCCGAACGGATTCGGGATCCGCGGCATGACTGAACGCGTGACGCGCCTGGGAGGACAGGTCGTCATGGATTCGGGACCCTTGGGTGGCACCCGCGTGCGCGTCACCCTGCCTCGCAACAATACGAACAACTAGTCGGGGATCTTATGATTGGAGTGCTCGTGGTCGATGACCACCCCTTGATACGCATGGGCCTGGAGATGGCCTTCGTGGACGCGCCGGACATTCAGATCCTCGCCGAGGCCGGCGAGGGCGAGCAGGCACTCGAACTGCTCGCGGAAAGCCGGTTCGACGTCGTGGTGCTCGACATCTCGATTCCGGGCAAGCACGGCATCGACGTGTTGAAGTGCATCGTCGAGCGGCATCCCGGGCTGCCGGTCCTGCTCTATACGCGCTTCCCGGAGGATCAGTACGCGGTGCGCGCGCTGCGTGCCGGTGCGGTCGGTTATCTCACGAAGAAGAGCTCGCCCGAGGACATCATCGAGGCGATCCGCACGACGGCCGGCGGCGGCACCTACATCACGCCGCTCGTCGGTCAGATGCTGAACCGCGAGATGCAGCGCAATCGCGTGAACTTGACGCCCGAGGATCTCTCCGATCGCGAGTTCCAGGTCTTCCAGCTCATCGTGCGCGGCTTCAGCACGACGGAAATCGCGTACGATCTCGGCTTGAGCGTGAAGACCGTGAGCACGCATCGCGCCCACGTCCTGCAGAAGCTCGGCCTCCACGGCACCGCGGACCTCGTGCGATTCGCGCTGCGCTACGGCCTCGACGAACACGCACCCCAGTAGGTCCGATTAGCCGCAGGCGTAATCGGACGTTAGTCTCAGCCGCCGCCGTGCCGTCGCGGAGGTGCAATCGGACGTTCGCCCGGACCAACCGCAAGCCACGCGGGCGGCACGTCGATCGCGTGATGGGCCGGAGCTTCGGCACGTACGCAAAATCTGCCCCCGCAGCGTCGTCCCCGCGCAGGCGGGGACCCAGTCGGCGACCTCCGGCAAGTGCAGGCTTCATAGGATGGGTTGACGAAGGAAACCCATCATCCGGCTTGGAATGCGGTACCGCGGGCCGACGCCGCTGATGCATTTCCTTCGTCAATGCATCCTATGGCTCTGCTTGATTCGACGAACTGGGTCCCGGCCTGCGCCGGGACGACAGCGTGTCGGGCCCGCTGCGTCCGGTTCGATCTGCGGCGCCTGCGCCGGGTTGCAGCGATCCTACAACCGCAACGCCCACACCGCCGTCTTCGCATCCGCCCCTTCGGTGACGAGATACAGCGCATCGTGGCGCGGGTCGTAGACGAGGTCGTAGTTCATGCCGAGCGCGAACGGCAGCGTCGCGCTCGGCACCTGCTCCCAGGCGTCCTGGTAGTAATCGTAGAGCCAGGTCTCGGCGCTCGTGTCCCTGCCGCGCGGGTGATCGAGGAGCGCGACCATGCGGCCGAGCCGCGGATGGAACGCGAGCGGCACGTGCTCGCCTTGCGGTGGGCGGATGCCGGGCGTGGGCTGGCGGCGGATCGAGGCAGCGCGCGGATCGTAGACGACGACCTCGTCGCTGCCCCCGCTTGCGCCGAACATCAGCACGACCTCGTGCCGCGCATCGTAGACGAGCGCGTTGTGATATCCCGTGAGCCCGGGCCCGGCGCGCTTCTGCCAGCGCGGCGGGTCGAAGGAGAGCTCGAAGACGCCGTCGTCGCGCCAGCCGACGAGCACGCCGCGGTTGGTGTCGAAGGCCGCGGCATAGGGAAAGAGATCGATCGGATCGCCCGCGAGCGGTTGCCAGCGCCCGCTCGCGAAATCGAGCAGCCAGGTCGGATGCCTCTGCACTTTCGGCCACACCTCGGCGAGCGCGTTCGTGAAGCGGCCCGGCTCGAGATGCTCGGGCGTGGACGCGACGACGAGCCGGTCGCGGCCGGGATCGTAGGCGACGAGACCGTAGGTGTGCATGGCCCAGGGATGGGGATCGTCCGCCGGGCCCGTGACGGCTTGGCCCGCTGCGTTCACGCGATACGTCGACGGCGGATCGTTCGCGTAGGGGCGGGACCAGCGGCGCGTCTCCGGATCGAAGTACAGCGGGGCGTTCGTCCAGTCCTCGCCGTGCGTATCGCTGCCGAACAGCACGAGGCGGCCGCGCCGCGTGTCGAAGGCCGCGCCGGCATGCGCCTGACGCGGGAAGCGGACGGCGTCGCCATCCTCCTGGACGTGGAGCCGCACCCACGAAGCGAGCGGCAGGTCGTCGACCGTGCCGTTGCTCGCGAGCGGATTGCGATCGCGATGCGGGGCGGCCTCGGCCGCCCCGATCGTCAGTAGCGAAAGGAGGAGTAGCGCGTAGCGGTGCTCAGAGCACCGAGCAGACCGCGTCGACGAAGTAGTCAATGTTCTTGCTGTTCACGCCGGCGACGTTGATGCGGCTCGAGTCCACCATGTAGATGCTGTAGCGCCCCTTCAGCGTCGCGACCTGCTCCTTGCCGAGTCCCAGGAACGAGAACATGCCGAGCTGGCGGCGGATGAAGTCGAAGCGGTTCGAGCCGACTTTCGCCGCGAATTTCTGCGTGAGCTGATCGCGCAGACCGTTGATGCGATCGCGCATCGCGGCGAGCTCCTCGCGCCACGCCGCGGAGAGCTTCGCGTCGTTCAGGATGCGCCCGACGATCGCGCCGCCGTAGTTCGGCGGCATGGAGTAGATGCCGCGCGCGACGTTCTGCACCTGGCCCCAGGCGATCTCGGCCTCGGCGGTATTGCGGCCGAGCACGGTCAGCGCGCCGACGCGTTCGCGGTAGAGGCCGAAGTTCTTCGAGCAGGAGCTCGCGAGGATCATCTCCGGCACGGTCGCGGCGAGCTTGCGCACGCCGTAGGCATCCTGCTCGAGGCCGTTGCCGAGGCCGAGGTAGGCGAGGTCCACGAACGGCGTGAAGCCGCGCTCGACGGCGAGTGCCGCGACCGCGTCCCAGTGCTCGGGCGAGAGATCGACGCCGCAGGGGTTGTGGCAGCAGCCGTGCAGCAGCACGAGGTCGCCGGCCTTCAACTGCTTGAACGTCGCGAGCATCTCTTCGCCCTTGAGGCCCTGCGTCGCGCCGTCGTAGTACGGATAGGTCTTGATCGTGAGCCCCGCGTCGCCGAGCAGCGGCACGTGGTTCGCCCACGTCGGATCCGGCACCCAGATCGCCGCACCCGGCGCCGCGCGATTCAGCGTCGCGGCGGCGACGCGCAGCGCGCCGCAGCCACCCGGTGCCTGCACCGTGCGCAGGCGATCCCCGGTCAGCGCCGGATGATCGGCCCCGAAGATGAGCTGCTCCATGCCGCGATCGAAATCCGGATCGCCGGGCGGGCCGACGTAGGTCTTGCTCGTCTCCGCCGCGCGATACAGGGCCTCACCCTGTTTCACCGTCTCGAGGATCGGCGTGTTGCCGGTCTCGTCCTTGTAGACGCCGACGCCGAGGTCGACTTTCTTCGGATTCGGGTCCGCGCGATACGCGGCCATGAGGCCCAGGATGGGATCCGGGGCTAGCGCTTTGAGGGTTTCGAACATGGTATTCCGTTGCCGATTGAGGGTTTACACGTGCCGCGGCGGGCGCGGCGGAGGGGCGCATGATAACCCCGTGACGGCGCCCTGGCCATGCCGGGCGCCGCCGCGGGAGGCGGTCAGTAGACGAAGCAGTGACGCTCGGCCGAGGCGTAGCGGAGCGCGTCGAGCTCGGCCGTCATCTCGGTCTTGTGCAGGCGGTCCGTGTAGCCGGTGAGGCCGGTGTAGGCGAGCGTGAAATAGGCCGGCTCGAAGATCGTGCCGACGACGATGGCGAACGAATTCCGCGGGTCGTTGTAGAACGTGGGCCGGTGGTTCAGTTGTGCCCGCATGATCTCGAGCCGGCGCGCGTACAGCGATTCGCAGGTCTCGGTCGCCGCGATCGGCGCGACGTGCGGCTGCTGCGGGCCGACGAGCAGGCGGCGCGCATCATGGGCGCGATCGACGGCGAACTGCTGAGCGGCGAGCGCGAGCTGATCGGCATCGAGCTCGGCCGCGGCCGGCAGCGCGGCCGCGAGGAGCAGGGGAAAGAGGAGTATCGGGTGTCTCGACATGGCGGCGGCCTCCGCGGGGATGCTCTCGTGGTGTCGGCCGGCACGCGGCGCTTCTTGAAGGCCCGCGGGCGGCGGTCTACTGTATGGATATACAGATAACGCCCGATGCCCATGGAGACTCATGAATGCCCGCGCCGTCCCGGCCTATGCCGAATTGTATTGCCTCAGCAACTTCAGTTTCCTGCGCGGTGCCTCGCACCCCGAGGAGCTCGTCCGCAGCGCCCACGCGCTCGGCTATCGCGCGCTCGCGCTGACGGACGAGTGCTCGCTCGCGGGCGTCGTGCGGGCGCACGTCGCGGCGCAGGAAGTCGGGCTGCCGCTCGTCATCGGCACCGAGCTCCGGCTCGAGGACGGACTTACGCTCGTCCTGCTCGCGCCCGATGCCGCGGCCTATGCCGAGCTCTCGCGGCTCGTCACGCGCGGGAGACGACGCGCAGAGAAGGGCAGCTATCGTCTGACGCGCGCGGATCTCGACGTGCTCGACCACGTGCTCGTGCTGTGGATGCCCGACGCCGTGCCCGCGCCGGCCGATGCCGCGTGGCTCGCGGCGCGCTTCCCGGAGCGGGCGTGGATCGGTTTCAGCAGGCTGCTCGACGGCGGCGATCGCACCCGGCTCGCCTGCTTCGAACGTCTCGGTGCGGACGCGGGCCTGCCGCTCGTCGCCTGCGGCGGCGTGCACATGCACGAGCGCGCGCGCCGGCCGCTCGCCGACGTGCTGACGGCGATCCGCGAGGGGCGCACGCTCGAGGAGGCGGCAGCGCTCGTCTTCCCGAACGGCGAGCGTCATCTGCGCCCGCGTCCGCATCTCGCGCGGCTCTATCCGCCGCGGCTGCTGGAGGAGAGCGTGCGCATCGCTGCGCGCTGCCGCTTCACGCTCGCGGAGCTCCGCTACGAATATCCGCGCGAAATCGTCCCCGCCGGCAAGACGCCGACGGCCTGGCTGCGCACGCTCACGGAACGCGGCATGGCCCGACGCTGGCCGCGGGGCGTCTCGGCCGCGGTGCGCGCGCAGATCGAGCACGAGCTCGCGCTCATCGCCGAGCTCGGCTACGAGGCCTTCTTCCTCACCGTCCACGACATCGTGGCCTTCGCGCGCAGCCGCGGCATCCTCTGCCAGGGCCGCGGCTCGGCCGCGAACTCGGCGGTGTGCTTCTGTCTCGGCATCACCGAGGTCGATCCGGCGCGCATGCAGATGCTGTTCGAACGCTTCCTCTCGCGCGAGCGCAACGAGCCGCCGGACATCGACGTCGATTTCGAGCACGAGCGGCGCGAGGAGGTGATCCAGTACGTCTATGCGAAATACGGCCGGCATCGTGCCGCGCTCGCCGCGACCGTCATCACCTACAAGCCGCGCAGCGCGCTGCGTGACGTCGGCAAGGCGCTCGGCTTCAGCCTCGAGCAGGTCGACAGGCTCGCGAAGAACGTCTATTGGTGGGACGACCGCTCCGAGATCCCGGCGCGTCTGCGCGAAGCGGGCTTCGATCCCGCGCAGCCGCTCGTGCGGCGGCTCGTCGCGCTCGTCGTCGCGCTCGTCGGCTTTCCGCGCCATCTCTCGCAGCACGTCGGCGGTTTCGTCATCGCCGACGGCGCGCTCGAGGCGATCGTGCCGATCGAGAACGCCGCGATGCCGGAGCGCACCGTCATCCAGTGGGACAAGGACGATCTGGATACGCTCGGTTTGCTCAAGGTCGATTGCCTCTGCCTCGGCATGTTGAGCGCGCTGCGCCGCGCCTGCGATCTGCATGCCGGGCAGCTCGGCCGCCCGTTCACGCTCGATCAAATCCCGCCCGACGATCGTCCGACCTACGCCATGATCCAACGCGCCGACACGGTCGGCGTCTTCCAGATCGAATCGCGCGCGCAGATGGCGATGCTGCCGCGGCTGCGCCCGGCCTGTTACTACGATCTCGTCATCGAGGTCGCGATCATCCGGCCGGGACCGATCCAGGGCGAGATGGTCCATCCCTATCTGCGCCGGCGTCACGGCGAGGAGGACGTGAGCTATCCGAGCGAGGAGGTGCGCGGCGTGCTCGAACGCACGCTCGGCGTGCCGCTGTTCCAGGAGCAGGTGATCAAGCTCGCGATGGTCGCGGCGGGTTTCACGCCGGGCGAGGCCGATCACCTGCGGCGTTCGATGGCGCGCTGGAAGAAGGGCGGCGCGCTCGAACCCTTCCGCGAGAAGCTGCTCACCGGCATGCGCACGCGCGGCTACACGGAGGAGTTCGCGGAGCGCATCTTCAACCAGATCCAGGGCTTCGGCGAATACGGCTTCCCGGAGTCGCACGCCGCGAGCTTCGCGCTGCTCGCCTACTTCTCGTCGTGGTTCAAATGCCATCATCCGGCGCTCTTCACCTGCGCGCTCCTGAACAGCCAGCCGCTCGGCTTCTACGCGCCCTCGCAGCTCGTGCAGGACGCGCGGCGGCACGGCGTCGAGGTGCGGCCGGTCGACGTCCGCGCGAGCGACTGGGATTCGACGCTCGAGCCCGCGGCGGACGGGCCGGCGCTCCGGCTCGGTCTCGGGCTGGTGAAGGGTTTTCCCGCAGCGGCGGCGGCCCGGCTCGTCGCGGCGCGCGCGACGCAGCCCTACACGAGCACGGCGGATCTCGCACGCCGTGCGGCGCTCGATCGCGGCGCGATCAAGCTCCTCGCCGAGGGCGGCGCGCTCGCCGGGCTCGCCGGCGATCGCCACCAGGCGGCGTGGGCCGCGCTCGGCGTCGAGGCCGCGCTGCCCGTGCTCGGACCGGCGGAAGTGCGCGAGGCGACGCCGCTCTTACGCGTGCCGCGCGAAGGCGAGAACATCGTCGCCGACTACGCGCGCCTCGGCCTCTCGACCGGCCGCCATCCGCTCGCGTTGCTCCGGCGGCGGCTCGCCCGGCTGCGCTGCCTGTCCGCGGCCGACATCGCCGCGAGCGCGCACGGCACGGCGGTGCGCACGGCCGGCCTCGTCATCACCCGCCAGCGGCCGGGCACGGCGACGGGCGTCGTCTTCGTCACGCTCGAGGACGAGACGGGCAGCATCAATCTCATCGTCTGGTCGAGCCTCGTCGACAGCCAGCGCCGCGAGCTGCTCGGGGCCCGGTTGATGGGCGCGGCCGGCGAAGTGCAGCGCGACGGCGAGGTCGTGCACGTCGTCGCGCGCCGGCTCTTCGACTACTCCGGACTGCTCGGCCGGCTCAGCACGGAGTCGCGGGATTTCCACTGAAGGCGGCGCTCTGAACCGAAGCGGTTCCCGTCGCGCAAAGCATTGTTGAGCGAATTGCCTTGCCTTGAGCGAACAGGAACTCAGGCCTTATAGTTCATGCAAAGCAAGAAGAAACGGCACCAGCCACTTGCGCCGTCGCGCCCGGCCCGGGGTGACGGAGGAGAAGGATCTGCAATGTCGAAACGCCTGGACCGGGACGGCGCGCTACGCGCCCTGGTTCCCATCAATCGCCTGATCCCGGAAGTCCAGCGCACGCTGATCGAGGCGGCCGAGGTCTTGCCGGTGCTCGCCGGGGAAATCATCTACACCCAGGGTCAGAAGGACGATTACGTCCACTACCTGCTCGACGGCGAAGCGGAACTGCTGTGGAACGGCAAGGTCGTCCACCAGGTGTCGGCGGCGAGCCGGGCCGGCCACCGGGCGATCGACGCACCGGGCCGCAAGCAGCACACCGTGCGCGCGCTCAGCCATTGCACGGTCGCGCGCTTCCGCCGCGACGAAGTCGAACGCGCGGTCGAACAGAATCCCGGCGCGGCCGGCGCGAAGGAGCTCGAGGTCAGCGAGATCGCGGCGGAAGTTTCCTCGAACTGGATGATCCGCATGCTGCAGTCGCCGCTCTTCGCGGCGCTGCCGGCGACGAACATCCAGCGCGTGTTCACGGCCCTCGAGGAGATCGCCGTGAGCCACGACGACGTCATCGTGAAGCAGGGCTCGCCGGGCGATTACTTCTACATCATCGAACAGGGCTCCTGCGAGGTCACGCGCGACATCGATCGCAAGAGCGGCATCCACCTCGCGGATCTCGGCCCGGGCGAAGCCTTCGGCGAGGACGCGCTGATCTCCGGCCAGCCGCGCAATGCCACCGTCACCATGCTCTCCGACGGCCGGCTCATGCGCATGCACAAGCTCGATTTCGACGTCCTGATCCGCAAGCCCCTGTTGCAGGGCCTGAGCGGTGAAGCGGCGATCGCGGCGGCGGCGGAAGGCGAGGCGCGCTGGCTCGACATGCGCTATCCCGAGGACTATGCCCGGAACACGCTGCGCAACAGCCGCAACCTGCCGCTGAACGTGCTCCGCATTCAATACGGACGCCTGCACCGCGACCAACCCTACGTCGTGTGTGCGACGGACCCTGCCCAGGCGGCGATCGGCGCCTTCCTGCTCATCGAGCGCGGCTTCGCGGCGCGCTATCTCGACGAGCCGGTGATGTCGCTGATCGCCCGGCATCCGGACATCGCGCTCGGCCCGCCCGAAGCTGAGCCGGTGGAAAGCAAAGTGCTAGACTTCCCGACCGGTGAGCCCGTTTCCGGATCGACGACACGAGAAAACGTAGACAAGGAACCTCAGATGGCCCCGAACGAACCGCCCGTGAACACACTCGAATCGACGATCGATCGCATCGACCGTCTCTACGGCACGAGTGAAGCCGAGGAAGCCATGCAGCGCCGCGTGCCCGTCGAGGCCTACGCGGAGACGAAGACCGGGGTGAACCTCGCGAACCTCATCGACGAAATCGACGAGACCCAGGCCGCGCTGCCGGAACGCACCGGTCCGCTCACCAAGACTTCACCCTCGATGACGCCGGATGTCATCCTCGCCGGCGTCGGCGCCGTCATGGATCGCATCATGAACCAGGAACCCGAGTCCCCGCTGTCGCGCACCGTGAAACCCGTCGAACGCAACGAGCGTCTGCCGGTCTCGAACAGCGGCAGCTTCGCGAATCCCGCGGGCGACGCGCTGCGCCGCCTGCTCGCGGATTTCGAACAGCGTCTGCGCGAGCACATCGACGGCGAGATCACGAATCGCGGCATGGCGATGGAGCGTCGCCACGGCGACAAGATCCAGCGCCTGCGGCAGATGGCGATCGCCGAAGTGAAGAATCGCGACACGCAGCTCAAGCAGCGCTACGAGCAGCAGTACCGCAAGAAAGAGATGATGCTCCGCGAGAACTACAAGAAGCTCATGGCGCTCGCGAACAAGATCACCGAGCAGAAGGCGCAGTTGCAGGTCGCGCGCAAGCAGTTCGAGGAGAAGGTGCAGGCCGCGAACGCGCTCTACCGCCAGGTCGAGGACATGCGCAAGACGCTGCGCGATCAGCTCGGCAGCTTCGACCTGCGCGCCGGCCATCAGCAGGGCAACGGCGGCTGAGCGCCGCGCCCCGGAAAGCCGCACGGGTCTGCGGTCGCGGGCCCGTTTCCTGACCTCGATCACGCACGTTCCAGACGCCGGCCGCAAGCCCCGTCCGGCCGATTGCAATCACCCCCCGCCCCAGTAGAATGCCGGCCTCCCTCAATCCGAATCGGAAGGAAATGGCATGAGCGGCAAGATGCCTAGACCGTCGGTGAAGCCTCGCAATCCGTGTTTCTCCTCCGGCCCCTGCCCGAAACGTCCGGGCTGGTCGACCGCGAGCCTCGATGCCGCGCTCGTCGGCCGTTCGCACCGCTCGAAGCCCGGCAAGGCGCGTCTGAAAGCGGCGATCGATCTCACACGCGAAGTGCTCGGCGTGCCCGCGGACTATCGCATCGGCATCGTGCCGGCGTCCGACACGGGCGCCGTCGAAATGGCGCTGTGGAGCCTGCTCGGCGCGCGCGGCGTCGACGTGATGGCCTGGGAGAGCTTCGGCGGTGAATGGGTGCAGGACATCGTCGAGAGCCTCGCGCTCGGCGAGGCGCGCGTCTTCGAAGCGGATTACGGCGCGCTGCCCGATCTCGGCAAGCTCGATTTCTCGCGCGACGTCGTGTTCGTCTGGAACGGCACGACCTCGGGCGTGAAGCTGCCCGATGGACAGTTCATCCCGGACGATCGCGCCGGCCTCACGATCTGCGACGCGACGTCCGCGGCTTTCGCCATGGATCTCCCGTGGAGCAAGCTCGACGTCGTGACGTTCTCCTGGCAGAAAGTGCTGGGCGGCGAAGGCGCGCACGGCGTCATCATCCTGAGCCCGCGTGCCGCCGAACGTCTCACGACGTATACGCCGCCACGGCCGCTGCCGAAGATCTTCCGTCTCGCGAAGAAGGGCAAGCTCGACGAAGGCCTCTTCGAGGGCGCGACGATCAATACGCCGTCCATGCTCTGCGTCGAGGACTATCTCGACGCGCTGCGCTGGGCGAAATCGCTCGGCGGCCTGCCGGCGCTCATCGCGCGCTCGCAGCAGAATCTCGACGTGCTCGCGAGCTGGGTCGCGCGTACCCCGTGGATCGATTTCCTCGCCGCCGATCCCGCGACGCGCTCGAACACCTCGATTTGTCTGAAAGTCACGGCGCCGTGGTTCACCGCGCTCGACGCGAAACAGCAGGCCGCGACGACGGACAGAATCGTGGCCCTGCTCGACGCCGAGCAGGCGGCATACGACGTCGGCGCCTATCGCGCCGCGCCGCCGGGACTGCGCCTCTGGGGCGGTGCGACCGTCGAGTCCGCCGATCTCGAGGCGCTCCTGCCATGGCTCGAATGGGCGTATTCGGAAGTCGCGCCCGCCTGACGACACGCGCGCCGGCCAGCCCGCCCGGCGCGAGACTCCCACAGCCGAACCCGTCGCGACGCCCGTGACGCGACGACGTCCTCATACCGAAGCAGAGAGGGTAGCGCGCATGTTCAAAGTCTTCGTCGCCGACAAGCTGGCCCCCGAGGGGATCGCCGCACTCAAAGAGTATCCGGAGCTCGAAATCGACTTCACGCCGGGCCTCGAAGTCGACGCCGCGATCCCGCACGCCGCGGACGCGGACGCGATCATCGTCCGCAGCGAGACGAAGATCCGCGGCACGCTGCTCGCAGCCGCGCAGAAGCTGCGCGTCGTCGGCCGCGCCGGCATCGGCGTCGACAACATCGATCTCGAGGCGTCGACCGAGCGCGGCATCGTCGTGCTGAACACGCCGGACGCGAATGCGACGACGACGGCCGAGCTCGCCATCGCCCACATGTTCTCGCTGTCGCGCAATCTGCCGGAAGCGGACCGCTCCGTGCGCAGCGGCAGGTGGGAACGCTCGAAGTTCGTCGGCGCGGAGCTCTCCGGTAAGACCGTCGGCATCGTCGGCTTCGGCACGATCGGGCGCATCGTCGCGGATCGCTGCCGGGGGCTGCGCATGCATGTCGTCGGTTTCGATCCGTTCGTGAACCCGCAGACGTTCGCGGAGCACGACGTGGAACATCGCGAGCTCGACGCGCTGCTCGCGGAATCGGACTACGTGACGCTCCACTGCCCGCTCACGGACGGCACGAACAACCTGCTGTCCGCGGCACGCCTGAAGCTCATGAAGAAGGGCGCGCGGCTCATCAATTGCGCGCGCGGCGGGCTCGTCGACGAGGCTGCGCTCGCGGCAGCCGTCGTCGGCGGCCATCTCGCCGGCGCCGCGCTCGACGTCTTCGCGAAGGAGCCGCCGGGTGAATCGCCGCTCTTCGCCGACGCGCGGGTCCAGTTCACGCCCCACCTCGGCGCCTCGACGCACGAGGCGCAGACCGCGGTCGGCGTGGAGATCGCGCATCAGATCGCGGCCTTCCTCATCCGCGGCGAAGTGCGCAATTCCGTCAACGTGCCGAACGTCGCACCGGAGAAGCTCAAACAGGTCGGTCCCTACATGATGCTCGCGCGCCGGCTCGGCCGCCTGCTCGGGCTCATGCTCGAAGGTCCGCTCGAATCGCTCGAAGTGGGGCTCTACGGCCGCGCCGCGGGCCTCGAGGCGCACCTCATCTCGAGCGAGGCGCTCGTCGGCCTCCTGCAGGATCGCCTCGAGACGCCGGTCAACCGGGTGAACGCGGCGACGCTCGCGCGCCGCCAGGGCATCCGGAAGACGGAAGTGAACTCCCCCGATTCGCGCGACTATCTCGCGACGCTGCGGCTGACCGGCAAGGCCGGCAACCGCACGATGTGCCTCGAGGGCACGCTCTTCGACGAGCGGCACCCGCGCCTCGTGCGCGTCAATGACTATGCGATCGAGGCCGCGCTCGACGGCCAGATCCTGCTCACGCGTCACGCCGATCGCCCGGGCGTCGTCGGGGCGGTCGGCGAGATCCTCGGCCGGGCCGGCGTGAACATCACGCGCATGCAGGTCGGCGCCGCGGACGGCAAGGACTACGCGATCGCCGTCGTCGGCATTTCCCAGCCGCTCGGCGCGGACACGCTGAAGCGCATCGGCGCGCTGGATGCGGTCGACAAGGTGATGCAGGTAAACTTCTGAGCCCGAGGCACACACGAGACGGGGAGCACGCATGCTGACAGGGATCCGGGAACGCTGGTTCGGGCCCGAGGCCGCGCGCGGTCCGCTCACCCTCGTCGGCATGGCGCTCGCGGCCTACGCGCTCGCGATCGTCGTCCTCGTCTACGTCTTCGATCGCGAGCCGGACCAGTTCGACGTGCAGGCCGCGGCCCGCGCCCGGGTCGCGGCGCTGAAGGCCGGCGAGCCGGTGCGCGGCTCGGTGACGACGTCGACGCTCATCGAGGTCGTCGATCGCATGCTCGACAAGCCGGGCGGTTATCTCTCGAACGACGCGTTCCCGCCGGGCGTCGTCATGGACGACATCCCGAGCTGGGAATACGGCGTCCTCGTCCAGGCCCGCGATCTCGCGATCGCCATGCGCAACGATTTCGGCCGCTCGCAGACCCAGTCGAACGAGGATCCGGCGCTCGTCCGCGCCGACAACGAGCTCAGGATCAGCAACGACTCCTGGATGTTCCCGGCGGCGGAGAGCTCGTATCGCCACGCCACGCGCTCGCTCGAGGACTACCTCGTGCGCCTCGGCCGAACGGACGCCTCGGAGACCCAGTTCTACACCCGCGCCGACAATCTCCGGAAATATCTCGAGGTCGTCGAAAAGCGTCTCGGCGATCTCTCGCAGCGGCTCTCCGCGAGCGTCGGCCAGGCGCGCGTGAACACCGACCTCGCCGGCGACGTGCACGCCGAGCGCGCGACGAGCGTGCCGAGCGTCGTCATCGTGAAGACACCCTGGCTCGAGATCGACGACGTCTTCTACGAGGCGCGCGGCTCGAGCTGGGCGCTGCTGCACATGCTCCGCGCGCTCGAAATCGACTTCGGTCCGGTGCTGGAGAAGAAGAACGCGCTCGTGAGCCTCCGCCAGATCATCCGCGAGCTCGAGAGCACGCAGGACACGGTGTGGAGTCCGATGATCCTGAACGGCGAGGGCTTCGGCTTCGTCGCGAACCATTCGCTCGTCATGGCGAGCTACATCTCGCGTGCGAACGCGGCGGTGATCGATTTGCGGATGTTGCTCGAACGCGGGTGAGGGTGCGGGGCGGGGGTCGCAGGTTGCCGTGAAAGACGTGGTGCCAATCGCGCGGGGACTCCACAGCGCTGTCGTCCCGGCGGAGGCCGGGACCCAGTCGCTCACCTCCGGCAATTGAAACAGGCCGCGGTAGTTCCAGAGCATTTCTCGTCGTCACGACAACCCTATGTTCCGCCGTAGCGCCGCGGTGAAATGACTGGGTCCCGGCCTCCGCCGGGACGACGCCTTTGCGGCGCTCGCGCGCAATTGGCGGCACGTCTTTCACGCCAACCTGCGCGAAGCCGGAAATCGGCCGTAGGTAGGATCAGCGCAAGCGTAATCCGAAGAATTATTCGTTTCCCATTCCGCCGCCTCGACTGCCCGGGAGTCCGGGTCTGCCCCAGGCACTCACAGCAGCGCCGCGATCGCCGGCTTCCAGGACTCCAGCGTCCCGAAACCGAGCTCGTACATGGCGGTGAGCCCCGCCGCCTGATCGGCCGCGAGATCGGCGCTGCGTTCTCGGCGCGCAGGTGATCGTGGAAGGGGGAAGGCGATCGCCCCCCGTCACCGGACCTCAGACCTTCACGAACTCCGGCATCACCTCTTTCACGAACAGATCCTGCGTCTCCTCCGAGGCGACGACGAACATGAAGTAAGTCACGCCCGTGTCTTTCACGCGCTTCGCGATCTCACGCTTCGCTTCGTCCGGCGTGCCGAGCACGCAGACCGGGGCGCGCTGCGCCATGGCGTAGTCCGAGAAGCCGAGGTTCTTCGAGAGCTCGCGCAGCCAGGGATCGTCCGCCTTCTTCGAGAGACCGAGCAGCAGCAGGCCGCCGAGCTCCATCTCCTGCGGATCGCGGCCGGCTTCCTCCATGTATTTGTGGAGAAGACCGATGCGCTGCTTCAGCACCGTCGTGTCGAACTTCACGGCGGCGACGGGATCGTTCACGAAGTCCTTGCCGTTGCCCGTCGGCGGGATGATGTTCAGGATCGTCGCTTCGCGCGCGGCGATCTTCAAAAGCTTCGTGCCCGAGCCGCCGAGCATGATCGGCGGATGCGGCTGCTGGACGGGACGCGGGTTGTTGTAGGCCTCGTGGATGTAGAAATACTTGCCGCGATAGCTCGGCGACTCCTGCGTCCACATCGCCTTGAGGATCTGGATCGCCTCGTCGAGCTGCTCGAGGCGCTCGGCAGTGGAGGGGAAGGGATAGCCGTGGTTGTAGTACTCCTTGTCCTGCCAGCCCGCGCCCAGACCCACGATGAGCCGGCCGTTCGAAGCCGAATCCACGGACGAGATGATCTTCGCGAGCAGCGGCGGGCTGCGGAAGGAGTTCGCGGCGACCGCGGGCGCGAGCTTGATCTTCGAGGTCACGCAGGCCATCGCGGTCAGCGCCGTGAAGCATTCGAGCTGCGGCGATTGCGGGTTGCCGAGCGGTGAATAGAAGTGGTCGTTCACGGAGATCGAGAAGAAGCCGTCGCTCTCCGCGCGCTTCGCGCTGGCCTGCGCGGCGGGAATGTCCCCGGGCAGGATGAAGGTACCGAATTTGACCTCGTGCATTGGAGCTCCCCTCGTTGGATCTTGGAATGTGCGGACCGCGGCAAGCGTAACTGAATCGCGGGGCGGAGGGCAGGGGAGGGGAAATGGAATCAGGCTCGATCTTCGAGGCTGACAGGGGCAGGTCTTCAGCCGCGCGCTCGCGAGCGAAACCGCACCCGAATGCATTCAACGGTGAGCGATTCGTCGAGCCTCGCGCATCCGCGGCGCCGACGGCGAGCTTCCACCGACGTCATCCCCGCCTGCACGGGGACGACACTGGAGAGGGAATTGGGGTCAGGTTCGATTTCGCGGCCGCTGCGAGCGACCGATGTCAGGGCGCTCGCCCGCGAATTCGAACCTGACCCCATTTCCCGCCGGCGCCGCGCCTCTTTCACGGCAATCTGCGAGAGTGCGTCGACCGAAGCTGCGAAGTACGGCGTGTGAACGAAATATCGCGATCGATGCGCCTCCTGCGTCGGCACATCCTGTACGGAGCGCTCCCTCAGAACCTGAACACCCCATACCCCGGATCCCCGAGCGGCGCATTCAAGGATGCACTGATCGCGACCCCGAGCGCGTTCCGCGTATCGACCGGATCGATGATGCCGTCGTCCCAGATCTCGGACGTCGAGTAGTACGCGGTCACCTGCTCCTGATACGCCTCGAGCGTCTCGTGGTAGACGCGATCGAGGATCGCCTGGTCGATGTGCTGGGCGTTGCGTTCGAGCTGACGGAGCTTCACTTCCATGAGCGTCTTCGCGGCCTGCTCGCCGCCCATGACGCCGATCTGGTGGTTCGGCCAGGTGAAGAGGAAGCGGGCGTCGTAGGCGCGGCCGCACATGCCGTAGTTGCCGGCGCCGAACGAGCCGTGGCACATGATGGTGAATTTCGGCACGCGCGAGCAGGTCTGCGCCATGATCATCTTCGCGCCGTCCTTCGTGATGCCGCGCGCCTCGTATTCGCGGCCGACCATGTAGCCCGTGATGTTCTGCAGGAACACGAGCGGCGTCTGGTTCTGGTTGCAGAGCTCGATGAAGTGCGCGCCCTTGAGCGCGGAATCGTTGAACAGCACGCCGTTGTTCGCGAGGATGCCGATTTTGAATCCCCACAGGTTCGCGTAGCCGCAGACGAGCGTCGTGCCGTAGGCCGGCTGGTATTCGTGGAAGCGGCTGCCGTCGACGAGGCGCGCGATCACTTCGCGCATGTCGAAGCCGCGCTTGATGTCGTCGGGGATGATGCCGTAGAGCTCGTCCGGATCGTAGTGGGGCGCTTCGACCTCGGCCTGCTGAATCGCCCACTTCGGCGCGCGATCCCATTGCGAGACGATTTCGCGACCGATGGCGATCGCCTCCGCCTCGCTGCCCGCGGGATAGTCGCAGGTGCCGCTGACCTGCGTATGCAGATCGCAGCCGCCGAGCTCGTCGACCGTCACGACTTCGCCCGTCGCCGCCTTCACGAGCGGCGGTCCGCCGAGGAAGACCGCGCCCGTGCCGCGCACGATGACGGAATAATCCGAGAGGCCCGGAATATACGCGCCGCCCGCCGTGCAATGGCCGAACACGAGCGAGAGCTGCTTGCAGTTCAGCTTCGAGAGTATCGACTGGTTGCGAAAGATGCGCCCGGCCATGTGCTTGTCCGGGAAGAGCTGCGACTGCAGCGGAAGAAACCCGCCCGCGCTGTCGCAGAGGTGTACGACCGGCAGGCGGTTCTCGATCGCCATGTCGAGGCAGCGCACGATCTTCTTGATCGTCAGCGGATACCAGGCACCGCCCTTGATGCTCGGATCGTCGGCGCGGAGCATCACCTCGCGGCCGCTCACGATGCCGATGCCGGTGATGCTGCTCGCACCCGGCGCCTCGCCGTCGTAGGCCATGTTCGCGGCGAGCGAGGAGAGCTCGAGGAAGGGCGTGCCCGGGTCCAGTAATCTCTCCAGTCGCTCGCGCGGCATCATCTTGCCCTGCTTCGCGAGACGCTCGACGTCGCGCTGCGGGCGGTTGAAGCGCGCGGCGTGCTGCTTCGCGCGGAACTCCTCTATGCGGACCTTGTTCGCGCCGTAATTGCGGCGGAAATCCGCGGAGGAGATGTTCAGACTCGACTGGATGCGGGCCATGGCTTCAAGCCTCTTCGTCGCGGAGCGACACGAGCAGATTGCCCTTCTCGAAGGGCTGGTTCTTCGCGACGTGGACCATCGCCACGACGCCGTCGCGCGGTGCGGTGATCGTGATCTGCATCTTCATGGATTCGATGACGAGCAGTGCGTCGCCCGCGCTGACGATCGCATCCGGCCCGCAGTGGACGTCGACGACGACGCCCGGCATGTCGGCGTGCACTTCGTGGCCCGCGGCCCCGGCATGCGCCGCGGCGCTCACCTCTTCCTCGTAGCCGAGCGAGAACGTGCGGCCGCCGATCTTGAGATGCACGCGATTGCCTTCGAGCGCGCGCCACACGCGGTAGCGGCGCTCGCCGACCGTCAGCAGCACGCAGTCCTCGCCCTGCTCTTCGCTGACCGTGTACGGCGTGCCGTCGACGGTGAGCCGCCACCCGGGCTTGCGGGCCGCGACGCTCACCGT
The DNA here is from genome assembly GCA_016209015.1 of Gammaproteobacteria bacterium. Classification (GTDB taxonomy): domain Bacteria; phylum Pseudomonadota; class Gammaproteobacteria; genus JACQWY01. The sequence continues at coordinate 37,762 of JACQWY010000064.1, read as the reverse complement.
GCGCGGCGTGCCGTCGAGATTCAGCTCGATGCTCATCAGTTCCTCCAGCCGCCGATCGAGGCGTGGGGTTCGGGCACTTCGTCGATCAGGCGCCGCAACTCCTCCGTCGCGAGCGCCGCGGCGAGCAGCACGGCGGCCTCGTCCGTCGCGTCGAGCGGCGGCGGGGCGAGGCCCGCGGCATGCTCGACGACGAAGCCGGTGTGGAGATCGCCGGCGCGGAACGCCTCGTGATCGAAGATGCGGCCGAGATAATCGCTGTTGTTGTCGACGCCGAGCAGCACGAACTCCTCGAGCGCGTCGCGGATCATGTCCGTCGCGGCATGGCGATCCGCGCCGTGCACGACGAGCTTCGCGAGCATGGAGTCGAACGCGGCGGTGATCGCCTGCCCTTCGCGGATGCCGCCGTCGAAGCGCACGCCCTCGCCGGTCGGGATGCGCAGCTTGCGCACCGTGCCCGTCGCCGGGCGGAAATCGTGCTCGGGCTGCTCGGCGCAGATGCGGCATTCGATCGCATGGCCGGTGAGCTTCACGTCCGCCTGCTCGAGCCAGAGCGTCTCGCCCGCCGCGACGCGGAGCTGCGCCTCGACGAGATCGAGACCGGTGACGTATTCGGTCACCGGATGCTCGACCTGCAGGCGCGTGTTCATCTCGAGGAAGTAGAACTCCCCGTTCGGCGCGAGGATGAACTCCACCGTGCCGGCATTGCGGTATTTCGCGGAGGACGCGAGCTTCACCGCCGCACTGCAGATTTTCTCGCGGAGCTCCGGCGCGAGCCGCGCAGCAGGCGACTCCTCGACGATCTTCTGGAAGCGGCGCTGGATCGAGCACTCGCGCTCGAAGAGATGCAGCACCGTGCCCGTGCCGTCGCCGAGCACCTGGACTTCGATGTGACGCGGGCGCTCGACGTAGCGCTCGGCGTAGATGCGGCCGTCCGCGAAATAGCGCTGTGCCTCGCTCGAGGCGATCGTCGCCCGCGCCGCGAGCTCCTGCGCATTCCTGACGATGCTCATGCCTTTGCCGCCGCCGCCCGCCGCCGCCTTGATGAGGAGCGGGAAGCCGATCGCCTCTGCGCCCGCGACGAAAGCCGCGAGGTCGCCTTCCTGCTCGATGCTCGGCGCGACGGGTACGCCGTGCGCTTGCGCGAATTCGCGCGAGCGGATCTTGTCGCCCATGAGCTCGATGACGCCGGGCTGCGGACCGATGAAGACGAGGCCCGCGGCCTCGACCTTCGCGGCGAAGCCGGCGTTCTCCGAGAGAAAGCCATAACCGGGGTGGATGCCTTCGGCTCCCGTGGCCTGCGCCGCGGCGATCAATTGCTCCGCATCGAGATAGGCGGCCGTCGGCACTTCGGCGTGCAGCTCGCGCGCCTCGTCGGCGAGCGCGACGTGCGGTGCCGCGCGATCCGCGAAGTGATGGACGGCGACCGTGCCGATGCCGAGACGCTGCGCGGTGCGCATGATGCGGCAGGCGATTTCGCCGCGGTTCGCGATCAGGATTTTCTTCAGCATCGGCAGCCTCTCAATGGGCGAGTCCGTGCTGCCGCGCCCAGTCGGCCGGCACGCGCACGGGGAAATCGAGCAGCATCTGGGCGTAGGCCTTGCCCTGTGGATCGTGGCGCAGCGAGGCGACGCCGCCGCCGCCGAGCGCGCGCTCGAGCACGAAATTGAAGCCGTGCAACCCCGGCCAGTCGAAACGCGTCACGGGGCCCGCCGCGAGATGCGCGAAATACCGGGCGACGGCATCGGCCGTGAGCTGGCTCCCGATGATCGCGACATATTCCGGCCGGCGCGCGAGCACGGAGACGTTCGCGCTGTCGCCCTTGTCGCCGCTGCGGCCGTGGGCGAGCGCGAGCAGCGGCACCTCGACGGTGTCGCCGGGGGCGGGCGCGGGATAGACGAGCGGGGGAGGCGGGGCGGGTGCATGGCCGGGCACGTTCGCCGCGATCGGGAAGCGCGCGTCGCCGATCGCCACCGCCATCGCGACGAGCTGCTTCGGTACGAGGCAGGAGAAGAGCTTCACGACGGGCTGCGGCGAAGGCCTGCCGCCGGCGAAACCGGTGAGACCGGGCGCCATCGCCGTCGCGGCGGGAAAGATTTCGCGTGCGAAGAGCTCCAGCGCTTTCTCGTCGGCATGCATGACACCGATCTTCAGCACGACCTCGCGCGTCGTCGCGGTGCGTGCATGCGGACCGTAAGTCGCTTCGGCGCCCAATACTTCGACGGACGTCTGCGTGTAGTCCGGCAGGCCGCGCGCGCCGAAGAGGCGGCGCGTACGGCCGAGGATCGCGTCCGCGACCTTGCGCGCTTTCGCCGCCGCCTCGATGCCGCCGATCATCATCGTCGCCGTGCAGCGGAAGCCGTCCGGGTAGGTCACGCTCGTCTTGTAGGACGCCGTCGGCGGGTAGCCCCGGGCGCCCGCGACCGCGACGACGTCCGGGCCGAGCTGCTGCAACCGCAGGTTCGAGAAGTCCGCGATGCAGTCGGGCAGCACGTAGCGCGCGGGATCGCCGATTTCGTAGGTGATCTGCTCGGCGATCGTCGCCGTGCTGACGAGGCCGCCGGTGCCGGCGGGCTTCGTGACGGTGAACGTGCCGTCGGGCGCACATTCGGCGATCGGGAAGCCCATGTCCTCCCAGCCCGCGACGTCCGCCCAGTCCGTGAAGAGGCCGCCCGTCGCCTGCGCGCCGCATTCGAGGATGTGGCCGGCGAGGCTGCCGGCGGCGAGGCGATCGTAGTCGTCCGCCGCCCAGACGAATTCGTGGACGAGCGGGCCGAGCACGAGCGCGCTGTCGACGACGCGCCCGGTGATGACGACGTCCGCGCCGAGATCGAGCGCGGCGGCGATCGGCAGCGCGCCGAGATAGGCGTTCGCGCTCCAGGGTTCGTCGGGGAAGGGCGCGCCGGTCGCCATGTCGGTGATGCCGAGCGCCGCGAGCTCGCCGGCGCGGGCGAGGAGATCGTCGCCGGCGACGGTGGCAATCTTCAAGCTCACGCCGAGCTCCGCGCACACCGCTTCGAGCGCCGCGCGGCAGGCCTCGGGATTCACGCCGCCCGCGTTCGTGACGACCTTGATCTTCTTCGCGGCGAGCTCGGGCAGCAGCGGGCGCATCACGGCGCCGACGAAGTCCGTCGCATAGCCGCTCTCGGGACGCTTCGCTTTCGCGCGGGCGAGCAGCGACATCGTGATCTCGGCGAGATAGTCCATGACGAGATACTGGATGTCGCCATGGCCGACGAGCTGCGCGGGGCCTTCTGCGCTGTCGCCCCAGAAGCCCGCGCCGCAGCCGATGCGGACGTTCTTCGCGGCGCTCATTCGCCGGTCCAGTCGGGCTTGCGGCGCTCGTTGAACGCGGCGAAGCCTTCCTTCGCGTCACGGCTCATGGCCATGACGGGCAGCATGAGCTGCGTGAACTCGAAGGCCTGATCGATCGTCATGTCCTCGATGGCGCGGAAGGCCTGCTTGCCGATCCGGATCGCGGTCGGCGAGCGCTCCGTGATCGTCTTCACGAGCTTCTCGAGCTTCGCGTCGAGCTCCGCGGCCGGCACGACGTGGTTCACGATGCCGAGCGCGTGCGCCTCGGTCGCGGTGTAGAGCTCGGCCGTGATGCACATCTCCATGAGCCGTCGGCGCGGGATGAGCCGGAGCATGAAAGGCAGGATCATCATCGGGAAGAGCCCGACACGCGTCTCCGGCACGCCGAAGCGCGCGGTGTCGACCGCGACGGCGAGATCGCAGGCGCAGACGAGGCCGAGGCCGCCGGCGAGCGCGTCGCCGTTGATGCGCGCGATGATCGGCAGGCGGCACTGCTGCATGCGCTTGAAGAGCTTCACGACGTAGTGCCGCGGATCCGCGGGATTCATGGTGAACGGCGCGCCATCGGCGCTCGGCTTCAGATCGCCGCCCGCGCAGAACACCTGGTCGCCCGTGCCGGTGATGACGATGGCGCGGGTCTCGCCATTGTCCTCGGCGGCCGAGATCGCGCGCTCGATGCCGGCGCAGACCTCCTCGTTGATCGAGTTGCGGCGCTCGGGACGGTCGATGCTGATGCGATAGACGGCGCCTTGCGCTTCTGCCAGTACGGCTTCCGACATCGGGATCTCCTGGGCTGTGGCTCGGGGGCGAAGAGCCCCGGACTGTAGTGGATTCCTCTCCATGCGGTCAACGGCGCCCGGGGTGGAAAGCTACCCGCCGGTAGCTGCGCTTCCGGCCGGCTCTCGACGGGCGCTTTACATCGTGCGCCGGCCGTCGCACCGTATGCCCTTCTCAGCCATCGAACGAGTCAACGAGAGGCCCCCATGAGCGAATTCGAAGTCACCGATCGCAACCGCCTGATGCGCTATCCGAAGCGCGCTTCCTACGACCGCGCAGTCATCTATCCCATCATCGACGAGGCGCTCGTCTGCCATGTCAGCTTCGCGCTCGACGGCCAGCCGTTCATCATTCCGACCATCCACGCCCGCGACGGCGACCGCATCCTGTTGCACGGGCTGAAGGGCGGCCGCCTGCTCGAGTACATCGAGGCCGGCAACCCGGTCGCGATCGCCGTGACGCTCGTCGACGGCATCGTCTTCGCGCGCACCGTGTTCAATCATTCGATGAACTACCGCTCGGTCGTGCTGTTCGGACGCGGGAAGATCATCGAGGAGCCGGCGGCGAAGCTCGCGGCGCTGCAGCGCCTGACCGAACGTGTCATTCCCGGACGCTGGGACGAGGCGCGCGCGCCGAACGAGAAGGAGATCAAGGCGACGACGATCGTCGGCATCGACATCGAGCAGGCGACCTCGAAATGCCGGCAGGGCCCGCCCGGCGACGACGGTGAGGACCTCGAGTTCCCGGTGTGGGCCGGGGTGCTGCCGACGCCGATCGTGCCGCAGGCCGCCGAGACGGATCCGAAGCAGACCGCGGGCTTCGCGGTCCCGGATTACGTGAAGAACTTCAATCCGGCGAAGCGCTGAGCGGAGATCCGATCCATGGAATTCAAAGGCTACGAAACGTTCCAGTTCACGCGCCGCGATCGCATCCTGACTGCGACTATCGACAGCGGCGACGCCGTGAACTCCGTCGACGCGCGTCTGCACCGCGATCTCGCCCGCGTCTTCTACGATCTCGGCTCGGATCCCGACAGCGACGTCATCGTGCTCGCGAGCGCGAACAAGGCGTTCTGCGCGGGCGGCAACATCGACTGGTTCCAGGCGCTCATCGACGATCAGCGCAAGTTCGAGCACGTGGTCTCCGAGGCGAAGCGCATCGTCTTCTCCATGCTCGAGCTCGAGAAGCCGATCATCTGCCGGCTGAACGGCGCGGCGGCGGGCCTCGGCGCCACGATCGCGCTGCTCTGCGACGTCGTCGTGGCGTCCGAGAAAGCGCAGATCGGCGATCCGCACACCCGCATGGGGCTCGTCGCCGGCGACGGCGGCGCGGTGATCTGGCCGCAGCTCGTCGGTTTCAACAAGGCGAAAGAGCTGTTGATGACCGGCGAGATGCTGAAGGCGGCGGAGGCGCAGCGCATCGGTCTCGTGAACTACGTCGTGCCGCCGGAGGAGCTCGACGCGAAGGTCTACGGCCTCGCCGAGCAGCTCGTGCACGGCGCGACGAAGGCCATCCGCTGGACGAAGACGGTCGCGAACATTCCGCTGCGCGAAATCGCCCAGAAGACCATGGACGCGAGCCTCGCCTACGAGCTCGCGACGAACGCGAGCGCGGATCATCAGGAAGCGGTGAACGCATTCCGCGAGAAGCGCGCGCCGAAGTTCACCGGGCGCTGAGGGGAGAGCGATGGATTTCTCGAGCTACGAGTGCTTCAAGTTCGAGCGCCGCGGGCGGATCCTGACGGCGACGATCGCGCGCGGCGGCGACGGCATGAACGCCGTGAACGGTCAGCTCCACGGGGAGCTCGCGCGCGTGTTCCGGGATCTCGACGCCGATCCGGACAGCGACATCCTGGTCCTCGCCGGCGAGGGCCGCGCGTTCTGCGCGGGCGGCGACGCCGCCTGGCTCGCCGGCATGATGGACGATCCCGCGAAGTTCGAGCATACCGCGCAGGACGGCAAGCGCATCGTCTTCTCGATGCTCGAATGCGAGAAGCCGATCCTCTGCCGTCTGCATGGCGCGGCCGTCGGCCTCGGTGCGACGCTCGCACTGCTCTGCGATGTGGTCATCGCCGCCGAGCATGTCATGATCGGCGATCCGCACGTGAAGATGGGTGTCGTCGCAGGCGACGGCGGCGCGCTCATCTGGCCGCAGCTCATCGCCTGCAACCGCGCGAAGGAACTGCTCATGACGGGCGAGCTCATCAAGGCGCCGGAAGCGGAGGCCGCGGGCCTCGTCAACCACGTCGTCCCGCTCGCCGAACTCGATGCGAAAGTCTACGGCCTCGCCGAACAGCTCGCGCACGGCGCGCTGATGGCCATCCGCTGGACGAAGATCGTCGCGAACATCCCGCTCCGCGAGCGCGCGCAGCAGATGATGGACGCGAGCCTCGCGTACGAAACCGCGACCGGCCGCACCGCCGATCACCGCGAGGCCGTCCAGGCGTTCAGGGACAAGAGGGCGCCGGTGTTCCAGGGGAAGTGAGGGGGCGCCGGCCGGGGCGCTGGCCGGGGACATGATACTTGATTGCCTTCGTTTGCCGTGAGCGGGCTCAGGCGCATACGGCAATTAAGTTTCGTGTCCCCTGATCTCGGGCGCAGCGGGAAATCAAGTCGCGTGTCCCCGAAATTATTCAGGCGCAGCAGGAAATCAAGTGTCGTGTCCCCGAAATTTTCCGCAGCACGAAATCAAGTCTCGTGTCCCCGCAATTTCTGCACGCGAACGAACGCCCGGCCGGCAGTGCCCCCACCGTCCGGGCAGGAGGGCGATCAGGCGAGCGCGGAGAGGCTCGAGGAGACCGCCTTCAGCGCCGTGCCGGCACCGAAAGGTCCGTAGGCATTCAGGAGCTGCGCGAGCTGGCGGATGACGAGATTGCCGGCGCTCTCGAGCGCCGACTTGTCGGTCTTGTTCGCGACCGCGGCGCCGCTCAGCGCGTCCACCGGGTGCGATTGGGCGTACTTGTCCGCTTCGCTGCCGGTCACGCGTCCGTCGCCGTTCGCGTCCGCGGTCGCGAAATTCGCCGCGAGGTCGCGCATCACCGCCGCGCGGCCGCTGTCCGTGCCGCCGATCTTCGAGGCGAGCGTCGAGATCTGATCCTGCGTCATGCCGGTGTTGTCGAAGGCGGGCGGCGGCGGCGGGCGCAGGTGTTCGAAGCGCATGTTCTTCATCTGGTCGTCGAGCGTCGCGAGCACGTCCGAAAGCTCCTGCTTCGTGACCTTGCCGTCGCCGTTCGTGTCGATCTTCGCGAAGAGCTGATCCGGGTTCTGATTTCCGGTCGCGCCGTCGTCGAGCTTGCCGAGCGCGTTCGTGAACTCGCCCTTGTCGATGAAACCCTGGTTCTTCGTGTCGAGGAGCGCAAACAGGTCCTCGAGGAATCTGGACTTGTCGGCGCCGTGGGCGTGGTGGTGGCTCGTCCCGTTCAGCGCGCCGAGATTGCCGAGCGCGGCGAGATTGCCGGCGGCGATGCCGTTGACGTCGTTCATGGCCTGACTCCTCTATATCGGGATCGCCGGACGCACCGGCGGTCTGCCCTGCGCAAAGCAAGAAGTCGGCCCGTTTCCTCGAGCGCCTGTCCGGCCGGGCGTGTCGCCGCGATTTCAGGGAGCGGCGACGGCGCGGGCGGCAAGTACCGTCCGCGCCGTCGGGGGTGGGGCGGCAGGGTTTGCCGCCCGGGAGCGCGTTCAGGGTCTGATCGGCGGACCGTCCATCACGATGCCGGCGAGGCGCAGCGGCTCGACGTGGTTGATCTGCCCGATGCTCGAGAGCGAGTGGCTCACCGAGGCATGCACGACGCCGGCCGCGACGAGGCGATCGAGCGCCTCCTGCGGGCTCGCGCCGAGTGCCGGCGCGGCATGCTCGAGCGGGACGTGGAGCACCGCATCCGCGACGCGGTGCACCGGGTTGCCGCCGTGCGCCTCCGGACCGGCGGCGAGGAAGGCGATCGTCGTGGCGGCGGCGAGCGCGAGGATCACGCGGGTGCGGGTCTGGCTCAGCATCCGCACGAGGCTGCGGCGATGCCGGAATGCGTGGAGGCCGGACGCGGCGGCGAACGCGAGGCCGAGCCACTCGTGCATCTCCGCGACCTCGCCCTTCTTCAGATGGAAGAACATCATCACACCCGTGACGGCGACGACGAGCGAGAGCGCTGCGGTGATCTGCGTCGCGTAGGTCTGGAGCAGGGCTTCGAAGCGGGCGCCGCGGTCCGCGGGGGCGGCGGCGAGTGTGGCGGTCGTCATGGGATCCTCCGGCCGGGTGGCCTTCCGTTGCAGTGGGGGCATTATCGCGGCCGGATTTGTCCGCTCTGTCGGCGTCGTGTAACGGCGTGTCGCCGCCGTACATGGCGCGCAGCGCGCGCTCTTCGATCGGGATCGGACACGACCCACGAACGCCCCGCGCGCGCAGCCGGGCATCGCGAGCTCCGTCTCGTTCACGGCGGTCACCCGGCCCGCGACGTCGAGCGTCGCGCCGTCCGGGGCGAGCTTCAGACGCCTCGCCGAAGCCCGCGCGGACGTGGCGGCCGATGAAACGCGCGGGGGACAGGCCGGCGATGCGGCCCATCGCGGGACGGGCGTGGACGATCCGCTGACCGGCGTCCGCGAGGCACAGCCTTCGGGAGGATGGCGGACGATGACCTCGAACACGGACGCGGCGGGCTCGATCATGGCGTCCTCTCGACGCGAGCGCGTCGAGGCGGCCTTGCGCCCCGTGCCATCGCGGCACGGGGGCGGCCATACGCTTGTGCATGCGCAGGCCCAAGCCTCAAGATTGGTCCATGCGCGAGCATCCCCTACGCTATGCCCTCGTCAACGAGCTCCACGCGCGGCCACCGCTCGACCTCGAGGGACCGGCCCACGCCTCGTTCTATGCGCTCGTGCGCGAAGAGGGCTCGCAGGCCGACCGCGATCATCTGCTCGCGTTCTGCCGCCGCTACGGTCTCACCCAGCCGCCGCCCGATGCCAAGCACTACAGCGCGCGCGCCGATCAGGTGACGCTCAAGTGGGAACAGCACACGGAGTTCACGAGCTGGCTGTTCGTGCGCCGCGACGGCGGTGTCGCGCCGTTCACGGCGCGCGCGAGCGATACGGTGGCCGCGGACTGGTGGCAGGACACGCCCGGCGATCTGCTCGTCGCGACCCACCTCGTGCTCCTGCCGCGCACCGCGGAGGATCCCGGCCCGGCCGAGCTCGCGCACTGGTTCAACGGCGAAAGCCTGTGCACGAGCGAGCTCTACGGCGAGCGGGCGGCGGTGTGGACGGATTTCCGCATCCATGCCGACGGCGCCTCGCGCTTCCTCATCCGCAATCAGAGCCTGAGCCCGGTGCAGTGCGGCCGTCTCGTGCAGCGTCTCGCCGAGCTCGAGACGTATCGCGCGATGTCGCTGCTCGCCCTGCCGCTCGCCCAGGCCGCGAGCCCGCGCATCCGCGCCGTGGATCTCGAGCTCGCCGCGCTCACCGCGCGCCTGAAGTCGCTCGCCGGTCTCGAGGGCCAGCGCGCCGCCCTCCACGAGCTGACGCTGCTGTCCGGCGAAATCGAGGACATCGCGGCCGGCACCGCCTATCGCTTCGGCGCGACCGTCGCCTATCACGCCCTCGTGCTGGAACGCATCGAACCGCTGCGCGAGCCGCACGATCCGGGCCGCCAGTCGATCGCGGAGTTCATCGAGCGGCGCCTGCTGCCCGCGGTGCGCACCTGCGAGTCCGTCGCCGCCCGCCAGGAGAGCCTGTCGCAGCGCCTCACGCGCAGCGCCGACCTGCTGCGCACGCTCGTCGACGTCGCGCTCGAAGAGCAGAACCGCGACCTGCTCGCGTCCATGAACCAGCGCACGCGCATGCAGTTCCGGCTGCAGGAGACGGTCGAAGGACTGTCGATCGCCGCGATCACCTACTACGTCGTCGGGCTCGTCGGCTATGCGGCGAAGTGGGCGCACGGCGTCTGGCCGGCCCTCTCGGTCGAGCTCGCGCAGGCGCTTGCGATCCCCCTCGTCGCCGCCGTGCTGTGGAGCAGCCTGCGCCGCCTGCGGCGCCGCCTCGCCACGGACGATCCCCAGCACTGATCGAGCGTCGGTCGGACGGCCGGGACCGTCCGCGAAACTCCGTCGCGGCCTGCCCGATCACGCCTTGAAACGCCGTGGGCGATGCGTTACGTTGCGCGCGAATCGGCCGCCGCGCGGCGTGCCGAGGTGCACTGGTCACGACTCGAGCGCCGCGCAGGCGCCACATCACGCGGGGGCAGGCGACATTTCCTTGGACACTCATCCGAACCTCGGACACACGGCCCGCTTCGCGCCATTCCCATCCCACCCAGCCTATCGGAGGGACGGCCCGATCCATGGAACAGAAGACTAAGGCGTCGGGCGCCCGCACGCTCGGCCCCGTTCCCGACCTCGAGCACCATCTCCCCGCCGAGTGGTGGCGCAGCCTCTTCAACGCCCTCTATCTCAAGACCGACGGCGACGTCGTCGAGAACGACGAGAACACCGGCCGCGAAATCGACGCGCTGCTCACCGCCACCGGCCTCGATCCGAACGACCGCGTGCTCGATCTGTGCTGCGGCCAGGGCCGGCACGCGCTCGAGCTCGCACGCCGCGGAATGAAGAAAGTCGTCGGCATCGATCGCTCGCGCTTCCTCGTCAGCCTCGCCCGCAAGCGCGCCCGCGCGCTCGCGCTCGAGGTGAAGTTCCGCGAGGGCGACGCGCGCAAGTTCTCCGTGCCCGAGAGCAGCTTCGACTGCTGCATCGTCATGGGCAATTCCTTCGGCTACTTCGATCGCGAGGAGGACGATCTCGACGTGCTCGCGGCCGTGAAGCGCGCGCTGCGCTCGCGTGGCACGCTCGTGCTCGACCTCATGGACGGGGACTGGATGCGCCAGAATTTCGAGCGGCGCTCGTGGGAGTGGATCGACGAGAACCAGTTCGTCTGCCGCGAGCGCTCGCTGTCCTCGGACCAGGACCGCATGATTTCCCGCGAGGTCGTCGTGCACGCCGAGAAGGGCGTGATCGCGGACCAGTTCTATGCCGAGCGCCTGTACTCGCGCGGCCGGATCGTGAAGCTGCTGGAAGACGCCGGCTTCTCGGACATCCGCTTCCACGGCGCGCTCGAGGCCGTGTCCACGCGCAATCACGACCTCGGCATGATGGCGCATCGCAATTTCATCACCGCCGTCGCGCCGCCGAAGGCCGCGGCGAAGCGCCGGCGCGACGTGCCGTATCCGGAAGTGACGGTGCTGCTCGGCGATCCGCGCCTGCCCGACGGCGTGAAGCGGAACGGCGTCTTCAATCCCGAGGACCTCGACACGGTGAACCGCCTGAAGGAAGCGCTCGGCGAGCTCGCCGGCTATCGCTTCCATTACGTCGACAACCACAACGCGCTGCTCGCCGAGTTGAAGCAGCGGAGCTCGAGCTTCGTGTTCAATCTCTGCGACGAGGGCTACAACAACGACGCGCTGAAGGAGCTGCACGTGCCGGCGCTGCTCGAGATGTTCGAGCTGCCCTACTCGGGCGCGGGGCCGGCGGCGCTCGGCTTCTGCTACAACAAGGCGCTCGTGCGTGCCGCGGCGGAATCCTTCGACATCCCGGTGCCGCTCGAGTCGTATCACGATCCGGACGATCAGGGCGCGACGCTGCCGTCGATCTTCCCGGCGCTGATCAAGCCCTGCCTCGGCGACAGCAGCATCGGCATCACGCAGCATGCGCTGGTGAGCAGCATCGAGGAGGCGGTCGCGTATCTGAACGACCTGCGCGCGCTCGTGCCGGGCCGACCGATCCTCGTGCAGGAATTCCTGTCCGGCGCGGAGTTCACCGTCGGACTCATCGGCAACCCCGGCCAGGGTTATACGGTGCTGCCCCTGCTGGAGGTGGATTATTCGCGGCTCGATCCCACGCTGCCGAAGATTCTCAGCTACGAATCGAAGTGGTGTCCCGACTCGCCGTACTGGAGCGACATCGCGTATCGCCGCGCCGAGATCGACGACGACCGGCGGCGCGAGCTCGTCGACTGGTCGATCAAGCTCTTCGAGCGGCTCGGCTGCCGCGACTACGCGCGCATGGATTTCCGCGCCGACGCGAACGGCCAGTTGAAGCTGCTCGAGGTGAATCCGAACCCGGGCTGGTGCTGGGACGGCAAGATGAACCTGATGGCGGGCTTCGCCGGTATGCGTTACGCCGACATGCTGAAGCTCGTCCTCGAAGCCGCGCAGAATCGTGTCGCAGGCGCCGAGGAGCGCTCGAAGGAGCAGACGCCGGTGCGACAGGCGGTAGCGTGATTGCCCTATAGGATGTGCCGACGCAGGAGGCGCATCTATCGCGGGGTTCGTTCGTGTCCTGAAGATCCCTTCGATACGCGCTCTGGAAGCCGGGGTATGACCCGCGTGGATAACTCGCACGCGAGTTACCCACACGCGTCAGACCCCGACCGCAGCCTGTCACTGCGCGATCCACCCCCCGTCCACCGGCATCGCCACACCGGTGACGAACGAGGCCTGATCGGACAGCAGCCACACCACGGCTTCCGCGATCTCGACCGGCTCGCCGAGTCTCGCCATCGGTTCCTGATCGACGAGGCTCTGCTCGCCCGCGCCGCCCATGTTCGCGACGAGGCGATCGACCATGGGCGTGCGGATGACGCCCGGGCAGACGCAGTTCACGCGGATCTTCTTGCGGGCGTACTCGAGCGCCGCGCTCTTCGTGAGGCCGACGACGCCGTGCTTCGAGGCGCAGTACGCGGTGCCGCCGCGCGAGCCGATGAGGCCGGCGACGGAGGCGGTGCTGACGATCGAGCCGCCGCTGCCCTGGGCGAGGAGCTGTTCGATTTGATGCTTCACGCACAGCCACACGCCCTTCAGGTTCACCGCGATCGTGCGGTCGAAGGCCTCTTCCGTCATCTTGACGATGTTCGTGAATCCGCCCTCGATGCCGGCGTTGTTGAACGCGCCGTCGAGGCGGCCGAATTCCTGCACGGTGCGCGCGACGAGCGCCTGCACCTCGCCGTCGACGACGACGTTCGTGCGCACGTAGATCGCCTGGCCGCCGCGTTGGCGCACTTCCGCGAGCGTATTTTGTGCTTCGGCGTCGTTGATGTCGGCGACGACGACCTTCGCGCCTTCCTCGGCGCAGCGCAGCGCCGACGCGCGGCCGATACCGGTCGAGCCGCCGGTGATGATGATGACCTTGTCCTGCAATCTGCCCGCCATGCGTTGCTCCTCTTCTCGGATTGTCCGGGGATTGGGGTCAGGTTCGATTTCTCGGGCAACCACGCGGATGACGTCACGCGCGGCAACCGAGAAATCGAACCTGACCCCAATCCTCCGATCGGTGATGGAATGCCTCGCTATTGCACTGCAGCGGCGCAGCTCGTGCGCACCTCGCGAGGTTGCCGGATTCTAGCAGGCACTCGCGGCGCGCCGGCAATTGTGCAATTTGCCGGCTTCGGTGATCATTCCCGACCTCGCGTCCGGCCGGCAGGCCGGGCGCGCCAGAATCGAATCCGCGAGGGAGGTTGCTCATGACCAGAATGCTGAAGCCGGGAGCGAGCTACGAAGAAGTCTGCAAGAGCTTCGAGTGGAACATTCCGGAGTACTACAACATCGCCGACGACGTCTGCGATCGCTGGGCCGGCGATCCCTCGCGTGTCGCGCTCATCTACGAGAACGAGAACAGGGAAGTCGAGACGTTCACGTTCGCGCAGGTGCTGCGCTACGCGAATCAGCTCGCGAACACCTTGCGATCCTGGGGTCTGCAGCGCGGCGATCGCGTGACGCTGCTGCTCGCGCAGGATCCCGAATGCGCGATCGCCCACGTCGCGTGCTGGAAGGCAGGCATGGTCTCCGGTCCGACGTCCGTGCTGTTCGGCGGCGACGCGATCGTCTATCGCCTGAACGACAGCGGCGCGAAAGTGCTGATCACCGACAAGGCGAACTATCCGAAGGTCGCCGAGGTCCGCGCCCAGGCGCCGAAGCTCGAGCGTGTGCTCGTCGTCGACGACGAACCGGAGGGCTCGATCAATTTCTGGAAGGCGATCGAGCATGCCTCGGACGCGTTCGAGAACGTGCGCACGAAGGCCGAGGAGATGGCGTGGATCAGCTACACCTCGGGCACGACCGGCATGCCGAAGGGCTCGGTGCAGCCGCATCGCATGATGCTCGGCCACATCCCGAGCCTCGAATTCATCTACGAGTTCTATCCCGAAGAGAACGACGTATTCTGGTCGCCCGCGGACTGGGCGTGGATGGCGGGCCTCATGGATATCCTCATGCCGGCCTGGTTCCACGGCTGCACCGTCGTCGCGACCGCGATGAAGGGCTTCGACACGGAGTACGCGTATTCGATCCTCGAGCGTCACAAGGTCACGCGCGCGCTGCTCACCCCGACGATGCTGAAGCTCATGCGTCAGGTGCCGAACGCGCTCGATCGCTACAAGCTCTATCTGCGCGCGCTGCTCTCGGGCGGCGAGTCCGTCGGCAAGCAGCTCCACGACTGGGCGCGGCAGGAGCTCAAGCTCAACATCAACGAAGGCTTCGGCCAGACCGAGTGCAACGTGATCCTCGCGAACTGCGGGAAGATCATGCCGATCAAGCCGGGCTCGATCGGCCGACCGACGCCGGGCACGATTTGCGCCATCATCGACGATCAGGGCAACGAGCTGCCGCCCGGCCGGGAAGGCCACATCGCCTGCAAGCGTCCGCATCCGGTGATGCTGCTCGAGTATCTGAACAAGCCCGAGGCGACGCGCGACAAGTTCATCGGCGACTGGCTCATCACGGGCGACGTCGGCCACATGGACGAGGACGGCTACTTCTGGTTCCACGGCCGCGGCGACGACGTCATCACGAGCTCGGGTTATCGCATCGGTCCGGGGGAAATCGAGGACGCGCTGCTCAAGCATCCGGCCTGCAAGATGGTCGCGGTGATCGGCGTGCCGGATCCGGTGCGCACCGAGATCATCAAGGCCTTCATCATTCCGAACGCGGGTTTCGACACGGGCGAGAAGCTCGCCGAGGAGCTCCGCGATTCCGTCAAGACGCGCCTCGCGAAGCACGAAGTGCCGAAGCTCATCGAGTTCGTCGACAGCCTGCCCATGACGACGACGGGCAAGATCATGCGCCGCGAGCTCCGGCAGCGCGAGAAGGAGAAGCAGCAGGGCGGCTGAGCGCTAAGGAAGCTCTGAACAAGTTCAGAGCTTTCTGCGGCACATGGACGTGCCGCCGTGAACAACAAGTTCAGAGCTTTCTGCGGCACATGGACGTGCCGCCGTGAACAGTGGCGTAAGCCATTGTTCACGTAAGGTCGGTTAGAACCACGCTTCTTGCCGACCGTGCTCTGAAAAGTCCAGGATGGACTTATTCAGAGCTTCCCTAAGCTGCGCGCGGCGGCCGGGACCGGTCGCCGCGTTTCCGGGCTTCGTCAGGGCGCTGCGTGCGCCTGCCGTTCGAATACCCGCTTAAGCCGCGGCGCATCCTCGTCCTCCCGCTCGCTCTCGAAGCGCTTCACCAGCGTGCGCACGATCATCGAGGCGTGGTCCGGCGCGAGGATGAAGCGCTGCACGAGGTAGCCGCGCGGCTTCATCCCCGTCTCGAGCACGAGATCGCCGTCCTTCCAGTAGGCGAGCGTCTCGCCGAGATCGTCGGCGACGAGCTCGGCGCCGCTCGCGCTGTAGACCTTGCCCAGGCGCGGCACGACGTGGCGTTGCAGCGCGCCGTCGTAGGTCACGAGATAGCCCTTGCCGTCGAGCGCGATTTCGATCACGTGCGTCGCCATGAGCTTGTGCATCGGTCCCTCGCGGCCGGGCTTGTGCTTGCGGCCGAAGAGTCCCCCGAAGAACGAGGTCTCGTCGTCCTCCTTCTCGACGACGGGATGTTGCGGACCCTTCTCGTCGGCATGCACGCCGCGCCGCTCGCCGCTCGTCTCGTCGTCGCGCGGCCGCATGCGCAGGGGGCGCATCTCGTCCATCTTCTTCTCGACGTCGTCGCTCAGCTTCTCGTTCACGACCCAGCGTCCGGCATATTCCGGCAGCACCATCACTTCGGCCGCCCCTGCGGCGCGTCCCGCGAACGCGATCAGGACCAAGGCGAGATGACACGCGCGGCGCGAATTCGTCGTCATGATGTGCTCCCGGGCGCGGGCGCGGTTTCTACCGCTGCTGCGCCGGATCGGTTATTGTCTCGGCTCGTTCCGTTCATCGATTTCATTCGCGGGAGCCAGGCATGAAGCTCGTCGATCCCGTCGCGGCGGTAAGGGCGATTCCCGACGGCGCCACGGCTGTTTTCCCCGGCGGTTGCGCCGAACCCACGCTGTTCTACCGCGCGTTCAGCGCCGAGGTCGAGCGCTTCAGCCGGCTCACCGTCTGTGCCGGTTTCTCTTTCGGCAAGTACACGTATCTCGCGCGTGGCCTCGGCACGAATTTCCGTTTCGTCACCTGGCAGGCCTCCGCGCAGCTCCGGGATCTGATGCGGGAGAATGACCCTCGCAAGATCGGTTTCGTGCCCCTGCGGCTCTCCGAGTTGACGAATGTCGTGCATCGCGACGGTCCGATCAAGCCCGAGGTCGTCGTCGTGCAGACCTCGCTGCCCCAGTCCGACGGCACCGTGAGCCTCGGCATCTCGGTCGGCGCCTATCAGGATTTCATCGCGAGCTCGAAGCTCGTCATCGCCGAGATGAACCATCACATGCCGGTGACGGGCGGCGCGAGCCGCGTGCCGCTCGATCGCATCGCCTATGCGTTCGAATCCGACGAGCCGCTCTGCACCTATGCGACGCCGCCGGCGAAGGAGCGCGATCATGCCATCGTCGGGCACGTGTTGAACCTCGTCCCCGATGCGGCCTGCGTCCAGCTCGGGATCGGCGCGGTGCCGGACCGCGTCCTCGCGCAGCTCGCCGGCAAGCGCGGCGTACGGCTGTTCTCAGGCCTCCTGACCCAGCCGGTGCAGACGTTTCTCGAGGCCGCGCCCTGGTCCGGCGAGGTCATCGCGGGCGAGCTCGCGGGCGATCAGGCGTTCTACGATTTCTGCGGCCGCGAGCGGCGCATCGTGATGGCGCCGACGACGGTCACGCACAACGTGCTCGGGATCGCGAAGATCGATCGCTTCGTGTCCGTCAACTCCGCGCTCGAAATCGATCTGCAGGGCCAGAGCAACGGCGAGACCATCGGCCCGCTGCAGATCAGCGGCGTCGGCGGCAGCATGGATTACGTCGACGCGGCCGCGTTCTCGCGCGGCGGCATGTCGATCATCGCGCTGCCCTCGACGACGGACGACGGCAAGCGCTCGAAGATCGTGGCCTCGCTGGCGCCGGGTGCGGTCGTCACCACGCCGCGCTTCTGCACCGATTACGTGATCACGGAGTACGGCGTCGCGCGTCTGAAGGGCAAGGACCTGCACGCGCGCGCCGAGGCGCTCATCGGCATCGCGCATCCCGGTTTCCGCGACGAGCTCGCGGCGGGCTTCGAGCATGCTCTGAAATGAGGCCATCCTGGACTCTTCCTCAACGGCAAATGAGAGGACCGGCATGGAACAGATGATCAAGGTGGTGGTGTTGTTCAGCCGCAAGTCCGGCATGGATCGGGAGGCGTTCGGCCGGCACTGGCAGACGACGCATGCGGCGCTCGTCTCGAAGCTGCCGGGACTCAAGCGCTATGTGCAGTCGCAGACGCTCGCCTCCGGCTACAAGCGCGGCGAGCCCGCGTGCGACGGCATGGCGGAGCTATGGTTCGAGAACACGGACGCCCTGCGCGCCTTGAAGGGCGGCGCGGAGCTCGCCGCCGTGCATGCCGACGAGGCGAATTTCATCGACCCCGTCTCGCGCCTGGAAATCGTCGTCGAGGATCAGGTGATCAAGGCCGGGACGATCCCGGCGGACGGCGTGAAGAACGTCGAGCTCGTGACGAAGAAGGCCGGCATGCCGGTCGAGGACTTCCACCGCTACTGGACCGAGATCCACGGCCCGCTCGGCGCCGGCATCAAGCAGGTGCGCCGCTACGTGCAGAGCCACACGCGTCTCGCCGCCTATCGCAGCGGCCGCAAGCCCGTGCTCGATGGGGTCGCGCTCACCTGGTTCGACGACACCGACGCCATGCGCGCCTCGGCGCACAGCCCCGAGTACACGCGCGTGCGCGCCGACGAGGACAACTTCCTCACCGTGCCGCTCGATTTCATCATCACGAAGGAACGGGTGATCCTCGAGTGAAGCCGCTGGCGGCCGGCCTCGTCGAGGCCGTGCTCGATACCGCGCCCGTCGGCCGGCTCGCGCTCAGCGACGAGCAGGATCGCCCGGAAGCGCTGCCGATCGTCTTCGCCCGCGCCGCCGGCTGCCTGTGGTCGCCGATCGACGGCAAACCGAAGTCGACGGCGCAACTCGCGCGCCTCGCACGCCTGGCACGTGCCCCGGCCGTGATGCTGCTCGTCGATCACTACGCGGACGACTGGGCGGATCTCTGGTGGCTGCGCCTGCGCGCCCGCGCCGAGATCGTCGCCGACAAGCATCCGGACTGGAGCGCCGCGGTCGAAGCGCTCGATGCGAAGTACCCGCAGTACGGGTCGACCCCGATGTTCAGCGGCGAGCCGACGCTCATCCGCCTGTCCTGGCACGCGATCTCGTGGTGGGCCTGGTCGGGGAAGGAGGGGATTCTGCGCTGGCTGGAAGAGCAGATCCCGGGTGCGGGTGCATTCGCGGAAGTGTGATCGGATGACTTCGGCGTCGGACAGCGGTCGTCCCGGCGCAGGCCGGGACCCAGTCATTGCGCCACGGCAAGTTCGATCATCCGCGGGTCCGCACGTCGACTCGCAGCCCCGTCGTTCGGCATACTGGAGTCCTGCGGTTCACCGGGCGAGCCGAGGCTCAGCGACTGGGTCCCGGCCTGCGCCGGGACAACGCGATATGCCGCGCGCGTGGCGGACCCGGGGGCTTCGCAGGCCGGACCAATCGCAGCCGTACGGCGACCTGCGGCTCCGCAGCGGTCGCCGCCGTCTCGCCTCGCCCTGCGATTCCCTTTATCCTGATCGACGAGCCCCAATGCGTCGTCCTGCAAGCCCGACACCGTAGCCCATGCGCCTGACTCCACCCGCGTCCAGCCTCCTCACCCCCGAACAGCTCGCGGCGTTGCGCGAACGTTCCGACGCCTGGGGCCTCTGGCTCGTCGCGCACGCGTGGCTCGTCGTCGTCGCGGCCTGGGCCACCTGCGCGTGGCTGCCGCATCCGCTGACATATGTCCTCGCGATCGCCGTCATCGGCAGTCGCCAGCTCGGGCTGCTCATTCTCATGCACGACGGCGCGCACGGCATGCTCACGCAGTCCCCGCGCCTGAACCGCGTGCTCACCCAGTGGTTCTGCGCCTATCCGATGTTCGCGGACGCCGACGTCTACCGGCGCTATCACCTGAAGCATCACGCCCGCACGCAGCAGGAGGACGATCCGGACATCGCGCTGACCGGCGCCTATCCGATCTCGCGCGCGAGCCTCGTCCGCAAGCTGCTCCGTGATCTCGTCGGCATCACGGGCTATTCGCAGCGCAAGTACCAGATCGCGATGGCGCTCGGTCCGCGCGACTGGCCGCTGGCGCGCCGGCTCGCGAGCTTCCGCGCGCAACTCGGTCGCCAGCTCGTCGTCCAGCTCGCGCTGTTCGCGCTGCTCGCGGCGAGCGGCCACTGGGCGTTCTATTTCCTGCTCTGGGTGCTGCCCGCGCTGACCTGGCAGCAGCTCGTGCTCCGCATCCGCAACATTGCCGAGCACGCGGTCGTGCCGGATGCGGACGACTGCTTCCGCAATGCGCGCACGACCCTCGCCGGGCCGCTCACGCGCGCGTTCGTCGCCGTCTACTGGGTGAACTATCACGTCGAGCATCACCTGCTCATGTGGGTGCCGTGCTACCGCCTGCCGCGCTTGCGCGAATTCCTGTTCGCGAACGGGCACGGCGCGAAGATCGAGACGCGCAGCGGTTATCTCGATGTCCTCAGGCACGTCACCACGCCGCGCCCCGACGACGGGCGGCCGCAGCCGCGCCGCGACCCGAAGGCGCGCGCGATGGGCACGTTCGGAGCGGGCTTCACCGCCTCGCAGGCCTGATCGCGCTCAGTCCGGCCGGTAGCTCTGCACCTGGTTGCGGCCGCGCCGCTTCGCCGCGTAGAGCGCGGCGTCGGCCGCGCGCAGCAGCGTCTCGGCATCCTGCGCATGCGCCGGGTATTCCGCGATCCCGATCGACACCGCGACCGGCGGCAGGGCCGTACCGTGCAGCGCGAGCTGGAGGCGCTCGCAGGCGCCGCGGATCCCGTCGAGACGGTGGCAGGCCGGCTCGAGCGCCGTATCGATGAGGATGACTGCGAACTCCTCGCCGCCGTAGCGGCAGGGGATGTCGGTCTTGCGCAACTGCGTCGAGAGCAGGTGGCCGAAGTCCCGGAGCAGGAGATCGCCGGCTTCGTGACCGTACGTATCGTTGAAATTCTTGAAGCGATCGAGGTCGAGCATCGCGACGCAGACACGGCTGCCGCGCCGCTCGGCACGCTGCAGCTCGCGCGGGAGGATGTCGTCGAGATAGCCGCGGTTGAACAGCCCGGTCAGCGGATCGTGCGTGGCCTGGGTGCGCAGCGACTCGCGCAGACGGAGATTCGAGAGCGAGAGCTTCAGCACCTCGCTCACGGTCGCGACGAGATTCCGTGCATCGCGGCCGCCCTGGGCCGCCGCGTCCCCGGGAAACGCGCACGTCACGAGGCCCAGCACTTCGCCTTTCACGATCAGCGGCACGCAGACATAGCCGCGCCCGGCGTCGAGTCGCGGATGCTCGCAGGCGATGTCGCGCGCGGGATCCGTCACGGCATGCGTCTGCCCGAGGCGCAGCGCCCAGCATTCCTCGAACCGGAACTCGCCGGGCGGCAATGCGCCTGCGCCCCACTGCGCGACGGGCGTGACGGTGCCGCCGTCGCCGGTCGCGATCGCGAGGCTGCCGTCGCCGAGGACCTGCGCCTCGGTGAGCGTGTGGCCGATGACGCGGTACGCCTCCTCGGCACTCGCGCAGGCCTGCAGGAGATCGTTCAGGCGCGCGATCAGCGTGAGCTCCTCTTCGTGGCGCTGGAGCGCCGCCATGGACCGACGCAAACCCTCGTTCGCGGCGCGCAGGCGCTCCTCGTCGCGCTTGCGCTCCGTGATGTCGATGTGCGTGCCGACCATGCGCAGCGGTGCGCCGTTCGCGTCGCGCACGACGAAGCCCCGGGACAGGATGTCGACGTCGTGGCCGTCGCGATGCCGCAGCTTGAACTCGCATTCGAATTTCGGCGCCCGCCCGGCGATGACGTCCGCGGCATGCGTGAGAATGGCGGCGCGCTGGGCCGGATCGACGAGCCGCGCGAAGGTCTCGAGCGTGTCCGGCAATTCGCCTGCTTTGTAGCCCAGCATCGACATCCAGCGCGGTGAGTAGTACACGCGATCGGTGCTGATGTCCCAATCCCACAAGCCATCGTTGGATCCGCGCATGGCGTACTCGAAGCGCTCCTCGCTCTGCTGCAGCGAGGCCTGGATCGCCTTGCGCCCGGAAACGTCGCGCACGACGCAGAACACCTGGAGCGCGCCGCTCCACTGGATCGGCGTGTAGCTCAGCTCGACGTCGAAGGTCGTGCCGTCGCGGCGGCGATGACGCGTCTCCGGGATCCGCGGCGGCAGCGGATCCTGCGCGAGCTGGGCGAGCGCTTCCTCTTTGGTCAGCACGGCCTGCCAGTCCCACACGCACAACTGCGGGACGGCCTCGAGCGGATAGCCGTGCAGATCCGCGAACGCCTGGTTCGCCTCGATCACGCGGCCGGTCTGGTCGAGCACGACCATGCCGTCGCGCGACTGGCCGAACATCACGTTGCGCCGCTGCGCGTCCTCTTCGAGGCGCTGCGCAAGCGCGCGCGAGTAAGCGAGGCTCGCGCGCTGGCGCATGACGTTCGTCGCCATCAGGAGCGTCGTCAACGCGAGGGCCGCGAGCGCCGCGAACCAGCCGGCCTCGCGCCACACCGGCCCCATCACCTCGCGCCGATCCATCTTCGCGAGCAGACACCATTCCGTGCCGGGGACGGCGAGCCCGACGCCGAGCACGCGCTCGCTGCGGTAGTCGAGGCCGTCGAGCAGGCGGCCGCGGCGTGCGGGATCGACGACGGTCTGAACGGCAATGCGCGTGAGCTCGGTGACGGGAAAGCTCAACTGCAGCGCTGCGTTCGGTTTGAAACGGAGATCGTTGATATAGCGCACGCGATCGCCTTCCCGGCGCAGCAGCAGTACCTCGGCCGTCGCAGAGGGATAGGGCCAGTGCTGGATGCGGGGAAATAGCACCTGTGCCGGATCGAGATGCAGCACCACGACCGCGCTGCGGGCACCGCCGCCGGCGAGCGGCACGACGATGTCGAAATGGATGGCGGCCGTGGCGGCGTGCACGTCCGGCTCGTGGTCGATGTCGATCGTGACGACCCGGTCGGTGCCGGCGGCCCGGCGTACCGCGGCACGCAACTCCTCGGTCACGGGCTCTTCGCGTCCCGCCGAGGCGAGCAGGCTCGCGTCCTCGTCGAGCATCTGCACGGTCACGTAGGCCTGATCCCGCTGGAAGTCGCGCAAGCGGACCTGGAGCCGGGCGAGGAGCGCCGGGTCGGCGTCGCCGGAGCGCACCGCGACTGCGAGCTGCTGGAGCGCGACGCTGCCGCGCACGATCCGGGCGTCTTCGAGGCGCTCCTTCATCCAGTCCGCGACGTTGTCGGCCTTGAGCCGCACGATAGCCTGCAGGCGCCCGGCCTGGAGCGTGCGCTCGCGCGCGACGAGATGGCTCAGCACGAGCGTGCCGATCAGGGCGACGAGGAGGGTGAGCGCGAGCGGCGGCAGCCGCCGCTGCCAACCACGACCGTGGGCCGGCGGCGTCGTGGCATCTCGGGCGTCGGACGGCAGGCCCGACGCCCGGTGTAGCGAACGCGTCATGGTCTCGCACCTTCACGGCGGGGTAGCACTGCGACACGCGCCGTGAGTGTGCCGCGCACGTAACGTCGGCAAAAACCACGTTTCTTGCCGACCGTGCTCCGAAAAGTCCAGGAGGGACTCGTTCAGAGCTACCTCGACTGTACCGCGCCGGACCTCGGCCGCCTTGACGAAGGTCAGGCCGCCTGCGGCCGCTCAGGGCGCAAAGGCTTCGACCGCTCTCCAGCACGGCAGCGCGGGATCCGCTGCGTTCACGGGCACGATCGGCACGTGGCTCGCGCCGGCGTCGAGATGCGCCTGCAGGCGGGCGCGGATCGTGCTCTCGTCACCCCAGGCGACCATCGCGTCGATGAAGCGATCGCTGCCGCCATGCTCGAGATCGCCTGCCGTGAAGCCGCAGCGCAACCAGTTGTTGCGGTAGTTCGGGAGTCCGAGATAGAGCGTGAGCATGCGCCGGCCGGCGGCGCGCGCGACGCTCGCGTCCTTCGTGAGGCAGACCCGCTGCGCGGGGCAGAGCAGGGGACCGTCGCCGAGGATCGCGCGCGCCTCGGCCGTGTGCTCGGGCGTCGTGTTGTAGGGATGGGAGCCCTGGCTGATGTCGCGCGACAACGCGGTCATCTTCGGGCCGAGCGCGGCGAGCACGATCGGCATCTCGCCCGCCTCGCTGACGAGCGTGCCGTCCGCCGCCCGGCTGATCGGCTGCTCGCTCATGCCTTCGACGAGCAGGTTGCGGCCGATGGACAGCGACTTGTGGCACACGGCGATCGCCTCGACATAGCTCTTCATCGTCGCGAGCGGCTTGCCGTAGTCGTGGCCGCGCAGGTTCACGAACAGACTGTGCGAGACGCCGAGGCCGAGCAGGAAGCGGCTGCCCGATTGCTCCGCGAGCGTCTGCTGGCCCATGGCCGAGACCATCGCGTCGCGGCCGTAGATGTTCACGATGCCGGTGGCGGCGATCAGCGTGCTCGTATTCGAGAGGATGAAGCTCCCGGTCGCGAACGGCTCGCGGCCCACGGCTTCGGGAAACCACACCGCGCCATAGCCGAGTCGCTCGATCTTCTGCACGCCGGCGGCGAGCTCGCGCGCGGACGTGGCTTCGTTGAACAGGAAGATGCCGTAGTTGCCGAGTTGCATGATGTTCTCCGGGGGTGTAGGGCGCCGCGGGCGCGGCGTCGCGGCATTCTACGACGCCTGACGCGGCGCCGTCCGCCCGGGTGCGATCAGTACTCGGTATCCGGATCGAGCAGGCCCGCGCGCATCGCGGCATGGACGAGCGCCGCGACGTTGTGGACGCCGAACCGGTGCAGCAGCTCGGCGCGGTATTTCTGTACGGTGCTGAGGCTGACCGCGAGCGCATCCGCGATCAGCCGGTTGGAGAGGCCGGCGGCGACGAGGCGCAGCACCTTGTGCTGCTGCGGGCTGAGCACGTCCGCCGCACCGACGCGCGGTGCGGCGCCGACGGGAAACGCGGGTGCCGGCAGCACGTCCGGCCCGAAGTACATGCCGCCGCGCGCGAGCCGGTGGATCGCGCAGCTCACTTCCGCGTAGCTCGAATGCCAGCTCAGCAGGCCGCGGGCGCCGGCGGCGACCGCCGCTTCGGCGTACGCTTCGTCGGGACGATCGGCGAGCACGAGGATGCGCGATTCGGCGAATGCGGAGGAAATCTCCTCGATGACGTACGCGCTCTCTTCCGGCGTGCCGGCCGGCAGCATGTCCGTGACGACGACGTGGGGCGAGCCGCGATTCGCGATGGAGTAGCCCGCCTCGATCAAGGTCGCGACCGAGCCGACGACGTGCAGCGTCGGATCATCGCGCATGAGCAGGAGCAGACCGAGCCGCGTGAGCTCGTTGCGCAGGATCAGCAGGACCCGGTACAGCGTGCCCGTGCCGGTCGTTTCTCCTGCGCGAGGGAAGTCGGTCATCGTGGCGATCGCGATCTGCCCGGCGCGAGGTGCCGCGCCGACGCGCGCCGCAGGCCCGTGGCCGGAGCTGATTGCGGCTGCTCGTGCGCATCCACGGCGAGCTCTGCACGGTGCATCGTCATTACGCGTCGTTCCCTCTGGTGGCGTCGAATCCCGGGCAGCGCACGCGTCCCTGCCGCGCAGCGCGCAGCGACGGGTCACTCAGGCAGTGCTTGTCGTCCATGGCGTAGAAGCAGGCCCCGGCGCCGCCCCAGCCTCGGTGTGTGGCGCGTAGCCGGGTCCGAAGGGTCCTGCCCGCGCGCCGAAACTCTAGTGGTTTCTATGGCGGAACCATATCGGAAAAAGCGACCCGCGAAAGCCTCGAATTGCAAAACGATCGGTGAACATGATCCCCGTCACGTTTTTTTGGGCTACGCTTGAGTCCCACTCGCGTTTGCACGGGCCGGACGCGCGGAACCCTGCAGGGGCGTGCGGTGGAAGACTGCTCGCCTTCGCGCGCGGCGAGCCGGGAATGTTCAGGAAGGAGCACAGCCATGAACCCGAAACCGCGTCAGGTCCTCGTCTTTCAACACATCGACGTAGAACATCCCGGCATCTTTCGCGACTTCCTCGCGGAGGACGGGATCACCTGGCGTCCCGTGGAGCTCGATGCGGGCGAGCCGATCCCCGACCTGCGCGAGTTCGACGCACTGTGGGTGATGGGCGGGCCGATGGACGTCTGGCAGGAGGACGCTCATCCCTGGCTCGTCGCCGAGAAGTGCGCCATACGCGAGGCCGTGATCGATCTGCACCTGCCCTACCTCGGCTTCTGCCTCGGTCATCAACTGCTCGGCGCCGCGCTCGGCGGCAAGGTCGGGCTCGCGGCCGAGCGCGAAGTCGGCATCATGCCGGTCGAGCTCACGGCCGCGGGACGCGCGAGCGGTTTCCTCGCCGGAATGCCGCAGGCTTTCGACGTCCTGCAGTGGCATTCCGCGGAAGTGAGCGTGCCGCCGCCGGGCGCCGCCGTGCTCGCCTCCTCGCCGCGTTGCGCGGTGCAGGCGATGTCCTGCGGCGGTCATGCGTTCTCCATGCAATTCCATCTCGAGATCACGCGCACCACCGTCGCGGACTGGAATGCGGTGCCGGAATACTGCGAAGCCCTGCTCGCGACGCTCGGTGCCGGCGGCGCGGACCGGCTCGAAGCCGAAGCCCGGGCCCGCGCCCGGACGTTCAACGATCTCGCACGCCGCCTCTATACGAACTGGAAAGCGCACGCCTGGAAGTGAGCTGCCCGTGAAGGGAATGCGCCGACGCCGCGCCGGCGCGCGTGCATGCTTCGCGCGAAAGAAGTGCACGCCGATGTAGAACTGCGCACCGCAAGTGCATCCGCTGCTGCATGCCGGCCGATCCAGCGCCAGCCCAGGTGCGCGATTCCGCGCATTCCTTCGCCTCCTCCTGCCTGGCACGCTAATCGCTATATCCTCGGTGCGGGCGCAAGCCGGACGGACCCGCCCGTTTTCCCCACACGCTCGCGACGACCTTCGGAAGCTCACGCTGAAGATGCCGTCGCGCCGGTCGGAGCACCGGCGCGACGGCAGCGAACCGAAGCCGGCTCGTGGGCCTGGCCAGCACAGGGATGCGCTGGTCGGGCTCGCACCCATACTTCCCTTCCTCGTACGCCGGTACGGTCAGCACGAGCGCGACCGTCCGAATTCTGCGTCTCCGAGCCTTCCTCCGTTCGATGCAGTGCCGAGGGTCCGCGAGGACTTCGTCGGACGGTGCCGGGGCTGATCCGATCTGCGGACGCCTACACCAATGGGGTGCAGACGCCGGGTCGGGGAAATGCATGAAAATAAACATTGTTGCGTATAGGTAATCATGCCTATAATCCGACCGCGCCCGCCGGACGGCCGGGCGAGTGATAGAGACACGGAACAGCCATGCCCCTGCGACTCCTCAAATACGGCTTCAAACGCGACCATGCCGAGCCGCGGTATTTCAATACGCCGGCTGCGCTGAAGGACAGCTACGACGTGGTGATCGTCGGCGCCGGCGGCCACGGGCTCGCCTGCGCCTACAACCTCGCGCACTACCACGGCATCACGCGCATCGCGGTCGTGGATCGCGGCTATCTCGGCGGCGGCAACACCGGGCGCAACACGACGATCGTGCGCTCGAACTATCTGACCCCCGAAGGCGTGCGCTTCTACGATCGCAGCGTGCAGATCTTCAAGGGCCTGTCCGCCGAGCTCGATTTCAATCTGTTCTACTCCGAGCGCGGCCACTTCACGCTCGCCCACAACGAGGGCACGCTGCGCACGGCGCGCTGGCGCGCGGAAGTGAACAAGCATTACGGGGTCGAGAGCGAGGTCGTGGGACCGGACGACGTGAAGCGGGCCTGTCCGGAGATCGACCTGGGCTGCGGCGGCCGCCATCCGATCGTCGGCGCGCTGTATCACGCGCCGGGGGCGATCGTGCGCCACGACGCGGTGGCCTGGGGTTATGCGCGGCAGGCGTCCGCGAAGGGTGTGGAGATTTTCCAGAACACGGCGGTGACCGGCATCGAGACGAGCAACGGCCGCGTCACCGGCGTCGTCACGGACAGGGGCCGCATCAAGACCGGCAAGGTCGTCTCGGCGACGGCGGGCGCGACGCCGACCATCCTCAAGATGGTCGACCTCGAGAGCCCGATCGAGATCTATCCGCTGCAGGCCTGCGTCTCCGAGCCCATGAAGCCGTGGCTCGACACCATCATCGTCTCGGGGAGCCTGCATGTGTACGTGAGCCAGACGGCGCGCGGCGAGCTCGTGATGGGGGCGGCGGTCGATCCGGCGGAGCTGCACAGCACGCGCTCCTCGTTCGAGTTCGTCACGGGGATCGCGGATCAGATGCTCGATCTCTTCCCGTTCCTCGCCGGCGTGAAGATCGTGCGGCAATGGGCGGGCATGGCGGACATGACGCCGGATTTTGCGCCGGTGATGGGCAAGACGCCGGTCGCAGGCTTCTATCTCGACGCCGGTTGGGGGACCTGGGGCTTCAAGGCCACCCCCGTGTGCGGGGAGACGA
The DNA here is from genome assembly GCA_016209015.1 of Gammaproteobacteria bacterium. Classification (GTDB taxonomy): domain Bacteria; phylum Pseudomonadota; class Gammaproteobacteria; genus JACQWY01. The sequence continues at coordinate 9,790 of JACQWY010000064.1, read as the reverse complement.
TGGCCTACACCGTCGCGAACGATCGCAATCACGAGTTGATCACGGGCTTCGGTCTCGATCGCTTCGAGCGCTTCGAGATGCTGGGTGAGAAGGGCGCGGCGGCGGTGGGGCACTGAGCATGGCTTCATCTTCGATTCGTCCCGCAGTGTTCCTCGGCACCGCGCGGTGTCCCGCTGATCACGCATCGCCCTCGCGCAGGCGAGGGCCCAGTCGTTCAGCCGCGGCGTCGAGGTGGAACCGCGGGGCTGACGCAGTCATGGCGCACTCTCGAGCCCGGGGTTCGCAGCGTGTGCCGGGGGGCGCCGACCGGGCCCTCGCCTGCGCGAGGGCGACGGGCCTCGGCCGTGGCGCGATGTTCTCACGTACGCCGTACCGCGGGTGGGAGCAGAGCGGTGAAGCGGTTTCGAAACGGCTGCGTCCCTCATCTCGCGTCCCGGCAGCGCCCTGCGCTCCGGCGGGACGCGACCTGCCTTCGCTCGCGACGTTTCGAGACCCTTTGCAGCCATGAAGATCTTCGACTGCCCCATCATCGGCCGCCGCCCCATCGGCGAGTTCATCAACGCCGGCGGCGGCATCGGCGTGCTCGCCGAAGACGATCCGGCGAAGGCGCGTCGCGCGATGCTGTTCGGCGACGGCACGGCGCGGACGAAGCGCGAGTGGTGGTATCACCGTCCCTCGCAGCTCTGGTTCGTCATCGAGCGCGAGACGGCGAGCGACACCGTGCTCGGGGTCACCCTCGCGTCGGGAGAGACGCGATGAGCGCGCGCCGACTGCCGCCGGTCGCCGGCGAATGGATCGACCGCAGCCGCGAGCTCACGTTCTCGTTCGAGGGCGCGACGTATCGGGCGTTCGAGGGCGACGTCATCACGAGCGCGCTCATCGCCGCGGGCCGCACGATGCTCGGCCGGAGCTTCAAGTATCACCGGCCGCGCGGCGTGTTCTCGCTCGCGAACCACGACGCGAACGTCATCGTCGAGACGGCCTCGCGCATCAACATCCGCGCCGACGTCGAGGCGCCGGTCGCGGGCGAGATCTACAGCGCGGTGAACACGACGGGCGGACTCGAGCGCGACTTCGGCCGCCACCTCGGCTGGCTCGCGCCGTTCCTGCCGGTCGGGTTCTATTACAAGATCGGCCACAAGCCGCGGCGTCTCTTCCCGTACTTCGAGAAATTGATCCGCCACGCCTCGGGCCTCGGCCGCGTCGCGGTCGGTCAGCCGCGCGATCGTCTGCCGTTCGTGCGCGAGTACTGCGACGTGCTCGTGGTCGGCGCGGGCGCGGCCGGTCTCGCCGCCGCTGCCGCACTCGCCGGTCGCGGCCTGCGCGTCATCGTCGCCGACGAGAACGCGCGCGTGGGCGGCAGCCTCGGCTATGCGCAGGCGGACGAGCCGGCGGCGCAAGCGTTCCTCGCGGACAGCGTTGCCGCGCTCGACGGCGTCGAAGTCTGGACCGGAGCCACCGCGGTCGGTCTCTACGGCGATCTCGAATGCCCGGTGGTGCGTCCCGATCGGCTGAGCGCCGTGACGGCGCGCGCGATCGTCATCGCGACCGGTGTCCTCGAGCAGCCGGCGGTGTTCCACAACAACGATCTGCCGGGCGTGATGACGACCGGCGCGGCACAGCGGCTCGTGCATCGTTACGCGGTTGCGCCGTGCAGCCGCGCCGTCGTGCTCGCCGGTAATCCGGAAGCGTACCGCGCGGCGATCGATCTGAAGCAGCACGGCGTCGGCATCGAGGCGATCGTGGATCTCGAGGATCCCGAGTCGCGCGGTGAGCTCGCCGGCCTCGCGCAGGCCGCCGGCCTCCGCGTCGTCGGCCGCTCGTTCGTGCACGCCGCGCAGGGCCGCGACGGGCGGCTCGTCGAAGTCGAGGTGCTGCCGCTGGGCGCGAGCCCGGGCGCGACGCCGCAGCGGCTGCCCTGCGACGGGCTGCTCGTGAGCGTCGGTTACGCACCGGCGGCGCAGCTCCTGCATCAGCTCCGCGCGCGCTTCGCGTTCGATGCGGCGGTCGGGCAAATGGTGCCGGCCGGGTTGCCGGCGGGCCTCTATGCCGCGGGACGCGTGAACGGCGTGTTCGAGCTCGACGCCCGCATCGCCGACGGCCGCGCGGCCGCGGCGGAAGTGCTCGGCACGCTCGGCATCCCGACGGCAGGCGCACCGCGCCCACCGCGCACGAATGTCCGCCAGTCGCATCCGCAGCCGCTGTTCGAGCATCCGAAGCGCAAGAACTTCGTCGACTTCGACGAGGACATCCAGCTCCACGATCTGCGCACGGCGTGTCGCGAGGGCTTCGACAACGTGGAGTTGCTGAAGCGCTTCACGACGAACGGCATGGGGCCGAGCCAGGGCAAGCACTCGCATCTGAACGCCTCGCGCTTTCTCGCCGGGTATCACGGTCAGACGCTCGAGCAGGCCGGCACGCCGACGGCGCGGCCGTTCTATCAGCCGGTCGCCCTCGGTGCGCTGGCGGGCCGCCGGCGCCGGCTCGTGCTCGAGACGCCGCTCGTCGCCGAGCACGAGGCGGCCGGCGTGCAGTGGATGGAGGCGGGGAGCTGGAACCGTCCCGCGCGCTACCGCCGCGGCGCGCCGGGCGATCCGGTGCGCGAGGAATATCTCGCGGTGCGCGAGCGCGTCGGCCTCATCGACGTCGGGACGCTCGGCAAGATCGAGGTGTTCGGACGCGATGCGCTCGAGCTCCTGAACCTCGCCTACACCTCGGATCAGACGAAGCTCCGCGTCGGCATGACGCGCTACATGGTGATGACGGATCACAAGGGCACGATCGCGGACGACGGTGTGCTCGGACGCTTCGGCGAGCGGCACTACTACCTCACGGCCGGCACGGGGCACGCGCTCGCGACGTACCGCAGTTTGAAGCAGCTCGCGGCGTTCGCGAAGCTCGACGTCGAAGTCGTCGATCGCACGCGTCACATGGCTGCGATCAACGTCGCCGGGCCGCGCACGCGCGAGCTGCTGCAGCCGCTCGTCGACATCGATCTCGGTGCCGCGGCGTTCCCGTTCCTCGCCGCCCGCGAGGCGAAGATCGGCGGCGTGCCGGCGCGCTTCATGCGGGTCGGCTTCGTCGGCGAAGTCGGCTTCGAGATCCATCTGCCGCCCTCGGCGGCCGGTGCGCTGTGGCGCGAGCTGCTGACGCGCGGACAGGCCTTCGGGATATGCCCGTTCGGTGTCGAGGCGCAGCGCCTCCTCCGGCTCGAGAAGGGGCATCTGATCGTCGGTCAGGACACGGACGGCGTGACGCATCCGTACGAGACGAACCTCGCCTGGACGGTGAGTCTCGCGAAGCCGCGCTTCGTCGGGCGCGCCGCGCTCGAGTACCTGAAGGATCGCGCGACGCGCATGACGGTCGGCTTCACGACCGAGCATCGCGATCCGCGGCTGCCGCTGGAGGAGAGTCATCTCGCGATCGCCGGCAGGGACATCGTCGGGCGCGTGACGAGCGTCGGCTTCAGTCCGACGCTCGATCGCACGGTCGGCATCGCGATGCTCGACAAGACGCATGCGGCGCTCGACACGCCGCTGACGTTCCGGCTGACGAACGGCACGCTCGTCGGTGCGCGCGTCGTGGCCTTGCCGTTCTACGATCCGGACAACGCGCGCCAGAAGGCGGAAGGAGGCGCATGAACGATCTCGCTCGCACGAGCCCGCTCGCCGGCTTCTACGGCGCCGACGGCTTCGCACCGACCGTCGATACGCCGATGCGGACGGGCGGCACGCGCCGCCTCGCGTTCGAAGGCGCGCCGTTCATCGCGGATCTGAGTCCGCTCGCGCGGCGCTACGTGTGCGGTGCGGGTGCCGGCGCCTGGCTCGCGGCGCTCGGTCTGCCGACGCCGGAGCTCTGCGCCTGGGCTGCGTTCGGCCGCGACGGCTGGGTCGCGCACACCGGACCGCGTGAATGGCTCGTCTCGGCGGGTGGCGCGACGCCCTTGCCCGACGCGCTCGCGACCCCTGCCGGCCGTGACGACGTGCACGCCTTCGATCACGAGTGCGTCGAGATCGCGCTCGGCGGCGCCGGCGTGCGGGCCATGTTCGCCGAGCTGACGGCGACGGATCTCGATCAGTTCGCCCCGGACGCGTTCGTGCCCGTGCTGCTCGCCGGCAACGAATGCTGGCTGCGCGCGCTGCCGGCGCCGCGCGCGCACTGGCGCGTGGGCTGCGCGCCGGCCGACGCGACGTTCGTGTTCGGCACGCTGCTCGCGCTCGTGCGCGAGGCGGGTGGGGCGCTGTTCGGTCTCGACGACTTCTTTTCCGCTCATCTCACCGAAGAGGGACAGTCATGAATCTGGAGCAAGCGAAACAGTTCCTGAAGGACAACGGCGTCCGCTACGTCCTCGCGCAATTCGTGGACATCCACGGCGCGGCGAAGACGAAGTCCGTGCCCGTCGCGCACTTCGAGGACATCCTGAAGGGCGGCGCCGGATTCGCCGGCTTCGCGGCCTGGGGTCTCGGCATGGGACCGCACAGTCCCGACTACATGGCCGTGGGCGATCTCTCGACGCTCTCGCTCGTGCCCTGGCAACCGGGCTATGCGCGCATCGTCTGCGACGCACGCGTGCGCGGCGAGGTCTATCCCTATGACACGCGCTACGTGCTGAAGAGGCAGCTCGCCGCGGTGAAGAAGCTGGGCTACACCGTGAACGTCGGCACCGAGCCCGAGTTCATGTTCCTGAAACGGAGACCGGACGGCTCGATCGCGCCGGCCGACGATACGGATACGCTCGAGAAGCCCTGCTACGACTACAAGGGTCTCTCGCGCAGCCGGGCCACGCTCGAGAAGCTCGTCGAGGCGATGATCGCTGTCGGCATCGACGTCTACCAGATCGATCACGAGGACGCGAACGGCCAGTTCGAAATCAACTACACGTATTCCGATGCGCTCACGACCGCCGACCGGCACGTCTTCTTCCGCATGGCGGCGAGCGAGATCGCACGCGAGGACGGACTCATCTGCACGTTCATGGCGAAGCCCTTCCGCAGCCGCACGGGCAGCGGCATGCACATGCACATCTCGCTCGCGAACGCGGAATCCGACAACGCGTTCCACGACGACTCCGACAAGTACGGCATGGGGCTCTCGAAGCTCGGCTACCAGTTCCTCGGCGGGATCCTGAAGCACGCCCGCGCGCTGACGGCGCTGACCGCGCCCTCGGTGAACAGCTACAAGCGGCTCGTCGTCGGTGAGGCGCTCTCGGGCGCGACCTGGGCGCCGGCCTACGTCACGTTCGGCGACAACAACCGGACCTCCATGGTCCGCATTCCGTACGGCCGCCTCGAATACCGCCTCGCGGATTCGGCCTGCAATCCGTATCTCGCGATGGCGGCGGTGATCGCCGCCGGCTTCGACGGCATCGCGAACGCGATCGATCCGGGCGCGCCGCAGAACGAGAACCTCTACGAGCTCTCGAAGGCCGATCTCGCGGCGCGCGGCATCGGCGTGCTGCCGCAAAATCTCGGCGAGGCGATCGCCGCGCTCGAGGAGGACACGTTCTTCGTCGAGGCGCTCGGCGCGGAAATCATTTCCGAATTCATCAAGGTCAAGCGCATGGAGTGGATCGACTACTCCAGGCACGTCTCCGATTGGGAAGTCAATCGGTATCTCGAGTTCTTCTGAGAGGTTCACGTCATGTGTGGTATCGTCGGTTTGTATCTCAAAGACAGCGCGCTCAATGCGCGGCTCGGCGAATTGTTCGAGCCGATGCTGATCGAAATGACGCAGCGCGGCCCGGACAGCTCGGGCTTCGCCGTCTACCGCAATCCCGCGCCCGAGGGCGAGATCAAGGCCGTGCTCCAGCACCCGGATCTCGCGTTCGACTGGGCCTGGCTCGCCGCGAAGCTGATGGACCGCTTCAAGGTCGACGTCGACTTCAAACGCGTGCATTCGCACTGCCTCGTCGTGCTCGCGGCGAAGGAAGTCGGGCTGCGTGCGGAAATCTCGGCGCTCGTGCCCGAGGTGAACGTCGTGAGCGTCGGGCGCTACATCGAGATCTACAAGGAGGTCGGCCTGCCGGAGGAAGTGGCGGCGTTCTTCGATCTGAAAGCCATGGGCGGCACGCACGCCATCGGGCACACCCGCATGGCGACCGAAAGCGCGGTGACGACCGCGGGCTCGCATCCGTTCTCGACCGGCAGCGATCTCTGCCTCGTGCACAACGGCTCGCTGTCGAACCACAACCGCCTGCGCCGGAACCTCGAGCGCTACGGCGCGGTGTTCCGCACCGAGAACGACACCGAGGTCGCGGCGAACTACTTCGACTGGAAGCTGCAGCAGGGGCTCTCGCTGGAAGACGCGCTGTACGCCGGCATCGAGGACCTCGACGGCTTCTACACGTTCTGCATCGGCCGCAGCGACGGCTTCGCGGTGCTGCGCGATCCGATCGCCTGCAAGCCGGCGGTGATGGCGGAGACGGAGCAGTGGGTCGCGATGGCGTCCGAGTATCGCGCGCTCGCGCACCTGCCGGGGGTGGAATCCGCGCGGCTGTGGGAGCCGGAGCCGGCGACCGTCTACGTCTGGGAAGGACACAAGGCAGCAGGCACGTATCGCCGTCCGCTGCAGAGGGCAAGTTGAGATGAGCAAGCACAGCACGGGGGCGGCTCAGCTCCCGGAATACGTCCACGATCTGAAGCAGAGCGACGTGCGGGCCCTGAACCAGGCGCTGCACGATCTCGATCCGGCAGCGCCGGTCACGCATTGGAAAGTGCTGAACGCGGCCGGCGATCACGCGCTCGCCGTCGGCATCGACGCGAATGCGAACGTCGAGATCATGGGCCACGTCGGCTACTACTGCGCGGGCATGAACAAGCACGCGACGGTGACGATCCACGGCAATGCCGCGACCGGCCTCGCCGAGAACATCATGTCCGGCGTCGTGCGTCTCAAGGGCAGCGCGAGCCAGTCGGCTGCCGCCACGGGCCGCGGCGGTCTCGTCGTCATCGAGGGCAACGCGGCCGCACGCTGCGGCATCTCGATGAAGGGCGTGGACATCGTCGTGCAGGGCTCGGTCGGCCACATGAGCGGCTTCATGGCGCAGCGCGGGCGGCTCGTCGTCTGCGGCGACGCCGGGCACGCGCTCGGCGATTCCCTGTACGAGGCGCAGATCTACGTCCGCGGCAAAGTCGAGGATCTCGGTGCGGACTGCATCGAGAAGGAGATGCGCGAGGAGCACGTGAAGGAGCTGCAGGCGCTGCTCGACAAGGCCGGGATCGCGGCCGACGCGCGCGAGTTCCGCCGCTACGGCTCGGCCCGCAAGCTCTACAACTTCAACATCGATCATGCGGATGCGTATTGAGCTTGCCATGGCAGGCGCAGTCGACCTTGCGGGGCAGACGTTCGCCGGTTCGACGCGGGTGCAGCGTCACCCGCCGGCCGCGACGCGCGTCGGCGACCGTTCGGAAAAATGGGGTCGGCGTCAGCCGAGCCGGGCGTCGTGCCGATGGGAATTGGGGTCAGAGTCCATTGAGCTTTGGTCAGTTTCCAAGTCGGCGCAGCGCAGAGCTCAATGGACTCTGACCCCATTTCCGCGGTCGGCGCTTGCGTCAGGCTGGAATTACACTCCGCTCCATCTGCGGAAAGGAACTGAACTATGACCGCGAAACATCCCGGCCTCGTCGAGTCCTATCTCTTCAACCGCGACACGATCCACGAGATCCAGCGCGCGGCGACGGAAGGCATCTACGACATCCGCGGCATGGGCGCGAAGCGCTACGTGCCGCATTTCGACGATCTCGTGTTCCTCGGCGCGAGCATGTCGCGCTATCCGCTCGAAGGCTATCGCGAGCGCTGCGACACGAACGTCGTGCTCGGCACCCGCTATGCGAAGAAGCCGATCGAGCTCAAGATCCCGATAACCATCGCCGGCATGAGCTTCGGCTCGCTGTCCGCGCAGGCGAAGGAAGCACTCGGTCGCGGCGCGACCGCGGTCGGGACGTCGACGACGACGGGCGACGGCGGTATGACGCCGGAAGAGCGGCTGTCCTCGAAGACGCTCGTCTACCAGGTGCTGCCCTCGCGCTACGGGATGAACCCGGACGACCTCCGCAAGGCCGATGCGATCGAAGTCGTGCTCGGCCAGGGTGCGAAGCCCGGCGGCGGCGGCATGCTGCTCGGGCAGAAGATCAGCCCGCGCGTCGCCGAGATGCGCGATCTGCCGCCGAACATCGATCAGCGCAGCGCCTGCCGCCATCCGGACTGGACGGGACCGGACGATCTCGAAATCAAGATCCGCGAAATCCGCGAAATCACGGACTGGCAGAAGCCGATCTACATCAAGGTCGGCGCGACCCGCACCTACTACGACACCATGCTCGCGGTGAAAGCGGGCGCGGACGTCATCGTCGTCGACGGCATGCAGGGCGGCACGGGCGCGACGCAAACGGTGTTCATCGAGCACGTCGGCATCCCGACGCTGCCGGCGGTGCGGCTCGCGGTCGAGGCGCTGACCGAGCTCGACATGCATCGCAAGGTGCAGTTGATCGTCTCGGGCGGGATTCGTTCGGGCGCGGACGTCGCGAAGGCGCTCGCGATGGGCGCGGACGCGGTGTCGATCGGCGTCGCGGCGCTGATCGCGCTCGGCGACAACGATCCGCACCTCGACCAGGAGTACCAGAAGCTCGGCACGCGTGCCGGCTACTACGACGACTGGCACGCGGGCCAGTGCCCGGCCGGCATCTCGACGCAGAGCGATCATCTCGCTTCACATCTCGATCCCGTACTCGGCGGCCGCCGTCTCGCGAATTATCTGCGCACGCTCACCATGGAGACGCAGATCATCGCGCGGGCCTGCGGCAAGTCGCACGTGCACAATCTGGAACCCGAGGATCTCGTCGCGTTGACGGTGGAAGCGGCGGCGATGGCGGGCGTGCCGCTCGCCGGCACGAGCTGGATCCCGGGCCGGAGCTGAGCCCGGGCGCATGGCGACGAAGAAGAAAGCCGTCGCCCGCAAGGCGCCGGGCGCGGGCGACCGCCCGCGCCCGCGCGAGCTGCCGCACCTCGGCATCTTCGTCGGCGCGGCGCTGAAGAAGCTGAGACAGGATCAGAACCTCACGATCCAGGACGTCTCGCGCCTCTCGGACATCAGCCGCGGCATGCTGAGCCGCATCGAGAACGGCCAGGTCATGCCGAGCCTCGACACGCTCTCGCGCGTCTGCCGGGCGGTGAACGTCTCGATCTCGCAGCTCTTCAAGGATTACGACATGCCGGACGGCGCCGCGCGTTACGTGCCGGCGGGGCAGGGCATGACGGTCGTCCGTCGCGGCACGAAGCGCGGTCACAGTTACGAGCTGCTCTCCTACGACCAGGGCCCGAAGAAGCTCTTCGAACCTTTCCTCATCACGCTCGACGATCAGAGCGAGGTGTTTCCGCGCTTCCAGCACGCCGGGACGGAATTCCTCTACATGCTGAAGGGCAGGATCGAGTACCGCCACGGCCAGCACACCTACGTGCTCAAGCCCGGCGACTCGCTCACGTTCAGCGGCGACATCCCGCACGGCCCCGAGCGCCTCATCCAGATGCCGATCCAGTTCCTCGCGGTGATTTATTACGGGACGGGGATCGCATAGAGGGATTCGTAGGTCCGATTAGCCGCAGGCGTAATCGGACGTTCGGATCACGGGGCGCGAACGTCCGATTACGCTGTCGCTAATCAATGGAATGGACGCTCCCACTCTTAATCGGCATCTAGGTGCCATAGTGGAGATGTCAATCAACACTCAACGAGTAGGAGCGTCCGCCATGAAGATTACTACCCTCGGCATCGATTTGGCCAAGAACGTTTTCC
>JACQWY010000026.1 GCA_016209015.1 Gammaproteobacteria bacterium | reverse complement strand
ATTCACGTCCTCGCGAAAGTGTCGTCCCGGCGCAGGCCGGGACCCAGTCATCCACCCGCGGCAACGAGGTTCGTGTTCGGGCCGGGCGCGCGGCGGCCATCGAGACCTCGTAGCGGATCATCGCGCGCACCCGGCGCTATCTGTCCCCCGTCGCCAGCACCCCCGCCTGCTCCAGCCCCGCGATCCGCTCCGCGGAATATCCGAGCAGCTCACCGAGCACGCGTCCGTTGTGCTGGCCGAGCGTAGGTGCAATGAGCTCCGGCAGCTCGGGCTGCGCGGAGAAACGCAAAGGAAAGCCCGGGATCTTCACGTCGCCCGCAATGGGATCGTGCGTCGTGCGCAGCGTGCCGCGTTCGCGGTAATAGGCCTCGCCCTCGGCCTGCGCGGGGCTCAATACCGGCGCGCAGGGCACGCGGCATTCCTCGAGGCGCGCGATCGCCGCCTCGTTCGTCGCGAACGTCGCGAGCCAGGCTTCGATCATGGGAATGAGCGCGCCCTGGTTCTTCGCGCGCGACGGGCTGTCGGCGAAGCGCGGATCGTCGAGCAGATCCGGGCGCTGCATCGCCTCGCACAGGTTCTTCCACTGCGGCTGCAGCGCCATGATCACCATGTAACCCGTCGGACCCTTGAACACGCCGACCGGACAGACGAGCTCGTGGTGACTGCCGAAGCGGTGCGGCTCCCAGCCGTCGGGGCCGAGCGAGAGGCCCTGCACGTTGCCTTCGTGCATGTGGAAGAGGCAGTCGATCATGGAAATGTCGAGGTACTGGCCCTGACCCGTGCGCTCGCGGTGGAAGAGCGCATAGCCGATCGCCGAGAACGCGTGCACGCCGGAGTTCGTGTCGGCGATGCCGAGACCCACCGGATGCGGCGGACCGTCCTTCGGCCCCGTCATGTGCATCACGCCGGCATAGGCCTGCGCGATCCAGTCGTAGCCCGTCTTGTGCGAGAGCGGGCTGACGCGGCCGAACGCGGAGATCGAGGCCATGACGACGCGCGGATTCGTCTTCGAGATCGCCGCGTAATCGAGGCCGCGCTTCTCCATCACGCCGGGCCCGGAGTTCTCGACGACGACGTCGACCTTCGCCGCGAGCTCTTTCAACAGCGCGAGCCCCTCGGGCTTCGTCCAGTCGACGCACAGACTCTGCTTGCCGCGGTTCTGCTGGATGAAGTAACCGCTGCGCCGGTCCTTGATGAACGGCAGCCCGCGCGAGGGATCGCCCGTCGGCGCGAGCTCCACTTTGACGATCTCGGCACCCATCTCCGCCATCAGGCGCGTGACGGTGGGGCCGGCGAGGTATTGCGTGAAATCGAGCACGCGGATCCCGGACAGAATCATGTTGCCTCCTCTCGAGCAGCTCGCCCCGCGTCTGTTGTGCCTGGCACGCGCGCTTGGCGCAAGAGGACCAAGCGTCCGCGTTCCGGCAGCGGATTGCAAGCCACGCGGGCGGTGTGGGAATAAGCATGGAACACCGCGGATTTGCGGGCCGCGGCAAGTTGCAGAAGAATGCGGCAACGCTGGACCGCGCGTGCGGATTATCCGGCACGCTGACGAATCACAGCCAGGTGCGCCATGGATCACCTCTCGAACGTCGCCATCTATCTCACCGCCGCCGTGCTCTCGGTCGCGTTGATGAAACGGCTCGGCTTCGCGGCCGTGCTCGGCTATCTCGTCGCGGGCGTCGTGATCGGACCGTGGGTGACGGGGCTCATCGGCGAGGTCGAGCGCGCGCGCGAGCTCGCTGAATTCGGCGTCGTGCTGCTGCTCTTCGTCATCGGTCTCGAGCTCCAGCCCTCGCGGCTGTGGGCGCTGCGCCGGCCGATTTTCGGCATGGGCACGGCGCAGCTCCTCGCGACCGGCACGGTACTCGCGCTCGCGGCGCTCGCTTTCGGTCTCCCGCCTGCGCTCGCCGCGGTGACGGGCCTCGGGCTCGCGATGTCTTCGACAGCGTTCGTGCTGCAGCTCCTCGCCGAGAAGGGCGAGCTCGGCAGCACACACGGCCGCGCGAGCTTCGCGGTGCTGCTCTTCCAGGATCTCGCGGTGATTCCGCTGCTCGCCGTCGTGCCGCTGCTCGCGAGCTCGCAGGCGATGGACGGGCAGAGCGCGGCACTCGGGGTCCTGAAAGTCGTCGTGGTATGCGGCCTGCTGATCGCGCTCAGCCGCGTCGTGGTGCGGCGGCTCTTCGATGCCGTCGCGCGCACCGAGGTGCCGGAAATCTTCACGGCGACGGCGCTCCTCGTCGTCATCGCGACCACGCTGCTCATGCAGGCGGCCGGACTCTCGGCGACGCTTGGCGCGTTCCTCGCGGGCGTGCTGCTCGCGGACTCGGAATACCGCCACGAAATCGAGGCACGCGTCGCACCCTTCAGCGGGCTCCTGCTCGGGCTCTTCTTCATCTCGGTCGGCATGTCCGCGAATCTCGGCCTCCTCGCGCGCGAGCCGTTCGCGGTCGCCGGTCTCGTCGCGGGGCTCATGGCGCTCAAGTTCGGCGCCATGCTCGCGGTCGCGAAAGCGTTCAAGGTCGGGACGAAGGCCGCCCTCAAGCTCGGCGCGGCGCTCTGCCAGGGCGGCGAGTTCGCGTTCATCCTCTTCGGCCTCGCGCGCACCCAGGGCCTGCTCGCCGAGGACGCCGCGGATCTGCTCACGCTCGTCGTCTCGGCCTCGATGGCGCTCACGCCGCTCGCCTATGCGGGCGCCGGGAAGCTTGCCCGCCGCCTCGGGGCCGCGAAGCCCGCGCCGGCCTTCGATGCGCTGGGCGACGCCGAGCACCAGGTGATCCTCGCGGGCTTCGATCGCTTCGGACAGATCATCGGCCGTATCCTGCGCGCGATGCGGATCCCGTTCACCGCGCTCGAGTCGAACCCCGAGCAGCTCGCGCTGCACCGCCGCTACGGGCACAAGGCCTACTTCGGCGACGCCTCGAATCTCGACCTGCTGCTCTCCGCGCACGTCGACAAGGCGAAGCTCTTCATCGTCGCGATCGAGGACGTCGAGACCTCGCTGCGCGTCTGCGAGCTCGTGCGCCGGCACTTCCCCGACATCCGGATCTTCGCCCGCGCCCGCGACCGCCAGCATGCCTACCGCCTGATGGATCTCGGCGTCGACTTCATCGAGCGCGAGCTCTACCACTCGAGCCTGCACATGACGGAGCAGATCCTCGTCGCGCTCGGTTACCGCCCGGCGCGCGCGAAACGCGCCGTGCTGACGTTCCGGGGACACGACGAGAAGACGCTCAAGAAATCGCACGCTTTCTACAAGGACGAGGCGAAGCTCATCCAGACGGTGAAGGAGGCGGCGGACGAGCTGCAGACGCTGTTCGAGGCGGACTCGGGCTTCGCGAATCTGCCGGAGAGCGCGCCCGGGGTCGAGGCGGAGCAGGCCGCTTCTTGAGTCCAGGCACGCGACGCAGGTCGCAAAACGGGCTTCGGGAAGGGGGGTCGTCGGCGCGTTCCTGATCTCCGTCAATTCCGCGGCGCCGCCCGGATTTCTAGGATCGGCCCCGGAGCGCCCGGATCAGGGCGCACTTTCGGACCCGGGCAACAAAGGAATGCCGCCATGCGCACGCTGCTGATCGTCCTGTTCATCACCTGCTTCTACTGGCTGTTCTGGTTCGGCAACGTCCAGCTCGAACGCGTCACGAGCCGCTATCGCACGGGTCGTCGCGCGCTGTCGTGGGAAGAGGAAACCGACTTGAGCGCGGCCGAGCTCGCGGAGCCGAATCCGCTGTTGCGTCTCGGCGCCTGGTTCACGCATGCGCCGGTCGTCTGGCCCGCGCGCTCGTTCGCGGTGTGGTGTGCGGCGATGGGCGTGCTCGTCGGCGTCTGGAACGTCGTGCCCGCCTGATCCCGGCTCAGGGCGCGGGCGGCCACGCCGCCGCGCCCGGCAGCGCGTGGAACGTGCGCGACCCGACGGCCGCGCGCTCGCGCTCCAGGGCCGCCTTGCGCTCCCCGCTCAAGGGGTGCGAGGACAGGAACGCCGCCGGCGCATCGCCCACCGTCTTCTCCATCGTCGCGAAGAACGCCGGCATGCCGGACGGATCGATGTCCGCTTTCACGAGCGCCGCGAAACCCTGACGATCCGCTTCCGTTTCCGCGTCGCGAGAGAATTTCAGCCCCGTCATCTCGCGCGCCGCGCGCGCCGGCAGCGAATCGCCGTAACTGCCGGTCACGAACGCCCAGAGCGCCGAGAGGCCGAGCTCTTTCACCACGCTCTTCGTGCTGTGGCGGAGCTCGACGTGCTGCACTTCGTGGGCAAGCACACCGGCGAGCTCCTCGGGGCGCTTCGTCGCGGCGATGAGGCCCGTGTGCACGACCACGATGCCGCCGGGCAGCGCATAGGCGTTCAGTGTCGCGTCCTTCGCGACGTGGAAGGCGTAGTGATACCGCGAGCCCGCGGTCAGCCGCGCGCCGAGTGCGCTCACGGCCTCGAAAGCGGGTCCTGAATCGCGGAGCTCGAGCGTCGGCTTCATGCGGTCGAACGAGGCGCGGCCGAATTTCGTCTCGACCGCGGTCGGGAGGCGCCCGACGACCCAGCCGGCGAGGCGGTCGGCGCTCAGCACGAACGCGACGAGCGCGAGCAGCGGCAGGGCGAGGAACACACCGACCGCCGTCCAGCCGAGGCCGCGGCCGAAACCGTGGCGGCGCTGGCGGCGGCGCAGTCGCGCGTACTGCGGCAGCGCGAGGATCGCCGGATGCGCGAGCAGCGCGTTCGCCCGCGCCGGGTCGAGGATCTGCAACGCGCGACGTTCCTCGCCCTTACCCCACGCGAGCTCGATGCCCGGCCCGCCGAAGCCGGCTTCGCGGAGCGCGAGCTCGCGCAGCGGCGCGCGCCAGGTCGTGCCCTGCACGCGGACCACGAGCTCGGCGCTGTGGACGATGAGCTCGCCATCCGAGCCCGGCACCGGCAGACCCGGACCGAAAGCGCGGACCGCGAACACCGTGCCCGGCGGCGTGGTGCCGCCCGCCGCGCCGCCTTGCGGCATCAGCGGTTGTCGCCGTCGATGAGCGAGCCGAGCGAACCGAGCAGCGAGCCTTCGCCGACCTGGCGGCCGCCGGCCGCGGGCGCGGAGAGGAGGATGCGGTTCGCGAGGCGGGACAGCGGCAGCGACTGGATCCACACCCGGCCGGGGCCCGTCAGTGTCGCGAAGAACACGCCTTCGCCGCTGAACAGCGCGCTCTTCAATTTGCCGACGTACTGGATGTCGAAGTTCACGCTCGGCTGTAAACCGACGACGCAGCCGGTGTCGACGCGCAGCGTCTCGCCGGGTTTCAGATCGCGCACCGCGAGCGTGCCGCCGGCGTGCACGAACACCATGCCGTCGCCATCGAGCTTCTGCATGATGAAGCCCTCGCCGCCGAAGAGGCCGACGCCGAGCTTGCGGTTGAACGCGATGCCGAGCGAGACCCCGCGCGCCGCACACAGGAAGCTGTCCTTCTGGCAGATGAGCGTGCCGCCGATGTCGGCGAGGCCGATCGGCACGATATGGCCGGGGTAGGGCGCGGCGAACGCGACGCGGCGCTTGCCCGAGCCCTCGTTGTGGAAAATCGTCGTGAACAGCGATTCGCCGGTCAGGAGCCGCTTGCCCGCGCCCATGAGCTTGCCGAAGAGCCCGGCCTGTTGTGGCGAGCCGTCGCCGAACACCGTGTCCATCTCGATGCCGTCCTGCATCATCATCATCGCGCCGGCTTCGCCGATGGCCGCTTCGCCCGGGTCCAGCTCGACTTCGACGTACTGGATGTCGTCGCCGAAGATTTCGTAATCGATCACGTCCATTGCCATGGCTCGTCTCCAGGAAGTGCGTGGGGAGCGGGGATTATAACGGGCTCGCGCCGGATGAATCGCCATCGCGTGTGCGCCTGTCGTCACGTCCGCGGCATCTGCTACACTCGCCGCGAGTCCACTGTTCCGAAACACGCTCGTCGCGCGCGGTGCGAACGCCGGCGGCGAGATTCCGAGAGCGGAGATCCCCGTGAAAGCCCGGCACCCGGATAGCGCGCTCATTATCGCGACGCACGCCGAATTCATGTCGAGCGAGGTCGTCATCGACGTCTCCGGCTGCGATCCGGATCTGACCCCGCATCTCGCGATCGGCTGGGGCTGCCGGGTCTCCGTGCCGCGGCGCCTGGTCACCGTCTTCGTCGACGAAGAACGTTCCCTGCCGCTCCTGAAGGCGCTCGCTGCGACGCGCGCGATTGCGGTGACGTTCGGCCGCGGCACGGATCACAAATGCATCCAGTTGAAAGGCGTCGACGCCGCGTTCGGCCCCCCGGGCCGCGGCGACGCGAAGATCATGGACGCCTACCGCGAGCGCCTCGCCGCGCACTTCGAACAGCTCGGCATGCCGCGGGCGCGCACGCGGGTCTATCTCGGCGACACCGAGGCGCCGGCGGTCGCGATCTCCTTCACGCCGCTCGCGGTGTTCGAGCAGACGCCGGGACCGGGCGCGGGCGAGCCGCTGCGATGAGCGCGATCCGCCTCTCCGATCTGCGCGTCTGTCTCGACGGGATGTTTCCGTCCGTCATCGCGACCGCCGCGCCCGACGGCACGCCGAACGTGAGCGTGATTTCGGATGCGCGTTACCTCGATGCGCACCACGTCGCGCTGTCCTACCAGTTCTTCAACAAGACGCGCGCGAACATCCTCGCGAATCCGAAGGCCTCCCTGCAGGTGACGGATCCGAACACGGGCTCGCGCTATCACCTCGCGATGCGTTACCTGCGCACCGAGACTTCGGGGCCGCTCTTCGAGGCGATGAAGGCGAAGCTCGCGGGCATCGCTTCGCACGTCGGCATGGGCGAGGTGTTCCGGCTGCGCGGTGCGGACGTCTACGAAGTCGAGGACATCGAGTGCGTGGTCGGCGACGTCGCACCCCGGGGCGCGGGCGAGGACCTCCTCGCGGGCCTGCGCGCCGGTCTGCCGCTGCTCCGTCGCGCCGAGGACCTCGAGGATCTGCTCGACGCCACGCTCCACGCGCTCGCCCTGCATCTCGGCTTCCACCACTGCATGATCCTCTCGGCGGACAGCGCGCGGCGGCGGCTCTTCACGGTCGCGAGCCATGGTTACCCGCAGAGCGGCGTGGGCTCGGAGATCGCGTTCGGCGAAGGCGTGATCGGCGTCGCGGCGGCGGAGCGTACGCCGGTCCGCATCACGCACATGGCGCGCGACTATCTCTACGGCGAAGTCGTGCGCCGGCAGTTCGCCGCCGCGCACGGCGTGCCCGATCTCGAACGCCGCATTCCGTTTCCCGGTCTCGCGGAATCGCGCAGCCAGCTCGCCGTGCCGATCGTCACGGGCGAATGTCTGGTCGGCGCAATCTATGTCGAGGGCTTGGAGGACGGCGCGATCACGCCGCTCGACGAGGATGCCTGCGTCGTGCTCGCCGAGCAGTTCGCGGACTGCTATCGCTGCGTCATGCATCTCGAGGCCGAGGACGAAGAAGACGAGGAACCGCCGACGGATTGGCCCGCGCAGGGCGAGCCGTTGCTCGTGCGTCACGATGCGCACGATCACAGCGTGTTCGTGGACGGCGAGTACCTCATCAAGGGCGTGGCGGGGGCGATCCTGTGGCGGATCCTGCACGAGTACGAGGACACGCGGCGCGTGCTGTTCACGAACCGCGAGCTCCGACGCGACCCGCGTCTCGGCCTGCCGGAGATCGCGGACAACCTCGAGGCGCGTCTCGTGCTCCTGCAGAAGCGCCTCGACGAACGCCGCCCCGGTCTGCGCCTGCAGAAGGCCGGCCGGGGCAGATATCAATTGCAGGTGCTGCGGCCGATCGAGTTCGACACCGCCGAGCGTCCGCTCGACGCGTGAACCGACGCCGCGGCGGCGGGGTGCGGATCCCGCCGCCGGGAGTCATGCGGCCCGCACGACGCCTGCGTCAGATCACGGTGGGCGCGACGAGGCGCTCGCCGATCGCGATGGCGAGATAAGCCCAGCCGGCGAGCGTGACGAAGAGGCTGACGGCGGCGGCGGTGTTTTCTTTGACTGTGCGGTTCATGGTCGTACTCCTGATGGATCGATGGATGATGGACTGTGATGCTCAGCCCGCGTCGTTCACGACGAGCGGCTGGCCGGGAACCGGCGGCACCACGGGTTCGAAATGGATCACCGGCGTCGCCGGCACCTCGCCCGGCGCGACATAGGACGGCGCGGGCTTGCCCTCGGCACCGAGATGCCGGATGAAGCGGTAGACGGCGCGCACGTCGTCCTCCTTCATCGAGTTCAACACGAACCACGGCATGGGCGGGCGCATCGCGCTGCGCGCCCGCGCGACCCACTGGTCTTCGCTCAGACGCTGCGTGACGAGCCGCAGGTTCGCCGGATACGTCGTGCCCCAGGCGCCCTGGAAGCCGATGCCATTGCCGGTCAGCCACGCGCCTTCCGGCGTCGCACCGCCGCTCTGCGCGTAGCCCGGCGTGTGACAATCGTTGCACGCGCCGATCGTCACGAGATAACGGCCGCGCTCGATCGCCGCGGCCTCGGGTGTGGCCTCCGCCCGCACCGGCGCCGCCCGCGCGCCGACGACGGCGACGAGGAACACGCTGACGAGGAAGGAACGTTTCTGCATGATCTTTCTCCTGAGTTGTCGTTCGCGCCGCGCCGCCGGAAGGGCAGTGCGTTTGCGCAGGAGAGAGACTAGGGTAGAAGCGAAGCCGCGTTTCTTAATAAATCCCTAAGCGCTTCTTAAGAGATTCTTAAGCGTGAGGGAATGCGCATGGGCGAGCGGCGCCGGGCGGTAATTCGTCACGGTGCGTCGAGTGAACCCGCAGACCGCGCCGACGCAGGAAGCCGAACGCTGCACGCGCATCGCGAAGTGAACTCGTTCTCCGAGCTCGCATTCGGCGGATCCGCGACGCCGCACCATGCGATCGCAATGTCGTGCTTCCTTCGTCGGCCCGACAGTCATGGAGCATGAGCATCACCACACGGGTTGAAGGAACTGGTGATCAAGGACCTGGAACGCACGGCATCGCGGCACCGTCGCCCCGGACACGTCATTCCCGCGCACGCGGAATCCAGTCATAGAGCCCTGGCGAATGCGATCAGCCGCGCGTTCGGGTTTGCGTTCGCGAACGAAGCAAGCATTCGGCACTCTGGTATTCCGAGCTTCACTGCGTGTGCCGAGGGTCGCCCACTGGATTCCCGCGTGCGCGGGAATGACGCGTCGAGGGTGCTCGAAGTGCGTGTGCAGAACGCTTGTCCGTTGTGCGCCCGAAAGCCGACTTCAGACAGGGCATCACGGATGAGCGAGACCACAAGCGGACCAACCCGTATGTAGTAGCCCCGGCTTGAATGCTACCGGGAAGCCGACCGTCGGAGGCTAGCGCAATGGCCGCCGGGACAGGCCGCTCAGACCCGCGAGTGTGCTGCCCAGAAGCCAGATCGCGCTGGGCAGCGGTACAGGCTTCAGCAGGAAAGCTGTATCGCCGCCAGTGAGCGCGTTAACCGCATGGCCGACGATCCAACCCTGGCTATTGATGCCCGTAGCGTACTGCAGCACCCAGCCGGCTTGGACAGCCGTGGGATCCAGCATAGCGTTCAGGTCTAAAGCGCGTCCGTTTTCCCAGAGCAGTGCGCGATCGGTCGCATGATAGATAGCCTCACTGCCGCTGAATGCGCGGCCAACGGACTCGTTGCTATCGTTGATCGCGAAAGCTTCCGTCTGTTGGCCACTGAAATCTCCGAGATCCACGATCGACCCGCCGCTCCATAGCGCAGCGTGGATCGCGCCGCCCGCTGTCATGGCATTACCGACCGCCGTGCCGCCCGCGTTGATTGCGAAAGCGATGCTGCTGCTTCCGCCCAGCGTACCGAGATCTGTCGGGGTCCCGCCGTTCCAGAGCATGGCGTGAAATGCGCCGCTGGAGGTGGGCCCAATGCCGGCAATCTGGCCGGCATTGTTAATTGCATAGGCGGCAGCGAAGCCGCTACCTATCGTCGGCAGATCCACGGGGGTACCACCGGACCACTGCACGGCGGCATTCGAGCCAAGACCTACGACTTGCCCGGAATCGTTGATGCCGGTCCCCGCGCCGCCGGTGCCATGGGGCAGGCTGAGCAAGGAAGTACTCGCTCCGCTCCAAACTACTGCTCCGGAGTTGAGTATCGAGCCTACGACCTGCCCCGACGAATTAATTGCGGTCGCATAGCTGAGATTGCTACCGGACGCGGGTGCCAGATCGATGATCGAACTACCGCTCCATAGCGTCGCATGCGTGTTCCCACCGCTCGTGTTGCTCTGCCCGGCGACCTGACCCGCGTCGTTGAGGGCATAGGCCGCGCTGTTGCCGCCCCCTAGGGAACCGAGATCAGTAAAGCTGTAAATCGGTAGCGCCTGAGCCGTCGCAGCCGCTGAGGAGAGTCCGAGAACGAGGGTAAGGTAAGGCGCGACTTTCATGAGATGTCCTTTCGTTGAATTTGTGTCCATGCTTCTGATGCATTCGCGATGCTTGCACAGGTGAAGCGCGTTGCAATATCGGAAAAGTCCTAGGCGTCCGGAAATGAATCACATGTCCTTGTGCTATCGGAAATCGGGATCACGCGGAAACCCACCGGCAGCATGCCACACGGCTAAATTTTCCCGCTTCGGGTCGATTCCGAACTCTTCGCTCCCCAAATAATACGTCCGTTTACCGCCCGTTCGCGACCGTAAACATATTCCGATCCCCAAGCTCGTCGGCCCGCAGCATTGCCCAATTCCGACGTCGGCCATGAAGGAAAACCGCCCCGCGGCGGCTTCCCGTCCTGACCGCGCTGCCCGGCTGACTGCAACGACGCAAGAAGCCGAGGCCGCCGATGGCCGAGCCAAGCAGCCAGGCCGCTGCGGGCAGGGGCACGGGGCTGCTGCCCAGTATTCTGAATGCCGGTGCGTTGTTGGACGAATAGGCGAGTGCATCGCCGTTGTAGATCGTGGTCTCGTTGGCGCCGAAGAGCCATGCGCCATTCGTCGTAGCGTCGGCAGGTGCGATACGCAGGAAATAGCTCTGTCCTGCGAGCAGATTCACCTGGGAAATGCTGTACACGGTGGTCAGTGGGCCGAGACCGGACGCCGGTAGTGCCGATACGCCCCACGAACCCAGCACGTCGCCCGGTGCGCCGCCCGTGGTCGCGGTCAACAAGCTGATCGTCGCACCGTTCGTGCCTGAGTCGTATACCAGCAGCACATCGATCTGCGTCACCTCGTAATTGCCGCTCGCCGCGAATTCCACGGTGGGCGCGAAACTCGCGTTGACCTGCCATCCGATCTGGTACTGCACATAGGCATTCCCCGGACCGATTCCGTCGTAAACGACGGCGGCGAACGCGGGCGTCGAGCATTCAGAGCTTCCGGCGGCACAGGGATGTGCCGCCGTGAACAGTGGCGTAAGCCATTGTTCACGTAAGGTTGGCAAGAACCACGCTTCTTGCCGACCGTGCTCTGAAAAGTCCAGGATGGACTTATTCAGAGCTTCCTTAATTTCCATCTTTCATTCTCCAATTCGATTTATTGCGAGAAACCGATTGCGGAACCGCCGAGCCTGAAATGCACGCCCGCGATTCCGGGTTGTCATCGTCGTCGTCATGTCGCGGCGCTACTCGCACCCGCTGCCGCTAAGCCTTCGCTTGCGCCTTCTTGTTCCGACGACGCAGACCCACCATCGCCGCCGCGAAAAGCGGCAGCGCGGGCGGAAGCGGAACGCTCGACACCCTGAGGCCATCGATGATGGGCGAAGCTCCGCCTGACGAAGCGCCGAAAATCAGCGTCGCCGTCGTTCTCGTCGCCGTGAAATGCGCCGTGCGCGTCACGGGATCGGCCGTCCCGAAAGCTTTGACGGTGTAGTCGTAGCTCAGGATCGTCGTGCCATCGACGTCGAGATTTCCCGTGAAGGATGAGTTAGTGAAGTCGTCTCCCCACTGCAGAAAGCTGATCTCGTATTGCTGACCGACGGTGAGCCCATCGATGGTCTTCGTCGCTCCGGGCCCGATCTCGTTCAACCACAACGCGTGATCCGCCGTTCCTTCCTGCATGGCGAGATATGCGCCATTTGCGAACGTCCACCCTGCGGCATCCTTGATGTATCCGATTCCCGTATTCGCCCAGCCGATGCGATCGTTGTGCGCATAGACCTCGCCGGCGGGGATGAACACCGAGTCGAAGAACGCTGCGTCGTCGAAATTTTCCGAATAGACGACCGCGCCGGCCGCGGAAGCGGTGGTGAAACACGCCGCCAGGCAGACGGAAAGAAATGTCGCATTACGCTTTTGCATGGGGATGCCCTCGATCTCGCAAGAATGAACAGTATGGGATGGGTGTCGCGCTCGACCTGCTGCGGAGGTGACGAGTCGCGCTTCAGGAGAAGCAGAGCTGGTATTTCCGTGTCGCCGCACGAGCGCATCTCGCCGGTCCCCCACTCGTCATCCGTGGATGTGGGACAGCAGGCGAGACCCTTCAGTGATAAGGCGAGGGGCTCATGCTTGAAGTCATGAAGGGACCCCAGTCGATCGTCCAGCTCGCGGCAAGCGGAATTGGACTACATCCGCAGAGAGCTGAACATAGGAAAAATCTGAGTCGCGAAGAGCTCGATCAACTTCGGAGTTTCGATGGCGGGGCGCGGCAGTCAATCGTGGCGCGGGATCTCCCTCCATGAAGAAACGAAAGTCGCGATCGATGCGCCTCCTGCGTCGGCGCATCCTATAGCGAGGTCACCGGTTCGGGATTGCCCGGCGGGCCTCGATCTGCCCGATCAAAGTCTTCATCTGATCCGCGAGGCTCACCGCCGCGCGTCGCGTCATGCGGAGATCGTCCATGCTGCCGCGAAGATCCGCTTCCGCGCGCGTGACGATGCGGCCGGTGTGCGCGTCGATGAGATAGAGGCGCAGCCACGAGATGAGAAAGCTGAACTTGCGCTGCACGCCGAGCGCGACCCAGTCCGCACCCGCGGCGCGGCCGAGGGCCGCCGCTTCCTCGGGATGCGCGACGAGATAGCCGTTCGCGGTGCGGGCGAGCGTTTCGGGATTGCCCTGATATGACTTCACGTCGACGGCGAGCTGTTGCAGCCATTCGCGCACGAGCGGCGCGAGCGCGGCGCAGCGCGCGACTTCCTTCGGCACGCGCGGCAGCAGCGTGTCGTCGTCGAGACCGAAGTCGAGGACGAGGACGCTCGGGCTGGCGTGGGCGATGAACGTGGTGAACAGGGCGACGACGGCGGCGGCGACCCGCAGGCGAAGCGAGTCATGGATGATGAACGTCATGGGGAGCCTCTCCGGCGGCGTGCCGTGGACCCATGCTAGGAAACGGGCGCTCGTTCGGAACAGAGCAGCTTGCCCGGCGGGATGCGGGCAATTTGCCCGCGGTTTGCGCTCCGGAACGCGCATCGCAGGTCGGGCCGACGAAGGAAGCCCGACATTCCGCGCCCGGGCGAAGTCGACGCAAACCGCCGTCGACGGAAAAGTGGCGTCGGACTTCCTTCGTCAGCCCGATCTACGGATCCTCGCGAACCTGCAGCGGCGCCGTCACGGCATGCCGCGTCCGCCACGCGAGCCAGGCCATCGCCGCGAGCGCGAGGACGTTCGCGAGGGCCGAGATGAGGAACGACGAGACGTAGCTTCCGGAGACGTCGAACAGCCAGCCCGCGAGGTACGGTCCGAACGCAGAGGCCGCACAGGTGATGCCGAACACCGCGCCGACGATGCTCGCGAGATTGCGCCGGCCGAAGAGGTCGGAACACAGCGGCGCGAGCATCGTCACGCCGCCGCCGTACGAGAAGCCGAAGATCGCCGCCGCCGGCATCAGGAGCGCGGGACCTTCCGCGAACGCGAACATCACGAACGAGACGGCCTGCAGCGCGAAGGCGCCGATCAGCGCCGCGAAGTGCCCCAGGCGATCGGCCCAGTGGCCGGAGACGAGGCGGCCCGCGATGCCGCCCACGCCGATCGCGGAGATCACGGACGCGGCCGCGACCTTGCTCATGCCGAGATCCTCGGCGAAGGCGGCGGCGTGTGCGAACGGTACGAAGACGACGAGCCAGGTCAGGAAGTAGCTCGTGACGACGAGCAGGAAAGGCTCGGTCCAGAACACCTCGCGCACGGTGCGGCCGGTGAGATGCATGGCATGCGGCGGCTCGGTAGCGCCGTCGGGCCAGAGGCCCAGCGTTTCCGGATCGCGCCACATCGTGCGCGCGGCGACGGTCATGAGCGCCGCGCAGCTCACGGCGATGATGCCGAGCGTGGCGCGCCAGCCGATGTTCTGCGCGAGCGCGGCGGCGATCGGCGGCACGACGAAGTTGCCGACGCTCGTGCCGGTCGAGGCGAGCGAGGTCGCGATGCCACGACGGCGCAGGAACCAGCGTGCGACCGTCGCGTTGCACGGCACCCAGGTCACGCTCATGCCGAGCGCTGCGACGAGGCCGAGCGTCACGCTGAGCTGCCAGCGCGTCGTGACGAGCGCGCTCAAGCCCCAGCCGAGCCCGAGCAGCACGGCGCCGACGGTGACGACGATGCGCGGCCCGAAGCGATCCGTCGCGCGGCCCGTGAACACCGAGAGCCAGCCGTAGTTGAAGACGTAAATCGCATAGGGCAGTGTCGTCTCGGCACGTGTCCAGCCGAGCTCCTGGCCCATGCCCGTGACGAAGACGCCGAAGCTGAACTGCAGCCCGTAGGCGAGGAACAGCACGGCGAAGGCCGCGCCGACGACGAACCAGCCGGGGAAGATCGGCTTCGTCACGCGGAGCGCGAGGCAGCCATGCGCCGCAGGCTAATGGGGTCAGAGTCCAATGGAAATGGACTCTGACCCCAATGGCGCCAATCGCGCCAATCGCGTAGCAGCGCCGCGACGATGCGCGCAGGTGACCCTCATACCACGCTGCGTTCCGGGCTCGACGGCAGCGCGGGCACTGCGCCGCCGGTCACCCGCTCGCGCGGCTGAGGATAGAGCTCGTAGTAGCGCTGGATACCGCTGTCGCTGCCGCAGACGTAGACGGTGTCGGCCGGCTCGAAATGGAAGTCTTCGCCGAACTCGACGAGCAGTTCCTCGCCGCGCTCCACCGCGACGACCGTGCAGCCCGTCTTCTCGCGGATGTGGTGATCCTTCGGATGATGGCCGGCGATGCCGTGCGTCGAAACCGCGACGACGGAGAGCTCGGGATCGACCGCGACGCTCTGGTGGCCGAGCAGACGCAAGGCGAGCAGTTGCCCGGACACCTGCGAGATCGACAGCGCGAAGTCCGCCCCCGCGGCGTAGATGCGCTCGACGTTCTCGGCGTGATTGACGCGCGCGATGACGGGCACGTCGGGCGCGAGGTCCTTGACGATGACGGTGCTGAAGAGCGTGGTGGCATCCGCGCTCAGCGCGAGGATGACCGCATGCACGTATTCGACGCCGGCTTCCTTCAGGAGCTTCGTGTCGAGCACGTTGCCGACGAGGTCGACGCCCGGCACGGGACGGCTGTCGATGATGAACGTCTGCTCGCCCGCCTCGCGCAGCAGTTGCGCGACTTTCTGTCCGACTTCGCCGCCGCCGCAGATGAGGAAGCTGCCGTGGCGCTGCACGCGGCGCGTGCCGGCGCACAGCGTCATGAAATTGCGGATGCCTTCGTCGCTGCCGACGAGGATCAGGATCCCGCCCGCCTCGAGCCGCATGTCGGGCGTCGGCGGCGAGACGAGCTTGCCGCCCACCCATTGGCCGATGACGGTCACGCCGACGTGCTGGCGGAGGTTTGCCTCGTGCAGCGTCTTGCCGCGCAGCTCGCTGTCGCGCGTGATGCGCACCTCGGCGACCTGCAGGCGGTGGCCGAGATGGCTGAGTCCCGTCACGGTCGGGTTCACGCGCTGGCTCGCGCGCGCGGCGAGTGCGGCGCCGAGCACGTGGCGCGGCGTGTAGGCGTCGTTCGCGCCGGCGAGGATCATCGGCTCGAGATGGAACGGGTCCTCGACGAGCGCGAGGATCTCGCCCTGGTAGCCGAGCTGGCGGGCGGCGAGGATCGTCGCCGCGTTGCGCTCGTCGCTGCTGTTGACGATGAGCGCGCGGGCATGGAGCAGGTTCGCCTTCCGCAATACCCCGTCCTCGAGCGCGCCGTGGATGAGCGTGCGGCCCTGCTCGAGGAGATGGCGCGCGTCGGCGACGTGCTCCTCGATGACGACGGTCTTGATGCGCGCCTGGTCGAGCTCCGTGAGCAGCGTCGCGACCGCCGGGCCGTAGTCGAACAGCACGACGTGATCGCGCGTCTTCACGGCGTCGGTCGGCAGCTTCGTCTCGAAGCGGGCTTCCAGTACCGGGATGAGGTAGATCGGGAACACCAGGAACAGCATGATCACGCCGACGAACTGCGCGCAGACCACGAAGACGACCATGAGCGGATTGTGCCAACTGATGTCGCCGCCGTAGCCCGTCGTCGACGCCGTGCCGGCCGCCCATTGCAGGGCCTGCCAGAAATCGCGCGGCTTGTCCTCGAGGTAGTGCATGCCGACGAGATAGAGCGTGGTCAGGATCAGCAGCATCAGCATCAACACGCCGGCCAGGACCAGGAATCTGTTGTAGGTTTTCGGCATGTGTCGGTGAACGGGTGATCGGATCCGTGTTGCGCCGGGCGGCGCTCGTCGATCCGTATCGACTTGCGGCCGCGGAGCTGAATACTACGCGGGCGCGTGCTCCGCCAGAAGCCCGCCGCGGCTCAACGTGCCGGGGTGAGCGACTGCGCCCGCTCGCGCAACTGGAACTTCTGGATTTTGCCGCTCGGCGTGCGTGGCAGCGTCTCCAGGACTTCGATGCGTTCCGGCCAGTAGGTCCGCGAGACATTGAACCGGCCGAGCCATTCGGTGACCGCCGGCAGGTCGAGCGGGGCGCCGTCCTTCGTGACGACGAACGCGCAGGCACGCTCGCCGAGGCGCGGGTCGGGCATGCCGACGATCGCGGCTTCGAGCACCGCCGGATGCTGGTAGAGCAGGTTCTCGATCTCGACGACCGGGATGTTCTCGCCGCCGCGGATGATGAGATCCTTGGCGCGGCCGGTGATGCGCACGTAGCCCTCGGCGTCGAGACGCGCGAGATCGCCCGTGTCGAACCAGCCGTCGTCGTCGAAGGCGTAGAGCTGCGGCCGCTTGAGGTAACCCGCGAAGACACTGCAGCCGCGCGCGAGGAGGCGTCCTTCCTGGCCTGGCGCCAGCGTCGTGCCGTCGGGCGCCGCGATGCGAAGCTCCATGCCGGGGAGCAGGCTGCCGTCCGTTTCGAAGGCCTTGTCCTCGGGGGCTTCGGGCGGCGTCAACGTGCAGGCCGCGACTTCGGTCATGCCCCAGGCCGAGAGGATCGAAGCCTGCATGCTCTCCCGCGCGCGCCGCACGAGCGCACGGGGAATCGGCGCACCGGCCGAGACGAACGTCTCCAGGCTCGCGAACGCTTCCGGCCGCTGCTCCGCGGCGTCGGCGAGATCGGCGAGGAAAGGCGTGGAGCCCATCGTGAACGTCACGTGCTCCGCGGCGATGATGTCCGTCGCCTTCGCGGGCTCCCACACGTCCTGGTAGCAGGCCGTCGCCCGCGCCGCGATCGGCATCACCATGCCGTAGAGAAAGCCGGTCTGGTGCGCCATGGGCGAGGCCATGAGGAAGACGTCGTCCGGCCCGATGTGCAGGCGCTCGGCGAACGTCCGCACGTTGCTGAACGTCGTGTTCGAGGTGTGCATGACGCCTTTCGGCTCGCCGGTCGTGCCGGACGTGTACATGATCTCGATGACCTCGTCCGCATGCGGGCGCCGACCGCCGATGAGCGCCGCGACGTCGCAGCCGGGTTCGAGCGGCGGCAGCGCGCGTTCGAAGGCATTCCCGTCCGTGCCGTCGACGACGAGCACGTGCGCGAGCGCCGGCAGGCGCGCGCGCAGGCCCGCGGCCATCGCCGGATAGTCGAAGCCGCGGAAGAGCCGCGGCACGACGAGCACGCGGGCCTCCGCGAGCTCCAGCATGAACGCGAGCTCGCGCTCGCGGAAAATCGGCATCAGCGGATTGCTGATCGCGCCGATCGACAGACACGCGAGATGCAGTGCAGTGAACTGCCACCAGTTCGGCAACTGGAACGACACGACTTCGCCGCGGCCGACGCCGAGGCGCGCGAGCCCGACCGCGAGGCGATCGACTTCCGCCTTCAGCGCGCGATACGTGAGCGCGGTGCGCCGGCCCGTCATGCTGTTGTGATCGACGATCGCGAGGTGATCCGGGGCGAGCTCGAGCGCGCGATCGAGACAGGACAGCAGGAGCTCGTTCCGCCAGTCGCCGCTCGCGTGCATGCGGCGGGCATAGTCGTCCGTGTACATCGCCTCGAAAGCCGGATTCATCGCGTATCCTCGCCGGGTGGAGAGCGGAGCGTACGCATTCCGGCCGGGCGACGCCACCGGGTCGCTGCTGGCGCGCCGGGCGTTGCACCCGGCGCGCGGCGCATCAGGCGTAGTTCGCGGGCCGCCGGCTCGCCCAGGGCTGCGCCTGTTCCAGCTGACCCGCGAGACTGTAGAGCGTCTCCTCGTCGCCGGGCCGGCCGACGAACTGCATCGCGAGCGGCAGGCCGGAGCGCGCCTGCCACAGCGGCAGCATGATCGCGGGTTGACCCGTCGTGTTGAAGAGCGGCGTGAACGGGCTGAACTCCTGGATGATCTGCTGCCACCACGCCGCCATGTCGACGTCCGGCGCGTTCTGGTCGAGCTCGCCGAGCCGCGCCACGTCGCGTGCGAGCGCCGGGGTCAACAGCACGTCGAATCCGCGCATCCGGGCGGCCACGCGCCGCGATATCGCGTTCTGCGAGGCCATCGCGCGCTCGAGGTCGAAGGCAGTCAGCGACTGGCCGTAACGATAGATCGCGAGCGTCACCCGTTCGGTGGTTTCGGGGCCGATCGCCCGTCCGGTCTGACGCGCGAAGAGCTCCATGTAGTAACCGAGCGTCGTCGCCCACAGCGGAATCGTCGACGCATTGAACTCCTCCGCGTCGTAGTCGAGGGCGAGCGGCTCGCAGCGGTGTCCGAGATCCTCGAGGAGCCGCGCCGTGTCGGCGAGCCGCTCGCGCTGCTCCGAACCGGTCGGGCAGGCGCCGGGCAGGCGATCGATCATGCCGATGCGCAGACGTTCGGGCGTCGTCATCGCCGCCGTGAGGAAACCGCGACGCGGCGGCGGCGCGGTGTAGAAACAGCCCTCGTCGGGTCCGGCGACGGCATCGAGCATCGCCGCCGAATCGCGGACCGAGCGCGTCTCGAAGAATTCGACGGCAAGGCCCCAGAGCAGCATGCCGATGTCGGGGCCGCCCGGCGTACGGCCGCGCGAGGTCTTCATGCCGACGACGCCATTGCACGCGGCCGGAATGCGGATCGAGCCCGCTCCGTCGTTCGCATGCGCGACGGGCACCATGCCGCAGCCCACGGCCGCACCGGCCCCGCCGGAGGAGCCGCCCACGATGTGCTCGAGATTCCAGGGATTGCGCGTGGGGCCGTAGAGCAGCGCTTCCGTGCTCGCGTTGAACGCCATTTCCGGCAGCGCCGTCGTGCCGACCGGCACGAGGCCGGCGGCGCGGCAGCGCTGCATCATCACGCTGTCCGTGGTGTGGCGGAAGCCCGCGGCGAGCCGCGAGCCGGCGGACGAGATCATGCCTTCGAAGTGCATGCCGAATTCCTTCACGAGCATGGGCACGCCGCGGAACGGACCGCAGGGCAGCCCTGCGCGGATGGCGCCGGCCGCGAGCTCGGGCAGGGTCTGCACGACGCAGTTCACGGCGGGATTGAGGCGCGCGACGGCATCGAGCGCGCTCTCGACGAGATCCTCGGGCGAGACTTCACGGCGGCGGACGAGCTCGGCGAGCCCGAGGCCGTCGTAGCGGGCGTATTCGGGAACGATCATGACAACCTCCAACATGGGCAGCGCGGATGCGCGTAAGCCAGCATGCGGAGCGTCGTGCCCTGCGGACAATGGCCCGAAAGGGCCAGTTTTCGCGAGAGCGGGCGTGGGTTCGGATGACGTCGGGAAGCCCGACGTGCCGAGGCTGAACGCAGCATTGCTCCGGGCCTCGCGCCGGGTGCCACGGTCAGCCCGGGGCTCGAGACACGCACGTCCGTCGCGCAATGACGAAACGGAGGGTCCGGGTGCAGCGCTTCGTTCGCGGCGGACTACCCCGGCTCCGGCGCCAGCAAATCGAGCGCGAGTGCGCGTGCCACCGCTTGCGGCAGCGTGTGCGCGCCGAGCTTCTCGATCGCCGACTTGCGTTGCTTGCGTATCGTCTCCACCGAGCGGTGGACGTGGCGTGCGGTGGCGGGTGCGGAACGGCCCGCCGCGGCGTGCCGCAGCACTTCGCATTCGCGCGGTGTGAGTCGCGCCGTGGGCGTAGGGGCAGTCCCGTGTGGACCGAGGGCGGCGTGGAAGGCATGCGCGAGCACGAAGAGCTTCTCCTGCATCGCCGCTTCGTGCGCGCGCCAGGCGCCGCAGCGCGGACGCGCGAGGCCGCTGACGAAGGCGAAGCCGCCGCCCGGCGCGTGAATAGGCACCGTGATGCCGTCGAGGAAACCGAGCCCGTCGATGTAGGCGATGGCATTGCGCTGCATGCTCGACAGCCACGCGGCGCCCTTCACGACGTTCCAGTCGAGCGGCAGCGTGCGTTGATAGCAGGTGCAGAGATAGGGATCGCGCGCCGCATAGCGCACCCAGCCTTCGTCCCAGCGCGGCGGAAAGTTGCGGGCGCGGATCGACGGCGCGTGCCAGCCGCCGTCGTCGCGCCGCGCGCGCGGCATGTAGGCGTAGTCGACGGCGTCGAAGCCGAGCTGCGCGGCGTGCTCCGCGAGCAGGTCGAGCGCGGCATCGAACGAGGGCGCTGCACGAAAGGCGGCTTCGATTTCCATCGCGGAAACTCCGGTGTGGCGGACTTCGAGTCGAGGACGCTCTGAACAAGCCCATCCTGGACCTTGCAGAGCACGGTCGGCAAGAAGCGTGATTCGTGCCGACCGCACGCGAACAATGGCTCACGCCCTCGTTCACGGCGGCACCGCCCTGTGCCGCAGGACGCTCTGAGCTTGTTCAGAGCTTCCTCGAGAATAGCGCTGCGATGTTTTCCCGGTAACGGCCAGGGAAAAATTATCCGACGGTCGCCGCGGTGGTGCGCGGACTACGCGCCGCCGGATCGAGCCGCGCGGTGCGAGGTCGCCGCGAGGCCGAGCTTGCGCATGCGCGAGCGCAGCGTGTTCGGATTGATGCCGAGCAGCCGCGCTGCGCCGAGACTGCCCTCGATGCGTCCGCCGCTGCGCTCGAGTGCGGCGCGGATGTGAGTGCGCATCGCGTCGTCGAGCGTCGGAAACGGCGCATCGGGCAGCGCCCGATCCGGCGTCTGCGGGCGCGTGCCCGGGCCGCCCGTGCAGGACGTCTTCAGCGTGGGGCCGTCGTCAGGTTCGAGCGCGCGGGCGAGGGCGGGACCGGCCTCATCGAGGCCGAGCCGCCGCGCGAACGCTATCTCGACCAGCCCTGGGATCTCGGCGCGCGCGTCCACGTCAGGCCGCGCGAGCTCCGCGTCTACGTCGACGCGGCCTGAGGACTCGAGGAAGCTCCGAATGAGTCCATCCCGGACTTTTCAGAGCGTCCTCAGCGCTCGCCCTTCACCAGCACGCCGGCCGCGCCGAGCGCGGCGAGGCGTTCCGCGTCGTAGCCGAGCACGCGTCCGAGGACGGCTTCGTTGTGCTCGCCGAGCAGCGGCGCGACGAGATCGGGCAGCTCGGGCTGATCCGAGAAGCGGAACGGGAAGCCCGGGATGCGCAGCTCGCCGAGGATGGGATCGCGCGTCGTGCGTATCGTCCCGCGCGCGGCGAAGTATTCCTCCTCCAGCGCATCGAGCGGGCTCAGCACCGGTCCCGCCGGGACGCGATGGCGTTCGAGGCAGGCGAGCGCCTCGGCGTTCGTCGGGAAGCGCGCGAGCCATTCTTCGATGAGCGGCACGAGTACGTCCTCGTGCTTCGCCCTGTTCACCTGACCGACGAAGCGGGGATCGTGCTCCAGCTCGGGCCGGCCGAGCGCCGCGCAGACGTTCTTCCACTGCAGATCCAGCGCCATGATCACGATGTAACCTTCCGGCGCCTTGAAGATGCCCATCGGACAGGCGAGCTGGTGATGCGCGCCCATGCGCGAGGGGGTGAAGCCGGGCGCGAGCGACGGACCCTGCACGTTCACGTCATGGAGCTGGAAGATCGCATCGACCATGGACAGATCGAGATACTGTCCGCGACCGCTGCGCTCGCGATGGAAGAGCGCGGTCATGACGGCGCCGTAGGCGTTCACGGCCGAGATGCCGTCCGCGATCGACATTCCGACCGGATGCGGCGTGCCGTCGCGCGGGCCGGTCATGTGCATGAGCCCCGAATAGGCCTGCACGATCCAGTCGTAGCCCGTCTTGTGCGCGAGCGGGCTGTCGCGCCCGAACGCCGAGACCGAGGCCATCACGAGCCGCGGATTACGGGCCGCGAGATCCGCGTACTCCAGACCGCGCTTCTGCATCACGCCGGGACCGAAGTTCTCGATCGCGACGTCGCAGTGCCGGACGAGATCGAGGATCAGCGCGCGCGAGTCCGGATGTGCGTAATCGATGCACACGCTCTGCTTGCCGCGATTCTGCTGCACGAAGAATCCGCTGCGCCCGTCCTTCACGAAAGGCAGCAGCCGGCTCGGATCGCCGCCCGGTGCCTGTTCGATCTTCACGATCTCGGCGCCGAGTTCCGCCATCAGGCGCGTGACGCCGGGGCCCGCGAGGTATTGCGTGAAGTCGAGAACCCGAATGCCTTCGAGGATCATGATTCCCTCCCGTCGCGTCGTCGTACGTTGCTCATCTGCCGCGTCATCGATTGCTGGCGGTAATATTTGGCATGAATCGTGTACCACAAACCTGTAACATGCATTCCGTAGTCTGAATAACAAGCGACCGTGCGCCGCAGGCAGGGGCACGCTGGAGACCAGTGAAGCGGTCGCACCTAGAAGAACGAGGACCAAAGATGGACATCATCGTCGACGACCTGTGCCTGAAGATCAGGCGCTACGAGGCGGACCTCCGTGCGATGCAGGCTGCGGGCCGCGGGCCGGGAGATCAGCAGTATGCCGAGGCCGAACGAAATCTGAATCTGTGCCGGCAATGGCTGCACCTGCTGGGCGCCGAGGCGAAGCTCGATCGCGATGCGCCCGCCGCGCGTCCGGTCGCGGGCTGGAAGCCGGCAGCGACGCAGAGCAAGTTCGCCGCCTGATCCGAACCGATCCGCTTTCGTGCGCGGCGAGCCGCCGACGCACGAGCACGGCGCAGATTCCATTGGCCGCCACGCGGCGGCGGATGCGTCCGCGCTGAGGGATTGTCGCGGTCCGGGCGTCCTGCCCGGCGCTACTTGAGCTGCCCAGCGTACTTCGCCTCGATCTCGCCAATCTTCTGCAGCATCTCGGCGTGCATCTGGATTTCGAGCTTCTCGTTACCCGCCGGCAGACGCGGGACCATGATCATCTGCCCCATGTGACCGCCCATCATCGGGCCGCCCATCATTCCCGGCCCCATCATCGCCGGACCCATGCCATGCGGTCCGCCGCCCATCATCTCGTGCATGTGACAGCGCCGGCCCTTGGCGTCCGCGGGTGCGTCGGTGAGATCCTTGGTGACGTCCTCTGCAGCCTGGCTCGCCTGCATGCCGAGCGCGAGCAGGGCCGCCGACAGGAAAAGCGGAATCTTCATGGCGATACCTCGTTGGCAACGAATCGGAAACCGGATTGCACCACAGCGCCGTGGCCGCGCCAAGCGATGTCGCCGCGCCCGACGCCCGGGCTGCGGTGCGATGCCGTATGATGCAGCGGACCCAGCGAGAGGAGCGTGCGCAATGACGATCATCCGTGACGGACTGGCAGAGACCATCGGCGATACGCCGCTCGTCAAGCTGCGCAAAGTGTCCGCCGCGACGGGCTGCACGATCCTCGGCAAGGCCGAATTCATGAATCCGGGCGGCTCGGTGAAGGATCGCGCGGCGCTCTACATCATTCGCGATGCCGAGCGGCGCGGTCTCATCCAGCCCGGCGGCCTGATCGTCGAGGGCACGGCCGGCAATACCGGCATCGGACTCGCCCTCGTCGGCAACGCGCGCGGCTATCGCACGCTCATCGTGATTCCCGAGACGCAGAGCCGCGAGAAGAAAGACATGTTGCGGCTGTGCGGCGCGGAGCTCATGGAGGTGCCGGCGGCGCCGTATCGCGAGCCCGGCAACTACGTACGCGTCTCGGAGCGGGTCGCCGCCGAGCGCGGTGCGACGGAGCCGCACGGCGTGCTGTGGGCGAATCAATGGGACAACACCGCGAACCGCGAAGCACACGTCCGCGGCACCGGCGCCGAGATCTGGGCGCAGACCGCGGGCCGCATCGACGGCTTCGTGTGCGCGGTCGGTACCGGCGGCTCGCTCGCCGGCATCAGCATGGCCTTGAAGGAGCGTCGCGCCGGCATCGTCACCGCCTGCGCGGATCCGGAAGGCGCGGCGATGTACAGCTGGTTCACGACCGGCGAGCTGAAGTCCTCGGGGTCGTCGATCACGGAAGGCATCGGTCAGGGGCGCGTCACGCAGAACATCGCCGGCGCGCCCGTCGATCGCGCTTATCAGATCCCCGACAGCGAGGCACTGCCGATCGTCTTCGATCTACTGCGGGAGGAGGGCTTGTGCGTCGGCGGATCGAGCGGCGTGAACGTGGCGGGCGCAGTGCGTCTCGCGCGGGAGCTCGGCCCCGGTCATACCATCGTGACCTTGCTGTGCGACAGCGGCACGCGTTACCAGTCGAAGCTCTTCAATCCCGAATTCCTGAAGGCGAAGAACCTGCCCGTGCCGTCCTGGTTGTGAGCGGAGCGCGGCGGCGGGTCGATCCCGTCCGCCGCGTTCGTGGGATGGGCTTCAGCTCGCGCCGCCAGCCATGTGAGTGAGGAGCTCGGGCGTCGGACGACCGTCGACGAGCAGCCCGTGCTGCTTCTGATAGGCGCGGATTGCCGCCTGCGTCTTCGGTCCGGACACGCCGTCGACCGGACCACCGTAGTAGCCGGCATGCGCGAGCGCGGCCTGGATGTTGCGCACCGTCGAAGCGCCGCCCGCGACGGGGGCGGCCGCGGCGATCGGCTGCGCGGTCTGTCCGCGCTTCCAGGCCGGCTCGCCCATGTTGATCTGATCCTTCGTCGTGACCGCACCGGTCAAGCCGCCGGCGAGCGCGCCAATCACCGCACTGTGGACGACACCGACGCCGGTCACCGCACCGATGACCGCACCGGCGCCCGCGCCGAGACCCGCACCGCTCGCACCGCGCTCCTGCGGCGTGCTGCCGCATCCGCTGAGCACGATCGCCGCAATGGCCGTCGTGAGGATGATCTTGTTCATGCGTCGGCTCTCCTGCTTCGTGACATGCGCAATTAGTAAGCGAGGAAGGGTCCGCGTTCCAATCGGGTGGAAGTGATTTGTGATCGCACGCACAGGCCGCGTCGCGACCTCGCGATGCCGGTCGGGGAAGCACCGGGTGCGGCGGGGTTTCTCCGAGGAAGCCCTGAACAGGTTCAGAGCTTCCTCAATTCTCGTCGGAGAGCTCTTCCGGCGCGGGCGGCACGGCGGCGATCGCCTCCGCGGCCTTGCGCATGATCTGCAAGGTATGTCTTGCCCGGGCGTAGTCGAAGGTCTCGAGTTGGGCCCCGAACTCCTGCACGAGCGCCGCGCCGAGCGAGGCCTGCATGACGTTGCGGCAGCGACGCATCAGCTCGGTCGCCGCGAAGTCGTCGGTGGCGATGAGGCCGTCGAACTGCCGCAGCAGCTCGAGCAAGGCCTGCGGGTCGAGCCGCGCGGTGTCTTCCGGCGGCGCGGGCAGCGCATGGATCTCGGCGAGCAATCCATCGTGCGCGGTCGTGAACGCGGCCAGCACGGCCGCGAGCTCGGTCGGGCCGTGGCCGGCGTTCAGCTTCATCTCGAGCTCGTGGCCCAACGCGGACAGACGCATCGCGCCGAGCGTGCCGGCCGCGCCCCGTATCGCGTGCACGAGCCGCCGGAGCCGGGCATAGCGCCCTGCCGCGAACAGATCGCGGATCTGCCGCACGTCGTCCTGGTGATGAACGGCGAAGAGCTTCAGCAGGCTCAGATACGCTTCGGGACGGCCGCCGATGTTGCGCAGGCCCGCCGGTGCGTCGAGGCCCTCCATGCTCATCAGCAGCGGCGTGAGCTGGCCGGCAGGCGTTTCACCGGCCGGGGGTGCCTTGCGTGCACGTTCGGGCAGCCACTTCGACAATGCCTGGAAGAGCCGCTCCGGATCGAGCGTCTTGCCGATGTGATCGTTCATGCCGGCTTCGCGGCAGCACACGAGATCCTCGTCGAGCAGGCTCGCGGTCATGGCGAGGATCGGCGTGTGGAGATGCGCGGGCAGGCGCCGGATCGCGCGCGTGGCCTCGAGGCCGTCGAGCTCGGGCATCTGCAGATCCATGAGGATGAGGTCGTACTCGTTGTCGCGGGCGAGCGCGACGGCGCGCGCGCCGTTCTCGGCGAGATCGACCGCGAAACCGGCGTTGCCGAGGATCGCCTGCACGACTTCCTGGTTCACGGGATTGTCCTCCGCGACCAGGATCCGCGCTTCGTAATCGCGCAGCAGCACCTGCTGCATCGGCGAGCTCAGCGGATCGCGCGGCCCTGCCTCCTCGATGCCGAGCAGCCGCAGCAGCGCATCGTGCAGCGTCGAAGGCGTCAGCGGTTTGCCGAGCACGACGCTCACGCCGGCTTCCCGCGCCTGCGGCCGGAGCTGTGCTTCGTCATAGGCGGTCACGAGCAGCATCAACGGCGGACTGTAGAGCTGCAGATCGCGCAGCCGTCGCGCGGTGTCGATGCCGTCCATGTCGGGCATGCGCCAGTCGAGCAAGACGAATTCGAACGGATCGCGGCTGCGATCCGCGCGCTCGACGGCGGCGATCGCCGCGTAGCCGGAGTCGTAGTCCTCGACGCGCATGCCGAGACTGCGCAGGATCTCGGACACCACCGTGCGCGCTTCCGGCAGGTCGTCGGCGACGAGCACGCGCCGGCCCTTGAGGTGGCCGATGAGGCGCGGCTTCGCGTCGTTTCCGCTGCGCACGAGCCGTGCCGTGAACCAGAAGAGGCTGCCGACGCCCGGCTCGGAGTCGACGCCGACCGTGCCGCCCATGAGCGCCGCGAGCTTGGCGTTGATCGCGAGACCGAGGCCGGTGCCGCCGAAGCGCCGCGTCGTGGAACGCTCGGCCTGTTCGAACGGCGCGAACAGTCGCGCCTGATCCTCGGGCGAGATGCCGATGCCGGTGTCCTGCACTTCGAAGCGCACGAGGAGCCGCGGGCCGTTCTCCTCGACGATGCGCGCCCGGAGCACGACCGAGCCTTGCATGGTGAACTTCACCGCGTTGCCGGCGTAGTTCAGCAGCGCCTGACCGAGCCGCAGCGGATCGCCCTCGAGCATCTGCGAGAGCCGGGGATCGATGTCGACGACGAGCTCGAGTCCCTTCGCGTTCGCCTTCTCGATGATGAGCGAGCAGACGTTCCGCATGACGGTGTCGAGCGCGAATTCGGAGGCCTCGAGCACGATGCGGTTCGCCTCGATCTTCGAGATGTCGAGGATGTCGTTGATGATCGACAGCAGATGATCGGCGGCCTCGGCGATCTTGCCGAGCTTGTCGAGCTGATCCGGCTCCCGGATCCGGCGGCGGAGCAGATGCGTGAGGCCGATGACGGCGTTGAGCGGCGTGCGGATCTCGTGGCTCATGTTCGCGAAGAACGCGCTCTTCGCGCGGTTCGCCGCTTCGGCCTCCTCGGCGCGCCGCGCGAGGGCGGAATTGAGCGCCTCGATCTCGGCGCTCTTCGTGCGCAACTCCGCGGTGCGTTCCTCCACGAGCTCCTCGAGATGATCGTGATAGGAAGCCAGCGCGATCTCCGCGCGATGCGCGGCCGTGATGTCGCGGATGACGCCGAGCGCGTACACGGGCCGGCCCGCGGCATCGCGCCTCACTTCCGCGCTCACCGCGAGCCAGCGTTCCTCGCCGTCGTGCAGGATGCGATGCTCGAGCTCGTAGCTGCCGCTGACCACGGCCTCCGCCCAGGTCCGTTTCACGCGCTCGCGATCCTCCGGGTGGACGTGGTCCAGCAGGCTCGCGAACGTGCGCGGACCTGCGTCGGGCCATCCCAGGATGCGCGCCGCTTCCGGCGATCCGGTGAACGTGTTGCGCGCGAGATCCGCCGTCCAGTCGCCGAGGCCTGCGATGCGCAGCGCATGCTTCAAGGTGTCCTCGCGCTCGCGCAGGGCGGCGGCACTGCGCCGCCGATCCCAGTGCGCCGCCGCCAGCAGGCCGAGCGCGGCCAGGACTGCGGCGCCAATCCAGGCGCTCACGCGACACTCCGGCGCGAGCGCGGGACGGTGGGGCGGAATTGCGGGGCTCTGCGGGTCGCGGGCCGGATGCGGGGATACACGGCCGCGGAGCAGCGGACGATTACCGCGATGCGGCCGTCGTCCGGGGCGTTCATGTGCCGGGGGACGGTGTCGCCTCGGGACGGCGGCTCGACGCCAGATAGGAATTGGGCGCCGGCGGCTCGATGGTCTCGCCGTAACGGAAGGCGATGCCCTTGAACTCCTCGTAGATGTCGAGGAAGGCATCGACGACTTCCGGATCGAAATGTTTGCCGCGTTCCTGGGCGATGATGTCACGCGCCTCCTCGCACGGGGAGGCTTCCTTGTAGACGCGCCGCGAGCTCACGGCGTCGAAGACGTCGGCGAGCGCCATGAGGCGTGCCGAGATGGGGATCGCTTCGCCCGCGAGGCCGTCGGGATAGCCGCAGCCGTCCCAGCGCTCGTGATGATGGCGCGCGATCTCCTTGGCGAGGATCAGGAATTCCACCGGCCGCTCGGCGTCCTGCTCCGCACGCTCGATGGCGTCGCTCGCGAGCAGCGTGTGGGTCTTCATGATCTCCCATTCTTCCGGCGTGAGCCGGCCGGGTTTCAGCAGGATGTGGTCCGGGATGCCGACCTTGCCGATGTCGTGCAGCAGCGCGGACTTCGCGAGTGTGGCAATCATCCGCTCCGTGAGGTAAGCCGAGAACCGCGGCTCGCGTTGCAGGCGCCGCGCGAGCGCGCGAACGTATTCCTCGGTGCGCTTGAGATGGTTGCCGGTCTCGGGATCGCGGGTTTCGGCGAGACGCGCGAGTGCGTGGATGCTGACGTCCTGGATGAGCTGATTCTCGCCCATGCGCCGCACGACCTCGGCCTCGAGGAACGTATTCTGGTTCTTGAGCAGGTCCCGCGCATGCTTGAGCTCGAGCTGGGCGTGGATGCGGGCGAGCACGATCGGCGGCCGCAGCGGTTTCGTGATGTAGTCGACCGCGCCGAGATCGAGCCCGTACTGCTCGTCCTCCGTGCCGTCGAGCGCCGTGACGAAGATGACCGGGATGTCGCGCGTGCGCGGCTCGTCACGCAGCCGCCGCAGCACTTCGTAGCCGTCGATTTCCGGCATCATCACGTCGAGCAGGATGAGGTCGGGCTTGGGATCCGCGCCGGCGATCTCGAGACAGCGCCGGCCGGAGTTCGCGACCCGGACGTGATAACTCGCGCGCAGCAGATGCCCGAGAACGTTCAGGTTCTCGGGGGCGTCATCGACGATGAGTATCGTCGCCTGGCTCGGGGTGCCGGTGCTGTAGGCAGTCTGGTCCATCGGGCGTACCAGTATAGGTCACATGAGTTTATCGCGTTTTGGTCCACTGTCTCTAAACGCGGCGGCAGGCCGGGAAGCATTTCGGTCGGCCCGCCCCGGGGCGGGCGTGACCATTGTTGACGATCCTCCCGGGCACGCGACGCGGCGCGATTTTGTGCGGCCGGGCGGCCGCGTCTACGGTGTTTCCCCACCTGCCCCCGCTGCGGCGCCCGGGCGTAGATTGGCGCAGCCATGAAACGCGCCGCCGCCTTCGTTCTGTTGCTCGCGACGACCGCAGCCGCCCCGCTGCGCGCGGACATCTACGCCTATCGGGACGCGCGCGGGGTCACGCATTTCACGAACGTCCCGACCGACACCCGCTACCACCTCATCCTGCGGACGCCGACGGAAATGGCGGCCGCGGCGATCGCGAGTCCCGCCGGCTGGCAGCGCCGGGCCGCCGCCTACCACGGCACGATCGAGCGCGCCGCCGCCGCCGCGACGCTGCAATCCGACCTCGTGCACGCGGTGATCGCGGTCGAATCCGGGTTCGACCCGCGCGCCGTCTCGCCGAAGGGCGGCATGGGTCTCATGCAGCTCATGCCGGCGACGGCGAAGCGCTACGGCGCCGCCGACCCCTTCGATCCGGAGCAGAACATCCGCGCCGGAACGCGCTACCTCGGCGAGCTCCTCGTCCGCTTCGATCGCAACGTCGAGCTCGCGCTCGCCGCCTACAACGCGGGCGAGGGGGCGGTGGAGCGCAACGGCCGCCAGATCCCGCCCTACGACGAGACCCGGCGCTACGTCCCGAGCGTCCTGAAGGTCATGGCGGCCCTGAAGGCGCGCCGCCGGCCCGGCTGAGGCGGATCCCACCCGCTACAGGGTTTCACCCACTACGGGGGTCAATTCTTTACCTCCAGCTAAAGGACCGGCCCACTGTGATCGCGGCCGGCGGCCGCTGAACATGCGACGAGCCAGGCGACCCTCCCCTGCATTCCCGCCCGGCATGGAGCCCCGATCCCGGTATCACCATGAGCCCGATCCACTGCAGACAGGCCCGTGCGGACCGTCGCCGCCGCGTGCCGCGCCCGTGCTGCGCGCCGCAGCCGGCCGGCCTCGCGCATCTGGCGGACGAGCTCGCCGGACGCATTGCCGCGGCCCTGCCCGGTGCCTCCGTCGCGGTGCTCGAGCCCGGTGACCGCCGCAGCCTGCGGATCCTGGCGAGCGCCCGGGTCCCCGGACTCGACGCCGGGCTCACGATCGAGCTCGCCCCCGAGTCGCC
Source organism: Gammaproteobacteria bacterium (assembly GCA_016209015.1). GTDB lineage: Bacteria > Pseudomonadota > Gammaproteobacteria > JACQWY01. The sequence continues at coordinate 80,576 of JACQWY010000026.1, read as the reverse complement.
GCTGGCCGCGGCATTCGCCCTCCCGGAAGCGACCCACGCCGTCCCCGCGAAGGCCCTGCCCGTGGCCTTGCGCCGGGTCCTGCGCCGGGGGGGTGGAAATGGCCTGTGCCGGCGGCTCGACCTGCCGTGCGGTCAGGCGTTCCTCGTGCTCGTCGGCCTGGCTGCTGCGCGCGGCGCCGCGGCGCGCTGGACGCGGGTGTGGCACGACGTCGTCGCGCCCTGGCCGCTGAGCCGCGCGGATTGCGTGGCCTGCGCGGATCTGCCTGCGCGCGACCGCCACGAGGCCATCGCCCGCGCGAAGCTCGAATGGGAGTGCACGGCGGACGCGCTGCCGCAGATCGTGAGCCTCATCGACCGCGAGCGCCGGGTGCTGCGCGTGAACCGCGCGATCGAGCGCTGGGGCATCGGCACGGTGCAACGCGCGCTCGGCGCCGATCTGCACGCACTGCTGCATCCGGACTGCGCGCGTCCGGACTGCGCGCGTCCGGACTGCGCGCGTCCGGACTGCGCGTTCGGGCATGCGGTCAACATGGCCTGGCGGCAGCTCGAGCAGGGCCCGGTCGATCTCGAGATCGAGGACGAAGTGCTCGGCCGTGCGCTCCATCTGCAGTTGCACGGCATGCGCGCCGCGGCGGCCGGACGCAGCGCGCCGACGGACAGCCACGCCGTCTTCGTCGCCTCGGACGTCACGCTGCTGAAGAACGCGCGCCAGACGCTCTCCCAGCTCAATCACGAGCTCGAGGCGCGCGTCATCATGCGCACCCGCGAGCTCATCGCGGCGAACGAGGCGCTGACAGCCGAGATCCAGGGACGCCAGGAGGCCGAGCATTCGCTGCGCGCCTCGCGCAACGAGCTGCGCATGCTCTCGGCGCAGCTCATGACGGCGCAGGAGGACGAGCGCAAGCGCCTCTCGCAGGAGTTGCACGACGCGGTCGGCCAGTCCATGAGCGCGGTGAAGTATTCGCTGGAACGCGTGCTGCAGATGGTCTCGCATCCCGACCTCGGCTCGCCGGTGCGGGTCCTGAACCTGCTCGTCGAACAGGTCCAGCGCACGATCGACGAGGTGCGCACGATCTCGACGGATCTCCGCCCGGCGTTGCTCGACGATCTCGGCGCGGTGTCTGCCGTGCAGTGGTTCTGCCGCCGCTGGGCCGAGATCTATCCGCCCATCCGACTCGACGTCGCCCTCGATCTCGCCGACGAGGACGTACCGGCCGCGCTCGGCACCGCGATTTTCCGCACCGTCCAGGAATCGCTGAACAACGTCGCGCGCCACTCGCAGGCCGCACGCGCTTCCGTCGCGCTCTATCGCCGCGACGACGAGCGCATCCTCGAGATCGCCGACGAAGGCGTCGGCTTCGTGCCGCAGGCCGAAGGCGCCGCGCAGCGCCGCGGCTTCGGCCTGCGCGGCCTGCGCGAGCGCGCCGACCACGCCGGCGGCCGCTTCGAGCTCGTATCCAATCCCGGCCGCGGCACGATCGTCCGCGTGACCTGGCCGCGCCACAGCGCGCCGCTCGCCAAGGAGTCCCGTTATGCCTGAGTCCTCTCTGCCCCCGTCGCGCACCGCGCGTGGCTTCACGCTCCTCGAGCTGCTCGTCGTGATGGTGATCATCGGCCTGCTCGCGGGCTTCGTCGCGCCGCGCTACTTCGCACAGGTCGGCAAGTCGCAGGTGAAGGCGGCGCGCGCGCAGCTCGACGCGCTCGACAAGGCGCTCGAGCAGTTCCGCCTCGACGCCGGGCGGCTGCCGACGACGGAAGAGGGTCTCGCCACGCTCAATACCGCGCCTCCGAACCTGACGGGTTGGGGCGGCCCGTATCTCAAGAAGGCCGTGCCGAACGATCCCTGGGGTCATCCCTACGTCTATGCCGCCCCCGGCACGCACGACAATGATTTCGATCTCTCCTCGCTCGGCAAGGACGGCCGGCCGGGCGGCACCGGCGAAGACGCGGACGTGACGAATTGGTGATCGCGTGCAATTCCGCATCAAAGCCCTGAACCCCGCGCACGCCGTGCTCTCGGTGTCGCTCGACGCCGTGGACGAGGCGGACGCGCGCCGCCTCGCCGGGACGCAGGGTCTGCGCGTGATCTCGATCGCCGCGGTGCCGGGCTTCGCGCTCGGCGGGCGCGGCCGGCGCGTCCCGCTCGTGACGTTCAGCCAGGAGCTGATCTCGCTGCTGGACGCCGGCCTGCCGCTCGTCGAGGCGATCGAGACGCTCACCGAGAAGGAGGCGAATCCCGGCGTGAAGCGCACGCTCGATCAAATCCTCGCGCGCCTCTTCGAAGGCCAGACGCTCGCCGCCGCACTCGCCGAGCATCCGGAGAGCTTCCCCGCACTCTACGTCGCGACGGTGCGCGCGAGCGAGAGGACGGGTGCGATCACCGAGGCGCTCGGGCGTTACGTCGCGTATCAGCAGCAGGTCGATCTGCTGCGCAAGAGCCTCGTCAATGCGTCGATCTATCCGGCGGTGCTCGGCGTCGTCGGTGTGCTCGTGATGTTCTTCCTCATGGGCTACGTCGTGCCGCGCTTCAGCGCTATCTACGAAGACCTCGGTCAGGATCTGCCGCTCGCCTCGCGGCTCCTGTTGAAGTGGGGCCAGCTCCTCGAGGCGCATGCCGCCGAGGTCGCGATCGCCGCCGTCGCCGGCGTCGCCGTGCTCGTCTGGCTGCTCGTCCGCCCGGCGACGCGCGCGTTCGCGGGCCGCCTGCTGGCGTGCGTGCCGGCACTCGGCCGCCAGCTCCATGTCTACCAGCTCTCGCGGCTCTATCGCACGACCGGCATGCTGGTCCGCGGCGGCATTCCCGTCGTGCCGGCCTTCCAGATGTCCGAGGGCCTGCTCGGCGAGAACCTGCGCCCGGCGTTCCGCGCCGCGACGCGCGAGATCGCGGAAGGACGTTCCATCGCCGACGTGCTGGAGCACCGCGCGCTCACCACGCCCGTCGCGGCCCGCATGCTGCGGGTCGGCGAGCGCAGCGGCAACATGGGCGAGATGATGGAGCGCATCGCGGCGTTCTACGACGAGGAGCTCTCGCGCTTCGTGGCCGTCGCGACGCGGCTCATCGAGCCGGCTCTGATGGCGCTTATCGGCATCGTGATCGGCGTGATCGTGGTGCTCATGTATTTTCCGATCTTCGAGCTCGCCGGGAGCATCAAATGAGCGCCGCGCCGGAACGCTTCGACGCCCTGCTCGACGACGCGACGATCACCGCGGCGCTGAATGCCGCCGTCGAGACCGGCCAGTCCGCGCTCGAGGCGCTCGAGGCGCGCGCCGGGCTCGAACCCGAGGCGCTCGCCGCCGCGCTCGCCGCGAGCTTCGACTATCGCTACGTCTCCGCGGCGGAGCTCGCGGGCCTGCCGCCCCGCTTCGAGATCCTGAGCGCGACGGACGCCGCGCAACGGCGCTGCGCGATCGTCGGCGAGCCCGGGCAGCCGCTCGCGGTGATCGCGGATCCCTTCGACGCGGAACTGCGGCCCTGGCTCGAGCTCAAGAGCGCGGCGCCGCTCGCCTGGGCGCTCGCCGGACGCGCCGACCTCGAGGCCTATCTCGCACGCCACCAGCAGGGTCTGCGCGCGATCGACACGGCTTTGCCCGGCGCCGGCGCGCAGCACGTCGACGACGGCGTCGTGCACGATTTGTCGCTCGTCTCCATCAGCCAGGACTCGAGCCCGATCGTCAAGCTCGTGCACTCGACGGTCTACGACGCGCTGCGCGCGGGCGCGAGCGACATCCATCTCGAGACGACAGGCGGCGGGCTCGCGGTGCGCTACCGCATCGACGGCGTGCTCGTGCACATCGCCGCCGTGCCGGGCATCGAAGTCTCGGAGCAGGTCATCTCGCGCGTCAAGGTCATGTCGGATCTCGACATCGCGGAGCGCCGCGTGCCGCAGGACGGCCGCTTCAAGATCGCGATCGAGGGCCGGCCGATCGACTTTCGCGTCTCCGTCATCCCGAGCGTCTTCGGCGAGGACGCCGTGCTGCGCGTGCTCGACAAGCAGACGCTCACCCGCCAGATGAACGGGCTCAGGCTCGACGTGCTCGGCTTCGAGGCGGACGTGATCCTGCCGCTGCGCCGGCTCAGCGCGCTGCCCTACGGCATGCTGCTGGTCACCGGCCCGACCGGCAGCGGCAAGACGACGACGCTCTATGCCGCGATCTCCGAGACGCACACCGGCCTCGAGAAGATCGTGACCATCGAGGATCCCGTCGAATACCAGCTCCCCGGCGTGCTGCAGATCCCGGTCAACGAGAAGAAGGGCCTCACGTTCGCGCGCGGCCTGCGTTCGATTCTGCGTCACGACCCGGACAAGATCATGGTCGGCGAAATCCGCGATCCCGAGACCGCGCAGATCGCGATCCAGAGTGCGCTCACCGGCCATCTCGTGTTCACGACCGTCCATGCGAACAACGTGTTCGACGTCATGAGCCGCTTCACGCACATGGGCATCGACACCTATTCGTTCGTCGCCGCGCTGAGCGGCATTCTCGCGCAACGTCTCGTGCGCCTCGTGTGCACGCACTGCGCGGCGCCCGTCGTGCCGGATCCCGCGCTGCTCCGCGATTCCAAGCTCGATCCGGACGAGGTGCGCGATTTCGAGTTCCGCATCGGCAGCGGCTGCGGCCACTGCCGCGGCACGGGCTATCGCGGCCGCAAGGCGATCGGCGAGCTGCTCGTGCTCGATGACGAGCTGCGCGAGGCGATCATCGCCCGCGTGCCGACCCGTCAACTCAAGGAGCTCGCGCTGCGCGGCGGCATGCGGCTCATCCGGACCACGGCGCTCGGGCTCGTGCGGCGCGGCGAAACCAGCCTGGAAGAGGTCAATCGTGTCACCGTTATGGCGTGATGAGGTCGGGGTGTTCCTCGGGCCGCGGCGCGTGCTCCTCACGCGCTTCAAGCGCGGCATCGCGCCGCGCGCCGTCGCCGAGCTCGGCTTCGAGGTCGCCGGCGGCCCGCGCGGCGACTGGCAGCCGGCGCTCGCGGCGCTCGACGAGCTGCTGAGCGGCGATGCCGGATGGCGCGACGCGAACGTGCGCATCGTGCTCTCGAACCACTGGGTGCGTTATGCGCTCGTGCCCTGGTCCGCGGCGCTGACGCACGAGGCCGAACGGATCGACCACGCGCGTCACGTGTTCCAGAGCCTGTTCGGCGATGCCGCGCTCGGCTGGGCGGTCACGCTCTCGGCGCTCGCACCCGGCGCGCACCCGCTCGGCGCGGCGCTCGATCCGGCCCTGCAGTCCGCGCTCGCCGGCGTCGTCGAACGCGCGCGCCTGAAGCTCGTCTCTCTGCAGCCGCATCTCGTGACGGCCTACAACTGCTGGCGGCCCGCGCTGCCCGCGGATGACGCATGGTTCGTGTGCGTGGAGGAAGAGGCACTCGCCGCGGTGCATCTTCGCGGCGGCGCCTGGCAGCGCGTGTACAACCTGCGCAGCGGGCCCGACTGGCCCACGGAATTGAAACGTCTGCGCCGCCTCGGCGCGCTGACGAGCATCGAGCCCGACGCGGGCGCGATCTACGTCGACGCGCCGGTCGGCCTGCGTCGCGGTGCGAACGGTCTCGACCTGCGCTGGCTCGAGGAGGGCGCTGCGCGCGAGACCCTCCCGGGCAGGCTCGTGAGCCTCCGGCGGCAATTCGCATGAGGCCGCGCGTCGTGCAACTCGATTTCGCGCGGGCGCCCGGCCTGCCGCGCCGTCCCGGCACCGCGCTCGGCATCGCCGGCATCGCGCTGCTGCTCCTCTCCAGCGTGCTCGCGCGCGACCTCGTCGCGCAGCGCGAAGGCCTCGAGAGCCGGCTCGACGCGTTGCGCACCGCGGCCGCCGCCGCGGGCAAGGTGCAGCGCGGCGCGAAGAAATCCGCGCCGGAGCGCGACGCCGGCTTCGTCGAGCTCGTCGTGCCGTGGTCCGCGTTGCTCTCCGAGCTCGAGGCGGCGAGCCGCGATAGCGCGGGCAGGATTGCGCTGCTCGGCCTCGAGCCGGATCGCGTGAAGCGCCGTGTGCGCATCACGGCGCAGGCCCGCACGCTCGAGGATGCGCTCGCCTACGTGAAGCGGCTCGCGACGATCGACGTCGTGCGCACGCCCATGCTCGACAGCCACGAAGTGCGCGTCGACGATCCCGAGCATCCGATCCAGTTCCAGGTCTCGGCGGACTGGAGCGCCGCGCTGTGAGCGCCGTCCCGCGCCTCCTCGCTGCCGATCGCCAGACGGCACCGGTCGCCGTCGACTGGGCGGGTTATCTCGTCTGGCGGCTGCGCCGCTTCGGCGTGCCGGGCATCGTCGGGGTCGCGGCGCTCGTCACTTGCGCCGTCGGCTATCGCGGGTACTACGTGCCGCAGCGTGCGGCGGTCGCGGTGCTCCAGCATCGAGTCGTCACGCTCGAGGGGCTGGCGCGGGAACACGGCGAGCGCGCGCTCGCCGCGAGTCCCGAGCGGGCGATCGAGGCGCTGCCCACGCGCGCCGACGTGCCCGCGCTGCTCGGCACGATCCTCGAGCAGGCGCACGCGGCGGGCGTCGTGCTCGATCGCGGCAACTACGATCTCGCGCTCGTGCGCGGCGGCCGCATCGCGCGCTATCAGCTCGCGTTCCCGTTGAAGGCGGCCTATCCGCAACTGCGGCGCTTCATCGACGGCACGATCGACGCCGCGCCCGCGCTCGCGCTCGACGTGCTCCGCTTCGAACGCAAGACGATCGCCGAGACCGTGCTCGAGGCCGACGTGCGTTTCGTCGTGTTCGCGAGGAACGCGCCATGAGCGGTGGATTGAAGGGGCGCGTGAAGGTGCTCATCGGCCTCGCGGCGCTGATCGCGGCCTGGGTCGTGCTGACGCCGGCACCCGAGGACGAGGCCGTCGTCGGCGCGGCGACGGATCGCGCGCCGGCCGTGCAGGCGTCCCGCGCGGCGGCCCCCGGGCAGCCTGCGCCGGCGCCGCGCACGGCGGCCGCCGAGGCTCACCGCAGCGTGCCGGCGCAGGCGCCGGACGCGCTCTTCGCGGCCCACACCTGGCACGTCGAACCGCCGCCGCTGCCGCCCCAGCCGGCCGTCGTCGCGGCGCCACCGCCGCCACCGCCTCCCAGCGCGCCGCCGCTGCCGTTCACGTTCATGGGCAGCTATCTGCGCAAGGGCGAGGGCGTGATCTATTTCCTCTCGCGCGACGATCGCGTCTACGACGTCCATGCCGGAGAAGCCATCGACGACACGTATCGCCTCGACGGCGTGAAGGACGGCAAGCTGCTGTTCACCTACCGGCCGCTGCGCCAACAACAAGCACTGCCCATCGGAGATGGCTCGTGAGAACTCAATTCAAACGCGCCGGCATGATCGTGCTGGCTTTCGCGCTGCTGACGGGCTGCGCCCGGGAGCGGCCGCGTCCGGAGGTCGGTGACGACTTCGCGCAGGGGCGCTACGAGGCCGGCCTCGAGAAGCTCGCGCAGGCCGCGGCGGCGGGCGACCGCCATGCCAAAGTCGAATACACGAACAGGCGCAACGAGGTCCTGCAGGAGCTCGTGCACATCGCCGATCAGGCCCGCGCCGCCGGCAGCCTCGACGAAGCCGAGACGAACTACCGACGGGCGCTGGCCATCGATCCCGCGAACGCGCGCGCCTCGCTCGGCACCCAACTCGTCGCCGCCGACCGCCGGCATGCGGCGGACATCACGCGCGCGCTGGAGGAGTTCAACGCCGGCCACGCGGACCGTGCGGAGGCCATCGTGCGCGGCGTGCTCGCGGAGGATCCGGACTATCCCGCGGCCGTCGCGTTCAAGAAGCGCCTCGACGAGGCGAAGCCCGCGGACGTCGTCGTCGGCAGGCTCGAGACGCGCGACAACCGCCCCGTCACGCTGCAGTTCCGCGACGCGAGCACGAAGGCGGTGTTCGAGGTGCTGTCGCGTCAGACCGGCATCAATTTCGTCTTCGACAAGGACATCAAGAGCGACGGCAAGACCACGATCTTCGTGCAGGACGTGCCGGTCGAGCAGGCGATCGATCTCGTGCTCGGCCAGAACCAGCTCGCCCGCCAGATCCTCTCGCAGAACATGGTGCTCGTGTATCCGAACACGGCCGCGAAGCAGAAGGATTACCAGGCGCAGGTCGTGAAGACGTTCTATCTCTCGAACGTCGCGCCGAAGGACGCCGAGAGCATGCTCAAGACCGTGCTCGGCGCGAAGACGATGTACGTCGACGAGAAGGCGAACGTGATCGTGCTGCGCGACGATCCCGAGTCCGTGCGCATGGCCGAGAAACTGATCGCCGCGATCGACGTGCCGGAAGCCGAAGTGATGATGGAAGTCGAGGTGCTCGAGATCGCCGAGACCGGCCTGCAGCAGCTCGGCCTCGCCTATCCGAGCCAGGTCGTCTTCACGCCCGGCTCGACGATTGCCTCGGCCGCGGCCGCGGCGGCGAGCGGCGCGACGGGCAGCTCGTCGGGCAGCGCGAGCTCCGGGAGCGGGCTGAAGTGGAACGATCTGTTCAATCAGAACGGCAACACGATAGGCGTCTCGGCGCTCAGCCTCACGCTCGATCTGCTGAAGCAGGACGGCACGACGAACGTGCTCGCGAGCCCGCGCATCCGCGCCCGGAACAAGGAGAAAGCGAAGATCCTGATCGGCAGCCGCGTGCCCGTCATCACGAACTCGGTCACGCCGACGGCGGGCGGCACGGCGGTCGTCACCGGCAACGTGCAGTACGTCGAAGTCGGCCTGACGCTCGAAGTGGAGCCGACGATCCACCGCGACGACGACGTCGCGATCAAGGTCAATCTCGAAGTGAGCTCGATCCTGAAGGAAGTGACGGTCGGCAGCTCCGGCACGCTCGCCTATCAGATCGGCACGCGCAATGCGAACACGCTGCTGCAGCTCAAGGACGGCGAAACGCAGCTCCTTGCGGGGCTCGTGCAGGACCAGGACACGAAGAGCGCCTCGAAGGTGCCGGGCCTCGGCGACATTCCGGGCCTCGGCCGTCTGTTCGGCTCGCATCGCGAGCAGAACGACAAGACCGAGCTCGTGCTCTCGATCACGCCGCACATCGTGCGCAAGCAGCAGCGCGCGCCGGCCGACACGACGGAGTTCTGGTACGGCACGGAATCGAGCGCGCGCGGCGCGCCGCTCGGCGGCGGCAGCGCGCCGTCGGCGGGCGGGGGCGACGCACCCGGTGGGGCGCCGTTCGCATTGCCGCCGCCGGCGGCGACTCCGGCTCCGGCCGCACCCGTGCCCGCGCCGCCGGGCGCGCCTGCGAGCGGCGCCGGCGCGGATGCGGCGCCGGCCGTGCCGGCCGAGGCAGCGATCGTCGCGGCCGCCAGCGCGCCCGCCGCGCCGACGGCCGCGGCTGCACCGCGCGCCGCGCCCGAACGCCCGTCCCCGACACCGGGTACCGCACCGGACGCCCAGCTCGACGGGCCGGATTCCGTGCAGGTCGGCGATGCATTCGACGTCACCTTGACCGTGATCGGCGATCAGCCGGCCGGGCGCTTGCGCGGCCAGGTCCGATTCGACGGGCGCGTGCTGCAGCTCGTCGGCTCCGACGTCGGCACGGTGCTCCCGCAGGGCGCGGCACCGCCGCCCGTCCAGGCCACGCCGAACGGCGTACAGGTCGAAGTCACCGGCACGAAGGAGGCGCCGCTCACCGCGCAGGGCAGCCTGCTCCTGCTGCACATGAAGGCGCTCGCCGCGCGTCCCGCCACGACGGTCGCGGCACAGTTGATCGCGCTCGGACCCGACGGCGTCACGCTCGGTGCGAAGGCACCCCCTGCGCTCAGCATCGCTGTCGCGAAATGAGGTTCCCGCTTTGCGCGCACGCGGCTTCACGTTCGTAGAGCTCCTCGTCACGATCGCGATCCTCGCGCTGCTCGCGGGCATGGCGTGGCCGATCGGACAGCTCGCGAGCAAGCGCACGCGCGAAGCGGATCTGCGCTACGCACTGCGCGAGATCCGGCGCGGCATCGATGCCTACAAGGAAGCCGCCGAATCCGGACACGTCAAGACGGAGCAGGGCGCGAGCGGCTATCCGCCGGACTTGCAGACGCTCGTCGAGGGCGTGGAAGACGCACAGGACCCGAAGGCCGAGAAGAAGATCTATTTCATGCGGCGCATCCCGCGTGACCCCTTGTTCCCCGATCCCTCCGCGCCTCCCGCCGGGACCTGGGGGTTGCGCAGCTACGCGAGCCCGCCGGACGCGCCCGCCGCAGGGGAGGACGTCTTCGACGTGTACTCGCTGTCGCAGGCCGAGGGTTTGAACGGAGTGCCCTACCGTGAGTGGTGAACGTCCACGCGGCTTCACGCTCATCGAGCTGCTCGTCGTGATGGCAATCATCGCGCTCCTGCTGAGCCTCGCGGTGCCGCGCTACTACCGCTCGCTCCAGCACTCGAAGGAGACGGTGCTGCGCCAGGATCTCGCGACGATGCGCGACGCCATCGACAAGTTCTACGGCGATCTCGGCCACTATCCGGAGGAGCTCGCGACGCTCGTCGAGAAGCACTATCTGCGCTCCATTCCCGTCGATCCGATCATGGACAGCGCCGAGCACTGGGTCGCCGTGCAGAACGACGAAGGCGAGGACACGGGCGTGCGCGACGTGAAGAGCGGCGCGGAAGGCGAGGCGCAGGACGGCACCGCGTTCGCGGAATGGTGAGCGGCGTGCGGCGGGAAGAGTGCGGCTTCACCTACCTCGCCCTGCTGTTCGCGATCGCGCTGATGGGCGTGCTGCTCGCGGCCGCGGGAACGGAATGGAAAACGGTGTCCCGGCGCGACAAGGAGGAACAGCTCCTGGCCACCGGCGACGAGATTCGCGTGGCGATCGGCCGGTATTTCCTCGAGAGCCCGACGGGGCTCCGGCAGTTCCCGCGCAAGCTCGAAGACCTCCTCGACGATCGGCGTGGGCTGAAGCCCGAACACTGGCTGCGTCACCTCTATCCCGATCCGCTGACCGGCAGCACGGACTGGGAGCTCATCACGTCTCCGGACGGCGGCGTCATGGGCGTGGCGAGCCGCGGTCAGGGGGTGCCGATCAAGCGGGTGAGTTTCGGCGATCGCTACGAGCGGGACTTCAAAGATAAGGATTGCTACTGCGAATGGAAATTCGTCTTCAAGCCGGCGCGGCACCGCCGGCGCGCGCTCGACAGCGCCATCAAGGCGACCCCGCCGGCAGAACTGTCGACGCCTGCGCCGACGGCGCCGCCCGACACCTGAATCTTCGCTGCTCGCGCGTCCGGTGATCGCTGCGCGAGCCTGCGCCGCTCGGCCTACCGGGATCACCCGCTTCCTCACGCCTTCGGGCTCTAGAAAAAATGTTCCGACAATTCAAAGCAATAGCCCTCTTGGACGTCGGGCATGACTAAATATCGGTACCTCCCCCCTACGGTGTCTCCCTATCGCAACTTAACGATCGACGGAATGGTCCGACGACCCCCCCGAAGCGCAAGGTAACGCGAAATCGAATGCGCTTAATTCGCATCCGCGCTTCGCGCATGCGCCGGCAGGCAGGAGCACAGGGGGGAGACCGGGATGGCGAGAAGGATCGAATCCATCACTCGACACGTGACGTCTCACGCGAGGTTCGCCATCACAGGCGGACCGGCGGCTCCTCTGACCGTCGCGGGCGCTGCGCCGCGCCTTGCCTCGCACTCCCATGGGGCTGAATCGAATCGTTTCCGCGGTGAACCTCCTCGCCGCGAACGCAAGGGAAGAGGGCAGACCATGTCGAAAAAATTCCGCTTCGGATCGATGCTCGCCGCGGCTGTGGCGGGCGCGTTCGCGCTGAACGCCGGCGCTGCGAGCTTCATGGTGCAGTGTCCGGACGAAGGCACGACGCCTTACAAGACCGACCCGCTCACGGCCAACGGCGTGACGATTCCCGCCGGCAGGGTGAAGTGCCAGCAAATCTCCGGCGGCGACGGCTTCGCGACCATGGGCGACGGGACGCAGACCTATCTGTTCGCGTTCGGGCCGCTCTCCGGCATGGCCGACATCGTCAAGGGCCTGCCGGGCACGACGACGCCGGACGTGTTCAATCAGGACAACACGACGCTCGCGCCCGCGCTCCTCGCGCCCGGTGCGCCGTATCCGAACTATGAGTTCAACGGCGCGATCGGCCTCACGCCGCCGGTCCACAACATCGAGCCGTGGACTGCGGCCACGACGGTGTCGGAAGGCGAGGCGATGCGTCTCCCCGACGGAACCGTGCTGGTCGCGACCGTGGGCGGTATCACCGGCAACGCGCAGCCGACCGGCGGCGGTGCGGATGGCTCGGTCACCTGGGCGTTGCAGAGCGGCCTCGGCGGCCACATCGATCCGCGCCTCGTGATGGACGTCGGCACGCTGAACGGCAGCGAGCCCGCACCGCTGATGGCGGTCGACGAGGATGACGAGTTCTTCCTCACGCTGACGAACGTCGGCCAGGTCATGCGGCCCGATCTCTTCGAGCAGCATACGGTGCACTGGCACGGCTATCCGAATGCCTCGGCGTTCTACGACGGCGTGCCCGACGCTTCCGTCGCGATCAACATCGGCGGCAGCTTCACCTACTACTACCTCGCGCCGGATGCCGGCACGTATTTCTGGCATTGCCACATCACGCCGCCCGAGCACCTGCAGATGGGCATGGTCGGGCAGATCTTCGTGCGGCCGCGGCAGAATCGAATCGACCCGGCGCACACGCTCTACGCGGGCTTGCAGGCGCAGCAGACCGACAACCGCATGAAGTGCGATCCCGCCGACGTGCTCTGCTCGCACACGTTGCCCCAGGGCGGCGACAACGGCGTCACCGGCGGCTACGTGAATGGCAGCGCGACGAAGCAGTTCGCCTACAACGACGGCGACGGCAGCACGCAGTACGAAGTCGAGTACCCCGTGCAGCTCCACGGCTTCGATCCGAACTTCCACTTCGTCGGCATGACGTTCAATCCGGAGTCCTTCACGGATCTGCGCGACAAGTACTTCCTCATCAACGGCCGCAGCTATCCGGACACCGTCGGCGGCTACACCTGCGGCGAGGCCGACCCGTGGCAGGCCTGCGCCGGCAAGGCGGCGGGTACCGTGGTGCCGGGGCCGATGACCACGCAGTCGACGGACGGGATCGCACGTACCGCGCAGCCGCTGGCGACCGTGATCAACATCCCGAAGGGCGGCCGCGCGTTGCTGCGCATCTCCGAGCTCAACATCACCGAGTACCACACGCTCGCGACGCTCGGCCTTCCGATGAAGGTCATCGGCTGGAACGCGCGCATGCTGCGTGATCAGGACGGCGCGAGCACGGCCTATCTCACGAATTCCATCACCGTGGGCGGCGGCGAATCGGCCGACGTGATCCTCGATGCCTGTCAGGACCGCGCCGCGAACGGCACGTGCACGACCGTCGGCTACAACGCCGGCCAGAAGTTCTACCTCTACACGCCGAAGCTCGACGAGCTGTCCAATGACGCCGAGAACTTCGGCGGCATGATGACCGAAATCAACATCTGCGATTCGGTCGATCCGGTCACCAAGCAATGCACGGTCGGCGCCTCCGTGGCCGGCAACCTGTAGGAGAGTCCGCCATGTCTGTCGTCAAAGCGCATCGCATGTCTGGCCGTCTGGAGCGCGGCGTACTGGCGCTGCTCCTCTCCACGGCGTTCGCCGCGCACGCGGCCGTGCCGGGCATCTCGGGGCCGAGCTTCACGCTGCAGGCCGCCGCGGGTTACACCGCGCAGCCCGATGGTACGTCGATCTACACCTGGGGCTACGGCTGCGACGGCGCGCCGGGCGGCGGCTTCCTTCCCGCCGGCGTGCCGAACGCGCAGTGCGGCGCGATGCAGTTGCCCGGGCCGACCCTGATCGTCAATCAAGGCGACGTGGTCAGCGTCACGCTGACGAACAATATGCCGGCGGCCGCGGGCAGCACGTCCATGCTGTTCCCCGGTTTCACGGTGAGCGCCGCAGCCGCGGCTGTTCAGCCTGCCGGCTGCACGGGTACGGCGACCTCGACCGGTGTCCTCACCACGGAAGCGAACCACGGCTGCGCGGTGACGTACACGTTCGAGGCCGGCACGCCCGGCACCCACGCCTATTACAGCGGCACACAGGGCGATCTGCAGGTCGAGATGGGCCTCTACGGCGCGGTGATCGTGTTGCCGAACCTGAGCGGCGTGCCGGCCGGCTATGCAAACTACAAGGCGGCCCTGCCGGCGAACCTGCCCGATACGTGCAGGGCGCTGAATACCGCCCGCCCGGGCGGCGGCAGCGATCAGCGTCTCGCGGCTGCGGCCTACGATCATCCCTCGGCCTGCTACGACCGCGAGTACCTGTTCCAGCTCTCCGAGATGGATCTCGAGATCCATCGCGAGGCGGAGAAGCAGAAGGATCTGCCGTGTGGTGAAGTGACCGGTTGCATGGAGGTCACGACCGAGCCCTACCACCCGTCCTACTTCCTCGTGAACGGTCGCTCGTTTCCGGACGTCGCCGAGCCGAACTACGCGGTGAACTATCGGACGCAGCCCTACAACGGCAATCCGCATGCGCACCCGGGCGAGCTCGTCCTCGTGCGCGTGATCGGCACCGGCCGCTGGCAGCATCCGCTGCACGAGCACGGCAACCACCTGCGCATCCTCGCGGTCGACGGCAATCTCATCACCAGTGCCTCCGGCAAGCTCGCCGGTCCGCTCGTGTTCACCACGACCTCGACGCCCGGCATGACCATGGACGGCATCTACCAGTGGACCGCGAAGGGGCTCAACTGGGACGTCTACGCGCATGCCGACGGCATCACTTCGGACGCCTGCGTGCCCGATGCGAACGGCTACTACACGACGGGCAGCGGCGCACCGCTGAACGCGCCGAACTACTACGAGTGGTGTGACGATCACGAGAAGGCGCTCGAGACCCGCCCGTTCGGCCAGGTCGGCAGCGGCGGTCCGATGACGCTGCCCGATCCGACGATCGTCGCGATGGGCGCCTACTACGGCGGCAGTCCCTATTTCGGCAGCGACGCGACGGCGCGCGCGGTCGGCTCCACGCCCGTACCGCCCTCGGGCACGGTCGGCAATACCACGGGCAGTTACGCCTTCATGTGGCACTCGCACAACGAGCGCGAGATCACCACGAACAACGCCTTCCCGGGCGGCTTGATGATGATGCTGCTCGTCGATCCGTGGGACACCACGATCAACGAAGCGAACTGACGCGTCCCCACGATGAACCGCCGCAGGACTCCCGAGAGAACAGCCATGAAAGCACACTTCACCGTCGCGAACGCCTTGCGCTCCCTGATCGCCGCCACGAGCCTGTTCGCCGCCAGCGGCACCGCGATCGCCGATAGCACCGTCAGCCTCACCGCAGGCCCGACCGCCACGACGCTGCCCGACGGGCAGATGGTGCCGATGTGGGGATATACCTGCGACGCGCCGCCGGTCGGGGCGACGTGCACGACGCTGAACGGGGATGCGCAGACGGCAGGCTGGCAGCCGCCGTTGATCACGGTGCCGGCCGGCAAGCTCACCATCCACCTGACGAATTCACTGCAGTTCGCAGGCGGTAACATCCCGACCTCGCTCGTGATCGTCGGCCAGCTCGGCGGCGGCCTCGGCGACCAGCCGACGCGCATGCCGAGCCCGCCGCACGCGCCGCAGGGCACGACCTGGCCGGGCACGCTCGGCGCTGCCGACGCCGGCGTTTCCAGCGTCACGGTGACGGCCGGGGGTTCAGGCTATGCGGTGAACGACCCGGTCAGCTTCACGGGTGACGGCAGCGGCGCTCTGGGCCATGTCTCCGCGGTGAGCGGTACGGGCGAAGTGACCCAGGTGACGATCGACGCGGCGGGTTCCGGTTACACCGTTGCGCCGAATGCGGTCTTCGGCGGTACCGGCACGGGCGCTGCGGGCCGCGCGAACATGAATTCCTCGGGCAACGAAGACGCGCCGACGTTCACCGGTCCCGCGCAGGCCGATCGCGTGCGTTCCTTCGCGACCGAAGTCGTGCCCGGCACCCCGCAGGATCTCGTGTGGAACAATCTGCGTCCCGGCACGTATCTCATCCATTCCGGCACGCAGCCGTCGATTCAGCATCCGATGGGCCTGTACGGCGTGGTCGTCGTGACCGATCCCGATGCGCCCGGCGTGGCCTACGGCACGGCTTACGACAACTCCGTCGCCTTGCTGATGTCCGAAATCGATTCCGGACAGAACGCCGCCGTGGACCTCGCGGTACGCACGCCCGGCTTCAACGACTCGCTCGTGTGGAACGCGCACACCGGTCAATGCGGCGATCCGGCGGTGCACACCTGCTATCCGCCGGCGGTCAACTACTCGCCGCTGTACTACCTCGTCAACGGCGTGTCCTTCGACCGCTCGAACCTCGCGGCCTCGACCGTGATCGGCAGCGGCGACGTCGCGACCAGCGGCAATCTGCTGCTCCGCCTCGTCAATGCCGGCCTGCGCGCGCATACCCCGGAGATCGTCAATGCCACGATGACCGAGCTCGCCGAGGACGCCAATAAGCTGCCCGGCGCGCCGCGCCTGCAGAGCCACATGTTCATGGCGCCCGGTAAGACGAAGGACGTCACGATCGCGCCGAAGCAGACCGTCGCCGGCACCTACGACAACGCGACGTTCGCGTTCTACGACCGCATGCTCGGTGTCTCCACGAACAACGAGCGCGACGGCGGCATGCAGGCCTATATCAAAGTCGCCGACGGCGCCGCCGCAGGGGCGGCGGGATCCGGCGCTTCGGCAGTGACCGCGAAAGCGAATGCCGACAGCTACAGCGTGGTGGCCGAGCAGCCCTTGACGATTCGCACGGTCGCGAAGGGCCTCGTCGCCAATGACATCGGCGTGTACGGCGTCGCGGTGCAGACCGCTCCCGCGAACGGGACCGTGACGCTCAGCGCAAACGGCACGTTCACGTACGTTCCGAATTCCGGCTTCACCGGCGACTCGTTCGTGTATTGCGGCAACGGCACGACGGTGGGCGACACTTGCGCGACGGTGACCTTGAATGTCTGCACCGGCACCTGCCTGGGCCTGCCGCCCACCGCGACTGCCGATGCCTACACCAGCAACCTCGCCAGCGCGCTCGAGGTCGCGCGCCCCGGCGTGCTGAACAACGACAGCGATCCGTCCGGCTTCGATCTCGCCGCCGCCGACGCCGCGAACGTGGACTGCGGCAGCGTGAGCGTCGCGACCGACGGCTCGTTCAGCGCGACGAAGGGCGCGAACGCGAGCTGCTCGTTCACGTACAAGGCGAAGAATGCCCAGGGTACGTCCTCCACGAATGCGACCGTGACGGTCACGTTCCCGGCCGCGAGCAATCTCGCCGTCACCGTCAAGGACGCGAAGGACGGTGCCAAGACCGTCGGCGATTACCGCTGGATCATCGAGGAGGATCGCACGATCGACGTCGATCCCGCCGAGGAATCGAAGCCGCTGTGCAAGGACAACGCGTCGCTCTCGCCGCCGGCGTGCAGCACCCGTGCCGTGCGCAATCTCGCGATCAACTTCCACGCCGCGCACACGCCCGTGATTGCCCAGGGCTGCACCGGCCCGATCTCCTGCGAGGCCGGCCAGAAGGTACTCGGCAACGACGCGGCCTGCGACGCCTACGGCCGCTGCACGAGCGATGCGACGCAGAAGGCCGTCACCCTGCCCGGTGACGTCGCACTCGATCCGACGAAACGCTATTTCATCTCCGTGCTGCCGGGCGATGCGGCCGATCCGCTGAACGGCCCCGGCGGCTGCGACTTCAACGACGCGCTCGACAGTTGCGTCGGGCACGCCATGGGCGGCGCGCAGATCGCCGCGGGACAGACCGCGGTCGACGTCATCGTGCAGCCGCTGCCGATCCAGACCGCGACGTTCCACGTCTTCATCTTCGAAGACGACAACCCGTTGAACGGCGAGAACGACACCGGCGGCGGCGTGGACGTGCTCGCGCCGAACGAGCCCGGCCTCGGTGGTTTCAACATGGTCCTGCTCGACCAGGCGGGCGCGATGGGCGGCTCGGCCGGTCAGATCACCTACGACATGTTCGGCATGCCCGTGACGAACGCGCTCGCCGGTCGCGTCGATCCGGCGACGGGCTACAATGCCTGCCCGATCTCGGCGAACCAGGACGGCATCGTCGGCATCATCGAGACCTGCCCGAAGTACGAATCCGACAGCTCGAACCATCCGACGAACGTGCTCTCGCCGCTCGCCGGACACGCGGTGATCGCGAACATGTACCCCGGCATGTACGAGGTGACCGCGGTGGCCGGCGCCGAGCGCCTCGCGCGCAAGGAGCAGTGGCTGCAGACGAACACGCTCGACGGCACGAAGGCGATCGAGGTCTTCATCAAGGCCGGCGAGCCGGGCTACTTCCAGGAATTCGGCCCGGGCGGCTACCACGTCGCGATGGGCTTCGCGAATCCGAAGATCATCCAGGACCGCAAGGCCGGCATCTGCCGGAACATCGCGTGCAACGAGAACTTCTACGGCACGGTCACCGCCACGCGCCTCAGTCGCACGCCCGATCAGCGCGTGTACTCCAGCGGCAGCTACGATGCCTACGGCTTCACGAGCTGCTATGTGAGCATCAGCTACCCGGACAGCGAGGATTTCGATTTCGCGTTCTGCGACGCGGAAGGTCACTTCGAGTTCAAGAACATTCCGCAGGGCAATTTCAAGCTCACCGTCTTCGATCAGAACAACGACCTCCTGGTCGATGGCCTGTCGACGCCGATCAAGCCCGGGAGCTCGGGCCCCGGGTCGGCCGCGAACAACCGCGCCGACATCCCGGTCATGCAGTGGCGCACGAACCTCTACGGCCGCGTGTTCCTCGATCAGAACGGCGACGGCGTGTCGCAGGCGAACGAGCCGGGCCTGCCGCTCGTGCCGTTCAACGTTCGTTACCGCGACGGCAGCTACGAGAATTTCAACAACACCGACTTCGAAGGTTATGCAGGCTTCAACGAAATCTTCCCGCGCCTGAACTGGCTCGTCGTCGACACCGACCAGGCGCGCTACAAGTTGACCGGCGTGCATGCGGTATACGACGCGCAGGGACCGGTGGACGGCAGCGCGGCCTGTGCCGATCCGGGCATCCGGGGCTGTGGCAACTCCGAGATCGCCGCCGGCTTCGCGAACACGTTCGAAACGCTTTCCTCGAAGCTGCCCGATGCCCTGCGCACGCCCGGCTCGGTGTATTGCTCGGATGCCGACTGCACGACCGAGAACCTGCTGAATCCGAACGGCGGCGGCAGTGCCGGCTCCACCGGCCGCATCGATCGCGGCTGGGCGGGCACCCAGGGCTGGCAGGGCCTGCTCGGCAGCAATGCCTTCCTCGAGTTCGCGATGCAGCCGTTCAAGAAGAAGGGTGAAGGGCAGCTCGTCGGTCAGCCGGGCGTGAGCGACCGGTACGGCGAAAACGGCGGTATCCGCGGCCACGTGCTGTTTGCGTCCACCCGTCCGTTCGACGATCCGGCGCTGTCCGTGCAGTTGATGTGGACGCCCGGCATCCCGAACACGAAGGTCAACCTCTACAAGAAGACGATCGACGACAACGGCGTCGAGCACCTGACGCTCGTCGACATGACGCTCAGCACGAGCTTCGATGCCTGGGCGCAGGGCTTCCGCCGCAATGCGGACGGAACGTTCGTCGGGGATGCGGCGAACGGCTACGTGCCGAACATGAGCTGCCCCGGTCAGGAGACCGACAGTCCATTCTACTTCACGATGGTCGACGGCAAGTTCCCGCTCGACGAGGACAAGCCGCTCGCCGAGCGCGGCCGCTTCAAGTGCTACGACGGCTGGTCGATGGCGAGCGCGCTGCAGCCCGCGCCCTACGACGGCATGTACAAGTTCCCGAGCGTCGTCGCGAAGCAGAGCGCGAGCGGCGAGTTGCCGGTCGGCAATCCCGGTGCCGCGGGCGAGGAGCCGAACGCGGCGAACTGGTTCCTCGCGCTCGACCCGAAGAACTACAAGACGAACTGCAGCATCTGCACCACGAATCCGGACGACGGCACCCCGATGCTGCCGCCCGGCGTGTACGTGGTGGAAGTCGTGCTGCCGACGGGTTACGAGCTCGTGAAGGAAGAGGACAAGAACATCCTCCAGGGCGATGCCTACATCGCGCCGGCCGTCACGCAGTTCGCGGGCTTCGGCAACATCTTCATCATGCCGGACCAGGCGAGCGTCGACGCGCTGTACAACCCGTACAACCCGCTGCAGCCGCTCGTCAACAACGGCGCCTCGCCGCGCCGCGAGGGCGACACGGGCTCGTTCGAAGTGTTCTGGCCGTGCGTCGGCGAGCAGCGCGTCGTGCCGGATTATCTCAGTCTCTTCCCGCAGTCGGAGCTCTGGACGCCGTTCGCCGGCGCGACGCGTTCGACCTGCGATCGCAAGGAAGTCACGCTCTCCGACGAGATGACGGGTCTCGCGAAGTTCTATCTCTTCACCTCGGCGCACAAGGCGAGCCATTTCGCGGGCACGATCACGAACGACTTCGCGTCCGAGTTCGATCCGTTCTCGCCGCAGTTCGGCGAGAAGTTCGCGGTGCCGAGCCTGCCGGTCGCGGTGCGGGACTTCTCGGGCCGCGAAATCTCGCGCGTCTACAGCGACCAGTGGGGCCAGTACAACGGCATGGCGGCCTCGAGCTGGACGGTGTTCCCGCCGAGCCCGTCCGGGTACATCCCGAACACGATGATCATGTGCATGAACGATCCGGGGCCGATCGCCGATCCGGCGCATCCGGGGCAGATGATCACGGATCCCGCGTACAACCCGGCGTACAGCAATTTCTGTTACGAGTTCCCGTACATGCCGGGCGAGACGTCCTATCTCGATACCCCGGTGGTGCCGACGGCGTCCTTCGCCGCGGGCTACAACCTGCCGGACTGCGAATACCCGGATACGACGCCGGCCATCAAGACCGTGCAGAACAGTGTGGGCACGGGGCCGTGGATCGATCCCGGCGTGGCGGAGGTGCGGGCCAGCCTGAATTTCAACATCGGCGGGGTCAGCCAGCAGGGAACGACGGCGACGACGCCCAACGATCGCATCAATTCCGTGATGCTCAACAGCACGGCGCTCGTCGCGCAACCTCTGCGTTGCGGGGCCCTCGTGTCGGGATCGACACAGGTCGACTGCTCGAGCTCGTCGCAGACGACGCGCAACAACAAAATGGCATCGGCGCTGCGGGCTGCGATCAATGCGCTGACCGGCACCCACGGCTACACGGCGAGCGGCACCGGTGCGAACGTCATCGTCACTGCAGCCACAGGCACGGGCGCGACGCCGAACGGCTACGCGCTGGTCTTCAATCAGACTGGACTGAACACGGTCAACGGCGTGTTGCTGGCCGGCGGCGTGACGGCCATTGCGCCGACCACGACCGCCGAGCTGACCATCACCGCGCTCGGCGACAAGCAGGTATTGAACCATGCCTACTCCGGCCCGAACGCGACGTCGGCGCCGTACAACGACAAGTTCGTCACGCGTCATTACGGCTTCGGTTCGACGCCGGGCTCGGTGACGATCGGCGGCATCACCGCGACGGTCGACACCTGGACGGACAGTGCGATTACCGTCACGGTCCCCGGCACCGTGCCGGACTGCAGCCTGCAGCAGCGCGGCGCGCCGTCGGCCCGCTGTGGCGAGCTCGAGATCACCGCGGCGAACGGCAAGAAGACGATCGACGCGATCACCGTCACCGTCGGCGGCAACGCGCCGATCTACGTGACGCCGACCGCGGTCACGTATCCGGCCGGCTACGCGCCGATCGACACCGACGCCGCCTTCGGCCGCCTCGAGCCGAGCCCGCTGCAGAGCGCGATCGACAACGCGAAGCCCGGCGATCTGATCATCGTCGGACCGGGCACGTATCGCGACAATCTGCTGATGTGGAAGCCGGTGCGTCTGCAGGGTGTGGGCGCGGAGTCGGTGACCATCAATGCCGATGCCCATCCGGCCGGCAAGATGGACGCCTGGCGGCGCGAAGTGAACTGTTTGTTCGGTCTCTCGCTCGACGGCCGTCCGCTCCTGAACGACGGCACGGGCACGCTCGGCACGGGCATGGCCTACGATCCGACGAACAAGTACAGTTGTCCTGCGGGCCTGCAGCAGCGTGTCGATCGCATTCCGTTCGAGACGGTCGTCGGCTGGGATACCACCGGCAACGGCAACCTGGCGCAGATGCTCCAGGAGCCGACGCTGATGGGCGCCTATGAAGGCGCGGGCGTGACCGTGCTCGGCCGCGGCGTGCGCATCCCGAACAACAGCAACGACTTCTGGGGTTCGGCGACGGCCGGCGGCTTCCCGGCCGGCTATACCTACCTCACGAACTCGAACACCGATTGCACGAGCTTCGGCGGCGCCACGCCGAACGGCCGCGATTACGCGACCGCGAACTTCAACTGCAACCCGTCGCGCATCGACGGCTTCAGCGTCATCAACAGCTCGCAGGGCGGTGGTGCGATCTGGGCCCATGCCTGGAACCACAACCTCGAAGTGTCGAACAACCGGGTGCGTGCGAACCACGGCACGCTGACCGGCGGCATCACGATCGGCAACGGCGAGTTCCCGGATCCGTTCGTGTGCGCCGCGACGGTGATCGACGGCACGGTGCCGCTGCCGTTCCAGAACAACTGCGGGTCTGCCAATCAGCCCGAGGGCTACCAGTACGGCTACGGCTTCAACGTCAACACGAAGGTCCACCACAACATGGTGGTCGGCAACGCCTCGATCGGCGACGCGCTGTACTCGGGCACGCCGTCCGCCGCCGGTGGCGTGAGCTTCTGCTCCGGCTCGGACGGCTACCTGCTCGATCACAACTGGGTGTGCGGCAACCTGAGCTACGGCGACTCGGCCGGTGTGGCGCACGTCGGCTTCAGCAACGACGGCAAGATCAAGAACAACCAGATCCTGTTCAACCAGAGCCAGCAGGCGACTCTGCCCGTGAACGGCGGTGGTCTCGGCATCCTCGGCGCCTCGCCGGACCGCACCTTGCCCGATGGCACGGAGTGCGGTGCGACCTCGGACGCGGATTGTCCGCCGGGCCTGCCGGAAGGCACGGGTCGCAATCTCCTGGTCGACTCGAACCTCATCATGGGGAACGCGGCGGAAAGCGGTTCCGGTGGCGGTATCCGCATCCAGATGGTGAATGGCGACGACGTCGTCGCGATGCCCGCCCGCCCGGCGCTGTGGAACGACGTCACGCTCCAGAACAACATCATCGCGGACAACGTCGCCGGCTGGGACGGCGGCGGCGTCTCGATCCAGGATGCATTGAAAGTGCGCCTGATGAACAACACCATCGTCGACAACGACACGACGGCGTCGGCCGGCGTGCTGTTCAAGACCATCGGCGCACCGCTGGCCTCGACGCCGCCGCCGGGTTGCAACCCGGGCACCCAGCCCGGCGCGACCTGCCCCGACGACATCAACAACGTGTCGACGAATCAGCCGGCAGGTGTGGTGACGATGTCGTGCTGAACGATGCGCTATGGCACAACCGCGCCTTCCACGTCGAAGTGGGCGACATGGCGACCGGTCAGCAGAATACGCAGAAGGTCGTGACGCTCGTGCCGTCGCTGAACCAGACCTACACCGGCATGTGCGCGAGCGTGGGTACGTCGAACGGCGCTCCGGGCAGCTCCGGTCCCGTGAATTACTGGGATCTCGGCGTGCGCGGTGACAGCGGTCCGTCGACCCACAACAGCACGGGCCTGTCCGGTCCCGGGGGCTGGAAGATGGTGCCGCGCAATTCCATCCTCTCGGGGGGTGACTACGCGGGCAACGGCAATCTGCTCGGCACCGACCCGCAGGTCATCGCCGACTACTGCAACGGCTCGCGCCTGCCGCCGGAAGGTGGCGGTCAGTTCGCCGGCTTCAATGCGCCGGCGGGCCGCGCCGAGACGACGGGTCTCTATCCGGTCTTCGCCCTGAATCAGGTGGTCGCCGCGCCGACCGTCGACGAAGGGAACAACTGGGTCAATCTGACGTTCGGACCGTTCTCGCTCAGCAATGCGGCGGGCTACACCGTGGCGGGCACCGTGCTGCCGCCGCTGGCCGACAAGCATCTCGCGTCGGGCTCCCCGGCGATCAATGCGGGGGCGGCCTCGGTGCTCGGCAATACGGCGCCGACGGTGGACTTCTACGGCACTAACCGTAGCGGCAATCCGGACATCGGCGCCGTGGAGTACGTGGCGACCGCCGGTGCGGCACCCAGCCTCTCGCCCGGATCGCTCGATCTCGGCATCGTGGCGGTCGGCGGCACGACCGCCGTGCAGAACCTGGTGTTGCACAACAACAGCACGGTTGGCATGACGGGCATCGGCGTCGCGGTCAGCGGCACGGGTTACGCCCGCTCCGGCGGCACCTGCGGCACGACGCTCGCGGCGAGCTCGACCTGCACGATCGGCGTCGTCTACACCTCGCCCGCCAACGACCCGCTCGGGCCGAAGGTCGGCCAGGCGACGGTGACGGCAACCGGCGTGACGGTGCTGAACTCGCCCGCGGCGCTGACGACGAACGTCGTCGTGCCGCCGAGCATCACGGTCACGCCGGCCGGTCCGCTGAGCTTCAGTGCGACGGTCGGTGCAAGTAGCGCGGCGCAGACCCTGACGGTCGCGAATGCGGCGAATACGTCGATGCTGAACGGCTTGAGCGTCACGATCGGATCGGCGCGGTACACACGCACCGGCGGCACCTGCGGCACGACGCTCGATGCCGGCGCGAGCTGCACGATCGACATGACGTTCAGCCCGCTCGCGGTCGGCGCGGCGAACAGCAGCGTGACGGTCTCGGGTACGGCGCCAGCGACGGGTGTGCCGGCCGTGGTGACGTTGAACGGTACGGGTGTGGCGCCGGCTCTGCCCGCGCTCGGCGTGCTCGACAACTTCAACCGGGCTAACGCCAGCACGCTGGGTTCGAACTGGGCGCAGGTCGTCGTGAGCAGCAACGCCGCGCTGCGGGTGAACACGAACCAGGCGGTCTGTGCCAACCCGCCGATCCTCTCGGGCGGACCGCTCGCGAATTGCACGCTGAACCCGCTGGCCTATTGGAATGCGTCGAGCTTCGGTGCGGCGCAGGCGGCGGCCATGACCGCGGGCGCCGGTGCGACTTCGGTCAATGGTGAGGCGCTGCTGCTGAAGGTCTCGGGCGGTACGGCGGCGATTCCCACGAACTGGATCCGCGTGAGCACGAATGGCACGCAGGTCTCGGTCGCGACCACCACGAACGCCGGCTTGAGCTTCACGACCGCGGGCACGCTGACGGCCGCCGTGGCCGCCGGCAACACGCTGACGGCGCGAGCGGATGCGAATGGCGTGGTGTACGTGTGGGTCAACTCGACGTTCGCGGGCATCGTGCAGACCACCGTGACCGGAAGCGGCCGGATCGGCATGCTGATGCCGCTGAATCAGCGCGTCGACAACTTCGCGGGCGGCAATGCCCCGTAAGCGATGAAGCCGTGGGGCGGGCACCCGTCCGTCCCACGGCAGGACGCCACCGCCGGCAACGAAAAAAGGTTTGCGTAATCGGACAGGCGCCAAGCGATACGGAGAGCTCAGCTCCCCGTGTCGCGCGGCGAACGTGACGGACGGGGAAAGTTTCGCGTATGCAAAATATCAGTGCGGCCTCTGACTGCCCGGCGTCGGGCGCGAAGCGCGACGCGTCGATCATCCCGGTGCTGGCGGTCATCGCCACTGCCTGCGCCGGCCTGCTCGCGGTACTCGCGCTCGCGGGACACGTCGGAGACGCTTCCCGTCCCGACGTCGATGCGCGAGGGGCGGGCGCTGCGATCGTCCACGTCCCGCGTCAATCGCCTTACGCCGCCGCCAACCAGCGCCGCGCCCAGGCGGGCCGCGTCGTGCACGGGCCTGGAAAGTCTCAGCAGATCTCCCTCGGGCAATCCGGGCGCATCCCGCGTGGTGCGTTCCGATGAATCACCCGACCGGCCTTTCGACCACGCGTGACGGAACGGTGGACCACAGGAGCACTGGGCTCAAAGCCGGCGTTCTCGGCCTCGTCGCAGCGCTGCTGCTGCTCGCGCTCCATACTGCGGGCAAGCCGGGCGGCGGCCGTGAGCCCGCACCCGTCGCGAACGTGACGGCGGCAGAGGCCGGACCGCCCATTCCCGTCAGCACGGCGCCCCATTCGCGCTACAAGCGCCCGCACATGACACCCGGAATGCGGTCCTACTACGCGTCTCTCTGGGGTGTGGACAATCCGAAAGTGCATCTGACGAATTCAGGCAACCTCGTCCGCTTCACGGCCCACGTCGTGAACGCGGAGCGTGCAAAAGTGCTGGCCGACGAGCGCGCCACGCCCGCCCTCGTCGCGCGCCGTGCCGGCGTGGCACTGCAGGTGCCGCAGATGGAGAACGTCGGCAAGCTGCGTCAGATCAGCGCCGTAGAGAACGGCAAGGACGTGTGGATGGTGTTCTCGAACAAGGGTTTCCCGGTGCGGACCGGCGATCGGGTCGACGTCGTCGTCGGCGACTTCCGCGTCGAGAATCTCGTCGTGGATTGATGCGCCGCGGGCGCGCTGCGCGATAGGTCAGGAGCATGCAATGAAGAATCGAAAATGTGCGCTGGCGATCACCGCCGCGCTGACGATGGCGGCGGGATCCCTCGAAGCCACTGCCGCCACGGCGCCGGGCGTCGCGGCCGGACACGCATCGAAGCCGCTGCGCGCCGGGTCCTACGTCGCGCCGACACCGTCCGCGGTTGGGCTCGCAGCGAAGGCGAAGTCGACCGAGCCGGGCTACACACCGGCCGCCGGCATCACCGCCGGGCAGATCGTCGATCGCAACATCGCCGCGCGCGGCGGCCTCGCAGCCTGGCGCGCGGTCGAGACCCTCGCCTACACCGGCAGCCTGGAAGCAGGCGGCAAGGACAATACCGCGCTGCCTTTCGTGATGAAGCTCAAACGGGCGCACAAGAGCCGTCTCGAGCTCACGGTGAAGCACATGACCGCGGTGCAGGTCTACGACGGGACGCAGGGCTGGAAGCTGCGTCCCTATCTCAATCGCACCGACGTCGAGCCTTACACGCCTGCGGAGACGAAGTCGGCCGCCGCATGGGAAGAGCTCGACGGGCCGCTGGTCGATTACGCGGCGAAGGGTACGACGGTGAAATTGCTCGGCATGCAGGAGATCGAAGGCGCCAAGACCTACGTACTGCAGTTGACCGGCAAGAGCGGTGTGGGGCGCCGCCTGTGGATCGACGCGAAGTCGTTCCTGGAGAAGAAGATCGACGGCGAGGCGCGCAAGCTCGACGGACGGATGCACGAGGTCGCGATCTTCTATCGCGACTACAAGACGGAGAACGGACTCCAGGTGCCGCGCGTTCAGGAGACCGTCGTCGAAGGCGTGAAGGGTACTCACAAGATGACTTTCGACAAGGTCGTCGTGAACGCGCCGATGGACGACAGTCTCTTCGGCAAGCCCGCCGGTGTGCCCGCGATTGCGGACTCCTCGGCGGCGAAATAGGCCCACGCCGGCGCGTCATCGGCAATGGCGCGCCGGACCTTTCCACTCGGAGCCCCGCCCGCACGTTGCCGATCATCCCCGGCGCGGCCGGGATTGCAGCAGGTCGCCGCAGGAAACGTCGAGCCATGAAATTCCACTTGCCCGAGACGCGGCCCCTGCATCGCGGTGGCGTCGTCGCGTCCGCAGCGGCAGCGCTCCTCGCCGTGACGGCCGCGGCCGGCGCCGCACAGAACGGATCCGAACCCACGCTCAGCGCGGCCCGGATCGTCGAGCGCAACGTCGCGGCGCGCGGGGGCCTGGATGCCTGGCGGAAGATCCACGCCATGCTGTGGGCGGGACACATCGAACGCGCCGGGCCGGGCGCGGGTGACGCCCCGCAGTTCGTGCTCGCGATGGAACGCCCGAACAAGACCCGCTTCGAAATGACGATGAAGGGTCGGCGCCATGCGCGGATATACGACGGGTCGCAGGGCTGGAAGCTCAGCATGGGCAGTGACGGCGCGCCGGCGCTCGAGGCCTACGATGAAGAAGAGCGCAGATTTGCCGCGGACGGTCAGGGCTTCGACGGCCCGCTCATCGATGGCGCGGCCAAGGGGAACCGCATTGCGCTCGAAGGCACGGAGGACGTCGAGGGGCATCGCGCCTACCGCCTCGGCGTGACGCTGCCGTCCGGCGCCATGCATCACGTCTGGGTCGATGCTCAGAGCTTCCTCGACGTCGAATACGATCGCCCCGTGCACGAGCCGCACGGCCCGGGTGGCGCGGTGAAGGTGTTCAATCGCGATTTCAAGACCTTCGGTGCCGTGCAGGTGCCGACGACGATCGAAACCCGTGCCGGCAACGGGGCGCTCGCCGATCGCATGATCCTGGAGAAAGTGGAGATCGAGCCCGGACTCGATCCGCGGATGTTCACCAGACCGAACGTTCGCGAGCGTAGCAGCGCGAACGGCGGACACCTGCGCCGCGTCGATCCCCCGAAGCCGGCGGCGACGTCCGACGGGCGGGGCGGCGCGCCGGCAGGATCTCCACCGGCCGCCGCGGATTCCGTGGGCGGCCGATAGCGCGCTTCCGGTCTGCGCCTGATGCCTCAGGTCGGCAAATTACCGCTCGCGATCCTGCGCGGTTCGATCGCCGCCGCCCTGGCTTGCGTCGCCCTCGCCGCCGCGGCCGCGGCGGCGCGCCCGGAGCCGGACGCCCTGCCCGGCGCCGGCATCTACCGCGACGGCGTGCTGCCCTCCGGCGCACCGGTGCAGGCTGCGCGCGCCGGCAACGAAGTCATCCGCGGCGCCGACGCCGCCTGCGTGAAGTGCCATCGCCGCAGCGGCCTCGGAGCGCGAGAAGGCCGCATCACGATCCCGCCCGTCACGGGACGCTATCTCTACCACGGCCGCAGCAGCGCCGAGGAATTCGACCTGCCGTTCGTGGACGGCATCCGCTTCGATCACGAAGCGTATTCCGATGCGACCCTCGCCCGCGCGATACGCGAAGGAGTCGATGCCCACGGCCGGTCGCTGATCCCCTTGATGCCGCGTTACCAGCTCGCCGACGGCGACATGGCAGCGCTCATCGATTACCTCGGGAAGCTCGATCGCCCGAGAGTCCCCGGCGTCGGTGCAACGACCCTGCACTTCGCGACGATCGTCACGCCGGAAGCGGATCCTGCGGCCCGCAAGGGCATGCTCGACGTGCTCACGCAGTTCGTCGCGACGAAGAACTCCTTTCACATCGGGGCGGTCCCGCGCGTGCATTCGCAACGCACGATGCACTATATGGTCAATCGCCAGTGGCAGCTCCACGTGTGGGAGTTGACCGGCGCGCCGGATACCTGGCCGGCGCAGCTCGAGCGGAAGTTCGACGCCGAACCGGTCTTCGCGGTGCTCTCCGGCGTCGGGGGCCGCACCTGGGAACCGATCCATGCGTTCTGCGAGCACAGGCACGTGCCCTGTCTGTTCCCGAACGTCGAGGCACCGCCGGCGACGGCGGACGAGGATTTCTACTCGCTCTACTTCACCCGCGGCGTGACGCTCGAAGCCGATCTCATGGCCCATCGCCTGCTGGCCGAGAGCGCGGGCAGCGCGGTGCGCGAAGTTCGACAATTGTTCCGCACGGGGGACGTCGGCGAAGTGGGCGCCGCCGCGCTCGCGAGCGCACTGCGGAGTCGCGGCATCCGGATTACCGACAGCGCGCTGGCACGCGCCGCGCCCGAATCCGCGCTGGTCGACGCATTGCAACGCGCCGCGCCGGCGGAGGCAGTGATTCTGTGGCTGCGACCCGCGGATCTGGCTGCGCTCCAGCCCCGTGCTCCGCCGGCAGGCGCGGTCTATCTGTCAGGACTCATGGGCGGCATGGAGCGGGTACCGTTGGCGCCGACCTGGCGCGCGCACGTGCACATGGCTTATCCGATCGGCCTGCCTGACGAGCGCCGGATCAATCTCGACTACGCGTACGGCTGGTTTCGCCTGCGGCACATTCCGGTGGTGGCCGATCGCGTGCAGGCCGATACGTTCCTCGTCTGCACCGTGCTCGCCGAGGCGTTGAACCACATGGCGGATGCCTTCTATCCGGAATATCTGATCGAGCGGCTCGAGGACATGCTCGACAAGCGGCTCATCACGGGGTACTACCCGCGCCTCGCGCTCGCGCCCCATCAGAGGTTCGCCTCGAAAGGCGGCTATGTCGTCAAGTTTCCCGTCGGGGCGAAATCGCGAGTGGCTGCCGACGGCGGATGGATCGTGCCGTGACCAGAGGGCCGGCGCCCGAAGACTGCAACAGGAGACTGCCATGAAGGTTTCGAGAATCGTTTTGTCCGTGACGGGCCTCGTTGTGGCGTTCGCGGTCGAAAGCGCGTTCTGCCATGAAGCGGACGGCGCCGCGCATACCTCCGCGGCCGTGGTCCAACGCCGTGCCGTCGAGTATGTCGTGCCGGCGGTCGAGGTCGTACGGGAAGACGGGAAGGCCGTGAATTTCGCCGATGAACTGAATCGGGAAGGGCCCGTCGTGGTGAATTTCGTCTTCACTTCCTGCGACACGATCTGCCCGCTCTCGAGCAGGACGTTCTCTGCTCTGCAGGGCCGGCTCGGCGCGCAGCAGGCGCGCGTCCGGCTCGTCTCGGTGTCGATCGATCCGGAGCAGGATACGCCCGCGCGGCTCGCCGCCTATGCGGCGAAATATCGCGCCGGACCGGCGTGGCATCACTACACGGGGACGGTGGCGGCCATCCAATCGATCCAGCGCGCCTTCGACGCTTATCGCGGTCGGAAGATGGAACATGCCCCGGTGACGTTCGTACGGACTGCGGCGTCGGCGTCCTGGATCCGGCTCGATGGATTCACCACGGCCGAGGCGCTCATGAACGAGCTCCGGCCGGCGCTGGCCGGCCGCTGAACGCGAATCCCGTGCGGCGCTGTGCCGCGCGAACGCGACCGACGCCGTGATCGACACGGCGTCGTCGCGGGTTCAGAGCTTCCGGCGGCACAGGGATGTGCCGCCGTGAACAGTGGCGTAAGCCATTGTTCACGTAAGGTTGGCAAGAACCACGCT
Organism: Gammaproteobacteria bacterium; assembly: GCA_016209015.1. Taxonomy (GTDB): domain Bacteria; phylum Pseudomonadota; class Gammaproteobacteria; genus JACQWY01. The sequence continues at coordinate 49,622 of JACQWY010000026.1, read as the reverse complement.
TCTTGCCGACCGTGCTCTGAAAAGTCCAGGATGGACTTATTCAGAGCTTCCCTAGGTGTGGACTGCCGTGTTCACGCCCGCGACTTCCTCGCTGCGCACGTAACCGTTCCTGATCGCGAACATCGTGACCGCCGCGGTATTGTGCAGGCCGAGCTTGCGCATCAGGTTCGAGCGATGCTTCTCGACGGTCTTCACCGAGAGATTCAACAGCCGCGCGATGTGCTTGTTCGAGTGACCGAGCGCGATACTCGTCAGCACCTCGCGCTCGCGGCCGGTCACCGTCGCCGACGAGGCCGTCGGTTTCGGCGCTTCCTGCGGCATCAGATAGCGCGAGAGGATCCGCGCCGAGACTTCCTGACACAGGAACTGCCGACCCGTCGCGACGCTGCGGATGGCCTGGATGAGCTCTGCGCGACTCGAGTCCTTCAGCACGTAGCCCGTGGCACCGGCATTCAAGGCCGCACGGATGTATTCCTCCGTGTTGTGCGCGGTGAGGACGAGGATGCGTGTTTCCGGACACTTTTCCTGCAGCTCGGTGATGAGCGCGATGCCCGAGCGTCCCGGCAGTGCGAGATCCGTGACGACGACCTGCGGCTGCAGCCGTTCCGCGAGCTCGACACCGTCCTGCGCGCAGCCGGCCTCGCCGACCACCTTGAGCTCGGCTTCGAATTCGATGAGGGCTTTCAGACCTTCGCGCAGAATCGCGTGGTCCTCGACGAGAACGACAGGCACCTGAGTTGGTGCGACTCCGGGCGCATGCCCGCCCGCGCCGGTTGTGGCATTGTTGAACATATAGCTTCTGCCCCGATGTTTTAGTCGTTATTTCTGCGAGCGAGGGCACCGCGCCACAGTCGTCATTCGGTCGACACCGTCACCCTTGTACAGTGTTGACCCCACCGTCCCGCTGCGGCGGGATCCGATTCCCTTCACCCCATCGCAAATCTAGCAGCGGCCCAGATGGGTGATTGTCACGCTTTGTGTTAGGTGGTCCAAGAGTGTTCAAGAAGAGCGCGTACTCAATTGATACTCTGAACAAATACGCGATCGCTTCGGATGGCTGCAGCGCGCAGCGGGCATGAACTATTCTTGAATTGGCCCGACCAACGAGCCCCGCTTCAAGACATTTCCTGCGGCATACACATTATTGGATCACGGCTTGTCGAGTAGGTCGATGCGGTATCGCCACCCGATCCTGCTCACCCGGGCACGATACCGCCGCCGAGATAGGCGAGCGCCTGTGACTTGACGAGGCAGATCGCCGCGGCCCCGGGCGCGAGGCCGAGAGTCTGCACGGCGCGCACGCTCACTTCGGCGAGCAGCGGCTGACCGACGTCGATCTCGACGAGCATACGATCGCCGAGCCGCGTGATGCGGCTGACGATTCCCGGGAGCTGGTTCTGAATCGTCGTGCCGGGCACCGGCGCGAGCGCGAGCGCGATGTTCGAGGCGCGCAGGCTCACGTAGACGGTCGCGCCGGCCCGGGCCGCGCACGGGGGCAGATGCATTTCGCGGCCGTGACAATCGCCGAGTGTCGCCGCGCCGTCCGCATCGTGACCCGTGATGCGCACGGCGAGCACGTTCTCCAATCCCAGGGACTGCGCGAGGCCGAGCACGCGCTCGTCGTGGATGACTTCGCCGAACGTGCCGTGCGCGAGCACGCGCCCCGCGTCGATCACCGCGAGCTCGGAGGTGAGATGCAGGATCTCGTCGATCGCGTGGCTCACGTAGAGCATGGGCGTGCCGAGCTCGTCCTTCACGCGGCGCAGGAACGGCAGGATTTGCTGCTTGAGCCCGGCGTCGAGCGCGGCGAGCGGCTCGTCGAGCAGCAGCAGTCGCGGCGCCGACAGCAGCGCGCGACCGAGCGCCACGCGTTGTTTCTCCCCGCCCGAGAGATGTTGCGGCCGGCGCGCGAGCAGCGGCTCGATGTCGAGCAGCGCCGCGATCTGCGCGAGCGTGAAGCGGCGCTCGGACCTCGGCACGAGCTTGAAACCGTATTCGAGATTGCCGCGCACGCTCAGATGCGGGAACAGCAGACTGTCCTGGAAGACCAGGCCGATGCGTCGACGATGCGGCGGCACCCACACCCCGCGCGCCACGTCGCAGAGCGTCACGCCGTCGAGCACGATGCGCCCGCGCCGCGGAAGCACGAGCCCGGCGATGGTGCCGAGCAGGCTGCTCTTGCCGGATCCCGAGCGGCCGAAGATCCCGGTCACCGCGCTCGGCAGTACGAGCGCGGCGCGCATCTCGAATGCGCCGCGCTGCAGCTCGACATCGAGCTCGAGCATTGCTCAGCCCTGCAGGCGCCGGCGCGCCTGCGCCGCGAGCCGCTCCGCCGCGTAGAGTGCGCCGAGCGCGAGCACGAGCGAGAGCAGCACGAGCCTGAGCGCCGGCAGCTCGTTGCCTGGGGTCTGCGCGGCGGAATAGATCGCGAGCGCGAGCGTGCGCGTCTCACCGGGGATGTTGCCGACGAACGTAATCGTCGCGCCGAACTCGCCGAGGCTGCGGCTGAACGCGAGCACGAGACCGGTCAGGAGCCCGGGCAGCGCGAGCGGCAGCGTGACCGTCGCGAACACGCGCCAGGGTGCGGCGCCGAGCGCGCGCGCGGCATCCTCGAGCCGGCGATCGACGAGCTCGATGGACAGGCGCACGGCACGCACCATGAGCGGAAATGCCATCACCGCCGCGGCGATCACCGCGCCTTGCCAGGTGAAAGCGAGACGGATGCCGAAGCTCGCGTCGAGCCAGCGGCCGAGCGGCCCGCGGCTGCCGAGGAGCAGCAGGAGCAGATAGCCCGGGACGACCGGCGGCAGCACGAGCGGCAGGTGGACGAGGCTGTCGAGCAGCGCCTTGCCGGGGAATTCGCGCCGCGCGAGCAGCCAGCCCACGGCGACGCCGGGCACGCAAAGACACGCCGTGCACCACAGAGAGACTTTGAGGGAGAGCAGGACGGCGGTCCATTCCGCCGCGCTGAGCGAGAGGTTCATGGCGCCAAGGATCGCTCATTTCGCGGCGGCCGCAAACCGGCTCCGGCAGCCGCGTCCGTTCAGCCCGCGGCGGCGTGCTCGGTAAGCGAGAACTGTGCCGCCGGTACCGGCTGCGAGAACAGGAAGCCCTGGGCGTAATCGCAGGCCATGCCGCGCAGGATCTCGAGCTGGTTCGGTCGTTCGACGCCTTCGGCGATGACTTTCAGGCCGAGCTTGTGGGCCATCACGATGATCGCTTCGGTCAAGGCGACGCTGGACGCGTCCGTCGAGAGGTTGCGCACGAAGGACTGATCGATCTTCAGGAAGTCGATGCTGAACTTCTGCAGGTAGGAGAGCGCGGAGTAGCCCGTGCCGAAATCGTCGATCGAAATCTCGATGTTCGCATCGCGCAACTGCAGGAGCTGCTTTTCGACGGACGGCGCGGCATCGAGCAGCAGGCCCTCGGTGATTTCCACCGCGACGCACCCGCCGTCCAGTCCGATATCGCCGAGGTGGGCGGGCCAGGCCCTGCCGCAGCTCGAGCGCGCCATGAACTGCACGGGCGAGGCGTTCACGCTGACCTGGAACGGCCGGCCGCTGCGCTCGGTCCAGTAGCGCGCGAACGCGGCGGATTCACGGAACACCCAATCGCCGATTTCGTGGATGAGGCCGGTTTCCTCCGCGAGCGGCACGAAGTCCGCCGGGCTCACCGTGCCGCGCTCGGGATGGTGCCAGCGCAGCAGCGCTTCGGCCTTGTGCACGGCGCCCGTCGCGATCTCGACGATCGGCTGGAAGCGGACCTCGAACTCGCCGTTCGTGAGTGCCGAGCGCAGATCGTTGATGAGGTGCAGGCGCGCCTGGGCCGCGAGCTGCATGGTCGGCGTGAAATAACTGAAGCGATTGCGTCCACAGTGCTTCGCGGCATACATCGCCTGGTCCGCATTGCGCACCAGGTGGTCGGCATCGTGCGCGTCGTCGGGATAGAGCGTGATGCCGATGCTCGCCGAGATGTAGACCATCTCGTCCTCGAGCTGGAACGGCGCGCCGAGCGCCTCGATGACGTGCTGGGCGATCTTCTCGACGTGCCGCCGGTCGGCGAGCTCCGGCAGGATGATCGTGAACTCGTCGCCGCCGCGCCGCGCCACGGTGTCCGATTCGCGCACGCAGTTGCCGATGCGCAGGGCGGCCTCGGTGAGCAGCACGTCGCCGCGGTTGTGGCCGAGCGTGTCGTTCACTTCCTTGAAGCGGTCGAGATCGAGGAACAGCAGCGCGACCGTCGAGCCGTGGCGCGCGGCACGCTTGATCTCCTGTTCGAGGCGATCGCGGAACAGGCGCCGGTTCGGCAGCCCGGTGAGCATGTCGAAGTTCGCGTTGCGCCAGATCATCTCGTAGGTCTGCTTCTTCTCGGTGATGTCGCAGAAGAGCGCGATGTAGCGGTAGATCTCGCCGGCCTCGTTGCGCACGACGTTGATGTCGAGCCACTCGGGATAGACGTCGCCGTTCTTGCGCCGGTTCCAGATCTCGCCCTGCCAGTGGTCGGTCTCGCAGAGCGAGTGCCACAGCGACTGGTAGAAGCTCTCGTCGTGATGGCCGGAGGAGAGCATCTGCGGATTCCGTCCGACGACTTCCTCGCGGCTGTAGCCCGTGATGCGCGTGAACGCCGGGTTGACGTCGACGATGCGGTTCGCGACGTCGGAGATGAGCATCGCCTCGCTGCTCGCCTGGTAGACGGAGGCAGCCAGGCGCAGCGATTCCTCGGCGCGCTTGCGGGCGGTGATGTCGCGCGAGGAGGCGTAGAGCGCGGCCTGACCGTCGTAATCGATGCCGACCGCGTTGACCTCGACGTCGAACGACGTGCCGTCGCGGCGGCGGTGGCGCGTCTCGAAGATGTCGCCGCGCGCCAGGATCTCGGAAATCTGTCGACTGAGGGCCGTGCCGGTCCAGCGGGCATCCCATTCGCTGACGTGTTTGCCGACGATCTCCTCGAGCGTGTATCCGAGCATGTCGCAGAACTTCTGGTTCGCGTGGATCACGTGACCGCTGGGATCGAGGATGTGGATGCCGTCGCTCGCCGCGCTCAGAATCGCGCGATTTCTGGCGTGCTCGCGGGCGAGCGCTTCCTCGGCCTCCTTGCGCGCCGTGATGTCGATGCAGGAGCCGATGTAACCGCGGAACTCGCCGTTCTCGAAGCGCGGCACGCCGTTGTCGTGGATCCAGCGGTATTCGCCGTCGTGCCGGCGCAGGCGGTATTCCATGTGGAAGGGCTCGCGGCGATCGAAGTGCTCGACGAAGGTCGCGAAGCAGCGTTCGAGATCGTCGGCGTGCACGCCCTCGGCCCAGCCGTCGCCGAATTCCTCGTCGATCGTCCGCCCCGTGAATTCGTGCCAGGGCTGATTGAACCAGATGCAGCGCTTGTCGGTGTCCGCGACCCAGATCAGCACGGGTGCCGAATCAGCCATGATCTTGAAGCGCTGCTCGCTCTCGCGGAGCAGGGCCTCGGCGCGCCGCCGTTCGCTCAAGCCGGACTGCAGCGCCACTTCGCCGTCGCGCAGACCTTCGAGCGCGCGCGCGAGATCCAGACTTTCCGCGAGCGGCTGCTCCGGGTCCTCGACGTGGGCGGGATCGTCCCCGCGAATTCTTGGCGTGGAGGCCATAGTGACGATGGTCTGCTCGTACGTTGTCCAAACGTCGGCTCGCGCGCGGCAAGTGGGGCCGCAGACGCGAACGCTGTCCGCCTGATAGCGGCGGCGTCCAAGACGTTCTTAAGAATTCCGCAGGGACTCACCGAAATCCGGGACAAGTGGGCGGAACCGGCGCCGGAGCGTACGGGCTTCGTGACGGCAGCGAGCGCGTGGGGACTGTTCGAAGCCGGGCAGCCGCACCGGTCGCCAGGCGGGGCCGCGGAGAATCGCCGCCGCGGGGTATTCGACGACAGCCTGCGGCGCACCACGCAGGATCCGTGCTTGCTCATCCGCTCCTGCGAGTTTCTCCTGCCGTCCTCGCCCGGGATCCGCGCGAAGCCCGACGGCTTCGACTTCGCTTACGGCATGAGCTTCGGAGGCGGAGGCTCGGCGAGTCCGGCATGACGCGCGAGCTCCTCGCGCGTCGGATAGCGGCCGTGGAGCACGATCCGGTTGCGGACGATGACGAGGGGCAGGCCTTCCATGCCGTGCCTCGTCAGGAACTGTTTGACGATCGTGAGCTCGGGGAACGCGAGTGGCTGCAGGCCGAGATTGAAGCGTTCGATGTGGCCGCCCTGTGCGAGCAGCCAGACCGCGTCGTTCGCGAAACGCGCGCGGGATTCCTCGAATGCCGGTTCGCCCGGCGCCGGATCGGGCGCGAGGACGGGTTCGAAGACTTTGATGTCGGCCATGGCGGAGGAGTCCGTTCCGTGTCGCGGGCGGCGGTCCGGCGGCGTCTCAGCCGCCGCCGATCACCGGCAGGAACTGGACTTCGCTGTGCGGACCGATCGGTTCGAGCAGCGGGTCGGCGTAGATCTCGCCGTCGATCGCGACGGCCGTGCGTACCGTGAGCGCCTGCGCGATGCCCGGGAAGCGCACGTCCAGTGCGGTGACGAGCGCGCGGTAGCTCGAGGCCTCGACCTCGAGCTCGAGTAGCCCGCCGGCGAACCGGCGGGCTACTTCGCGTTGCAGGAGGACTCGCGCCATCCTTCCCGCCGTTACTTGCCGTCGAGTGCGGCGAGCAGCCGCGGCGGCGAGATCGGCAGGTCGGCGAGGCGGACCTTCGCGGCGCGGCTCACCGCGTTCGCGACCGCCGCGAGCGGCGGCACGATCGGTGTCTCGCCGACGCCGCGCACGCCGAACGGATGACCCGGGTTCGGGACCTCGATCATCACCGTGTCGATCATCGGGAGGTCCGAGGCGACCGGCATGCGGTAATCGAGGAAGCCCGGGTTGTCGAGCCGGCCGTTCCCGTCGTACACGTACTCCTCGTTCAGCGCCCAGCCGATGCCCTGCACGGCGCCGCCCTGGAGCTGGCCTTCGACATAAGCCGGATGAATCGCGCGGCCGACGTCCTGCACGACCGTGTAGCGCAGCACCGTGACCTTGCCGGTCTCGGGATCGATCTCGACGTCGCAGATCTGCGTGCCGAAGCCCGCGCCCGCGCCCGCCGCGTTGATGCCCACCGCGCCGCTGATCGGCCCCCCCGTCTTCGCCGCGCTCTCCGCGAGCTCGGCGAGCGAGAGCACGGTGCGCGTGTCGGTCTGACCGCCGACCGGATGCGCGGCGCCGTCCTTCCACTCGACGTCCTCGATCGGGCATTCCCAGAGCTTCGCGGCGCGCGCGCGCAGCTCATTGACCGTCGCCTGCGCGGCTTCGCACACGGCCTTGCCGGTCGCGAACGTGACGCGGCTCCCGCCGGTCAGGAAGCTGTAACCGATCTGGCCGGTGTCGCCGACCGTCGGTTTGACCTTCGAGTACTCGATGCCGAGCACTTCGGCCGCCATCATCGCCATCGAGGCGCGCGAGCCGCCGATGTCCGGATTGCCGGTGACGACCTCGGCCGTGCCGTCCTCGTTGACGTGCACCGCGGCGCTCGACTGGCCGCCGATGTTGAACCAGAAACCCGAGGCCACGCCGCGCGCCTGGTTCGGACCCAGCGGGGCGGAGTAATGCGGATGCTTCTTCGCCGCTTCGAGCGTCTCGACGAAACCGATCTCCGGGAACTTCACGCCGTAGATCGCGCGCGTGCCCTTCTTCGCTGCGTTCTTGAGGCGCAGCTCGATCGGGTCCATGCCGAGCTTCTGCGCGAGCTCGTCCATCGCCGACTCCACCGCGAACGCCGCCATCGGCGCGCCCGGCGCGCGATACGCCGCGGCCTTCGGACGGTTCGAGACGACGTCGTAGCCGACGGCGCGCGCATTCGTCAGCGCATACGGCGCGAAACCCGTCATGCAGCCGAGCATCGCCGGGCCGCCCGCGAACGCACCGGCCTGGTAATAGAGCGTCATGTCGCCCGCGGTCAGCGTGCCGTCGCGCTTCGCGCCGAGCTTGACCTTCATGGACGCGCCTGACGTCGGTCCCGTCGCGCGGAACACCTCGTCGCGCGTCATGACCATCTTCACCGGCTTGCCGGACTTCTTCGCGAGTGCGATGGCGAGCGGTTCGAGATAGACCGTCGTCTTGCCGCCGAAGCCGCCGCCAATCTCGGAGGGCACGACGCGGATCGCCGCGCGGTCCATGCCGAGCAGGCGCGAGCAGAATTCGCGGACCATGAACTGGCCCTGGCTCGTGCTCCACACCGTCGCCTGGCCGTCGGTCGTCACGCTCGCGACACAGGCGTGGGGCTCGATGTAGCCCTGGTGGACGGCTTGCGTCGTGTACTCGCGCTCGACCGTGACGTCCGCCGCGGCGAAGCCCTCCTCGACGTTGCCGAGTCCCATCTCCGTGCGGCCGGCGACGTTCGAGGGCTTCTTCGGCGCCGGCTCGACCCCGGACGTGAACATGGTCTCGTGCAGCACCGGCGCGCCGTCGGCGGCGGCGTCACGCACGTCGATGACGTGCGGCAGCACTTCGTACTCGACCTTGATCAGCGCGAGCGCCTGCTCGGCGATCGCGGCCGTCGTCGCCGCGACCGCCGCGACGGCATGGCCTTCGTACAGGGCCTTGGCACGCGCCATCACGTTGTGGGAGACGTCGCGGAAATTCACCGGCGCCTCGCCGCCCGCGGTGATCTCGTCGGGCAGCTCGGGGAAGTCGGCGCCCGTGACCATCGCCCTTACACCCGGCAGCGCGAGCGCGAGCTTCGCGTCGATGGATTTGATGCGGGCATGCGCATGCGGGCTGCGCAGCACGCGTCCCACGATCGTCCCCGGCAAACTGAAATCCGCGCCGAACGCGGCGCGGCCGGTGACCTTGTCGACGCCGTCCGGACGGATCGGACGGGTGCCTATGACCTTGTACTGGTTCTCTTCGTTGCCCATGGTTCAAGCCTCGCGCATGACTGTGGCGGCCTTTTGGACCGCGCGGATGATCTTGTCGTAGCCGGTGCAGCGGCAGAGATTGCCGGCGAGCCAGTAGCGGATCTCCTCCTCGCTGGGATCCGTGTTCTTCTCGAGCAGCGCCTTCGCTGCGACGATGATGCCCGGGGTGCAGATGCCGCACTGGAGCGCGGCTTCTTCGAGGAACACCTGCTGCAGCGGATGCAGCACGGCGCCTTCGGCGACGCCTTCGATGGTGTCGATGCTGTGCCCGTCGACCTCGCAGCCGAGGACGAGGCAGGAGCAGACGAGCCGGCCATTCAGCATGACGCTGCACGCACCGCAGTCGCCGGAGCCGCAGCCTTCCTTCGCCCCGGTGAGACCGAGCTCGTCACGCAGCACGTCGAGCAGCGTGGCCTGCGTCTCGCACAGGAACTCGACGGCCTCGCCGTTCACGGTGGCGGTGATGTGATGCTTGCTCATGCTTTGCTCCTCGCGCGATCGTAGGCCAGGACGGCGACGCGACGCGCCAGCACGCCCGCGACGCGGGTCCGGAATTCGATCGTCCCGCGCTTGTCGTTGATGGGGTCGCAGGCGGCGCTCGCCGCGGCGGCGAGCCTGGCCAGCGCAGCGTCCTCGAGCTTCGTGCCGACGAGGGCGGCGCCCGCGGCGGGTACGAGCCGCACCGTCGGGGCGACCGCGCCGAGCGCGACGCGCGCGGCGCTCACCGTGCCGTTCGCATCGAGCGCGAGACAGACCGCCGCGCCGACGACCGCGATGTCCATTTCCGTACGCGGAATGAAGCGCTGGTAGGCATCGCTCGTGCGGGCACCGCGCGCCGGCAGCAGGAAGTCGACCACGAACTCGCCCGCGGCGAGCGAAGTCTTGCCCGGACCGGTCACGACGTCTTCCACCGCGACTTCGCGGCGGCCGTCCGGACCGGCGATCGTGCAGGTGACCCCCGCGGCGATCAGCGCCGGCACGCTGTCGGCGGCCGGCGAGGCATTGCAGAGGTTGCCGCCGAGGCTCGCCCGGCCCTGGACCTGGGTCGAGCCGATGAGGCGCGCGGCTTCGAGCACGCCCGGCCAGTGCTTCTGCACTTCCGCATGCTCGGCGAGCTCGGCGCCCGAGACGGCGGCGCCGACGCGCAGGCCGCCGGCTTCGTGGCGCACGGCCTTGAGGTCCGGAATGCGCTTGATGTCCACGATGATCCCCGGCGACACGCGGCCGGCGCGGAGTTGGACGAGCAGATCCGTACCGCCCGCGAGCACGCGGCCGGAGCCGTTCGCCCGTGCGAGCAGGCCCACGGCCTCGTCGACGGATGTTGGTATGGCGAAGTTGATCACCTGATCCTCCCTATGTTCGTCTCGATGTTCTTGTGCGCAGGACCGGAGTCCGCGGCGGGGTCGCAGGCCGGAATCCGCCGGCCCGCCGGGCGGCATCATGGGTAGACGATGCGAGGTGGGTGCCCAGGGAGGGATTGTGCCTCAATCCCGACAGTGTGCAAGCCTCGAGGGGCGGCGGAGCGCCGCGTCGTCGGGCAAAACGGCCGGCTGTCGCGAAACGATCGCCCGCCCGCCATGGCGCGGTCACGGCCGTAGGGCACAGTCGCTGCGACCGGGTGCAGCATTGCCACTCCCCCCCACGGCGGCGCCCGGTTTTCGCCCCTCCGGCCGCTCTGGCCACGCGCGGTGCCTGCGGGCACCGCGCATCCCTTACCGCCGATGAAACGTATATGACGATGCCATGACCGAATCGCGGGCTTGCGGCACGAAGCTCAGGCCCGGCCTGCGCCGTGCGCGGCATCGCCTTGAACGACAACACGTGCCGCATTGCCCTTCCCTGGCGGTCCGTCCGAGCGCGCCGTCCTCGCGAAGCCGAGGGTGGTGGATCGCCAGCCGCGATGGCGCCAGAATCGCACGCGGTCGTCCCGGACTTCGCCGCCATACCAAGGATTTCCCGTGTACAGAATCCCCGTCTTCTTCACCCAGCGCATGGTCGCCGAACAACAGGGCGGCTCGCCCAGCGCCGCGAAGCCCGGCCTCGTCCTGCGGTCGTGGCAGGCGATGCGCGCGCCGATCGAGCTGCTCGATCCCGCGGCCGCGACGCGCGCCGAGCTCTGCCTCGCGCACGATCCGGAATACGTCGACGGCATCCTGAGCAGCCGCGTCGAGAACGGCTTCGGCACGCACTGCTTCCAGATCTCGAAATCCGTGCTCTTCACGGTCGGCGCGATGATCGGCGCCGCCCGCTACGCCGCGCTCAACGGCGGGGTCGCCGTCGCGCCCTGTTCGGGCTTCAATCGCGCGGGCTATGCCGGCGGGCGCTGCAACTGTACGTTCAACGGCGTCGTGATCGCGGCCGAGGTCGTGCGCCGTGCCGGCCTCGCCTCGCGCGTCGGCATCCTCGATTTCGATCTCGAACGCGCGGACGGCACGTGCGACGTGCTGATGCATGCCGGCCTCGGGGATCGCATCGCGCATTACAGTGCCGGCTTCGAATACGCACGGCGCGATCAGGCCGGCGAGTTCCTGCGCCGCGTGCCGGATCTCGTGCGGTCGATGGCCGACTGCGATCTGCTGATCTACCAGGCGGGCGTGAACGTCCACGTCGACGACGCGGCGGGCGGCTGGCTCACGACGGAGGAGATCGTCGAGCGCGATCGCCTCGTCTTCCAGACCGCGCTCGCGCTCGGCAAGCCGATCGCCTGGAATCTCGCGGGCGGCTGTCAGCGCGATCCGCACGGCACGATCCGTCCCGTGCTCGATCTCCACGACGCCACGATGCGCACCTGCATCGAGACCCATCTGCCCGGCGCGCCGCTGCCGGCGCCGCCGCGCCAGGCGCTGCACGCGGCCGCGCGCTGAGCGCGGCATCCCTTCAGCGCAGGCACCAGGCCCGCAACCCCTCCGCAGCAAGAAAGCGCTCCGCGTCCGCGCCGGCGAGCAGCGCGAGCTTCGCCAGCAGTCCCGCTTCGAGACAGCTCGCCGCGGCGACCGTCACCGCCCGTGGCGCGCAATCGATCGGCCAGCCCGTGCGCGGATCGAGAAGGTGACCGTAGCGCCGCCCACCGCGTTCGACGTAGCGATGCGCGTCCCCGCTCGTCGCGAGTGCGCCGCAGGCGAGGGCGAGGCGGCCGGCCCGCGCCGCCGTGTCGTCGACGTCCGCGATCGCGACCTGCCAGGGCGTGCCGCCGGCGCGCGGGCCGGACGCGCGCAGATCGCCGCCGAGGTTCACGAGCAGCGGGGCGCCCGCGGCCCGGGCCGCGAGGACGAGCGCGCGGTCGACGGCGTATTCCTTGCCGATGCCGCCGAAGTCGAGCTCCATGCCGGGCCGCAGCGTCAGCACGGGACGGCGCCAGGTGAGCTTCTCCCAGCCGACGAGCGGCAGCAGTGCGGCGATGAGCAGCGGATCGGCGATGCGGTCCGAGCCGTCGAAGCGCCAGGCCCGGCGCAGCACACCCGAGGTCACGTCGAAGCGGCCGTCGCTGAGCGCGTGGCAGCACGCGGCGAAGTCGAGCAGCTCCGCCATCTCCGTGTCGACCGTGACGGCCGTGCCGGCGGCGGCGTTGAGGCGGCTCAGCGGACTGTTCGCGTAGCGGGTGAATTTCGTTTCGACGCGCCGCGCTTCGGCTTCCGCGATCGCGGCGATGGCGAGCCCGTGCGCGCGGTCGTCGGTGTCGACGAGCACTTCGCACGGGCTCGCCATCGCCGTGAAGCGCCGGCGCACGCCGGCGCCCGGCTCAGAAGGCGAACGAATAGCCGACGACGACCGAGACCGCATCGAGATCCGGGAACAGGTTCTGGTTCTTCAACTGGCCGACGGCGCCCGCGGGATGATTGTCGCCCTGCTGCAGGTAGTAGGCGACGCGCAGGTTGAGCTCGCTGGACTTGTCGAGCTGCAGGCCGAACTTCACGCCCGCCGTCGTCGCGTCGAAGTTGCCGAGGCGCGTGTCCGCCGAGGCGTATTGCGGCAGCGCCTGCGATTGCACGAGGTAGTAGCGGAAGAAGCTCGCCGCCTCCTGGCGGTACCAGCGCACGAGCGGTTCGGCGTAGTAACCATCGAAGACGAAGCGATAGCGGCCCTCGATCGTGAACGAGCGCAGGCTCCAGTCGTCCCAGTAATAGCGCATCGAGACGTCGACGACGTCGCTCGGCAGATGGATGCGGTTCTCCCAGAACACGCTCTGCTTCCGGCGCTTGTCCGGCCGGTTCTCGTAGAGGTAATCGCCCGGCAGCCCGGTCGTGCCGTCGACGACCGAGACGAGCTTGTAGGGATCGGTCTGGTAGCCGTTCGACCAGGCATAGGAGTAATTGAACGACGTCAGCCAGCGCCGGCTCATCACCTGCGTGAGGCCGACGAGCGCGTTGATCTCGTCCTTCGAGCGGTTGCCGTTCTTCCAGCTTCCGCTCATGGACGCGAACGGCGTCGGCGTGCCGCCGATGGGCGAAGAGCGATCGTTCTCGTAGTTCACGCCGAGCGAGACGGTGGTGTTGTGCGCATTGAAGTCCTGCGCGAGGCCGAGGTTGCCGCTCAGCGAGCGGTAATCCTGCTCGGACGAATACGCGCCGCCGAGGCTCAGTTTCAAATCGGGCGTGATCGGCTCGACCCAGCCGAGCGTGCCGGCGTAGCGTGTGTCGTTGAAGCCCTGATCGAGCGGCAGCCTGTTCGCGCCGACCGTCGTGCTCGCCGCGACGATCGTGGCCGCGGGCGAGCCGGGCGGCGGCGGAATCGTCACGACCGTCGCGCCGCCGGATGCCGAGGTCACGGTCTGCGTCGAGCTGTTGCTCTTGACGGAGATCGGGCGGATGAACGTCTGCTTCACGGGCGCGGCGACCGCACCGAGCGGCGTCGCGCCGGTCACGGAATCCGCGACGAAGCCGAGGCTCAGCAGTTCGCCGCCGCCGAAGTCGTAGTTGAAGTTCAGGTTCGGCTCGATCGCGCGCACGCGATCCGATTCCTGGTAGAACAGGAGTCCCGAATCGACGAACGCATTCTCGGCTTCGTCCTCGGCGTGCGCGCCGCAGTTCGCGAGCAGGCTCGCCGTCGCGGCCGCGAGCGCGGGCTGTACGCCGCGGTTCAGTCTCGTCAATTGCATCCGCAACCTCCGCCGGCGTAGGTGCGGCCGCCGCTCGAGCCTTCCTTGCTGAAGTAGATGTGCTGGTCCATCGCGCTCTCGAGCGGATAGGCGTCGAGCTGCATGACCTTCTGCGCCATCAGATCGCGTTCCCAGGGTTTCGCGCCGATCGACGAGCAGCCGCCGAGCGCGAGCAGGATCGCGGCGCCGAGCGCGGCGCCGGCGCGGCGCTCACAGCGGCAGGATGCCCTTCTCGTCGAGCAGTTCGCGGAGTTGTGCTTCATATTGCTCCTTGTTCGCGGCCTGGAAGCCGACGTGCTGATAACGGAGATGGCCGTCGCGATCGACGAAGACCGTGGTCGGCATGCCCTGGACCTTGAACGCATTCGCGATCGCACCGCCCGGGTCGTAGACCACCTCGAAGCGGGCGCCGTGCTCGCGCAGGAATTCCTCCGCGAGCCGGTGATCCTCGTCGACGTTGATGCCGACGACGGTGAGGCCGCGACGCGCGAACGCCTCGTGCATCTCGTTCAACCACGCGAACTCCTGGCGGCACGACGTGCACCACGAGGCCCAGAAGTCGACGAGCAGGACGCGGCCGCGGAACTCGTGCAGTTCGAATTCGCCGGCATGGGCATTGCCGATGCCGAGGGCGAGCAGCAGGGTGAGGGCGAAGGATCGGATCATCGTCGCGGCTCCGTGAGACATCGCGGCCTGGAGTGCAATTCGAGGGCCAGCGTCGTGCTCACGGCCGGGGCGTCGCAGCTAACCGCAGGGAATACCGGGATTTGAATCGACGACGACGCCCGCGGGGGCGGTGCGCGTTGGGAATGGCTCGCGACTGTCGCCGCCGCGCGGCCGCAGCTTCCGCAGACCGCGCAAGAATTGTCTGCACGAAGCGTCGTGCTGCGGAGCGTCGATGACACGCCGGACGCGCCGGGTTAAGGTGCGCTCCGACCTTCAATCCCCGAACGAGATGAGGAGTGCCGCCATGCCGAGCTCGCGTCAAATCGTCCAACAGTGGTTCGACTGCATCGCCCGCGGCGATGCGCCGGCGGCCTTCGCGCTGTTCGCGCCGGACGTCGTCTACGATCTCAAGGGCACGACGCCGGTGTCCGGCACGTTCCGCGGCCTGAAGTCGATCGTCGACGATTTCTTCGCGCCGTGGAGCAAACAGATCAAGGGCCACATCACGCTCGTCGTCGACGAGATCATCGGCGAGGGCGACCGCATCGTCGCGCTCGCGCACGGCACGGCGACCACCGTGCACGACCTGCCCTACGACAACGATTACGCGTTCGTCTTCAGCGTCGCCGACGGCAAGATCACCGAGGTCGTCGAATACCTCGACACCGCGCTCGTCGAGACCGCCGCCTACGGCAAGAAGATCGTCTGACCGCGCGCCCGCCCGCGAACGTGTAGACTGGCCGGGTCCGGTCTCGCGCCGGATCCGAATCACCCGGCGACCCGCCTCTGCGCGGGCCGTCACTGTCTGGAACTCGCATGATTTCTCACGACGACGCGTCCGGCGGCGCAGCGCTGTGCGCCGCGATCGCCGCGCCGCGCGCGGTGCGCCCATGAAGCAGTCCTTCGCCACGGGCCTCGTCGCGGCCTTCGCCGCCGTGACGTTCTGGGGTCTGCAACTGCCGATCGCGAAAGACGTGTTCGGGATCGTCGATCCCTTTCACGTGACGGTGCTCCGCTACTGCGTCGCGACGCTCTGCCTCGCGCCGCTGCTCGTGAAGCTCGAAGGCTTCGCCGCGCTGTCCTACGGGCCGAAGCTCGTGCCCGCGTGCGTGCTCGGCGTCACCGGCATGTGCGCCTCGCCGATGCTCGTCTTCCTCGGCATGTCGATGTCGCGCGCGGAATACGCGGTCGTCATCGTCTCGCTCCAGCCCTCGTTCGCGGCCATCGCCCAATGGGTACTGCACGGCCGCCGTCCCGCCACGTTCACGCTCGGCGCCATCGCGCTCGCGTTCTCCGGCGTCGTGCTCGTGGTGACGAAAGGGGATTTGCAGACCGTGCACACGGCGAAGGAGATCTTCGGCGCGTTCATCGTGCTCTCGGGGGCGCTGTGCTGGGTGTTCTACACCATGGGCACGGAGCGGCTCGCCGGCTGGTCGACGTGGCGCATCACGGTGCTGACGATGATCCCGGGAGCCGTCGCGTGTCTCGTCGTGACGGAGACGCTCGTCGTCGCGGGCGTGCTGCATCCGCCGGCGCCCGCCGCGCTCAGCGGCATCGTCTGGCAGCTCGCCTATCTCACCGTGTTCGGCGTGCTGCTCTCCATGCTCGCCTGGAACTACGGCACGCGGAACATCGGCGCGCTGAACTCGACGCTGCTCATCAACTTCATGCCGGTGATGACGTTCGGCTACCGCACCTGGCAGGGGTATCGCTTCGAGGCCGTGGAGATCGCCGGCGCGTCGATGGTCGTCGCGGCGCTCGTCGCGAACAATCTGTTCCTGCGCAGACAGTTCCTGCGGCAGACTGCGCGCTGATCAAGGAATGTCGACGACGTCCCCGGGCGGCCCTTCGTGATGCGGCCGCGGCGTGTGCGGCGGCTGCACGGGCTCGCCGCCGACCGGCACCGTACGCGTCAGGAAATCGATCACGGCCTTGCCGAAGACGTCGTTGCGGTCGCCCGCGACCATGTGGCCGGCATCCGAGATGTTCATGTACTCGCTGTGCGGACAGACTTCGAGAAACGACTGCGCGCCCTCCTCGCTGAGCACGTCGGAGAGTCCGCCGCGCACGAGCAGCGTCGGCAGGTTCAGATTCCGCGAGCAGGCTTCCAGGCGCTCGATGCGTTTCGAGAAGTCGCGGCCGATCGTCATGAAGCGCGGATCCCAGTGCCAGCGGTATGTGCCATCCGCCGTCAGGCGCAGGTTCTTCGCGAGCCCGGCGAGATCCTTCGGCGGTTTGCGATGCGGCTGATAGGCCGCGATCGTCGCCGCGACTTCCTCCAGCGACGCGAAGCCCTCGGGCTTCTGCGCCATGAACGAGATGATGTGATTGACGCCCGCGGATTCGATGCGCGGCGCGATGTCGACGAGGACGAGCGCGGTCGCATCCACGCGATCCTCGCCGATCGCGACGAGGCTCGTGCCGCCGCCCATGGACGCGCCGACGAGCACGGGCCGCCGGCCGCCGAGGGCTTCGATCACGCAGCGCAGGTCCTCGACCATGATGTCCTGGCCGTACGTGCCGTCCGGCGCCCAGTCGGAATCGCCGTGACCGCGCGCGTCGAACGCGACGGCGTGATAGCCGGCGCTGCCGAGCGTCTCGCCGACGGTCTTCCAGGCGTGGCGCGTCTGGCCGCCGCCGTGCTGCAGGAGGATAAGCGGGCCGCGCGGGTCGCCCCAACTGTCGCCGGCGATCGTCACGCCGAGCGCGCCCGGCCAGCGGTGCATGGGATCGGGAGTTCCGGGAAGTCTCGCGCCTGCGCTCATGACGATCGCCTACTGACGGGTATCCCGGCATTGTCGGGGCTGGGACGCGGCCGTCAAGCAGCCGCGTCCCGGCCTGACGGCGTCAAGTCGGCGGCGGCCATACGCCGTCGATGTCGGAAGCGGCGAGGATGTCCTCGCGCGTGCCCTTCGGCGGATAGATCCACTGCGTGTTGATCGTGCGCTTCAGCGCCTTCGTCTCTTCGCCCGTCTGTTGCACCTCGCGATCCCAGCCCGAGGTCAGCATCGCGCCGGCGTCGCCGAGATCGAGACAGGTGACGTACATCGGTTGGCGATAAACGCGCGGCTCGAGTCCGAGCAACTCGCGCGAGGCGTTGTAACCTGCGTGCTTGCCCATCGGGCACGCGTGCTGACAGGACATCAGGGCCGAATGGCCTTCTTCGTCGACCTTCGCATGCGCGCTGTCGCCCGCCGCGAACACGCCCGGTGCCGTCGGCACGCGCAGGTAATCGTCGACGACGACGCGGCCGAGCGCGTCGCGCTCCGCGGACAAATCCGCCGTCAGCGGGTTCGCCGCGAGCCCGGCCGCGACGATCACCGTGCGGCTCGCGATGCGCTCGCCGCCCCCGAGCGTCACGCCTTCCGCGTCGATCGCGGTGAGCGAGACGCCGAGTCGCACTTCGACACGCACGTCGCGCAACGCCGCTTCGAGGATCGGACGCGGCTTGCTGCCGAGATCCGGACCGACCATGGTGTTGCGCTCGACGAGCACGATGCGGGCACGCCCGGCGAGCGCCGCGTCGGCGAGGACGCGGATCCGGCGCCGCATGTCGGTGGCGAGCTCGATGCCCGTGAATCCCGCGCCGACGATGACGAACGTGAGCGCGCCCGTGCGCTCCGGCTCGCGCAGCACGTCGCGCAGACGGGCGTCGAAGCGGCCGGCGCCGGCGAACGTATCGATGTCGTAGGCGAATTCCGCGCCGGGAATCGGCAGCGCGCGCTGGACGCTGCCCGTCGCGAGCACGAGGCGGTCGTAGTCGAACGTCGTCTCGCTGCCGCCCGTCGCGACACGCACGCGCCGCGCGGCGGCGTCGACGTTCCCGATCTCGCCGGGCACGAAGCGCACGCCGACCGGCTCGAGCACGGGCCGGAGCGGTGCGCGCAGCCCGTCCTCGAAGGGTTCGTAGAGGCGCGGCCGTACGGTCAGGTACTCGTCACGCGAGACGAGCGTGACGTCGAGCGATTTGCCGGCGACGTGCGCTTCGCGTGCCGCGGTCAGCGCCGCCCACATGCCGGCGAAGCCGCCGCCCAGGATCAGAAGTTTCGACATGAGTATCTCCTCGTAGGATCAGTCGGGATTGCGCCGTGCCGCCTTGCGGCCCGCGAGCCAGGCGTCGACGTCGAGGGCGAAGGATTTCGGCGCCTTGCGCGCCACGCGTGCGGAGAGATCGGCGAGCGTGTGGCCGGCGAGGCTCCGCTTCATCTGCTGTTCGGCCTCGAGCATCACCGCGTGGATGCTGCACGGCCCTTTCACCGCCCAGGCCGGCGGCGCGCCTTCGAACACGGCGCACTGGCGGCGGATCTCCTTGCACTCGAAGAGCGGCTTGTCGCCTTCGAGCGCCTCGACGACGTCGAGCACGGTGATGTCCGCGGCCGTGCGCGCGAGCCGGTAACCGCCATGCCGTCCTTCGAGCGACTCGACGAGGCCGGCGGCTTTGAGCGCCGTGAAGAGCTTCGCGACGTAGGACGGCGAAACGCCCTGCAGTTCCGCCAGATCCGCCGCGCTCGTCTTCGCGTCCGCGGGGGCGTCCACGAGATGGAGCAGGCAGTGCAGGCCGTATTCGACGGTGGCGGCGTAGAGAGCCATGGTTTATTACTCGGACACCGATTATCCGAGTTATAGCGTAGCAGGGCTGGTGGGGGCGAGGGAAGAGGCGGGGCCGACGCGGGCCCGGCCCGCGTCGGTCGAAGGCACTACGAGGACAGGGTCACGACGAGGCCGAACGAAGCGACGGTGCCTCGTTCGACCTCGGCACGTCGGGCTTCCTGCGTCAGCCCGACCTACGAAGAATCCCGACCCCGGCGGGTCGCGGTCTCAGAGCTTCCGCGCCTGCCGGTGTCCCTCGTAGACGGCTTCGTAGGTGTAACGCGGCGCGGCCGAGTCGCCGATCATCTCCGTCGAGACCCCGCGATCGCGCAGCAGATGATAGAGCGCGTTCTCGGAACGCCGGCCCGTCGCCATCACGATCCAGTCTGCGGGCAGCGTCTGCCGCGCTTCTTCGTGATGCACGTTGTAGAGCGTGATCGTCTCGCCGTCGATCTCCTTCACGAAGTGATCGGCGAGCACGCGGACGCCCGCCTTGTAGACGCGCGGCATGATCCATTCGAAATAGACGTCGAGCAGCGTCTCCATGCCGACCATCGGCCAACGCGTGACGAGCGTGACCGAGGACGCGCCACCTTCCGCGAGTGCGACGGCCGTCAACGGTCCGGCGACGTCGCCGAGATCGTCGATCACGACCGCGTGACCCGGGAACGATCGCGGCGGTGTCGCCGCGCGCGCCTGGATCAGCTCTTCCCAGGTGATGCAGTTGCCGGTCTCCCATCCGGGCAGACCCGCTGCCGTCCAGCCCTGGAAGCCGTCGACGGCGCTCTTCGAACCGGTCGCGACGACGACGTGATCGGGCGCGTACTCGGCGAGGACGGCATCGAGGTTCGCAGCGGTCACTTCGGCGCCCGTCTTCACCACGGCACCGTTCTTCTGCGCCTGATCGCCGAGCCAGCGGCCGATCTCGCCGAACTCCGTGCGCGAGGGCAGGAGCGCATGCACGCGCACGTGGCCGCCGGTCGCGTCCTGCGCCTCGAGCACCGTGACGTGATGGCCGCGCGCCGCGGCGACGCGCGCGTATTCGAGACCGGCGGGGCCCGCGCCGATGACGAGCGCGCGTTTCGGCTCGGCGACTTTCACGAGCGTGCCCGCGCCCCATTCGCCTTCGCGGCCGACGGTCGGGTTGTACACGCATTGCACGCGCCCGCCGCGGCTCACGCTCTTCCAGCAGAAATTCGCGGCGACGCAGGCGCGGATGTCGTTCGCGCGGTTCTCCTTGGCCTTGTTCGCCCATTCGGGATCCGTGAAGAGCTGGCGCGCGAGACAGATCGCATCCGCATCACCGGCCTCGAGGAGATGCTCCGCGACGTCGGGCATCGTGATGCGGCCGACGAGGAAGACGGGCTTGGCCGAGACGTCCTTGATCTTCCGTGCGTAGCCGCGCTCCCAGCCGCCCTGGAATTCCATCGGCGTGTGGATGAACGTGTGGTGCACGCCGGCCGAGACGTTCACGTAGTCGACGTCGACCCTGCTTTCGATGTCCTTCACGATGCGCTGCACGTCGTCGATCTCGAGATCGCCCGGCCAGAACGAAGTCGAGTTGATGCGATAGCCGAGGAAGGGCTGCGGTCCTATCGCCGCGCGGATCCGCCGCAGGCATTCCACCGGGAAACGCAGGCGATTCTCGTAGGAGCCGCCCCAGCGATCCGTGCGGTGGTTGTAGAGCGGCGAGAGGAACTGCCACGGCAGATAGCCGTGCGAGAGATGGAGCTCGACGCCGTCGAGGCCTGCCGCCATCGCGCGCTTCGCGGCGCTCGCATAGGCCTGGAGGATCTCCTCGATCTCGTGCTCTTCGAGCGCCTTCGGTGTGGACGCACCGGGGAATTCGCCGAGCGGCACCTGGCTCGGGCTCAGCGTGTACCAGGTCGCGTCGGGATCGTAGCCCGGCACCTGCTTGTAAGTGGCGTAGCCGCGCATCCCCGAGTGGAAGAGCTGGATCGCGAGCTTGCAGCCGTGCGCGTGCACGGCGTCGGCGACTTTCGAGAGCGGCCCTATCGCGTTGTCGCTGTGGAGCTGCGGCAGGAGCAGCGGTGCGGAGAGCGAAGAGGGATGCACGTGCGTGCCGCCGATGATGATGAGGCCGACGCCGCCTTTCGCGCGCTCTTCGTAGTAGCTCGTCGCCATGTCCGTGAACACCCCCGTCCAGGGATCGGAGGTCCAGCTCGGACACGTCGGCGGAAACACGACCTTGTTCCTGATCTCGGCATTGCGCAGATTCCACGGCGTGAACAGCTTCGGATAGGCGGTCATCTACTTCCCTCCCAGTGTAGTATTCCTGTCGAACGCGCCGTCGGCGCCGCGGTATTTTGCTGGCGGCGATCGCAGGCTGTCACGCCGCAGTACAGCATCAACGAAACCCGGGAGGGGACATGAAGATCGTGAGCTTCGAGGCCGAGGGCGAGGTGCGCTTCGGTCTCCTCGAGGGCGAGACCATCATCGACGCGCAGGCCGCCTCGGCGGGCGCCGACGGCGCGACGCGGCGCCTGTTCGCGGACGCGATCGCGTTCATCCGCGGCGGCGAGTCCGCGCTCGGTCTGGCGCGCGATTTACTGCACGGCGCTCCCGCCGCGGTGCGGCGACCGCTCGCGGGCACGAAGCTCCGCGCGCCGATCATGCCGACGACGATCGTCTGCAGCGGCAGCAATTATCGCGCCCACGTGAAGGAGAAGGAGAACACGCCCATCAGCGGCAAGGAGCCCGAGTTCTTCATCAAGACCTCGGACTGCGTCGTCGGCCCGGGCGACGCCATCATCCACGACGAGACGCTGACGAAGAAGCTCGACTGCGAGACCGAGCTCGCGATCGTGATCGGCAAGCCCGGCCGCCACATCCCGCGTGACCGCGCCCTCGAGCACGTCTTCGGTTACACGATCGTCAACGACGTCACCGCGCGCGATCGCCAGGTGCGCCGCTCGCCGCAGGGCTTCACCTGGTACGAGCTCGGCCGCGGCAAGTGCTTCGATACCAGCGCGCCGCTCGGGCCCTGCATCGTCACGCGCGACGAGATCCCCGATCCGCAGGCACTGCTGCTCGAGACGCGCATCAACGGCGAGCTCAGGCAGTCGAGCTCGACGGGCGAGATGATCTGGACCTGCGCCGATCTCGTCGCGTTCTTCTCCGTGAACTTCACGCTCAGGCCCGGCATGGTGATCATCACCGGCACGCCGGCCGGCACCGCGTGGTCGACGGACAAGGAGCTCGGCGGCAAGTGGGAGCCCGCACCCGGCCTCATCGCCGCGACGCGCTACTGCCTGCCCGGCGACGAGATAGAATCGTCGATCGAGCGCATCGGGGTATTGAGGAATCGCGTCGCGGCCCATCCTGGACTTTTCAGAGCGCGGCCGGCAAGAAGCGTGGTTCTTGCCGGCCTCCCGTGAACAATGGCTTACGCCACTGTTCACGGCGGCACATCCCTGTGCCGCAGGAAGCTCTGAACTAATTCAGAGCTTCCTTAGCGACAGCGTAATCGGACGTTCGCGCCCCGTGATCCCGACGTCCGATTACGCCTTCGGCTAATCGGACCTGCGAATTTCGCGAAAGAGAGGAACCCCCCATGCCCAGAATCGTCCGCTTCCACCGCACCGGCGACGCCGATGTCCTGCAGCTCGACGAAATCGCTATGCCGGAGGCGGCAGCCGGCGAGGTCGTCGTCGCGGTGCGCGCCTTCGGTCTCAATCGCGCCGAGGTCATGTTCCGCCGCGGCGAGTATCCGCAATACCAGCCGGAGTTCCCCTCGGCGCTCGGCTACGAAGCGGCCGGCACGGTGCTCGCGGTCGGCGAAGGCGTCAACGCGTTCGCGCCGGGCGATCGCGTCGCGACGATTCCTTCGTTCAAGATGGGCCGCTACTGGAGCTACGGCGAGGTCGCGCGCGTGCCCGAGCACGCCGTCGCGCCGCTGCCCGCGCATCTGTCGTTCGAGGAAGGTGCCGCGATCTGGATGCCGTTCATGACCTGCTACGGCGCGTTGATCGAATACGGCAGGCTCGCGGCCGGCGAGCATCTCGTCGTGCGGGCCGCGAGCAGCAGCGTCGGGCTCGCCGCGATCCAGATGGCGAAGCGGCTCGGCGCGCGGACGATCGCCGTCACGCGCACTGCGGCGAAGCGCGCCTGGATCGAGGCGGCCGGTGCGGATCACCTGATCGCGTCGGAGGAAGAGGACATGATCGCGCGCATCCTCGACATCACCGGCGGCCGCGGCGCGGAGATGATCATGGACCCCGTCGCCGGCCCCGAGCTCGAGCGGCTCGCGCAGGCCGTCGCCTACCAGGGCCGGCTCTTCGTCTACGGCCGGCTCGACGCGCGCCCCGCGATCTTCCCCGTCGGGCTCGGGCTCGCGAAGGGTCTCACGATGCGCGGCTACTCGCTGTTCGAGATCATCAACTTCCCGGAGAAGTTCGAAGCCGGCAAACGCCACGTGCAGGCCGGTCTCGCCGCGGGCGACTATCGCCCCGTCGTCGGTGCAACGTTCCCGCTCGCGGACGTCGTCGCTGCGCATCGCTACATGGAGTCGAACGCGCAGCACGGAAAGATCGTGGTCACCGTCTGAGCGGAGGGCCGGCCCGCGGCGTGGCGCGTGCGCCCGGCGCTGCGGCGCTCCGTGCGCGCGGGACCGTCGCGAGCCCGTAGTGCGCGAGCCGCTCCCGCAGGAACTCCACGAACTTCTGCACTTTCACCGCGAGATATTGGCGATGCGGATACACCGCGCTGATCGGCAGCTCAGGCGCTTCATAGGCCTCGAGCACGCGCACGAGGCGCCCGCTCTCGAGGTCCGCTGCGACGAGATGCGCGGCGAGGAGCCCGATGCCGGCGCCCGCGAGCGTCGCCTGGTGCGTGGCCATGATGCCGTTCACGACGAGCGGACCGGCGATCGCGATCTCGAGCTCACGACCCTGGCGCGCGAACGGCCATTTCGCGCCGAGCCGGAAATTGCGATCGCGCACGCACTCGTGATCGGCGAGCTGCTCCGGGCGGCGCGGCACGGGGCGGGTCGCGAGATAGGACGGCGCGGCACAGGCGATGAGCCGCACGGCGCCGAGACGCTGCGAGACGAGCGAGGAATCCTCGAGCGCACCGACGCGGATCGCGAGATCGAATCCTTCCTCCACGACGTTCACGTAGCGGTCCGCGAAGTGCACGTCGATCGTCACCTGCGGGTATTCGCGCATGAAGCGCGCGGCGGCGTCGGCGACGAAGCTGTCGCCGAAGGATTGCGGCGCGGCGATCGCGAGGTGGCCGCGCGGCTCCTTGCGCCCGGCGAGCAGCGCGCCTTCCAGCTCGTCCACTTCCTCGAGGATCTTGCGGCAGCGATCGTAGTAGGCCCGGCCCGCTTCCGTCGTATGCAGCGTGCGCGTCGAGCGGTTGAGCAGGCGCGTGCCGAGCCGCGCTTCGAGCGTCGCGACGTACTTGCTCGCGAGCGCTTTGGAGACGTTCAGGTGATCGGCCGCGGCGGTGAACGAGCCGTGGGTCACGACTGCGACGAAGGTGCGCATGCCGGCGAGCGTGTCCATGGGATAGTCAATGAACCGTGGACAATGAATCAACGGAAGGCCAGTTTATCCACGAACCGGTGATCTCCACAATGCGCCCCATGGACCGGACAGGCCGGTCGGAAATCAAACGCAGGAGTCAGCCGTCATGTGCAGCATCAATCGTATCATCGCCGTCTTCGTCCTCATCGCGAGCTCCGGCGTCCTCTCCCAGCAGCTCGCCGCGCTCGTCGCCGACCGTTACGTCGCGGATTGCGCGGTCGTGAGCGAGGCCTGCCGTTGAGTCGGGGCACGGACGGAGCAGCGTCCGCGCCCCGTCCGCTCTCAGTGGCTCGGCGCCGCGCCGAGCGGGATGTCCAGCGGGCGCCCCGGCATCGCGGCATAGCTGATGGCCGCTTCGATGTGGACCGCGAACGCCGGATCCTCGAGCCAGGTCTCGATGTCGCGGCGCGAGAACGCGCGCTGGAAGACGAGCGTGCCGTGGCGCCGGACCTGCAGCCGGATCCGCGCCCGCCGGCCGCCCGCGTTGCCGTCCACGATCCATCGGACGTCGCGTCCCTCGAGCGTGCCGCCGCCGGCCTGCGCGCCGGCCACGATCGCTTCCCGAATCACGAACAGACTGCGCAGGAGCTGTTGCATACGAAACCTCCCATGGGCGTGTTGTAGGAATTGCAGCGCGAGTGTGGCGGACGCGCGGCGGGAAGCGTGTCGGGCGATCCACCCTTTTCGGTGTCGGATTTGCGGAAGTCGGGCGGCCCGGACCCGTCGGGTCGCGCCGGGCGGCTCAGCGCAGTGCGGCCCAGCTGAACGGCGCGGCGCAGAAGGCGGGCAGGCAATCGGGTTCGACGAGCGCGAAGCTCCCCTCGCTCGCAGCGATCGCCTCCAGACACTCGCGATAGAGGCGCACGAAATCGCAGGCGATGGCGCGCAGCAGCTCCGGATCGTTGTTGTAACAGGGGCGGGGATAACGGGCGCTGCAGCCGGCCGCGCCGCCACGCGCGCGCGCGACCTGCTCGGCGAGCAGCGCGAAACTGCCGCCCGCCGTGTAGGAGGGTGCATCGGGCGCCTCGCCGTGGAGGATCAGATCGAGCGCGCCGCCCTGCTGCTTCACGAACAGGCCGTGCCAGGCGAGGCCGTTCACGTGTCGCGGATCGATGCGGAAGGAGCGGTCGCGGGGATCATAGGTGTAGCGGGCGCCCGCGGTACGCAGCGCGGCCGCGACATCGTCCTTCGTCGCGGACACGCCGCAACGCTTCGACCCCGCCGGGTAGCGCTCGCACAGCGCGTAATAGCGATCGTCGAAGCCGGCGCGCGCGAGCGCCGCCGTCAGCGCTTTGTTTTCCATCGATCGGGCTCCGGGGATGCACCGCGGACAAGCGGGGGCCGGCGACCGGCAGGGTGGGCCCGCGAGACTCGAAATCGCGGGGTGCAGCTCCCGGCCGCCGGAATTTGTCGGACGGTGAAAATTTAGCGTCTCCGGACGCTCAGATCAACGAAACTTTTCACGACTTTGCGTAAACCCTTGTGCTGACGCAGCATTTATACCGCCAGAATCGTGAAGTTATTTCACAAATATGAAATATATGAAAAACGCCGCCGCCCGGCGTCGCTGCCGGCGCTCAATAACTCGGCGGGGTCATGGCCCAGATGATGACCGTGCGATCGGGGCCGGGATTCTGATAGCGGTGCTCGCTCGTGCTCGGGAAACTGAAGCTGTCGCCGGCCTGGACGACGAGATGCTCGCCGTCGATCCAGAACTCGAGCTGGCCGGAGACCACGTAGCCGGCTTCCTCGCCGGCGTGGGCATAGGTGCGATCGCCGCTCGAGGCGCCGGGCTCGAACACGCTGTAGAGCAGTCCGAGCGTCTCCGTCGCGCGCGAGTTCAACCGGTAGTCGTCGATCCCGTCCGCGAAATGGATGCGCCGCCGGTTCGCGCTGCGCACGACGTAGCGCGAGTCCGCGTCCTTCGCTTCGTTCGCGTCGAAGAACCAGCCGATGTTCACGCCGAGCGCGAGCCCGATGTCGTGCAAGGTCTTCACGGACGGCGAGGTGATGTCGCGCTCGAGCTGGCTCAAGTGACCGACCGAGAGCTTCGTCGCGTCCGCGACGGCCTGCAGCGTCATGCCGCGCGATTTGCGCAGCGCGCGCAGCTTGCCGCCGATGAGGCCGCTGCCGGGTGAGGACTTCGGATCGGGTTTGACGGGTGGGGCTGACATGGTCGGCCGTAATCTAGAGCATGCGCGGCCGATTTGGCGAGAGGTGGCCCGCGCCCGAGAGGGCTCAGTGGAACACGCCGCCGCGCAGCTCGTCCGAGTCGCGCGATCCGATCCGCTCCCGGAAATCCTTTGCCCGCACGATCCACACATAGCGCCGGCCCGTCGCCTCGCCGCGCCAGATGATGATGTGCGTGATCCAGCAGCGTGCCGCGTCGTAGCGCAGCTCGTCGGAGACGAGGACGTAGTCCTCCCGCGGTGTCTCGGGCTCGTCGTGCAGCCATTCAGGAGATCGGTAGTCCCAGGCGAGGTAGCGTTGCGTGCCGGTGTGCCAGAGCTGAATCTGGCAGGGCGCAGGAAAACCGCGCAGGTCGATCGATTCGATGCCGCCCGTCGCCGCGAGCGACGCGAGGAGCGCTCGCCAGGGGCAGTTCCCGTGCCCGTCCGTGAAACGCCCGCCGAGCGCTTTCGTCTCCTCCGCGGTACGTGTCGCGACACTCCCTGCAGCCATGGATCGAATTCCCCCGGGTCGGCTGAGTGCAGTGTGACCCGACGACGCTCTACGCGGTGCGGGAAGACGCGATCGATGCGCCTCCTGCGTCGGCATCCTGTGAGAATCGATCAGCCCGCGCGTCGGCGCGCGTCGACGAGACGCCAGATGCGCTCGTAGGTCATCGGCAGCTCCGTGATCCTCACGTCGAACGGCCCGAGCGCGTCCTCGAGCGCATTGCCGAGCGCCCCCGGCACCATGCCCGTCGGTCCCTCGCCCTTGCCCTTCGAGCCGAGCGGATTGTGCGGCGTCGGCACGTTGTGCTCGTGGGTCTCGATGTGCGGCAGATCCGCGCTCGAGGCCATGAGGTATTCGGCCAGCGAGGCCGTCGTCTGCTGGCCGTCCGCGGTGTAGTGGAACTGTTCGAAGCACGCATTGCTGATGCCGAGCGCGATGCCGCCCTGGACCTGGCCGCGCACGATGAGCGGATTCAGGGCGAGGCCGGAATCGTCGACCGCGACGTAACGCAGGATCTTGTAGCGCCCGGTGTCCGGGAAGGCCTCGACGATCACGGCGTGCACGTTCGTGCTCTGCATGCCGGGCGCATCGGCCTCGAAGTGCGAGGTGTTCTCCAGTCCGCCTTCCATGCCGGGCGGCAGCTCCGTCGGCGCGAGCAGCGCGGTCTCGGCGATGCGCGCGACCGTGAGACGCTTCGTCGGATCGCGCGTCCACACCGCCTCACCGCCGGCGAACGCGAAGGCCTCGGGCTCGTCCGGCACGCCGAGCAGGTGCGCGGCGATCGAGGCCATCTTCTTGCGCAGCCCCTGCGCAGCGTAGTACGCGGCACTCACGGTGTAGGACGCCATGCGCGAGGCGAGCGTGCCGGCCGCGAACGGCGCGGACTGCGTGTCGCCGGAGATGACGCGCACGTCGTCCGGCGTGATGCCGAGCTCGTCCGCGACGACCTGCGAGAGCACGGTGTCGTGCCCCTGGCCCTGCGGCTGATCGCCGTGCGCGAGCTGCACGTTGCCGTTCGCGTCGAAGCGCACGGTCGCCACACCGAAACCCGGCTGGCGCTCCATCGGCACGAGGATCTGCGAGGAGAGGCCGGAGAACTCGAGGCCCAGGCTGAAGCCGACGCCGAGGTAACGGCCCTCCGCACGCGCGTCGCTCTGCAGCTTGCGGAAGCCGGGGTAGTCGATCGCCTCGCAGGCTTTCGTGATCGCACCGTCGAAGTCGCCGGAGTCGCAATAGACGCCGGCCGCGGTCACGTGCGGGAATTTCGAAATCGCATTGCGGCGCCGGATCTCGACGATGTCCATGCCGAGCTGCTTCGCGGCGAGATCGACCATGCGGTCGATCGCGAAGCGGCCCGTGAACGAGCCGAAGGCGCGGCTCGGCGTGAGCCCCGCCTTGTGCGAGACGACGCAGGTGAGATCGACGTCGAGGTTCGGGATGTCGTAGGCGTTCGTGAGATACATCATGCCGAGCCAGGGCATGGCGATGCCGATGTAGATCGGCACGCGTGCATCGCCGCAGTTCGCGTACATGCGATCGCGCAGGCCCGTGATGCGGCCGTCCTGCGTGAAGGCAATCGCCATCTCGTGGATCTGATCGCGCTCCTGGCCGATGTTCAGCAGGTTCTCCTGCCGGTTCTCGACCCACTTCACGGGCCGGCGCAGCTTCATCGCCATCGCGCACACCGCGATGTCCTCGCGGTAGAGCGGCGCCTTCACGCCGAAGCCGCCGCCGACGTCCATCGGCGCGATGACGCGAATCTGGTTGTCCGGGAGCTTGAAGTATTCCGCGAGCAGATGCCGCTTGATGTGCGAGCGCTGCGTCGTGAGCCAGACCGTGAGCCCTTCGGCCGCGCCGTAGCTCGCGATCGCGGCGCGCGTCTCCATGGGCGAGGCGCCGTTCCGCGGACAGGTGAAGCGTTCCTCGATGACATGATCGGCGTTCGCGAACGCGGCATCCGCGTCGCCCGCGACGAGGTGCTGGTGGTAGACGACGTTGTCGCCCCATTCCGGATAGACGAGCGGGGCATCGGGTTTCAGGGCGTCCGCGATCTCGATCACCGCCGGCAGCGGCTCGTACTCGACGTCGACGGCATCGACGCCGTCCTCGACCGCGTACTTGTCCTTCGCGATGACGACCGCGACGAGATCGCCGACATAGCCCACCTCGTCGACCGGCAGCGCGGAGAAGATCGGCCGCTTCGTCTCGCCCGGCAGCTTCGGCACGCTGAGATCGCTCAGAATCGGCCCGTATTCCGCGAAGTCCCGTCCCGTCATCACCGCGACGACGCCCGGCACGGCGAGCGCGCGCGTGGCGTCGATCCCGAGGATCTTCGCGTGCGCGTGCGGGCTGCGCACGAAGCCGGCGTACACCATGCGCGGCAGCTTCAGGTCCGCGACGTACTGCCCCTCGCCGACGAGGAGGCGCCGATCCTCCTTGCGCTTGAGCGGGCGACCGACCCACTTCCCGCCGTTCATCTCCCCGCCCCCGTTCACAGCGGAAACCATTTCGCGCGCTCCGCGGCGGGCATCGCCTCGAGTGTGGCGATCGCCTGCTTCACGGCGTCGACGATGCCGACGTAGCCGGTGCAGCGGCACAGCACGCCTTTCAGTCCTTCGCGGATCGCCTCTTCGGACGGATCCGGATCCTTCAGGTACTCGTAGGCCGTCATCAACATGCCGGGCGTGCAGAAGCCGCATTGCAGGCCGTGCTTCTCCCAGAACGCGTGCTGCAGCGGATGCAGCGTATCGCCTCGTGCGAGTCCTTCGATGGTGAGCACCTGGCAGCCGTCCGCCTGCACGGCGAGCATGAGGCAGGATTTCACGGCAACACCGTCGACGATGATCGTGCACATGCCGCAGCGGCCCTCGTAGCCGCAGCCCTGATGCGTACCGGTGAGCGCCGCGTTCTCGCGGATGAAATCGACGAGCAGCAGGCGATGATCGACCGTCGCCTCATGGCGCTCGCCGTTGATGGTGATCGCGACGTCGCGCTTCATGCGAGATCTCCTCTTGCCCGTCGGACGGCGCGTTCGAGCGACTGCGGGACCGTGACGCGGATGAGCTGGGTGCGGTATTCGGCGGAGGCGAGCTCGTCGCTGCGCGTCTTCACGCCGTTCGCCGCCACCGCGCCGGCTTCGGCGAAGAGCGGCGCGGACGGCGTCCGGCCCGCGAGCAGCTCCTCGGCGGCGCGGGCCCGCTGCGCGCGCGGCGAGAGGCCGCCGAAACCGAGACGGGCGAAGCGCAGGCGGCCCGCGCCGTCGAGTGCGACGTGCGCGCCGACGCTCACCGTCACCCGATCGTGCGCGACGCGGCCGATCTTGACGTAGGCGCCGCCGGTCGCGCCCGGCTCGAGCGGGATCTCGATTGCGGTGACGAGCTCTTCGCGCGCGAGATCGCATTCGAAGGGGCCGACGAGGAAAGCGTCGAGGTCGACGACGCGTTCCGCCGCGCCGTGACGCGCGATGCGGACGGCGGCACCGAGGGCGAGCAGGGCAGGGGCGATGTCACTCGTGTAATCGCCGTACGCGAGACTGCCGGCGAGCGTGCCGCGATTGCGCACCTGACGATCCGCGACCTTGATCGCGGCGGAAGCGAGCACGCGGCAGCGGGCGCGGACGACGGGATGCGTCGCGGCCTGCTGATGGCGGACCAGCGCGCCGAGGACGAGGCGATCGGGGTGTTCCTCGATCGCACCCAGGCCGCGCACGCGATTCAGATCGACGAGTGTCGCGGGCGAATAGAGGCGCGACTTCAAGAGCGGCATCAGCGTCTGGCCGCCCGCGATCACTTTCGCCTCGCCGCCGGCCGCGAGCAGCGCGAGCACGTCTGCGAGCTCCGTCGGCGCGTGATAGTGCGCGATGGCGTTCGGATACATCGGCTCCCCTCCTCCGTTTCCGTGCCGCCGAATCATAATACGGTCGTGGGCGGGTCGGGCAATGCGCGCGTGCGGCGCCCTGGATGATGCAATACAGCACATCGTCACGGGTGCGGGACGCCGCAGTGCCCATCGCGCCGCGTCGAGTGTTAGAGTCCGCACTATCCGCAGCCGGGAGACGTCGCGATGATCAAGAAGGCCTACGTCGATACGCCCTCGGGTCAGATCCACTACCGCTACGGCGGTCCCGTGGACGCGACACCGATCATCTTCCTCCACCAGAACGTGAGCTCCTCGAAGATGTACGAGCGCACGCTCGCCGCGCTCGAGGATCGCTTCCGCGTCTACGCCTTCGATCTGCCGGGCTTCGGTGAATCCTACGATCCGCCGCCGTTCACCTCGATCAGCGAGCTCACGCTGCGCGTGATGGAGGCCGTGGATGAGCTCGGCCTCGCGGAGTTCCACGCCTTCGGCAATCACACCGGCGCCGGCATGGTCGCCGAGCTCGCGATGCTCTATCCGGAGCGCGTGAAGTCCGTGATGATGGTAGGGCCCCTGCGCCTCACGGACGAGGAGAAGCAGTGGTATCGCGAGAACTTCAGCGGCTCGGCCGCGCCCGACGTCGCCGGCACGTATCTCGCCGAGACCTGGGAGTACCTCACCGGCCTCGGCGCGACGCGCGACATGGACATGTGCAACGACGAGATGTGGCTCGCGCTCCGCGCCTGGCGCGCACGCGGCATGGTCTATCGCTGCGTGTGGGACTACCCGTTCGACGAATTCATCGCGCACCTGCAGTGCCCGGTGCTGCTGCTGGCGGCGCCCGACGACGTGCTCTATCTCGGCTATCAGCGCACGAAGGAGGCCCTGCCGGAGGCCCTGGCGATCGAGCTCACCGGCGCGAACTTCGAGCCGAATCTCGATCCGCAGGGCACGAGCGCGGCGGTGCGCCGGTTCATGGACGGGATCGGCGCCTGAGCCGGACCCGAGCGCGAAGGGTCGCCGCACCGGATGGAGTCCGCAGCACGCGCCGCCCCGCGACCGCGATCGGCGCAGCACTTCGGCATCTGCCTCGCCGCGCTGGCCGCGGCGCTGCTCGCCCTGTGGGCTTTCCCGCCCTCGCGCGTCTTGAGCTGGCCCGCGCTGCGCGGGCTGTATCTGCCGATCATGCCCTGTCTCGTCGTCGCGGCCGCGCTCGTGCTCGGCGACGTCGTGTGGCTGCGCGCCGGCCTGCGCACGAGCACGGGTTACGCGCCGCGGCCGCTGCGCGCGCGCGCGCTGCCGGACGTCGTCTTCCGCCTCGTCGGCCTCGGCGTCACGCTCGGCCTCCTCGCGCTCGCCTACTGGCTCGTGCCGGAGTACCAGGGCACGTTCTACACGCCGTTCTGGCGGTTTCTCAAGACCATCGGACCGCCGTTCCTCGTCTTCGCACCGTTCTATTTCCTGTGGGCGGATCCGCGCATGACCGAGCCGCGCGACGCCTACTGGCAGCTCGGCCGGCTCGTCTCGACGTTCAGCACCGCGGACTGCGACGGGCCGACGCTGCGCCTGCATTTCCTCGGCTGGGGGGTGAAGGGCTTCTTCCTGCCGCTCATGGTCGTCTTCCTCGACGATCGCTATTACGGACTCGAGCTCTCGTATCGCTCGCTCCAGCCGGAGCTCATGCACGTCTACACGTTCGTCTACGACCTCACTTACGCGCTCGACGTGCTGTTCTGCGTCGTCGGCTACACCCTGACGGTGCGCCTTTTCGATTCGCACATGCGGAGCGTCGAGCCGACGGTGCGCGGCTGGCTCGTCGCCATCGCCTGCTACGATCCGTTCTATGGCCTCGTCCTCGGCGCGCGCTATTTCCGCTACGACGATCGCCTGTTCTGGGACAACTGGCTCGTCGATCAGCCCGCGCTGCGGATGGTGTGGGCGATCGTCATCCTCGTCCTGTTGAGCCTCTACACGCTCTCGACGATCGCCTTCGGCCTGCGTTTCTCGAACCTCACGCATCGCGGCATCATCACGAACGGTCCCTACCGCTGGTCGAAGCACCCGGCGTATCTCTCGAAGAACCTGAGCTGGTGGCTGATTTCCATCCCGTTCATCCCGGCCGGGGACGCGCTCGACGCAGTCCGCAATTGCGGGCTGCTGCTCGCGCTGAACGCGCTCTACTACCTGCGCGCGCGTACCGAGGAATGGCATCTGAGCCGCGATCCGGATTACGTCGCGTACGCGGCGTGGATGGAGGCGCACGGCCCGCTGCGCGGGCTGGGGAAGATCTTTCCGTTCCTGCGTTACTGCAAGCCCCGCACGTAGCACGTAGGTCCGTTGATTAGCCGCAGGCGTAATCGGACGCTCCGAACCTCGCACGGCGCGCGATACCCAGGTGACGCATGACACGAACGTCCGATTACGCTGGCGCTAATCAATGGACCTACGAACGGTCCGCTTCATTAGGATGTGCCGACGAAGGAGGCGCATCGATCGCGTCTTCACGTATCGACCATCACTCCGCCGACGGCAACGCCGCCAGCGCCCGCTCGAGATCCGCGAGCTCGTAGGTATGATCGTGCAACACCCCGGCCTGGTAATCGGAGTACGCCTGCATGTCGAAGTCGGCATGCCCCGAGAGGCCGATCAGGATGCTGCGCGACCGGCCTTCCGCTTTGCACTTCAGAGCCTCGTCGATACCGACGCGCACCGCGTGATTCGATTCCGGCGCCGGCAGGATGCCTTCGGCGCGCGCGAACGTGAGGCCGGCCTCGAAGCATTCGCGCTGGTGACAGGCGCGGGCTTCCGCGAGGCCGAGATCGACGACGAGGCTCACGAGCGGCGCCATGCCGTGATAGCGCAGGCCGCCGGCATGGAAGCCGGGGGGAATGAAGCCCGAGCCGAGCGTGTGCATCTTCATCAAGGGCGTCAGATGCGCGGTGTCGCCGAAGTCGTAGGCGTAGCGGCCCTGGGTCAGCGTCGGGCAGTTCGCGGGCTCGACGGCGATCGCCCGCACGCGCGGCCCGCCGCGGAGCTGTGAGCCGAGGAAGGGAAACACGAGGCCACCGAAGTTGCTGCCGCCGCCGGTGCAGGCGATCACGATCTCCGGATAATCGTTCGCGCGATCGAACTGGCGGATCGCTTCGAGCCCGATCACCGTCTGGTGCAGCAAGACGTGATTCAGCACGCTGCCGAGCGCGTACTTCGTGTCGGCGTTCTGCGCCGCGCGCTCCACGGCTTCGCTGATCGCGATGCCGAGGCTGCCGGTCGAATCCGGATGTTGCGCGAGTATGCCGCGGCCCGCCGCCGTCTCCATGCTCGGGCTCGCGATGCAGCGGGCGCCGAAGCTCTCCATGTAGGCGCGCCGGTAAGGTTTCTGCTGATAGCTCACCTTCACCATGAACACTTCGATCTCGAGCCCGAAGAACGCGCCGGCGAGCGCGAGCGACGAGCCCCACTGGCCCGCGCCCGTCTCGGTCGCGATGCGCTTCACGCCTTCCTGCTTGGAATAGAAGGCCTGGGGGATCGCGGTGTTCGGCTTGTGACTGCCGCACGGGCTCACGCCCTCGTACTTGTAGTAGATGCGGGCCGGCGTATCGAGCGCGCGTTCGAGGCGGCGCGCACGATGCAGCGGCGAGGGCCGCCACTGGCGGTAGATCGCCTGCACGGGCTCGGGAATGTCGATGTAGCGCTCCGCGCTCATCTCCTGCTCGATCACCGCGCGCGGGAACAGCGGCTCGAGCTCGGACGGCGCGAGCGGCGCGCGCGTGCCGGGATGGAGCACCGGCGGCGGCGCGACCGGCAGATCCGCGACGAGGTTGTACCAGGCGCGGGGCATTGCCGCGTCGTCGAGCAGGAATTTGAGGGTTTCGTTCATCAAGAGGACATCCGAGGCGATGTCCTGTCAGCGTAACGGAAACCGGCGGTGCCGCGCGCACCGCCGGTGCGGTCTGCTTGCGATGGATCAGGCGAAGCTCAAAGGCCGGCCGCGTGACGCGCGATCAGGTCGCCCACGGCCGCGATGTCGTTCGCCATGTAGCGATCCTCGTCGACGAACTTCGCGACGCGGCGCACCGCCGAATAGAGGCGCCCGGTCGCCGCGCCGAGCCGCGCTTCGCCTTTGCCTACACCGCGCAGATCCGCGGCCTGGCAGAGCGCGAGCGTGAGGATCGCGAGCGCATCGCGCAGGCGCAGTGTCATTTCCTGGGCCGATGAGGCGGCGTGCAGCCCGAGGCTCACGATGTCCTGGTTGTACTGCTCGGTCGGCAGCGTGTGGATCGAGCTCGGATTCGCGAGCTGGCGGCAGGCCGCGACGAGGCTCGTCTGCGAGAGCTGCATGCCCTTGAAGCCGCTGTGCAGGCCGGGCCTGAACGCGAGGCTCGGCGGCAGGCCGTTGCTGAAGCGCGGATCCATGAGCATCGCCATGAGACTGTGCGCCCAGTTCGCGCAGTTCACGATGTCGATCTTCAGCCCGTCCATGGCGCGCGCGATGTGGCCGCCGTAGAAGTTGCCGGTGTGATAGACCGCGTCGCACCCGGCGTCGACGAGCGGGTTGTCGTTCACGGAGTTCATCTCGCGCTCGATGACCTCGCGCGCGTCCGCGATGCTGTCGAGCACGGGTCCGAGTCCCTGCGGCGCACAGCGCAGCGAGTAGGGCGTCTGGATGGCGTGCTCGACCTCGACCGTGTCCGCCGTCGTCGCGCGCGCGCCGCGGATGTCCTCGCGCAGCTTGTCGAGATCGAACATGAGCGAGCTGCCGGCCGAGTACTCCCTCAACAGTCGCGCGGCTTCGATCTGGCCGGGGTGATTCTTGAGTCGCTGAATGGCGTCGAGGAAGGAATCGCCAGTCGCCTTCAACACCTCCGTCGTCATCGCGACCGCGGCGAGCATGAGCTTCGCCTGGTAGTCGAAATCGTGCAGCGCGAGCGCCGCGACGCTCGTCATCACCGTCGTGCCGTTGACGAGCGCGAGACCTTCCTTCGCCTCGATGCGGATGGGCTCGATGCCCGCCGCCTGGAACGCCGCGGCCGTCGGCTTCACCGCGCCTTCGTGCATCACCTCGCCTTCGCCCATCAGCACGTTCGCGACATAGGCTGAGGGCACGAGATCGCCGCTCGCACCGACCGAGCCGAAGCGCGGCACGATCGGCGTGATGCCGGCCGTGAGGAGCTGCAGCAGCCGCTCGATGACGACGGGCCGCACGGCGGAGTAACCCTTGCTCAGCGCGTTCGCGCGCAACAGCATCGCACCGCGCACGGCTTCCTCCTCGAACGCGGGCCCGGTGCCGCAGCACAGCGCGTGCAGAACGTTCACCTGCAGCGATTTCAATTCGTTCGGCGGAATGAAGTAGCGGACGTGCGCGCCGAAGCCGGTCGACACGCCGTAGATGATCTCCTCGCGCTCGAGCTTGCGCACGAGTGCCGCGCGGCAGGCCTCGACGGCGCGCATGACGTCGGGCCCCGTGCCGGCGTGGCGCCCGTGGCGCGCGACCGCGACGAACCCGGGCAGACGCAGATCGTGGCCGGTCAGGACGATGGATTCGGGCATGTCGGGCATGGCGGCGGCTCCGGTTGAAGTGTCGCCAGTGTGTGCGCCGCGCCGGGGAAAGACTTGCCTTTATCCGCCCGGAATCCGAGTATTCGAGGAAAGATAACCCGGAATAATCGAATATGGAGAAAAAATCACTCGACAGGGCTTCGGTCCGGATCCTCAAGGCCCTGCAGGCCGACGGCCGCCGCACGCTCCAGGACCTCGCGAACCTCGTCGGCCTCTCGTCCACGCCTTGCTGGCGCCGGCTCAAGGCGCTGGAGGAGGAGGGCATCATCGAGCGCTACACCGTCGTGCTCGATCGCGAGAAGCTCGGACTCGATCTCTGCGCCTTCGCCCACGTCTCGCTGCAACGCGCCTCGAAGAACGCCGTCACGGAATTCGAAGCCGCGATGCGCGCCTGCCCGGAGGTCGTCGAATGCTTCGTCGTCACGGGCGACGCGGACTACGTCATCAAAGTGCTCGCGAAGGACGCGAAGGCGTATCACGCGTTTCTGCAGGAGCGGATTTTCTCGTTGCCTTCCGTCGCCGGCATTCGATCGACGATTGCGTTGCACGAGGTGAAGAGTCAGGGGGCGTTGCCGTTGTGAGCGGTGCGCAGGGATACGTTCGTTAGAAAGTGTTTCGCGCGGAGAGTCCTAGGAATCGTCCGATGGTGAGCCGTGGGGACTTCCTTAAGGAAGCTCTGAATAAGTCCATCCCATCCTGGACTTTTCAGAGCACGGTCGGCAAGAAGCGTGGTTCTTGCCGACCTTACGTGAACAATGGCTTACGCCACTGTTCACGGCGGCACATCCCTGTGCCGCCGGAAGCTCTGAACTTGTTCAGAGCTTCCTTAATCTTCCGGACGGAGTGAAGGGCGTGTTCAGCAACTGACTCGCACTGCTTCTCTGCATGCCAGCGGCGCA
The DNA here is from genome assembly GCA_016209015.1 of Gammaproteobacteria bacterium. Taxonomy (GTDB): domain Bacteria; phylum Pseudomonadota; class Gammaproteobacteria; genus JACQWY01. The sequence continues at coordinate 11,823 of JACQWY010000026.1, read as the reverse complement.
CACGCGCCTGGCAAGAAAATTCTAACGATCAAGGGACAGACCAGATGAAGACTCTCGTTGTCGCCGCCCTCTCGGTCGGGATGGTCGGCTGCGCAACCCTCACGAACGATCCCATGGTGCCCGTCGCGATGTCGTTCAGCGACGGCTCGAGCGGGCGATGCAAACTACAGAACAAGCGCGGCACCTGGGACATCAGGCTGCCGACCACCGCGTCGATCAGGCGCTCGGACGATCAGTTGAAATACGACTGCGAGACGACCGACGGACGAAAAGCCTTCGGAGGACTCGAGAGCACTTTGGGCGCGAAGATCGTCGCGAGCGCAGTATTCCTCGACCTGGGGATCACCGATGCGATAACCGACATGCATCGCGAATATCCCGCGAGCTACGTCGTGCCGATCGAGAAGCCGGCGAAGTAGCACGCCAAGCGCGCCGGCATTCCTGCGTCGAGGGTCCGTGACTCGCATTCACGCCACTTCGTCACTCATGCCTGCGCGACGCCGGTGGGGGTCCGGCGTCGGCACTGCTCAGGAAGTCCGTGGACGACATTGACCGCAGGGCAGCACATCGTTCACGACGCCGGCCGACCCTCCGCATTGTCTCCCGCGCCCGTTTGCGGGTACCTTGAATCCGCCCTTTCCGCCCCGAACCGAGGAGCCCTGCCATGAGCAACATCCGCACGCTCTACGAGCGCATCGGTGGTTACGACGCGATCTATGCGTTCATCGAATATGCGATCGCGAAGCTCATGGCACGCGAGGAGGTCGGGAAGATCTGGAAGCACATGTCCGAGGATCGCGTGAAAGCCGAGCTGCAGAGCTTCTGCGATTTCGCCTCCGCGCACTGGGGAGGCCCGGCCGTTTATCAGGGCCGTGACATGGTGTCCGCGCACAAGGGCATGGGCATTACGGAGAGCCACTGGCAGGAACTGATGGAAGTGCTCGAGGAGAGTTACGCGCATTTCCAGGTCGCACCGGACATCAGCGCCGAAGTCACGCGCTTCATCTGCGCCTACAAGCACCAAGTCGTCGGCAGTCCCTCGTTCCGCGACGTCGTGCGCGAAGCCGGCGGCACGAAGCTCGCGGGCGGCCTCGCGTCCTACGGCGTGCAATGGCCGGGCAAGGGCAAGCCTTCCTAGGATGCGCCGGGAAACGAGGTGCATCGAGCGGGTCCCCGTGCGCGCGGCTGTGCGGTACTAGCAACCGCATGCCGTTCACGCCCCTCCATTTCGGTCCCGGCGCGGCGCTCCATTCGGTCGCCCCGGCACGCGTGAGCTTCCTGGCGTTCTGCGCCGCGAACATCCTCGTGGATGTCGAGCCGCTGTATTACATGCTCACGGAGCAATATCCGATTCATCGCTTCTTCCATACTTATGTCGGCGTCTCGATCGTCATCGTGTTGACCGTGGCGCTGTTCGTGGTGCTGCCCCATCCAGCGCGGCTGCCGAACGTGTTCGGATGGAAGGATTTGCGACCGGGTCAGATCGCGCTCGGCGCCTTGCTCGGGGGCTTTTCGCACATCGTGCTCGACAGCGTCATGCACGAGGACATCCGTCCGCTCGCACCGTTCAGCGCGGCGAACGTACTCTACCAGCGCGTTTCCATCGACACGCTGCACGTGCTTTGCCTCGCCGCCGGCGCCGTCGGACTGTTCGTCCTCGGCGTGCGCCGGATCTCGGGCGCCGCCACGACACACCCGCGGTCCTGAAGTACTCGTGCAGGAACCCGCGGGCATGATCGCGTTCTTCACCTGCCTCACGCCCTCCGCCGCGCTCGCGGTCCTGCTCAGCGCCTGCGGGACCGCACCGCCGCCGCGCCGGTGGTGCACATCATCGCCGACGGAAGCCCCGGATGAGTTCAGAGCTTGCCGGCATCGCGCTCGGCGTCGCCGGCGTGCCGTTCGGTGGCACGGAGACTTCGCGATGCAGGCGTTCAACACGACGTTCACGCGCGATCAGGACAAGGCGGCGGACCTCATGAGCCTCACTTTCATGAGGGCCGCGGGCTTCGATCCCCCGCGCCGCGGTGTAGCTGCAGCGCAAGCTCGAGGCGGCGTCGCACGGCGCGGCAATCCCGTTCCTGAGCCCGCATGCGGAGCGCGGCGACCGCCTCGCCTACCTCGAGGCGCGGCTGCGTGCGACGGGCGGCGTCCCGGCGCAATGAAACGCGGGCGGACCGCATGCGCGATTTCCCTCACGGGCGGCGGGTAGACGCGGCTTCCGCGACCGGGCGATCATCGACGCGCCGAAGCCACTCCCGTCTTCGGTGCAGGGCTTCGGAGCGGTGCGGCTCCGGAGCAAGGAAGCTCTCAAAGAGTTCAGAGCTTCCGCAAGTCTCGTCATTCCGAGCCAAGGAGCCCAGCATGTCTTCACGTACCGTCCGTCTGCATCGCGTCCTGCGGTCCACCCCCGAGAAAGTCTATCGCGCGTTCATCGAAGCGCCCGCACTCGCGAAGTGGCTGCCGCCGCACGGCTTCACGTGCAGCGTGCACGAGCTCGAGGCGAAGGTCGGCGGCGGCTTCCGCATGTCGTTCCACAATTTCGCGACCGGCGCGGGACATTCGTTCTCGGGCGAGTATCTCGAGCTCGTGCCGCACGAGCTCATCCGCTACACGGACGAATTCGACGATCCGAATCTGCCGGGCACGCTGCACGTGACGGTGATGTTGCAGCCGGCGCTGTGCGGGACGGAGCTCTCGATCGTTCAGGACGGGATCCCCGAGGCGATTCCACTCGAGATGTGTTACCTCGGCTGGCAGGAATCGCTGATGCAGCTCGCGGCGCTGGTGGAGCCGGATATTCCGGGGTGAGCGGCGGTCGCGGGCGTCGGGCTTCCTTCGTCAGCCCGACGGGCATGACGTTTGTGCAGCGTCCGCAATCACGAAAGACGCGTCGAGGGAAAATGGGGTCAGGTTCGAATTCGCGGCTGACCCGGGTGCTTTTTGCAGAACAACTGCCCGCGAAATCGAACCTGACCCCAATTCCCGTCCGCGGGCGTCGCGATTCCTTCGTCAGCCCGACTTACGCGAGCGGCCGCGGTCTCGGGATCGGGCGCACCGCCTCGTAGGCCCGCGCCGCGCGCAGCACGAGCGCGTCGCCGAACATGGGACCGACGATCTGCAGGCCGATCGGCAGGCCGTCGCGCGTCAGGCCGCAGGGGATCGTGCACGCCGGTTGTTGCGTGAGATTGAAGGGATAGGAGAACGGCGTCCAGCCGAGCATCGTCTGCGGATCCATGTTCACGCTGCCCGGCTCGCGGATCGGGAACGCGGGCACGGCGACCGCGGGCGTGACCAGCACATCGAACTCCTGCATGAACTGGCGCAGGTGCGCGCCGAGCGCGCCGCGGCGCAGGTTCAGGCCTTGGATCTCGAGCGCGGTGTAGGCCGCGCCGAGCTCGGCCTGCGCGCGGAAATCGGGATCGGTCACCGCACGCTGCTCGGGCGTCAACGTATTCCACAGCGTCCACGAGCCGAGGAACCACAGGCCGGTCGTGATCTCGAGCGGATCCCCGAAACCCGGATCGACGGCCTCGACGCGTGCCCCGAGCGCTTCGAGCTCGCTCACCGCCGCCGCGCAGGCCGCGGCGACTTCGGCATCGACGTGCGCGTAGCCGAGCGTCGGCGACCAGGCGATGCGCAGCCCGCGTATCCCGTCCTCGAGTCCGACGCCGTAGTCGCGCGCGTCCGGCGGCAGCGAAGTCCAGTCGCGGGCGTCCGGTTGCTTCAACACGTTCATCATCAGGGCGGCGTCGCGCACGCTCATGGTGTGCGGACCGAGATGCGCGACCGTACCGAACGGCGAGAGCGGATAGGCGGGCACGCGGCCGAAGCTCGGCTTCAGTCCGAACGTGCCGCAGAACGCGCCCGGAATGCGGATGCTGCCCGCGCCGTCCGTGCCGATGGCGAGCGGGCCGAGTCCCGCGGCGACTGCGGCCGCGGCGCCGCCGGACGATCCGCCCGGCGTGCGTTCGTGATGCCAGGGATTGCGCGTGTGGCCGGTGAGCGGCGAGTTCGTCTCGCCCTTGCAGCCGAACTCCGGTGTCGTGGTCTTTCCGAGCAGCACCGCGCCCGCTTCGCGCAGGCGCGCGCTCGCCGGCGCATCGACGTCCCAGCTCTGCGCGGGATCGACCGTGCGGCTGCCGCGCCGCGTCGGCCAGCCGCGCGTCAGCACGAGATCCTTGATCGATACGGGTACGCCGTCGATGGCACTCGCCGGCGTGCCCGCCTGCCAGCGCCGTTCGCTCGCGACCGCCATCGCGAGCGTCTCGTCCGGCGCGAGATGGCAGAACGCGTTCAACACCGGATTGAGCTCGTCGATCCGCGCGAGCACGGCGCGGGCCGCATCGACGGGCGAAGCGAGGCGGCGGCGATAGAGCTGGACGAGCTCGTGCGCGGGACACTCGGCGAGATTGGTCATGGCGAAACGGCTCCTGTCGATCAGGTGCGCACGCAAGCGAAGCGTGCCGTGAACCAGAAGCGGCTGCCGACGCCCGGTGCCGACGACACACCGACCTCGCCGCCCATCGCCGCGGCGAGCAGACGATTGATCGCAAGCCCGAGCGCGGGGCCGCCGCGGTCACCCGGCGCGCCGGGCGCGAAGAGCGTGGCGAGGCGCTCCGGGACGATGCCGATGCCGGTGTCCGCGACCTCGACACGCAGCAGCACGTCGTCGGTGCGCGCCTCGGCTATCGCGACGGCGAGCCGCACGTGCCCCTGTTCGGTGTACTTCAGTGCGTTTCCGAGGTAGTTCGCGACGAGCTGCGAGAGCCGGCCCGCATCGCCGTGCAGCTTCGGCGGCAACTCCGCGATGTCCGCCGTGAGCTCGAGGCCCTTCTGCGCCGCGTGATCGCGCGTCGACTGCACGATCCGCGCGAGCACCTCGGCGGGCGCGAAGTCCGCGGGCTCGAGCACGAACCGGCCGGCCTCGAGCTTCGTGAAGTCGATCGTGTCGTTGATGATCCGCACGAGCTGATTCACGGCGCCGCCGATCCTGCGCAGCGGCTCGAACTGCGCTTCGCCGAGCAGCGGCTTCAGTTGCTGCGCGGCGCCGAGTATCGCGCTCAGCGGCTGCTGGAACTCGCGCGCCATGTTCGCGATGTAGTCCGACAGCGCCGCGGTCCCGGCCTCCGCTGCGACGACGCGGCGCTCGAGCGCCTGCAGGTGCTCGTGGGGTATGCCGGCGAGGCGTTCGACGAGCGGCATCGGAGCCTCGGGTTCGACCGGGCGGAAGATCTCGGAGGCGCCGATGATCGTGCCCTCCTCGTCGTGGACGGGCGAGATCGTCACCGTGCCGGCGAGCGCGCTGCCGTCGGCGCGCAGGCGCGTCGTCGGGAAGTTGCGAATCGTCTCGCCGCGCTCGAGCCGCTCGATGAGCTCGTCCTCGACGTTCTGCAGATCCTCGGGCAGGACGCTCGAGAACGGCCGGCCGATCATTTCCGCCTCGCCGTGCCCGAAGAGCCCGCCGGCCGCCGGATTCCAGCTCGTCACGCGGCCGTCGAGATCCCAGCCGACGATCGCGTCCTCGGAGGAGCGCACGATTTCCATGAAGTGCTGCGACTGGGTCGCGACGTGCGTCTGCTCACTGATGTCGCGCACGAAGACGAAGATGCGGTCGCTCGCCTCCGGCCGGCTCGCCGAGACTTCCGCCGTCCAGCTCCGGCCGTCCTTCGCGCGGTTCAGGACGGTGTAACGCTCCGTACCGCCGGCCGCGAGTCCGGCGAGCCGTTCCGCGAGCGTTTCCGCGCCCGTGTGCGCATCGACGAGGCCGATGGTATTGCCGAGCAGGTCTTCGCGCGCATAACCCGACGCGCTGCAGTACGCGTCGTTCACGACGAGCACCCGGCCGGACGTATCGACGATGAAGAAGCCTTCGGGCGAGATCGTCGCGATGAGCTGCAGCTCGTGACGCGCGGTCTTCGTCGTCTCGTCGAGCTTCGCGGCGAGCTGCTTCTTCTCCTTCGCGTCGGCGAGCTGCTGCTGCTCGAGCAGGTGATTGCGGATCTCGACGAGCACGCTGCGCTTCGACTGGTCTTCCATCACCACGCCGAGCACGAAGAACAGCACGAAGACCGTGGATCGCATCCACAGCTCGTTCGGCTCGGAGGGGATCAGATCGAAGCCCGGCGAGCCGAACAGGTAATGATGGAGGGCCGTCTCGACGAGCCAGTAGACGATGCCGGCGAGCAGACCGACCGTGACCATCCGAATTCTGCCGAGCATGTGTCCCGTCCGTTGTCAGTGTGCCGCGTTCCTCGCAGCGTCGTCCGTGCCGGTGCCGGCGCGGTCACCCCGGTGCGGCGATCGCCGTGCCGCGCGCTGGTCGAAGCTCGCCACTTCGACCCGGCCGCGGACGATCGCCGTGCCCATTTCCGTGCGCCTCGGTCGCGGACCGGCGCATTCTCGTTCATGCGTTCGAAGGAATCCGCCCGATGGCGTCGCGGCCGGGCATCGCCTCATTCACCCGCCGGCCAGACCTCTTCGAGACCGCGCAGCGCGCCGACCGCGTTCGGCCAGCCCGCATAATGCGCGACGTGCGTCAGCATCGCCACGAGCTTCTCGCGGGGAACGCCGAGGCGGCGCGCGGCGGCGAAGTGGAAGCGCTGCTCGTGCTCGCGGGCGAGCGCGACGAGGATCGTGCAGGTGACGAGCGAGCGCTCCTCGAGCGAGAGTCCGTCGCCCTGCCAGACGTCGCCGAACAGGTGCTCCAGCGTATAGCGGCGGAACGGTTCGGGGAAGCGCTCGAGCGCCGCCGCGTTCGGCGTGAGGCGCTCGAGCAGGGCGCGGCCCTTGGCAGCCTGGTCATCGCTCATCTTCATTCTCCAGTCTCGGAAGGAAGGGCCGCGGCGCACGGCCGCGGGTGGGCGTCAATTATTCGACAAGAACGCCCCGCGCGTCGACTGCAGGCCGCCCCGCGACGGGGATCGCGTCACACCGGTGCGGCCGCGCGCCAGCGATCGAGCGCGGCGTAGATCACTTCGGGGTCCACGGGTTTCGGCAGGTGATCGTTCATGCCGGCATCGAGGCAGGCCGCGCGATCCTCGGCGAACGCGATGATCGGCGTTGCGGCATAGTCGGAGAGCCGGCGGATGGCCCGCGTCGCCTCGAAGCCGTCCATCTCGGGCATGTAGGGATCCATGAGGATGAGATCACGCGGCAGTTCGACCGCCTTGCGCACTGTGATGCCGCCGTGCTCCGCGAAATCGAGCTCGAGCCCCGAATCGCGCAACAGCTCGCGCAGGACGTCGCGATTGAATTCGTTGGGCGATGGCGCTCGAACTCGCACTCTGTGCGCCGTCGCTCTCTGATGTCGCGGACGATCTTCGAGGCGCCCACGATTGCGCCGGCGGCGCGGTTCCAGCTCGTGACGATGCCCTGCAGATCCTTGCTGATGATGCCGTCGTCGGAGGACACGACGATCTGCCGGTAGTGTTCGGACTCGCGCTCGAGCCGCTGCTGCTGCGTCACGTCGCGGATGAACGCGAAGATGCGGCCGCCCTTCGGGTTCGAGACGAGCACCTCGGCGTTCCACAGGCGGCCGTCCTTCGCGCGATGCACCGTCTGGAACTCGTCGCTGCCCTGCGCGGCGATCCGCGCGAGATGATCGAGCACGGCCTCGCGATCCTCGTTCGCGTCGATGCTCGCGTGACGCATACCGCCTCGGCTGATCCCTGTCGCCCTCGCGCAGGCGAGGGCCAGTCGGTGACCCACGGCACGCGCAGTGAACCCCGGACTTTCCAGAGCTCCGTTCCGCACCGCGCTCGCTTTCTATGCTGGGCCCGCGGTTCGACCCCGCCGCCGAGGCTGAACGACCGGGCCCTCGCCTGCGCGAGGGCGACACGTGGGAAATACGCGCCGCACCAGAGCAGCGAAGGACGGCGCGGCCGCGATGGATTGCAGGCGGAGCGGGGGGACATAGGCTGCGCTGCTCGCCATGGCGCGCAACGCCGGCGGCGCTCATCGAACCGAGCGCGAAGCCGGCGCGGCTCGCGCGCGCATCCCGGAAATCGAACGTCCGGCGGTCAAGCGCACCGGCCGCGTCGGGCACTAGGAATCGTCCTAGGGGATCGCCCGTACTTGACGGGATGGATCCACATTGCTTTGATCCCGGGTGCCCACCCGTGCGGTCCGGCCGGCAGCGCTTTCCGGGGAGCCGGTCCACCGCGATGACGCCGAACCCGCTCAGCGCTCGCCCGACGACGCACCAGAACGAGGATTGCCGCACATGCGCATCACGAACACGCTCGCCTTCGGCCTCGCGGCCGCGCTCGCCCCCGTCGCGGTGAGCGCGCTGCCGAAGTACGTCATGCAGGAAATCTCGGTCGACGCTTCGACTCCGCTCACCGTCGCCGGCCTGAACAATCGCGGCCAGGTCCTCGGCTACGCCACGACGGCGAACCCTTATTCCACGATCGCTTACGTGACGGGCGCGAACGGGCAGGGCATGAACCTGATCACCGGGCCGGGCGGCGTGACGGCCTCGCCCATTGCGATCAACGACAGCGGGCAGGTCCTCGGCTTCACCGCCGACGGCTCCTTCCTCACCGGGCCGGATGGCCAGAATCCCATGCCGTTGCCGGAGCCCGCGTCCGGCCGCTTCTATCCGTACGCCGTGAACGCGAACGGAGAGGTCGCGGGCAGCGTCTATCCCAGGCCCGCGCTCGGCCAGTTCGGCGAAGCTGCGGCAGTGACCGGGCCGAACGGCGCCGGCCTGACCGAGCTCGGCACGCTCGGAGGCTGGTTCGGTCGTGCGTATGGCATCAATGCGAGCGGCCAGCTCGCCGGCTCGAGCAACTCGGCACCCAGCGCCGCGGATCCGGTTGGCATGACGCAGGCCTTCATCACGGATCCCGGCGGCGCGAACATGCGCAGCATCGGCTCGCTCGCGGGTCTCGAGACCGAGGCCTACGGGATCAACGCCTCGGGGCAGATCGTCGGCTCTTCCTGGTTGAGCGATCATTCCGGGATGCACGCCATCATGACCGGGCCGAACGGCACGAACCTCGTCGACATCGGCACGGCACTGCCGGGCTTCTCGATCGGTATCGGCATCAACGCGAGTGGCCAGGTCGTCGGCATCTACGACGACCCGGGCAGCGGGTCGACCGCGATCCGGGATTTCGTCACGGACGCGAACGGTGCGAACGCGACGCTGCTCGATGCGCTGATCGTGAACAACCCGGCCGGCTACGTGTTCGTCGGCTGGCAATCCGGGATCTATATCAACGACCTCGGTCAGATCGCCGCCGAGGCGGTGACGCCCGACGGCCTGCGCGCCTTCCTCCTCACGCCCGTGCCGGTACCGGCGGCGCTCTGGCTCTTCGCGCCCGCACTCGTCGCGCTGCGGCGTCTCGCTCTTCGCTGACGGCCCCCGCATCGCAACACCGAGTCTCCCCGTAAACGCGTGCTGACAAGCTGCGAAGCGCACGTTTAGACTCCCTCGCACGTCACACGAGGGAGGCGGTCATGGATTTTCCCGACATCGGTTTCGTGCGGGCACTGCAGGCCCATCTGAACGAGGACGCGGCGTTCAATGCCGCGAGTCGCTGGTCGGACGTGAAAGTCGTGCTCGGCTTCGGCGATCAGCGCTACTGGCTCAAGCTCTACGGCGGGAAGATCATCGATCTGATGGTCTGGTTCCCGATGGCGAATCCGCTCGGCTGGGATTATTCGATCACCGCGCCGCTCGCGACCTGGCAGGCGCTGCGCGACGGCAGCCGCGTGCTCGGACATCTGCTCGATCGCGGCGAGATCGCCGTCGACGGCGATCTGCTGCAGGCGAACCGCCTCTACGAATCGACGCATCTCATGCTGTCGGCCGTTCGCGATCTGAAACGGTAGGGGGCTCACGATGACGCACGAAATCACCGGACGTTATGCGCTCGTCGACGGCGCGCGCGCCTATTACGACGTGTGCGGCGAGGGCATCCCCCTCATCTGCATCCACATGGGCTGGGCGTGCTCGCTGCAATGGCAGTACTTCATGCCGCTCATGGCGGCGGCGGGCTTGAAAGTGATCGCGCCCGATCTGCCGGGCCACGCGAAATCCATGCCCGTGAACTGGAAACCGTTCCGCAAGATGCGCGACTACGCGGAATGGGTCTGGCACTTCATCGAAGCGGTGTGTCCGGGCGAGCGGCCGATCGTCTGCGGCAGCGGCATCGGCGGCGACATGACGCTGCAGCTCGCGTGTCATCATCCACAGGGCATCCGCGCCGGCATGGGCTTCGAATGCGCGGCGCGCACGGGCTCGATCTCCTTCCTCTCCGGCTTCTCCGATCCGCATACCTTCCCGGGTTTCGCGGCGTTGACGGACAACGCCTCGACGTCCGCGATGTATTACCCCTGCGATCCCCGCAAGGTGCTCGAATCGAAGTGGCAGCATCGCGCGACCTACCAGGAGACCTGCGTCGCCGACATGGATGCCTGGAACGATCACGACGTGCGCGAGCACCTGCAGAAGATTGAAGTGCCGATCTTCCTCTTCAAGGGCGAGGCGGACTATCACATCCCGGAACAGGCCGTGCTCGACACGATCGCCGCGATCCCGAACGGACTCGCCGAGGGTGGCATCGCGAAGGAGATGGGACATCTCATCATGATGGAGGAGCCCGAGCGCCTGGCCGAGGCCTGCCTCGCCTTTCTCCGCCGCCGCCGGATCCTCTAGGCCGCGGCGCGACCGTCGCGCACGGACCGGATCGCCTCCAGGCGGGCGCACAGAACGGCCGGTGAGGAGAAACCGCGCACAATTCGCGCATCGGCCGGGCGCGCGGCGCTGGCCGTGCGCGCCCGGCCGGGCATAGAGTCGCCCTGCCACTTTCATCGTTCGCGCGGGGTGCTCCGGCATGAAGCCGGCGGGCGCGACACAAGACTCAGGGAGAATCACGATGCAAACGTTCAGCCGGGCTTCGGCCCTGTTCGCACTGCTTTCCGCACTCAGTCTCGACGCCGCCGCCGTCACGCATATGCAGGTCTTCGGCTTCGTCGATTCCAACGGGGACTACGTTCCCGATTCCGTCAAGAGCGATTACGAAGGGACGCTGCCGTTCCCGACGCCGACGATCCAGGTTTCGGATGCCAAGCCGGGATCATTCAGCTATTACGCGCAGGCGGACATCGCGACGCCTGCGCTGCGCATCTCGGGCAGCCTCACGAGCGGCAGCGACATCGCGAACTTCGAGACCGGCGTCATCAAGGTCTATTCGGAAATGACGGACACCATCACGCTGACCTCGATCTCGCCCGATCCCTACGACGTGACGGTGCTGATGCAGGTCGACGGAACGCTCGACGTCGCGGGTGCGGTCGACGTCCCCGGACTGTACAACGGCGGCGCGGCCTGGCTCGAATTGCAGCCGAACGGCGGGCTCGGTCCGAGCGAATTCAGAAGTTATCGCACGAGCGGCGCGGTCTCGGACGTGATCTCGGAGACCGTGCAACTCTCGGGCAACACCCAGACGCTCGGCATCTTCACGAAGATCCTGTTCCAGGTGTGGAGCATGCAGGCCGGCACGACGGTGAGCGGTGATTTCGCGCACACGGCGAAGCTCACGCTGATCCTCCCGGAAGGCGTCACCCTGAACAGCTCGGAGTCGGGCAATTTCGATACCGCGCCCGTGCCGCTGCCGGCCGGCGTGCTGCTGTTCGCGCCCGCGACGCTCGGGCTCTTCGGCGCAGCACGTCGCCGCGCCGTCTGAAACTTCCGCCTACGAGGCGCCGGCGCGCAGAGTCGGCGCCTTTTTCTTTCGTTCTTCTCCGAACGGTGGGACTGTTCCTCCATACACCGCGGCGCGTATTTTCCACGTGTCGCCCTCGCGCAGGCGAGGG
>JACQWY010000063.1 GCA_016209015.1 Gammaproteobacteria bacterium | reverse complement strand
CGCTCGTCGACGCCGTGGAGCTGGAAAACGTTCTTGGCCAAATCGATGCCGAGGGTAGTAATCTTCATGGCGGACGCTCCTACTCGTTGAGTGTTGATTGACATCTCCACTATGGCACCTAGATGCCGATTAAGAGTGGGCGCGTCCATTCCATTGATTAGCCGCAGGCGTAATCGGACGCTCGCGCCGGGCGTGACGTCATCGCATGAGGAGCGTCCGATTACGCTGCGCTAATCGGTGAGCCGTAGGTCCGATTAGCCGAAGGCGTAATCGGACGCTCGGCGCCGGGCGAGGCGTCATCGCATGAGGAGCGTCCGATTACGCTGCGCTAATGGACCTACGAAGATCGACTGCTTGAAGATCGCTTCGCCACGCGCCCGCCCTAGCGCGGGCAGTGCAGCTTCGCTTCGTCGCGCGACATCAGCGCCTTCGCTTCGCGGTCGAGGATCTTCGCGATGCGTTCCGGCGCGAAGCCGAGCGTCGCGAGACCGGCGGCCGAATTCGCGACTTCGCGATAGGACTGGATGAGCCCGTCGCGCAGTTTGCAGATCGACACGCCTTCGAAGACCGCACGCCTGCCGAGCGCTTCGGACAGCTTCGATTCGAAGCTGAACACGTAGCGCGCGTAGCCCGTGTCGCCGTGGGCGACCGGTTCGTGGATGTCCCAGAGGAAGGCCGTCGCGTCACGGTGGAAGAAGTGCTCCACCATGTCCTTGATCGCCGCTCCCCGGAAGCTGCCGTAGAAGCAGTCGTGATAGACGCCGTCGGGCGTGAAGCACGCCGCGACGGCCGAGCCGTCGCCGCGGCACGCGGCGTCGGTCATCGTCGTGATGAGAGCTCTGAAGTCCATGCGTCACCTTGCCTGTAATCGCCGGTGTGATCCCGGCTGTGTCGTCGGGGTCCGCTCGAGGGGTCGGGAGATGCGATTGTGCTCGGGGCATCCGACGGCGCGCCTCGTGGCGCCCGTGCGTGTCGACCAGGGACGGCGGACTGTCGGGTGCGACTATACTCTCCCGCCGCGCTTTGGCCAGCGCCCGGACAGCGGGTGACGCCCGCTCACTGCGGCGGGGACATGCAGCTACCCCAGGGCGGCAGCGTGATGTAGCACTCCTGGGGCGGCGGGCAGTCCTGGTTCACCATGCAGCCGCCGGCGGGCTCCTCGAGCGTGGGCGTGGCGGGCATCTGATCCGGCATCTTCATTTCGGCCGGCATGCCGGGGGCGCGCTTCATCGTCGAGCCGCCGCGCTTGCGATGCGCGGGGCCGTAGCAGACGCCCGGCGCGCGGCTCGTGCGATGGACGCACACGCCGCCCTCGCCGCATTCACTGTCGCGGCCGCAGGCAGGCAGCGCCGGCGCCGCGAAGAAGAGCAGGCCGCCGACGAGCGCGGCGCGCAGGCCCGTGCATACCGACACCGCGCCGCCTCCGCCGATCAGCCCTTCAGCAGACGATTGACGTCCGAGGCCGCTTCCATCTGCACGAGATGGCCGACGCCCGGGAGCACGGTCGCCGTGACCCCCGCGGGCAGGCCGGCCGCGTGGCTCGCCGGAATGATGCGATCCTCGGCGCCCCAGATCACCTGCGCGGGGATGGCGAGCTCGCCGAGCCGGCCGCGCAGCGCGACGCTCTGCTTCCCCCCGGCGACGAAGCCCGCGGCGATCGCCGTGAGTGCGCGGCCGACGCCGTCGAGACGTTTGTACTTCAGGATGGCGTCGATCATCGTGCGATTGACGAGCTCGGGATCCGCGACGAGCTGCTGCAGCACCGGCTTCATGTCGCGACGCGATTCGCCGGCGACGAAATCCGCGAGGTACTGCGCGTTGATTTCCGGGCCGAGCCCGGCCGGCGCGAGCAGCGAGAGCGCGCCGACGAGCTTCGGATGCGCAAGCGCCGCGGCGAGGCAGATCGCGCCGCCCAGCGAATGGCCGACGAGGTGCACGCCGGACAGCTCGAGGCTCGTGAGGAATGCACAGAGATCTTCCGCGAGCGCTTGAACGCTGCCGGCCGTGACGGCTTTCGTCGATTCGCCGTGACCCGGCAGGTCGAGCGCATAGACCGTACCGACGGCGGCGAGCGCATCGATGTTGAACAGCCAGTTGTCCAGATCGCCGCCGAAGCCGTGCACGAGCACGTAGATCTGCGTGCCCTCACCGGTGCGCGTGTAGCGCAGACGATAGCCGTGCACGTCGAGGAATTCGTAGCGCGGCCCGGAAGCTTCCTCCTCCACCGCCGGCGGCACGTAGTTCGCCTGGAACTCGGCGATGTAGGCGTCGACGTCCGCATCGGAGACGGAGGCCGGCGCGAGCACGCCGAGCAGCGCGCCGATCGGCAGACTCGCGTCGACGTCCGCGACCTTGCGGCGGAGCACGCCCGCGTCGAGCGCCTCGAAGGTGTTCGCGATCTTCTCGGTCTCGATGTCCAGGAGCTCGTCGCCGACGTTGATCGTGCGGCCTTCGTCGACGAGCCAGGCGACGACCTTGCCCTCGGTCATCGAGAGTCCCCACTTCGGCATCGTGATCGGACGGATGTCGGATGCGCTCATCCCTTGTACCCCTTCACCTTGCGGATCGCCGCTTCGATCTTCGCCGGCCCCGGGATGTAGAGATCCTCGAGCACGCCGTTGAACGGCACGGGCGTGTGCGGTGCGGTGACCATTTCGATCGGCGCCTCGAGGAACGAGAAGCCCTTCTGCGCCACGAGTGCCGCGATGTCCGCGGCCATGCCGCAGCGGGGCGAGGCCTCGTCGACGACGACGAGCCGGCCGGTGTTCTCCACGCTCTCGAGCACGGTGTCCTCGTCGAACGGCGAGGTCGTGCGCGGATCGATCACTTCACACGAGATGCCGCCTTTCGCGAGATCGTCCGCGACCTTCGTCGCGAAGCCCACCATGCGGCCGAGCGCGACGACGGTGACGTCCTTGCCTTCGCGCACGACGTTCGCCTCGCCGAACGGGATCGTGTACGACTCCTCGGGGACTTCGCCCTCCATCGCGTAGAGCGCCTTGTGCTCGCAGAAGATCACCGGATCGTTGTCGCGGATGGCCTGGATGAGCAGACCCTTCGCGTCATAAGGCGAGGAGGGCACGACGACTTTCAGCCCCGGCACGTGCGTGAACATCGGATAGAGGCACTGCGAATGCTGGGCGGCCGCGCGGAAGCCCGCGCCGATCATCGTGCGCACGACGACCGGGGTCTGGGCCTTGCCGCCGAACATGTAGCGGAACTTCGCGGCCTGGTTGTAGATCTGGTCGAAGCACACGCCCATGAAGTCGATGAACATGAGCTCGACGACGGGCCGCATGCCGCAGGTCGCGGCGCCGACCGCCGCGCCGACGAAGGCCGATTCGGAAATCGGCGTGTCCATGATGCGGTTGCCGTATTTGCCGTAGAGCCCCTTCGTCACGCCGAGCACGCCGCCCCAGGCGTCCATCTCGCCCGGTGCGCCCGTGCCGCCGACGACGTCCTCGCCCATCACGATCACGGACGGGTCGCGCGCCATCTCCTGATCGAGGGCTTCGCGGATCGCGTCCTGGAATAGAATTTTTCGCGCCATCGCTGCTCCCTCGCTCAGTATTTGATGTAGACGTCGGTCAAGAGATCGGCGGGCTCCGGATTCGGAGCCGCCAGCGCCTGGGCGACGGCATCTTCGATGAGCGCGAGCACGTCGCGGTCGATTGCCGCGAGGGATTCCGCGGCGATGCCGTGATCGCCGGTGAGCGCCTTCGCGAAGCGCTGGAGGCAGTCCTTGTTCGCGCGCAGGTTCTTCACTTCGTCCGGACCGCGGTAGTTCTGGTTGTCGCCCTCGAAGTGACCGTAGTAGCGATCGAGCTTGCACTCGATGAGCGAGGGGCCGTCGCCGCGGCGCGCGCGCTCGGTGGCGATGCGCATGGCTTCGAAGACGGCGAAGAAATCGTGACCGTCGACCGTCACGCCCGGCATGCCGAACGCCGCCGCGCGGGTCGCGATGTCGCCGCAGGCGACCGAGAACTTGCTCGCGGTCGCTTCCGCGTAGCCGTTGTTCTCGGCGACGAAGACGACCGGCAGCTTCCAGACGGAGGCGAGGTTCATGCTCTCGAACGTCGTGCCCTGGTTCGAGGCGCCGTCGCCGAAGAACGCGACTGCGACCCCGCCCGTACCGCGCAGCTTGTGCGCGAGCGCCGCGCCGCAGACGAGCGGCGGCCCGCCGCCGACGATGCCGTTCGCGCCCATCATGCCGCGGTCGAAATCCGCGATGTGCATCGAGCCGCCCTTGCCGCGGCAGGTGCCGGTCCGCTTGCCGAAGATCTCCGCCATCATGCCGTGCACGTCGACGCCCTTGGCGATCGAATGGCCGTGGCCGCGATGATTGCTCGCGATGTGATCGTGATCGTTCAGGTTCATGCAGACGCCGGTCGCGGACGCTTCCTCGCCGGCATAGAGATGGACGAAGCCCGGGATGCCGCCTTTCGCGAACTCGACGTGGAGGCGATCCTCGAACTCACGGATCGTCCGCATCGTGCGATAGGCTTCGAGCAGGTCTTCGACGGACAGGGCCACAGACATTGCCATTCCTCCCCTCGTTATCGTGCTTCCTCGATGCCGCGCTGCGGGACGTTTGCACTCGCCCGAGCCGCGTGGGCCGGTAGCGTAACACTCGCCCGTGATGCGGGACACGGGACTGGAAAAATGGACCTGCCGCCGTTACTGTGGGGTCAGGGCGAACCCCACCGCCGGCGCCCGCCGGCATCACCATCACAACGATCACGCGCGTTCCCCGCGTCCCGGCTCCGCGCCGCGCGACGTCGGGCCCGCCATCACATTACGAGGAGAGAGAACCATGCCGTTGACCGCGGAATCACTAGTCGTGCTGCAAGTGCTCAAGGACGCCGGCGTCAAGGCGCTGCACGAGCTGCCCGCCGCCGAAGGCCGGGACTATTTCAACGCCGTCTTCAAGACGAAGCCCGAGGATCAGGAGCCCGTCACGCGCATCGAGGACCGCCGCATTCCCGTCTCCGGCGGCGACATCCCGATCCGCATCTACGCGCCGCAGACGGCAGGCAACCGCCCGGCGCTCGTGCATTTCCACGGCGGCGGCTGGGTGTACCTGAATCTCGACACGCACGACGGTTACTGTCGCCAGCTCGCGAACCGCACGGGCTGCGTCGTCGTCGCGGTCGAATACCGCAAGGCGCCCGAGTTCCCCGCGCCGACCGCGGCCGAGGACTGCTACGCGGCCTTGCAGTGGGTCGCCGCGAATGGCGGCTCGTTCGGCGTCGACACGGCGAAGCTCGGCGTCGTCGGTGACAGCGCGGGCGGCAATCTCGCGGCCGTCGTCGCGCAGCTCGCGCGCGATCGCAAGAGCCCGAAGCTCGCCCTGCAGCTCCTCACCTATCCGGCGACGGACGGCACGATGAGCCATGCCTCGATCAAGGAGAACGCGACCGCGCCGATCCTCGGCGAGGCGGAGATGTCGTGGTTCTGGAATCACTACCTCGGCAAGAACGACAAGAAGAACCCCATCGTCTCACCGCTCTACGCCGAGAGCCTCGCCGGCCTGCCGCCGGCGTTCGTCTCGACCGCGGAATTCGATCCGCTGCGCGACGAGGGCGAGAGCTACGCGGCGAAGATGAAGGCCGCCGGCGTGGAAGTCGATCAGCGCCGCTACGCGGGCGTCTTCCACGGCTTCATGCTGATGGGCAAGATCATCCCGGAGGCCCGCCAGCTCGTCGACGATCAGACCGCGTTCGTGAAGAAGCATTTCGCGATGTGACGGAAGGTGAGGGGAAAGGGGTCTGACGCGTGTGGGTAACTTGCTTCGGCAGGTGATCCACGCGGGTCATACCCCGGCTTCCCGAGCGTCGAAACGAAGGGGTCCGGAGCCACAAATACGAAGACCGCGACCGATGGGCCGCACTTCGTAGGTCCGATTAGCCGCAGGCGTAATCGGACGTTTTTGCCGCAGGCGTAATCGGACGTTCGGCACGGCGTCATCGCCCGAGGAGCGTCCGATTACGCTTGCGCTAATCAATGGAATGGACGCTCCCACTCTTAATCGGCATCTAGGTGCCATAGTGGAGATGTCAATCAACACTCAACGAGTAGGAGCGTCCGCCATGAAGATTACTACCCTCGGCATCGATTTG
>JACQWY010000062.1 GCA_016209015.1 Gammaproteobacteria bacterium | reverse complement strand
GGGCGCCAATCCGCGAAATCCATCAGGGACAGCGCGCCTATGCGCAGCTCAAGTCCGGATATACGGCCGCAATCGACCCTCTCGCGCCATACCTACTGACTACTTGGCAATGTGGGAGCGTCCATATACGGACCTACGGCGGCTGCGGCACTTCTTCAGCGGTAGTGCAGCACCTCGTACTCGTCGATCTCGATGCGCTTGCCGGGCGGCACGACGACCGTCGTCATGGGATCGCGGATGATCGCGGGCCCGGCGACGACGTTGCCGGCCGCGAGCTCGCCCATCTGCCAGACGCCGAACTCGTGGAGCTCGCCGCGATGACAGACCCGGCGGCTGCCGACGTACGCCGAATCCGCCGGCTTCGCGCAGACCAGGGTATGCCGGCGCATCACGGGCATCGCTTTCGGTACGGTCGCCTTCACGTAGACCTCGGATATCGCATAGCCGACCTCGGGGAAACGCGCCCCCGCCGGGTAGATCTTCGTGTACGTGTCCTCGAACGCCGCGACGAGACGATCGACGTCCCCGGGCTCGCGGGTCTGGCCGAAATCGAGCGGCGTGTCGAAGCTCTCGAGCTGGCCGATGTAGCGCGCGTAGATTCCGTAGTCGAAGTGCAGCCCCGCGAGATCCGCGCCCTCCTCGGCGAGCTCGCGACGGGCGTTGTCCTCGAGCGCGCGGAAGGCCGCGTCGATCTCCGCGCCGATCCGCCGCTTGTCGTCCGCGCCGGCCTCGTTCGGGATCGCGATCACGAGGCCGCGGTGGTAGCGGTGCATGTACTCCGCGCAGGCCGCGCCGAACGCCGAGAACGCGGCGGCATACGGCACGGTGATGACGTCCGCGACGCCGAGGCCTTCGGTATAGCCCCACATGTGCACCGGCCCGGCACCGCCGTAGCAGAGCACCGTGAACTCGCTCGGCTCGTAGCCCTTCGCGAGCATCATGGTCTGCACGGTCTCGCGCATGTTCGTGTTGATCACCTCGAGGATCCCCGCGCCCGCGGCGTAGAGATCGAGGCCGAGCGGGCGGGCGATCTGCTCCTCGAGCGCCGCGCTCGCGCGCGCCCGGTCGAGCCGCACCTTGCCGCCGAGAAAGTAGTCCGGGTCGACGTAGCCCATCACGACGTTGACGTCCGTGACGGTGAGCTTGTCGTACTCGTAGCAGCAGCCGACCGCGGCCCCCGCGCTCTCGGGTCCGACGTGCAGGCGCTTGTACTTGTCGAGCCATACCGCCGAGCCCGCGCCCGCGCCGACGGAATCGAGCGCCACCATGGGCAGCGCGAGGCGGTGGCCCGCGAAGTCCGGGTCCTTGCGGATCGGGATCTGATGATCGACGACGAGCCCGACGTCGAAGCTCGTGCCGCCCATGTCGCTGCACAGAAGCTTCTGGATGCCGAGGCGCCGCGACAGGATCTGGCCCGCCATCAGGCCGCCGATGGGCCCGGAAATCACGGTCTCGTAGAGCCGCGGATAGCTGACGTTCACGGCGCCGCCGTAGGACAGCAGGGTCAGGAGCTGCCCGTCGTAGCCGTCGCGCCGGGCCGCGCGCTCCACCGCCTGCAGCGCGCTGCGGGTGTGCTCCGCGGCCGTGATCTGCAGCAGCAGGCTCTTCATCCGGTTGTTCTCTTTCAGCACCGGCGCGACTTCGTGCGAGCACACGACCGGAATCGCGGCGCCGGCCTCCGCGATCGCCGCGATCGCGACCGCTTTCGCCTGCGCTTCGTTCGCGGGATTGACGAACGCGCCGGTGAACAGGATGCCGAGGATCTCTATGCCGGCGGCGAGCAGCTCGCGCACCGCCTCGCGAACCTGCCGCTCGTTCACCGGGAAGAGGATCTCCCCCGGCGGCAGGTGCTTGTCCATGAAGTACGAACCGACGCACGTGCGTTCGCTGATGCCGCGCACGTTCCGCGAGTCCATCATCGGCCGCGTATGCTCGTGCAACTGGTTGTGCAGCATGTCGTGCTGCGCCTGGCCGAGATACGTCAGGCCGCCCTCGATGATCGTGATGTCCTCGAAGCCGCGCGTCACGAGCAGTCCGGCGCGCCGCCCCGTGCCGGTGAGCAGCGTGTTGAGCATGCCCGTGCCGGCATAGATCGAGACCGCCGTGCGGCTGTGCGCCTCGCTCGACGACAGGCCGAGCGCTGCCGCCGCGTCGGCGACCGATTCGAGATAACTCGCCGGTTCGTCGGCGCGGTTCGTGAGCGACTTGCCGACCTTGAACGAACCGTCGGCGAGCACGAGGATCGTGTCCGTCATCGTCCCGCCCGCGTCGAGGGCGAGGATGAATTCGCGGTGCGGGGCGGCGGTCTGTGCCGAAATGCTCATGCCCGTGTCTCCCATGCCGTGCTCACCATTCTTTCAGCCACTCGGCGGCCTTCGCGGTCGTGTGATCGACGTACCAGCCCGGATCCTCGTCCGCGAGCGGCCGGCCGAGGAAGTCGCGGTAGAAGCGGTCGAGATCGGGCAGGACTTCGAAGATCAGCGGATAGCCGGGCGGCACGGCCTCGACGGCGAGCTGGGTGTAGCAGCCCGGGCAGAAGAACTCGCGGATTTCGCTGTACCCCGGTTCCGGCGCGAGCGCCGGCGGATAGTAGACCTCGTTGAACTCGGCGTCCGTCACGCGCACGCGCACCTTGCACTCCGTCTTCCAGTTCGCGCGGTAGTCGCCGAGCTCGTGGCCGCAGTCGCATTTGACGACGCGTCCGCCGGTGGATTTCGCGACGACGTATAGATGGTCCGAGAGGCGCAGCAGGATCCGATCGGACCACGCGACGCGCGCCTGCAGCACTTCGAGATAGGTCCAGAAGCGCTCCGGATCCTTGGGATTCATCTTCAGCAGCGTGCGCGCGTCGTCGCGGCTCAAATCGCCTTCGACGAGCTGGCGGAGCTGCTCTGTGCTCACTCTCTCCATTGCGTTCTCCTCGCCGCCGCCGTGCGGCCCACGTCCGGGGATCGGATGTCGACGGCTACCACCGGAACGTTTCCGGAAGCTGCCAGAAGTCGCGGTAGTAGCGCGCGTAGTCGGGAAAGCTCGTCGCGCTCCGCCACATGTCGGCGATCGGCTCCGGCGCTTCCTTCGCGAGCACGCGCAGACGGTGCATCGCCCACCAGCCACGCACCGGAATCGATTGCAGGCGGCGCTGCCCGCGGAGCTGCCTGCGCCGCGCCGCCGTCGCCTCGTAATCGACCTGCGGCGGCCCGTCGCCGTGCACGATGACGACGCCGTGCAGACGCGTCGCGAACGCTTCCGGCACCTGCCCGCTCTCGAGGTCGGCGAGCACGAGCCCGGGATCGCGTTCCAGGGGATCGCCCCAGCCGCCGCCCATGCCGGCGATCTGCGCCCACAGGTCGTTCTCGTGGAGCGTGTGCTCGGGGGCATCGGACTTCCAGACCTCGAGGCGCTCGGCCTCGAGCCTGCCGTCCTGCGCGTAACCCACCATCTCGTTCAGCGTGCGCGGCGTGTCGCCGGCGGCGATCAACGCCGGCAGATTCGTGCCCTGCGCGACGGCAGTCACCGCGCCGGGGCTCGGATAGCCGCCGAACATGCCCGCGGCATTCTCCGTGAAGAACGCGCACGCGCTGCCGGCGCGCGAGGCGCTGAAGCGCTGCCCGGGCTGTTTCACCATGTGCACGGTGCTCAGGCCGATGCCGCCGCGGTACTTGCCGTGGCCGCAGGCGCCGGGCTCGAGCTTGCGGCCGAGGTGGAACAGCGGCGGGATCAGATATTCGAATTCCTCGGAGTTGCCCATGTTGCAGAGCTGGCTCGCGATGAACCACACCGCGGGATCGCCGTCGCGATACGCATACGCGCCGTGCGCGCAGGCGCCGAGCAGCTCGAAGTTCGTGTAACCGTAGGGCGTGCCGTCGGCGAGCACGCCGTCGCCCTGCACGGAATCCCAGGGCGCCGAGACCGCGAACGATTCCTCGAGATAGCCGCGCAGGAACATCGACCGGTTCAGCGTCTGGAACGACATGACCGAGATCTGGATCATCTGCGCCCAGGCGTTCGTGTGCGCGGCAATCGTGGTATCCGGATTGAACACCGAGCCGTAGGGCGCGTTCTTCGTCACCGCGAGATTGCCGCCCGAGGTGAACTTCGTGTTGTAGCCGAGCGCGCCGGCCAGCGCCATCATCTGCGCGACGCTCGTGCCGCCGGGATAGCCGTTGAACGCGTGGAAGCCCCAGCGCGAGCTGCCGTCCATGTCGCAGTGGAAGCGGCCCCGTTCGTCGAGGCTCGCCTTGAGGTGGACGTGGATGACGTTGTCCTTGTCCGCGTGTGCCCAGATCTTCTGCAGCCCCTTGTACTTGCAGATCCGGAACGCGGCCTGCTCGTAGGTCCCCGGCACCATCCAATTGCGGATGTTGTCCATCACGACCCGCCGGCTCTCCTCGATCACTTCGCGCGTCGCCTGCACGTAATAGTCGCGGCCGAACTCGGCGATGATCTCGTGCACCGCACGCAGGATCATCGCGCACCCCGCGAGTCGCATCTTGTCGTCCAGGATGTTCATCGCGCCGGCGCGCGTGCGGCGCTTCCACAGCTCGTTCCACCACGCATACTGCTGCAGGTTCTCGCCGGTGCGGGTCGGCGGCACGAGGAAGCCGTCCATGTAGGTGTCGATCGCGAACATCGGCCAGCTTCCGGCCTGCGGTGCGCCGACTTCCATGATGTGGTTGATGGCGCAGGCCCAGCCGATGAGCTCGCCGTCGTGGACGATCGGCACGTAGGTGTAAGTGTCGCCCGGATGCGGCGCGCCGCAGGTCGGTCCGTCGTCGGAGACGTAGACGTCGCCGTCCGCGAAGCCCGGGTTCGTCTCGTAACCGTGATCGCTCATGAAGCGGATCGCGACGGGGAACGCCGCCGAGTGCGCGACGAAGCCCTCGGAGAGCGCGAGCGAATCGCCCTCCGCCGTCGCGAGCGCCCACACCGCTTCGCCCATCTCGCGCCCGCCGGGACTCGCCGCGACGTAGCGCGCGACCTCGCGGGCCGCCATGCACGCCGCCTGCAGACGGGAATAGAAGCGCTCGTAAGTCAGCGGATCCTGCTCGCGCAGCGACAATTCGCGCACGCCGTAGTAGTGACCCGTCTCCCCGGTGAGCCGATCGCGATCCGCGATCTTCTGACCGAGCGTCGGCGCGCTGCGCGGGTCGGCGGGACGTTGACCGGGGTATTCGGCTCGTTCGTTCATGACGCTTGCTCCGGATGCCGCGCGGGGCGGCCGATGTCGAGGGCCGAGGGAGTCACGGCAGGGCTGTGCAGCGCGACCGGGTTCGCGGCGCCGGCCCCGGGCGCCCGGCCGGGGTGCGGCGGAATGCGCTCGATCAGGGACCAGCTACCGTCGACGCGGCGCCGCGCCGCCAGGCCGAGATCGCAGATCTCCGGACCGCGGCTCCAATAGCGTACGAGGTAGCGGGCGGGGTCGTTCCACAGGCCGCGCGTAAGCGCGATGTACGGCCGGCGCAGCACGAGCGCGCCGCTGGCCGCGTCCGCATGGGCGTCGCCCCGCGCCGCGACGAGATCGAGGCGACATCCCGGCACGGGCACGCATCCCGCGCCGTGGAGCAGCGTGCCGGTCAACACCCCGCCGCCGAGCGCGATGCAGGTCTCGTAGCGCAGCAGCGGCACGCTGTCGCGACACAGCCGGGCCGTGATCCACGGGTGCGCGTCCGCATGCGAGCCGGTGCCGACGGCGACGACTTCGCGCAGGGCCGGCGAGACGGCGGCTGCGACGGCGGCAGCGTCGGCCGCGACGCGCGGATCGATCCGGTCGCAGTCGAGCGCGAGCACGCTCGCCTCGCACGCGCCGGCGAACCGCCACGCGGCCGATTCATCGTCGCCCGCGAGGATCAGCGTCGCGCCGAGCAGCGTCGTCGCGACGATCTGCAGCGGTCCGGCGAGGGTGCCGGGATCCGCGATCCACGCCACGCGATCCTCCTGCCGCCAGTCGAGACACAAGCCGAAGTCGACGAGCAGTTTCGCGAGGAAGCCGCCATGCGTCTGCACGGTCGCGACCGCGGGCCCGCTGCCCTCCTCCGTGTAGACGATCAGCGCCGGCGCATCCGCGGGGCGCGTGAGGGTCGGGAGTGCCGCGGCGCCGCGCCTG
This sequence comes from Gammaproteobacteria bacterium, assembly GCA_016209015.1. GTDB lineage: Bacteria > Pseudomonadota > Gammaproteobacteria > JACQWY01. The sequence continues at coordinate 3,681 of JACQWY010000062.1, read as the reverse complement.
ACGAGGCGATGCCAGCGCTGGATGCGCGGCCGGCGGCGGACAATGGGCATGCCGCGTTCGCAGACGATGATGTGGTGCTGGAGATCGGGGAGCTCCGCGATGGCCGTGCGGAGCGCTTCCGTCGCCGTACCGCGTTCGTCGCGATCGGCGGTCACGAGGACGACGGCTTGCGCGTCACCGAGCCGCCGCGCGAGCTCGCCGTCGCCGAGCGTGCGCTCGAGCGGCAGCAGTACCGCGCCGATCTTGAGCACCGCGAGCGTCGCGATCACGGCCTCACTGATGCCCGGCAGGCGGAGGCCCACGACGTCGCCGGGGCGGACACCGAGCGCGCAGAGCGCGATCGCGAGCCGGCAGACCGCGGCGTCGATCTCGCGGTAGCTCAGCGTCTCGCTGCGGCCGTCCTCCGACCGCCACACGAGCGCCGGCTTCGTCCAGACCGGCGTATCGCGATGGCGATCGAGACAGTGATGAACGAGATTCGTCTCGCCGCCGACGCACCACACCGTCCACGGCATGCCGAAGGATGTGTCGAGGATCCGCGTACACGGGGCTGCGAACCGGATGCCGAAATAATCGAACACCTCGCGCCAGAACGTCTCGGGCTTCGCGTCCGCTTCATGCAGCAGGCGTTCGTAAGCCGCCGCGCCGCGCACCCGGATCCCGATCCTGGACATGAACTCGGCGAGACGGGGCGGCCGCCTGGCACGCATTGCCACGCCCCGTGCCCGGCTATCCCCGGCTGAATGGACGACGTGCATCTCTTCCTCCCATCCGCAAACCGGCTCGTCTGCAGGCCGACTCTACCATTCGGTATATTTTCGTACTCATTAGTACCACTTCCGCCGACTGCGCGCGCTTGACTTCGATCAACGCACTTCGGGCATCGACGTGTTGCGTGAACGCCGCCCCGCGCTCAGTGCGTTTCCGCGCCGAGGAGCTTCGGGCGGTTTTCGCGCAGCTTGTGCACGACGGCCTCCCGCAGCAGGGCTTCGACGGTGCTGCGCACGCAACCCGGGGCGTCGAAGGCGCCGCGCCGGATGTCGCGCACGAGTCGCGCATTGAGCGCCGCGAGCTCGGCATCGGTCGCGAGACTGCGCGTCTCCCCGCCCCCCGGCTGCGGATAGAGCGCGCGCAAGGCCGCGAGCTCGGCGAGCAGCGGTGCCTCGCCCGCCGCGAGCGAACGGCGCGCGATTGCGATCGCATTCGCGATCATGAGGATTTCGCGGCGCTGCGCCGGTGCCACCACGGGCAGGATGTTCGCGAGCAGGCTGTCGCGGGCTGTGCCGAGCAGGTTGTCGGCGTCGGGCGCGTCACGCATGACAGGATCTCCGTGCGGTATCGGCAGCGATGAGCTGCAATGATTCGAGCTCGATTTCAGCGGTGCGCCGGCCGATCAGGCAGAGCTCGAGCGATTTGTCGGTGCCGCTGAGGTGACGTTCCGCCTGCTGGATCGATATCGCCGCCCAGCGCACGTTCGCCATCACTTCCCAGTAGTGCAGGGCTTCGCGATCCACCGGGCTGCCCCCGGCGGCCGCGTAGCCCGCGAGCAGCGGCTCGCGCCGGGCGATGCCGCCGGCGGCGTGGTCGACGGCATCGAGCCGCCAGAAGCGCATGCAGAACCAGCCGAGATCCTCGAGCGGATGTCCCCACGCGGCGAGCTCCCAATCGAGGATCGCGACGAGCTCGCCGCCGTCCGCGAGATAATTGCCGGTGCGGAAGTCGCCGTGCACGAGTACGGCGCCCGCCGGCCGCGGCTTGTTGAGCTCGAGCCAGCGCAGCCCCCATTCGATGACGGGATGCGGCGTCGGGCACGCATCGAGATAGGCGCGCGTCGCGGCGATGAGCGCCTGGGCGCGATCGGGCACCGCGGGCGCGAGGAACGGCAGCCTGTCGTCGCCGGGGCGCAGGCGCTGGATGAGCGCGAGCTCCGTGCCGAGCTGACGCGCGAGCCGTTCGCCGGCTGCCGCGTCCGCCGCGCGCGCGATCACTTCCTCCGGCGCGGCCGTGCCGGCGAGCCAGCGCATGACGAAGAACTCGCGACCGAGCGGTCCCCGGGCGCCCGCGACCCACAGCGGCTCGGGCACGCTGACGCCCGCGCTCCACACCGCCTTCATCACTTCGAACTCCTCACGCCGCGACAGGCAGCCCGCGAGGCAGACGGGCCGGTCGGCGCGCAGCACGAGCTCCTGCCGGCCGGGCAGCGTGCCGCCGTCGAAGTCGACCGCGAGGCGCCAGTTCTCGTGGAGCGTGCCGCCCGTGAGCGGTGTGGCATGCGCGATGCGCGCGCACTGCGCCGCCGCCGAGCGGGCGAGGAACGCTTCGAGCGCGGCCGTCGCCGCGGTGACGCTCAGGCCCACGTCCAGAACTCCTGACGCTCACTGAGCAGGCTGCGCGAGAGCACCATCCTGTGGATCTCGGAAGCGCCGTCACCGAGGCGCGCGAGCCGCGCATAGCGATACATCCATTCGAGCGGCAGATCCTTCGAGTAGCCCTGCGCGCCGCAGAGCTGCAGCGCGGTGTCGACGGCCTCGTGCAAGGCCTCGGACACCGCGACTTTCGCCATGGAGACTTCCTTGCGCGCGAGCCGGCCCTGATCGAGCAGCCAGGCCGCGCGCATGGTGAGCAGGCGGCCGATGTCGACCGTCATGGCCGCGCCGCCGATCATCCACTGCACGCCTTCGTGCTCCGCGAGCTTCATGCCGAAGCTCTCGCGCTCGCCGATGTAGTCCGCGGCGATCTCGAGCGCGCGTTTCGCCATACCGGTCCAGCGCATGCAGTGCGTGAGCCGCGCCGGCCCGAGCCGCATCTGCGTGAGCTTCAGACCGGCGCCCTCGCCGATCAGCACCTGCCCGGCCGGGATTTCGAGACCGTCGTAGACGATTTCGCAATGACCGCCGTGGTCCTCCGGTCCCATGATCGGGATGCGCCGCTCGATGCGCCAGCCGGGTTGATCGGCGTGATGGAGGAAGGCCGTCAGGCCATGGCGCCTGTCGTCGGAGGTGCGTGCGACGAGGATGAAGTGACGTGCATTCGCCGCCCCGGTGATGAACCATTTCCGGCCGTGCACGACCCATTTCGCGCCGCGCTTCTCGGCGGTGGTGCGGATCATCGAGGGATCCGAGCCGCCGCCCGGGTGGGGCTCGGTCATGGCGAACGCGGACTGACACTCGCCGTCGACGATCGGCTGCAGCCAGCGCTCCTTCTGCGGCTCGCTCAGCACCTTCTCGAGCACGAGCATGTTGCCGTCGTCCGGCGCCGCGCAGTTGAAGCACACCGGCCCGAAGATCGAGCGGTTCATCTCCTCGTAGCACGGCGCGATGCCGCTCAGCGCCAGGCCCTGGCCGCCGCGTTCGACCGGCATCTGCAGCGCCCACAGGCCGGCGGCCCTGACTTTCGCTCGCACCGCCTCGAGCACGGGCAGCGCGATATTCTCCTCCGGCCCGAAATTCGCGCGGTCGCTCTCCAGCGGCAGGATGTGGCGGGCCACGAAATCGCGCACCCGGAGGCGATAGTCTTCGATGGCGGGATCGAGCTTGAAATCCATCGTCTGGCTCCTGATGAGGCCTGCGGCAAGGGCCGCCCACATGAATATACTCATCAGTAGTTAAAACTACTCATGAGTATATTTCAAGGAGAGATCCCGGACCGACGTCGCAGCGAGGTTCGGATTCCGTAGGTCCG
>JACQWY010000023.1 GCA_016209015.1 Gammaproteobacteria bacterium | reverse complement strand
CAGATTCCTAAGCATTACTCACCCGTCCGCCACTCGTCGCCAGGGTTGCCCCCGCGTTACCGTTCGACTTGCATGTGTTAAGCATGCCGCCAGCGTTCAATCTGAGCCAGGATCAAACTCTTCAGTTGAAGTTTTCGTCCGACTTTCGTCGGACAATCTAGTTTGACAAGCTCAACGTTGGCATTTGCGCCTCTATCGACTCATCGGGTCTCTTGATGACACCGAACTCGACGTTAGCGCCCACACAAATTGTTTGGTCAGACTATTTTTTAAAGAGCGGCGGGGATGTGTTCCCCGCTGGAAGAGGCGCGCATTATACGCACCCTGAAAGGTCCGTCAACACCCCCGGCTCAAAAAACTTCAATTATTTCGCCGGGCGCTCTAACTATTTGTACAACTTAAAAAAGATGCTGCGCCCCTTCTTACTCATGGTCATTTCAAGCGTATGCGAGCGGCCCGGTGTTTGCCAACCTGCACAATCCCTTCGAACCCGCGTCGGAAAACCAGGTTCTCGTCCGCCAAACGCTCCTGTTCGACGCGTACCCCGCCTTGCTTAATTAGTCTCCGGGCCTCGGATGTGCTCGAACTCAAAGCAGCAGACTTTAGGAGTTGGGTAACGGAAATGCCGAATTCACCCGCGTCCAGTTCAACCTCGCGGATATCAGCAGGCAAGGCGCCGCGGGAGAAGCGACTCAAAAATTCCTCTTGCGCGCGCGCTCCATGGGCTACCCCATGGAACCTTGCGACGATCTCGGAAGCTAGTTCCATCTTTACGTCCCTTGGATTTCGCCCCTCCGCGACTTGGCGCTGTAACAGGGCGATTTCGCTACTTGGCCGCAAACTGAGCAGGTCGAAATACCGCCACATCAAACAATCGGAGATGGACATCAGCTTGCCAAACATCTCATTTGGAAGCTCGTTGATGCCCACGTAATTGTTGAGTGATTTCGACATCTTCTGGATGCCGTCCAGACCCTCGAGCAAGGGCATAGTCAGCACGACTTGGGGGATTTGGCCGAAGCTTTCCTGCAACTGGCGGCCGACCAGCAAATTGAATTTCTGGTCGGTGCCACCCAATTCGACACCGGCTTCGAGTGCCACGGAGTCGTAGCCCTGAATAAGCGGGTACAGAAATTCGTGCACGGCAATGGACTTTCCGGAGGTGTACCGCCTGTGGAAATCATCGCGTTCGAGCATTCGAGCGACGGTATGTCTTGAAGCCAGTCGAATGAGCCCGACGGCATCCATTTTCTTCATCCACTCCGAATTGAAGACCACGCGTGTGCGGTCCGGATCCAGGATTTTGAAGACCTGCTCCTTATATGTCCGGGCGTTGGCTTCAACTTCGTCCTCGGTGAGGGGGGGGCGCGTAGCGCTCTTGCCGGAGGGATCTCCAATGAGCCCGGTAAAATCTCCTATCAGGAATATGACTTCGTGCCCAAGGTCTTGGAATTGCCGCATCTTATTGATCAGAACCGTATGCCCGAGGTGCAGGTCCGGTGCCGTAGGGTCGAAACCGGCCTTGATCCGCAGCTTCTGACCGGTCGCCAGCCGAGATTTGAGGTCAGATTCAAGCAGGATTTCCGCCACGCCTCGCCGGATGAGCTCGAACGCTTCGTCATGCATTTAGATCGTGTCCGTTTAATAGCTCTCTTAGGGGCCCGCAGACTAACATAAGCAGATGATCCGGACACATTGACCCCACCCGCAGTGCGGGCTATGGTGTGCGCCGTGAATCGGTAGGACTGCCCGTGGGTTATTACAAAAAAATCAAATATGACGGCAGTCTGGTCCTAGACTACTCGGAGTCCCGGGGCGGTTGGCGCCGGCCGGCTTCGACTCGGTTCTGGGGGTGGACGTCTCTCTTCGGTCTGGGAGCACTCGCCGGAGTGCTCACGATTTCGCACGTCCGTTTGCCCACGCTGGAAAAGACCTCTTCCGTCGAAGACATCGCGCTCAACTTACCAAGCGTAAACGATACCGACGTACGAAACGAACCTCCGGCCCCCGTTGCCGACCGCGCCCTCGTCCAGGACGAGGAAGACCGGAATTCCGCGCGTATTCCATTCGAGCCGCGCGTACCGAAAACCTATGCCAGCAGCGATGAGCGTTCCAACGGCGTCCAGAAAGATGGTGACGGCGACAACTGGCTCAACGTAACGGTTGCAACCGGAGACAACCTCTCTCTCATCTTCGGTCGGGTCGGTTTGTCAAAGAATGACCTGCACCAGATTCTGGACAAGGGCAAAACGGTTGAAAGTCTGCTGCACCTCGAACCAGGTCAGCTGCTTAGAATTCAGACGAATAATGGTCGTCTCGCAGAGCTCGTTCACGAGATCGACTACCGCCAGTCGCTGCACGTCGTGCGTCTGGGCAACGATTTCTCCACCGAGATGGTGGCGGTCGATCCGGAGATTCGCGTCGGGTCCGCGTTCGCGAAAATCAAGAGTTCCTTGTTCGTCGATGGTCAGGAAGCCGGATTGCCGGACCGGACCATCATGGAGCTCACTGACATCTTCGGTTGGGACGTCGATTTCGCTTTGGATCTCCGCGAGGGTGATACGTTCAGCGTCATCTATGAGGAAATCTACAAGAACGGCGAGAAGATCAAGAACGGCCGCATACTCGCCGCCGAGTTCGTAAACCAGGGCCGCAAGCTGCGTGCGGTTTACTTCGAGGGCAAGGACGGCGTCGAAGGATACTTCTCGGACAAGGGCGACGCGATGCGCAAAGCGTTCCTGCGTACGCCCGTGAATTTTACGCGTATCACGTCGCGCTTTTCGTTGGCGCGTGCCCATCCAATCCTGAACACGATTCGTGCGCATAAGGGCGTCGATTATGCCGCCCCGACCGGCACGCCGGTTCGCGCAACCGCCGATGGCAAGATCGCATTCGTCGGTCAGCAGATTGGTTACGGCAACGTCGTCGTCATGCAGCACGGCGATACGTACAGCACGCTATACGGCCACATGTCCCGCTTCGCTGGCGGTGTTGCGACGGGCAAACACGTGCGCCAAGGCCAGACCATCGGCTATGTAGGTCAGACGGGCCTCGCAACCGGTCCCCATCTGCACTATGAATTCCGCATCAACGGCGTCCATCGCGATCCCCTGGCGGTAAAGCTCCCGAATTCCATTCCGCTCGACAAGCGCTACTTCGCCGATTTCGAAAATAAGTCCGCCTCGATGTTCGAACGCCTCAACTCGCTCGCTGCGCGCCAGGGCAACGGTGACAACAGCTTGGTTGCCCAGGCAGGCGAGACGCCGGCACCTTCGCGATCGCGTAACCGGTCGGCCGGCAAGCAAGCGAATTAGTCTCGGATCCCGCGGCGGGATCTCATGCCCCTCTTTCTCGGCCTCATCTCCGGCACCAGCATGGACGGAGTCGACGCGGCATTGGTCGACATCGACGGCGCGGGTATCGGTCCACGCGCGTTCCACCTTCATCCCTACCCTGCAACGCTTCGCCAGCGCCTCGAGAGGCTGGTCCGCGCGGACAGGCCCGATTCCATTGGCGAACTCGGCCGCTTGCATAGTGCCGTGGGGCGGACCTTCGCCGACGCCGCCGTTGCGCTGCTTCGCAAGTGCGGAACGCCGTCCTCTGCCGTTACCGCGATCGGCAGCCACGGCCAGACGATCGGGCATGCACCGGGTGGAAGCGAGCCCTTCAGCCTGCAAATCGGCGACCCGAGCTCGATTGCCCATGCCACCCGCATCGTGACGGTCGCAGACTTCCGCGCCAAGGACGTTGCCGCCGGCGGCCAGGGCGCCCCGCTGGTGCCGCCGTTTCACGAAGCGTTTTTTCGACGACCTGGTGAGTCACTCGCCATCGTGAACATCGGCGGCATAGCGAACGTGACGCTGCTTCCGGCCGCACCTGAGCGGCCGGTCCTGGCCTTCGACTGCGGTCCGGGCAACACGTTGATGGATCTTTGGATTCAAAGCGCGCGCGGCCAGCAGCGCGACGACGACGGCGGATTCGCCGCCGAGGGCAACGTAGATCCGGCTCTGCTCGCTACGCTGCTCACCGATCCGTATTTCGGACTACCCCCGCCCAAGTCGACCGGCCGGGATTACTTCAACCGGGCATGGCTCGACGCAATGCTCGCGAGGCACGGTAACGCCACGCGGTTGCCCGAGGCAACCGTGCAGGCAACGCTCGCCGCTCTAACCGCGCGCGGCGTGGCAGATGCCGTGTCCCGATTGTTGCCCGGCTGTGGCGCCGTGGCAGTCTGCGGCGGCGGCGCGCACAACGCGCATCTGTTGTCGGAACTCGGGCGACATCTGCCGGGCAGAACGGTCGAGACGACGCTGGAGCGCGGACTCGATCCCGATTTCGTCGAAGCAACGGCTTTCGCGTGGCTCGCATATCGGCGGCTGGCCGGGCTGCCGGGCAATATGCCGACGGTGACGGGTGCGGCGCACCCGGTAATCCTGGGCGGCGTCTACGCACCGGATTGAAAGTAGTCGGAGCGCGGTGCGGCGCTCCGGCGCCGGAAATTCAGACCGAGAACGACGAGCCGCAACCGCAGGTCGTGGTCGCATTTGGATTGCGGATCACGAACTGCGCGCCTTCCAGACCTTCGGTGTAGTCAATTTCCGCTCCCATCAGATATTGCACGCTCATCGGATCGATGAGCAGCTTCACACCCTGATTGACGACTACGGTATCGCCGTCGCCTTCCTGTCCGTCGAACGTAAAGCCGTACTGAAAGCCCGAGCAACCGCCGCCAGAGACGAAGACGCGCAGCATCAGCGAGGCGTCGCCTTCCTCATCGATCAGTTCTTTCACTTTCGCCGCCGCCGCGTCGGTGAAGATCAGGGGCGTGAAGATTTCGGCCTGGACTTGTTCCATGATGGAATGCCTCTCGATAGTTGATGCACGCGCAGCGACCAGAATGTCGCGCCTGCGATTGTGGACTATTGCGCCGGTTCGATCGCAGCGTGGCTCAAGGCGAGCGGCGCCCGATCCGGTTCCGCTATCCTCACCAGCTTCCCGTTCACCTCGGCCCCCATCGCCATTTCGATGAGGTTGTAGTACACGTCACCTTCGACCCGGGCGTTTGCGGCGAGTTCGACGTGGTCACTCGCGTAGACGTCCCCTTTTACGAGTCCGTTGAGGATGACGTAGGGCACTCTCACCTCGCCCTCAATGGTGCCGCGCTCGCTCAGCGTGAGCATCGAGCGCTCGTCGGATTCCGCCACCACGTTCCCGCGCACAGCACCGTCCACGTGCAGCCCGCCGCTGAAACGGAGGTCGCCCGCAATCTGGGTGTGCTGCCCGATCAGAGAGTCGATCTTGTTCGGCTTGCGCTTCTTTCTGCCTAGCATGCTGATGTTCCGCTCAATCGATGACGTTTTAAACGAGCCTGGCCCGTCCGGCTTCTATGCTGTCACTTCTCCTAGACGTCCCGCGCGGCCCGCACCCGCGAACCAGGAACCGACGGCTGCCGGTCTCTCGCGGTCGCGGGAGACCCGGGCCGGACCTTATCACTTTTGACCCAGTGGGTTAAGCCGGGACGACGGTTCGCTCAAGGCGCCATAGGGGGCGCGGTGAGTCCCTGCGTCTCCGGGAAACCGAACATCAGGTTCGCGTTCTGCACGGCCTGCCCCGCAGCACCTTTCGTCAGATTGTCGATGACCGAGAGCACCACGAGCTGGTTCTCGTTGACCTGGTGCACAGAGATCCGGCAGAGGTTGGTGCCGTAGACCGCCCGCGTATCAGGGTGACTGTTCGCCTCCTCGATCCGCACGAACGGATGCCCGTCGTAACGGGCACCATAGAGCGCCTGCAGATCCGCTACGCGTTCCCGGAGCCTGGCGTAGAGTGTCACGTGGATGCCCCTGAACATCGGCAGGAGGTGCGGCACGAACGTGATGTCCGTGGCTTCGGCGCTTACCGCGTTCAAAGTCTGCACGATTTCGGGATAGTGGCGGTGGCCGTCCACGGCATAAGCGTGGAAATTCTCGGCAACCTCGCCGTAGAGATGGGCGAGCGAGGCCTTGCGGCCGGCTCCACTGACGCCGGACTTCGCATCGGCGATGAGGGTCCTGGGTTCGACGATGCCGGCCTCGAGCAGCGGAATCAGGCCGAGCGTGGTCGCCGTCGGGTAGCACCCGGGATTCGCGACGAGCCGCGCGCCCGTGATGGCCTCGCGATTCAACTCGGGCAGACCATAGACCGCCTCCGCAACGAGCGCCGGGCTCGCGTGCTTCATGCCGTACCAGTGCTCCCAGCTCGGAATCGACTTCAGGCGGAAATCCGCGGAGAGATCGATGATGCGCACGCCACGGGCGAGCAGCTCAGGCGCGGCCGTCATGGCGGTGCCGTTGGGCGTCGCGAAGAACACGAGGTCACACTCCGCGAGCCGGCCCGGATCGGGCTCGGTGAAGTCGAGATCGAGGAACCCGGCGAAACTGGGCCACACCTTCGTCACCGGAGTTCCAGCATCGCCGCGTGACGTGACGCACGCAACCTCGAATTCTCCATGGGTCAACGCGAGCCTGATCAACTCGGCGCCCGTATAGCCGGTACCGCCGACGATGCCGATACGTTTCATAGCAAATTCACCGAACTTATCGAGGTTTTCGCGCCGCGCAGGCCGCGCGAAGGCGGGCCAGAGTAGGCATGTTCTGCAACGGGGTCAATCGGCGTGCGTTCAGGGGCCGTTTGGCGGGCGCGGCCTATACGCTATCCTGCATTCGTGCATGCCGCCGTGTGCGGCGAGGAGGAGGACGATGGACATGACGGCGACCGTAGCGCTTGCTGCAGGGGCAGCCTGGGCCAGCGGCATCAACGCCTATGCGGTGCTTTTCATGCTGGGCGCACTCGGCGCCACGGGCTACCTCGAACTGCCGCCGCACCTCGTGGTCCTTACCGACCCGCTCGTGATCATCGCCGCGGGCATCATGTACTGCGTGGAGTTCTTCGCGGACAAGACACCGGGCGTCGATTCCGCGTGGGATGCGATCCACAGCTTCATCCGTATTCCGGCCGGCGCGATTCTAGCGGCCGCCACGTTCGGCCACATGGATCCTGCGCTGCAAATCGCCGCGTTCCTCCTCGGCGGCGGCCTGGCTGCGGCGAGTCACATCACGAAAGCCGGCAGCCGCATCCTGATCAACACCTCGCCGGAACCGTTCACCAACTGGGCCGCCTCCCTAGGCGAGGACGTGGTGGTCGTCGGCGCGCTGTGGACGGCACTGCGCCATCCGCTGGTCTTTCTCGTCCTGCTCGCATTGGCGCTGGCTCTGACAATCTGGGCCCTGCCCCGTCTCTGGCGCGGCATCGCGAGGCTCGGTGCCCGGATCCGCCGCTTCTTCGGCGGCGAGGTGGAAACTCCGCCGCAACTGCCGGGACACTCGTGAGCGAGCCGCAAACTCCCGCGCTCTGAGAGGAAGCGCCCGCGCATGCTGTACCTGTCCGCCAAAGCCCTGCACGTGATTTTCATGGTGACCTGGTTCGCGGGGCTGTTCTACCTGCCCCGCCTGTTCGTCTATCACGCAATGACAGGCAACGAAGCGGCCGCGAGCGAGCGCTTCAAGGTCATGGAGCGCAAGCTCTACGCCATCATGGGAATCGGCGCGGTGCTCACGGTGCTGATCGGCGTCTGGATGATCTGGCTGCTGGGCGCATCCGCATTTGCGGCGATGCACTGGCTGCACATCAAGATTGCGCTCGTCGTGCTGCTCGGCATCTACCACCTCTACCTCGGCCGCCTGGTGCGGACCTTCAAGGACGACCGTAACGTATACGGGCACGTCTTTTACCGGTGGCTGAACGAGCTGCCCGTATTCATCCTCTTTCCCGTCGTCTTTCTCGCGATACTCAAGCCCGCCCTCTGGTGAGGCGCGCCCGGCCCGGGACGCTGCGTTAGAATCGAGTGTCCGCGGCCGAGTGCCGCTGTCCAGGAAACGCCAATGCACGAACCGACGCCGCTGGTGCTGGTAATCGGCGGCCACGACCCGAGTGGCGCCGGCATCCAGGCCGACATCGAGGCCTGTCTCGCCCTTGGCTGCCACGCCGCGAGCGTCGTCACCACGCTCACCGCTCAGAACACGCGCGGCGTCCGGTCGCTGGCGCCGGTCGACCCCGCGTTCATTGCCGCGCAGGCGAATGCGGTCATCGACGATTTCCGTCGTTTCGACGCCTGCAAGATCGGCCTCCTCGGCGCAGCGTCTGCAGTCGAGCCCCTGCTGCGCGTCCTCGAACGCCTGCCGCCCGACGTACCCGTCATCGTCGATCCCGTGCTCGCCGCCGGCGCCGGCGGCGAACTCGCTGCAGCCGACGTCGCGGCAGCGATCCTCGAGCGCCTCGCGCCGCGCGCCACGCTGCTCACGCCGAATTTGAACGAAGGCCGGCGCCTGACCGGCGAGCAGGAACGCGACGATGTCGCCCGCCGTCTGTGCTCAGCGGGGGCGCGACACGTCCTGCTGACCGGCGCGGACGAACCGACCCGCATCGTCCACAACTATCTCTATCGCGATGGCGAACTCGTGAATGCTTATGAGTGGCCCCGACTGCCCGGTCACTACCATGGTTCGGGATGCACGCTTGCGAGCAGCATCGCGGCGTATTGCGCGAAAGGGCATACGCTCGACGAAGCGGTGTCCGCGGCTCAGTCCTACACGTGGCGCACGCTGGCCTGCGCGATCGACGTCGGCGGCGCACAGCGCATTCCAGGGCGGCGGCCACAGGAGACGGAGGGCGATGATGACTGAGCCCCGGCGCTTGCCGCCCAGCGGGGTGTATGCCATCACGAGCGACCGCGCAGGGTCACCGGCCGAGTTCTGTGACGCCGTCGCGCAGGCCATCGAGGGCGGTGCGCGCGTCATCCAATACCGCCGAAAATACGTCGCAGCCGCCGTGCAGCGACGCGAAGCCGCCGCCGCATGCCGCGTTGCCCGCGAGCTCGGCGCCTGCTTCATCGTCAACGACGATCTGCCGCTCGCCCGCGCGATTGCGGCGGACGGCGTCCATCTGGGACGTGAAGACGGCGACTTCCGCGGCCTGAGGTCGGAGTTGGGGCCGGATTTCATAGTCGGTGTCTCGTGCTACCGTTCGGTCGAACGTGCGCTCGAGGCCACCGCCGCCGGCGCGAGCTACGTAGCCTTCGGTAGTTTCTTCCCATCCCGGACGAAGCCCGACGCTCCACCCTGCCCGCTTTCCGTGCTCGAGGAAGCGCGCCGGCTGCTCGAGGTGCCGCTCGTTGCGATAGGGGGAATTACCCCCGAGAATGGCGGCGCGCTGCGCGCCGCCGGCGCGGACTTCCTCGCCGTGATCAGCGGGATTTTCGACGCCACGGACATCGTCGCGGCAGCACGCCGCTACCACGCCATCTTCGAAGACCATGGAGCCGAATCCCATCATGCATGAGCGTTCCGAACAGCTTTTCGCCGAGGCGAAGCATTACATCCCAGGCGGCGTGAACTCGCCGGTGCGCGCTTTCGGCGGCGTCGGCGGCACCCCGCTGTTCATGGAGCGCGGCGAAGGTCCTTACGTCTACGACGCGGATGGGTGCAGCTACGTCGACTACGTCGGCAGCTGGGGGCCGATGATCGTCGGCCACTCACATCCGAGAGTGCTCGCCGCTGTCCGCAAGCAGCTCGAGAAGGGTCTCGGCTTCGGCACGCCGACGGCCATCGAGACCGAACTCGCCCGCCGCGTCTGCGCGATGATTCCGAGCGCCGAGCGCGTGCGCATGGTGAGTTCCGGCACTGAGGCCGCGATGAGTGCGATCCGCCTCGCCCGCGGCATCACCGGCCGCGACAAGATAGTGAAGTTCGAGGGTTGCTATCACGGCCACGCGGATTCGCTGCTCGTGAAAGCCGGTTCGGGCGCGCTGACTTTCGGGATCCCGACCTCCCCGGGCGTCCCCGCCGACCTCGCCAGGCTGACCCTCACCGTCGCCTACAACGACATCGAGCAGGTGCGCAGTCTCTTCGCCGAGGTCGGCGATGAAATCGCGGCCGTGATCGTCGAACCCGTCGCGGGCAACATGAACTGCATTCCCCCGGAGCCCGGATTCCTCGAAGGCCTGCGCGAAGTGACAGCCGGACACGGCAGCCTGCTCATCTTCGACGAGGTGATGACCGGCTTCCGCGTCCATCCCTGCAGTGCGCAGGGTCTCTACGGCATAACCCCGGATCTGACGGTGCTCGGAAAAGTCATCGGCGGCGGCCTGCCGGTCGGCGCGTTCGCAGGTCCGGCGCAGCACATGGATCGCATTGCGCCGAGCGGCAACATCTACCAGGCCGGTACGCTCTCGGGCAACCCGATCAGCATGGCCTGCGGCCTCGCGACGCTCGAGCTGGTCGCCGAGCCGGGCTTTCACGAGCGCCTCGAAGCCGCGACCCGCGCGCTCGCCGAGGGTCTCCTCGGTGTCGCGCGGGAGTGCGGCGTGCCGCTGTGCGTGAATCACGTCACCGGCATGTTCGGCATCTTCTTCACGGAAGCCGCCCGCGTGACGCGCTACGCGGACGTCGCGGCTTGCGACATCGCGCGCTTCAAGCGCTTCTTCCACGGCATGATCGAGGCCGGCGTCTACCTTGCGCCTTCGGCCTATGAAGCGGGTTTCGTGTCGGCCGCGCACGATGCGACGGCCATCGACCGCACGCTCAGCGCGGCGCGAAAAGTACTCGCGGGCTTCGGCGCGTAGACGGGCACAAACAGGATCGGAAAAGCGGCGCGTCGCGCGCCGCTCACATTTCCGTGAAGAGTCCTACGCGGAGATTCGAGCCCGCATAGATTTGCTCGCCGTCCACTTCCATGGTCGCATCCGCGAGGCCCATCACGAGCGCGCGCTGCACGATGCGCTTCAAGTCGATGCGATAGGTGACCTTGCGGCGGTCGGGCGTGACCTGTCCCGTGAACTGGATCTCCGAACCGCCGAGCGCCCGGCCGCGGCCGAGCCCGCCCTTCCAGGCGAGAAAGAACCCGATGAGCTGCCACATCGCGTCCAGCCCGAGACAACCCGGCATTACCGGATCACGCTCGAAGTGGCATTGGAAGAACCAGAGCTCGGGCTTGATGTCGAGCTCCGCGATGATCTCGCCGCGATTGTGCTTGCCGCCGACGTCGTCGATTTTCAGGATGCGATCGAACATCAGCATGGGCGGCAGCGGCAATTGTGCATTGCCGGGTCCGAACAGCCCGCCGTGCCCGCAGCCGATGAGCTCGTCGTAGTCGTAGGCATGCTTGCGTCGGCCCGAGACGATGATCGGCGCCTCGGCATTGATCGGCACGAAAGAAGTCATAAGTCCCGCCCATGAAAGAGCGCGGATTATAGCAGCAGAATCCGGCCCCGGGTCGCCAGCGCCCCTCACACGAACGCGAGCCGGACCTCGATGCGAGTGCCGCCGGCGCCCGAGTCGATTTTCAGTGTGCCCTGGTATCCGTCCTCGACGATCTCACGCACGACGGCGAGCCCGATGCCGTGCCCTTCCCGCGATTCGTCGAGACGCGCGCCGCGGCCGAGGGCCTCGGCGACGCGGTCCGGCGGAAAGCCCGGGCCATCGTCGCTGATTTCGATGACGAGGGGCGCGCGACGCTGGCCGCCCGCGACCTCGATCGTCACCGCGATCCCGACACGGCTCTTCGCCCACTTGCACGCATTGTCCGCGAGGTTGCCGACGATCTCCATCAGGTCACCCTGGTCACCGAAGAAGCGTGCTTCGGCGACGACATTCACCGCAATCTCGAGGCCGCGCTCTGCGTACACCTTGCGCAACGAGCGGGCGATGCGTTCCACTGCGGGCGCGACTTCGATCGAAGGCCCGAGCGCCTGCCGGCCGCCGGTGGCCGCGCGTTGGAGCTGATAGCGGATCGTCGCATCGAGCTGCTCGATCGGATCGCGCAGCAATTCGGCCACGCGCGAGGACGCAGGTTCGGCTTCGAGCGTCGAGCGCATCACGGCGAGCGGAGTCTTGAGGCTATGCGCGAGGTCGCCGAGCGCATTGCGTTGACGTTGCAGATTCGCGTCTCGCGCACGGATCAGCGCATTGAGGTTCTCCGTGAGCGCCTGCAACTCCTGCGGATAATTTCCCGAGAGCTCGCTCTGCTCGCCGGCCTCGATGTCGCGCACTTCGACCGCGACCTGCCGCAACGGCTTCAAGCCCCAGCGCAGGATCAGCGTCTGCAGCGCGAGCAGACCGACGACGATGCCGCCGAGCCAGAGCGAGAGCCGGCTGCGGAAATCGCGGATCTGTGCGCGATAACCCTTGCGGTTGTCGCAGACCTGGATTGCGTACGGCGCGGGCTTCGACGCGCCGCGTCCTTCCCAGAGGATCGTGTAGCCGAGGCAGGCGAGCGCCTCACCGGTCGAGGCACGCAACTCCTCGAAGACGTATTTGCCGACCGCCGCCTCGGACGGTGGCGGCACCTCGAGTCCGAGCATCGAGCGCGATTTCCACACGGGCTTATCGTCCTCGCCGAGGATCTGCGCATAGTTGCCCGATTCCGTCATCGACAGCGTTGCTTCCGGGAGATCCGCGGGCAACACTTCGCCGGCCGGTGAATCGAGTTCGGCGAGGCCGAGGATCATGAACATGCGGCCCTGGAGCCGCTCCCGTACCGCCGTGAACGCGGCATCGGAGAACGCGCGGTCGAGCACCCATGCGGCGGAACCCAGGAAGACGAAGAGCACGACGCCCGCGGTCACCGCGACGCGTGAGCTCAGTGATTGCAGCATGCGGAGTGGCTCGGTACGGCGTGCGCAGGCCGCGATCGCGGCGGGATCAGCGTGCGCCGTCTTGCGAGGCGGAGCGCTCGAAGCGGAAGCGATAGCCCTGGCCGCGCGCGGTCTCGACCGGGTTCAGAATGCGCGCCGGATCGAGCTTGCGCCGCAGGCGACCGATGATCACCTCGAGCACGTTGCTGTCGCGATCCGCGTCGTCCTCGTAGAGATGATCCGTGAGCTCGGACTTCGAGACCACACGCCCGCTGTGGAGCATGAGGTACTCGAGCACCTTGTACTCGAAGGCCGTGATCTCGACCGGCGCACCGTCGACCGCGAGCTCCTTAGCGGCGGTGTTCAGCACGAACGGTCCGCAGCGCAGCTTCGAATCCGTCCACCCCGCGGCGCGACGCACGAGCGCACGCAGACGCGCGACGAGCTCCTCGCTCTGGAACGGTTTGACGAGATAGTCGTCGGCACCGATCTCGAGGCCCGCGACTTTGTCCTCCCACCGCCCGCGTGCCGTGAGGATGAGGATCGGAAACTTGAGCCCGCGCGCACGCCAGCCCTTGATCACCTCGGTGCCCGGCTGATCGGGCAGGCCGAGATCGACGACCGCGACGTCGATCGGATATTCCGCGCCGAGATAGGCGCCGTCGCGACCGTTGGCCGCGGCGTCCACGGCATAACCTTCGGCGCGCAGCCGCGCAGCGAGTTGTTCGCGCAACTGCGCTTCGTCCTCGATGATCAGCACTCGCACGTCCGATGTCTCCCGCGTTCAGCGCGCCTTGCCTGACTCGGCATCCACGACCACGATACGGACCCGCCCGTCCGCGAGCAGCAGACGGACGAGATAGCAGGGACGGCCGTCCTCGGTCGCGCGGCGCACGTCGAGCACGCGACCACCGCTCTGGCTGCGCGCGATGGCCGCGGCTTCGTTCGAGCCGACGCGTTCGGGCGCTGGCGCGGGCACGGCACCGGACGACTCCTCCGCGGACGCCGCAGCGCCCGCGGCGAGCATCGCCGCGACGATGATCGCGTTGATCAAGGCTGTCCTCATGAAATCCATCTTACCTGCCGTTCGGGAGCCGCACCACGCCGCAGCGTGTCAGACGGCGAGCATGGAATCCCGGTCCTGAACCGTCCCTGAATTCGGCAGCGGCCTCAAGGCCGCGCGCGTATCGGCCGGTCGTGGCTTAGCGACGGGATCATCGCGCGCGCCTCTTGCACGAGCGCGGGATCGATCGTCGCTAGGATGATTCCGACGTCGTCGCCGCCGTCGGCGAGCACGCGGCCCCACGGATCGACGACGAGCGAATGTCCATACGTGCGCCGCCCCCAGGGCCGCTGACCGCATTGCCCCGCCGCGAATACGAAGCAGCCGTTCTCGATCGCGCGCGCCCGCACGAGCACGTGCCAGTGAGCCTCGCCCGTCGTCGCGGTGAACGCCGCGGGAATCGCGAGGAAATCGGCGCCGGCCTGCGCGAGGCAGCGATAGAGGTGCGGGAAGCGCACGTCGTAGCAGATGGTGAGCCCGAGCCGGCCCCAGGGCAGATCGACGAGACTCGCGCATTCGCCGGGACGCACGGTCGCCGATTCACGATAGAGCTCCCCGTTCTTGAGCGCGACGTCGAAGAGATGGATCTTGTCGTAGCGGCCGAGCACCTTGCCGTCGGGACCGATGACGAACGTTCGGTTGCTGACCTTGTCCGGTACGGTCTTGATGGTCAGCGAGCCGAGATCGAGCCAGACGCCGAGTTCGGCGGCCAGCGCCGCGAACGTCGACAGCGCCGGGTGCTCGTCCTCGGTCAGGGCGTGCTCGAGATAGAGCTGATCGTTGCGTTCGAGGCAGGTGAAGTTCTCGGGCAGGCAGATGAGCTTCGCGCCCGCGGCCGCCGCTTCGCGGACGAGCCCGGCGGCGATCGCGATGTTGCCTTCGACATTGTCATCGGCGCAATTCTGGATACAGGCGACCGTGAATGCGGCGCTCATCACGATAGCCTCAGGGCAGCGCGGCGTCGGCAATCACGATGCCGTCGCGATCCGCGTAGAGGTAATCCCCGGGCTTGAATGCCACGTCCGCGAAACGTACGAGGACGTCGCGCTCGCCTTCGCCTTTCTTCACGCTCTTGCGCGGATTCGTCGCGATGGCCTTGATGCCGATCGGGATCTCGCCCAATGCGTGGGCGTCGCGCACGCAGCCATAGACGACGATGCCCGCCCAGCCGTTCTTCTGACCGAGTGCCCCGAGCATGTCGCCGACGAGCGCACAGCGCAGCGAGCCGCCGCCGTCGACTACCAGTACGCGTCCGTTGCCGGGCTCCTCGAGCGCCGCGCGCACTAGGCTGTTGTCCTCGAAGACCTTGCAGGTCGCGACCGGTCCCTCGAAGCTCGGGGCGCCGCCGAAGTCGCGAAACAGAGGAGCGGCGACGCGGAGCGCCTCGCCGTGAGCGTCGTAGAGATCGGCCGTGGCTTTCGTCATGTCAGTCACTACCTTCCAACCGGTGAACGAGAGAATGGCGCCGCTGCGCGCAATCTCGCATCGCGGCGGACAGCGCGAGTGTACGACAAACGCGGCGGCCGACGCTCAGCTCTTCTTCGGCGGCTTGCGCGGGCGCTGCCAGCCGGAGATCGTCTTCTGGCGCACGCGGCTGATGACGAGCCGGTCGGGTTCGACGTCGTCGGTGACCGTCGTGCCGGCGCCGATGGTCGAGCCCCGTCCGACGCGCACCGGCGCGACGAGCTGCGTGTCGGAACCGATGAAGACGTCGTCCTCGATGATCGTCTTGTGCTTGTTCGCGCCATCGTAATTGCAGGTGATGGTACCCGCGCCGACGTTGACGTTGCGGCCGATTTCGGTGTCGCCGATGTAGGCGAGGTGATTGGCCTTGGAGCCGTCCTCGATGCGCGATTTCTTCACCTCGACGAAATTACCGATGTGCACGTCCGTTCCGAGTTCGGTCTCGGGGCGCAGGCGCGCGAACGGTCCGATGCGCGAGCCTGCGCCGACGCGCGCGGAATCGATGATCGAGTTCGGCAGGAGCTCGACGCCGTCGCCGATCTCGCTGTCGGTGACGACGCAATTCGGGCCGATGACCACGTTGTTGCCGAGCTTCACCTGGCCGACGAAGACGGTATTGATGTCGATGACGCAGTCGCGGCCGCATTCGAGCCGTCCGCGGACGTCGATACGCGCCGGATCGGCGAGCGTGACACCCGCTTCCATCAGCGCCCGCGCCTGGGCCTGCTGATGGGCGCGCTCGAGCTCGGCGAGCTGCACGCGATTGTTCACTCCGGTGACCTCCGCCTCGTTCGCCGCCGCGACGGGCGCGACCCGTATGCCGTCGGCCACCGCCAGCGCGACGCAGTCCGTCAGGTAATACTCGCCCTGGGCGTTGTCGTTGCCGAGCGTCGGCAGCCAGCGGTGCAGGTAATCGCCGCGCACGGCCATGATGCCGGTGTTGATTTCGGCGATCGCGCGCTCGGCCGGACTCGCATCCTTGTGCTCGACGATGCGTTGAACTTCACCCGCCGCGTCGCGCACGATGCGGCCGTAGCCGGTGGGATCGGCAAGGACGACCGTGAGCAGCGAGAAACCGCTCGGCTCCGCTGCGGCGATCAGGCGCTCGAGCGTCGCGACGGACAGCAGCGGCACGTCCCCGTACAGGATCACGACCAGCGTATCGGCCGGGATCCGCGGGAGTGCCTGCGCGACGGCATGGCCGGTGCCGAGTTGCTCGCGTTGCTCGACCCAGGCGATCTCCCGGCCCTCGAACGCCGCCGGGAGCAGCTCGCCGCCATGACCGTAGACGACGATCGGAGCCGTCGGCGTGACCGCGGCAGCGGCATCGAGCACGTGCCCGACGAGCGGTTTTCCCGCGAGCCGGTGCAGGACCTTGGGCAGAGCCGAATACATGCGTTTGCCCTTGCCCGCCGCGAGTATGCACACTGAAAGCTTCATCGAGTCGCCCTGCTGATTGAACCGGGCGTAATGATAGGCCGGGCCGGAGATCGCCTCAAAGGACTTGAATCGCGCGCAGCGCCCGGCTATGGCCACACCGCAACAATCCACGATCGTTTACGTGGAACCCGTGTTGCCGTGAGAAGGGCAGCCGCAGCTGCGACAGGAGGATTGGGCACCGCCTCGCGGCGATGCCCGGTTTCGTGGAGAGGTCAGCCGCCGCGGCGGCGCAGGCGCTGGATGGTCTGGAGCTGGGCGGCGAGTTCGGCGAGCTCGGCCTGCGCTTTCGCGAGATCGACCTTGCCGCTGCGATCCTTGAGCGTCTCCTCGGCAGCCTGCTTGGCTTTGAGTACGGCGGCCTCGTCGAGGTCGTGCGCCCGCACCGCCGTGTCCGACAGCACGGTCACGACCTTGGGCTGCACTTCCAGCATGCCACCCGACACGAAAAAGGCCTGGTGCTCGCCGCCGGGCAGCGTGACGCGCACTTCGCCCGGCCCGAGACGGGTCAGCATCGCGGCGTGTCCGGGCAGGATACCGACCTCGCCCAGGATCGCCGGCGCGAAGACGGCTTCGGCGTCGCCCGAGAAGATCTCGCGCTCGGCGCTGACGATATCGACATGGATCGTATGCATGTGACCTCCGTCGGTCTTAGAGGCTCTTGGCCTTCTCGACCGCATCGTCGATCGTGCCGACCATGTAGAACGCCTGCTCCGGCAGGTGATCGTACTCGCCGGCCACGATGGCCTTGAAGCCGCGGATCGTCTCCTTCAGCGGCACGTAACGACCCTTCGCGCCGGTGAATACTTCAGCGACGAAGTAGGGCTGCGACAGAAAGCGCTGAATTTTGCGCGCGCGCGCCACCACGAGCTTGTCCTCTTCCGAGAGCTCGTCCATACCGAGAATCGCGATGATGTCGCGCAGTTCCTTGTAGCGCTGCAACGTGCCCTGGACGGCACGCGCCGTGTCGTAATGCTCCGGACCGACGACCAGCGGATCGAGCTGGCGACTCGTCGAGTCGAGCGGATCCACGGCGGGATAGATGCCGAGCTCGGCGATCTGGCGGGACAACACGACGGTCGCATCCAAGTGCGCGAAGGTCGTCGCCGGCGAGGGGTCGGTCAAGTCGTCCGCGGGCACGTACACCGCCTGAATCGAGGTGATGGAACCCGTCTTCGTCGAGGTGATGCGCTCCTGCAGGCGGCCCATTTCCTCGGCGAGCGTCGGCTGATAACCCACCGCCGACGGCATGCGGCCGAGCAGCGCGGACACCTCGGTGCCGGCGAGCGTGAAGCGATAGATGTTGTCGATGAAGAGCAGCACGTCGCGGCCTTCGTCGCGGAACTTCTCGGCGAGCGTCAGGCCCGTGAGCGCGACGCGCAGACGGTTGCCCGGCGGTTCGTTCATCTGGCCGTACACCAGCGACACCTTGTCGAGAACGTTCGAGTCCTTCATCTCATGATAGAAGTCGTTGCCTTCGCGGGTACGTTCGCCGACGCCGGCGAACACCGAGAAGCCGCTGTGCTCGATGGCGATGTTGCGGATGAGCTCCATCATGTTCACGGTTTTGCCCACGCCCGCGCCGCCGAACAGGCCGACCTTGCCGCCCTTCGCGAACGGGCAGATGAGGTCGATGACCTTGATGCCGGTTTCGAGCAGTTCGGTGGCCGGTGAGAGTTCCGTGAACTTCGGCGCTTCGCGGTGAATCGACATGAGCTCGTCGGTATCGATCGGACCGACTTCGTCGATCGGCTCGCCCAGCACGTTCATGATGCGGCCCAGGGTTTTCTGTCCGACCGGCACGGAAATCGGCGCACCGGTGTTGCTCACGACCATGCCGCGACGCAGACCGTCGGTGGAACCGAGCGCAATCGTGCGCACCACGCCGTCGCCGAGCTGCTGCTGCACTTCGAGCGTGGTGGCCACGTCGGAGAGCTTCAGCGCGTCGTAGATCTTGGGAACCGAGGCCGTCGGGAACTTGACGTCGATGACCGCCCCGATGATCTGCGAAATGGTTCCTGTGCTCATGTCGTTGGATTCCTCTTGGCTTGTATTCGTTGGGCGGATCGGTTCAAACCGCCGCGGCGCCGCCGACGATCTCGGCGAGCTCCTGGGTGATCGCGGCCTGACGCGCCTTGTTGTAGATGAGCTGCAGCTCTTTGATGAGCTTGCCGGCGTTGTCGGATGCGCTCTTCATGGCGACCATGCGCGCGGCCTGTTCGCAGGCGATGTTCTCCACCACGCGCTGGTACACCAGCGACTCGATGTAGCGGGAGAGCAGTTCGTCCATCACGTCCTTGGATTCGGGCTCGTAGATGTAGTCCCAGTGATGGGACAGCGTGTCCTCGCCCGTCGTCGTCAGCGGCACGAGCTGCTCGAGCTCGGGACGCTGCGTCATCGAGTTCACGAAGTCGTTCGAGGCGATGTAGAGCTCGTCGATCTGACCGTCGAGAAACGCGTCGAGCATGATCTTCACGGTGCCGATGAGCTGCTCGATGTGCGGCTGGTCGCCGATGCGGCTGACCTGACCGAGCACTCTGCCGCCCACGCGCTGGAAGAACTGTGCGCCCTTCCGGCCGATCGTGCAGACGTCGAACTCGACGTTCGCCGCCTGCCACTTCCTCATCTGCTGGACCAGCATGCGGAAGAGGTTCGAGTTCAGACCGCCGCACAGCCCGCGATCCGTCGAGATCACGATCACGCCGACGCGCTTGACCTCGCGGGCGTAGAGGAACGGATGGCGGTACTCGGAGTGCGCCGCGGCGATGTGGGCCACGACGTTGCGCATCTTCGCGGCATAGGGCCGCGCGGCACGCATGCGCTCCTGCGCCTTGCGCATCTTGCTGGTCGCGACCATTTCCATGGCACGCGTGATCTTCTGCGTGTTCTGCACGCTCGCGATCTTGACCCGGATTTCTTTACCGACGGCCATGCTCTACTCCCCGCGCTTCCGTCTTACCAGGTCTGCGTCTGCTTGAACTTGGTGATGGCGTCCTTCAGCTCGGCATCCATGGCGTCCGTGAAGTCGCCGGTGTCGTTGATAGCTTTCAGGAGCTCCGCCTTGGACGACTTCATGTAGCCGTGCAGTGCCGTTTCGAACGCCCCGACCTTGCGCACCTCGACGTCGTCGAGGAAGCCGCGGTCGACGGCGTAGAGCGACACCGCCATGTCCGCGACGGACAGCGGCGAGTACTGCTTCTGCTTCATGAGCTCCATGACGCGCTGGCCGCGATCGAGCTGCTTGCGGGTCGCCTCGTCGAGGTCGGAGGCGAACTGCGCGAAGGCCGCGAGCTCACGGTACTGCGCGAGCGCGAGACGCACGCCGCCGCCGAGCTTCTTGACGATCTTCGTCTGCGCGGCGCCGCCCACGCGGGACACCGAGAGACCGGCGTTGATGGCCGGACGGAAGCCGGAGTTGAACAAATTCGTTTCGAGGTAGATCTGGCCGTCCGTAATCGAGATCACGTTCGTCGGAACGAACGCCGACACGTCGCCGGCCTGGGTTTCGATGATCGGCAGCGCCGTCAGCGATCCCGTCTTGCCTTTCACGCGGCCGCCCGTCTCCTTCTCGACCCACGCCTCGCTGACGCGCGCGGCGCGCTCGAGGAGACGCGAATGGAGGTAGAACACGTCGCCCGGATACGCTTCGCGGCCCGGCGGGCGGCGGAGCAGCAGCGACACCTGACGATAGGCCCAGGCCTGCTTCGTCAAGTCGTCATAGATGATCAGCGCGTCTTCGCCCGAGTCGCGGAAGTACTCGCCCATCGCGCAGCCCGAGTAGGGCGCGATGTACTGCATCGCGGCGGACTCGGAGGCAGACGCGGCGACGATGATGGTGTGGTCCATCGCGCCGTGCTCTTCGAGCTTGCGAATCACGTTCATGATCGACGACGCCTTCTGGCCGATCGCGACGTAGATGCATTTGATGCCGGTGCCCTTCTGATTGATGATCGTGTCGATCGCCACCGCGGTCTTGCCGGTCTGGCGGTCGCCGATGATCAGCTCGCGCTGGCCGCGACCGACCGGCACCATCGCGTCGATCGACTTGAGGCCCGTCTGCACCGGCTGCGACACCGATTTACGCCAGATGACGCCGGGCGCGATCTTCTCGATCGGCGAGCTCATCGTCGTCTCGAGCGGGCCCTTGCCGTCGATCGGCTGGCCGAGCGCGTTCACCACGCGGCCGAGCAGTGCGTCGCCGACCGGCACTTCGAGAATGCGCTTCGTGCAACGGACGACATCGCCTTCCTTGATGTGCTGGTATTCACCCATGATGACCGCGCCGACCGAATCCTGCTCGAGGTTCAGGGCGAGGCCGTAGGTGTTGCCCGGGAACTCGATCATTTCGCCGGCCATCACGTCGGAGAGACCATGGATGCGCGCGATACCATCCGACAGGCTGACCACGGTACCTTCGGTGCGTGCCTCGGTGGCCAAGTCGAACTCTTGAATCTTCTTCTTGATGAGTTCGCTGATTTCAGTTGCGCTGATTTGCATGCGATGTCCTCGTTACTTCAGCGTCGCCGGAGCGGGATGCCGCCCGGCCGACGCCGGCTCATTTCCGATTAAGTTGGTTTGCAAGCTGCGTCAGGCCGCCTCGGATCGACACGTCGTAGACCGTGTCGCCGACGCGCACCACCGCGCCCCCGATCAGGTCCGGCTCTACGCGCTGAGCGACCCGGACTTCCTTCTGGAGGCGGCTCTGGAGTGCGCTCGCGATGCGCTGCGTCTCATGCGGCTCGAGCTCGTAGGCCGAAACGACTTCGGCGTTGACGACATTCTCTGCCGCGGCGCGCTGCTCTTCGAACAGTTCCGCGACCTCGGGGACGATGCCCAGACGGTGCGAGGCGCTCAGCACCTTGACGAAGTTGCGGAAGGACCCGGTGAACTTCGCGCCGCCCACTTCGAGCAGCAGGTCCACCGCGCGCTGACGTCCGACCCGGGGATCGCTGATGACACGCCGCATGTCGTCGTCGCTGACGACTGCGCTCAAATAGGCCAGCGCGTCGGACCAGGCCGGGATGCTGCCCTCGCCCTTCGCGTGCGCGAACGCAGCTTGCGCATAGGGGCGGGCGATCGTGAGGTTTTCCTGCATGGCTTTACCTCAGCGGCTACAGGCGGGCGCCGAGCTTGTCGAGCACGTCTTTGTGCTTCGCGATGTCGACTTCGCGCATGAGCACCTGCTCGGCTCCGGCGAGCGCGAGCACGGAGACCTGTTCGCGCAGCTGTTCCCGCGCCTGCTGGATCTCCTGCTCGATGGTGGCGCGCGCCGCGGCAATCTGACGTTCGCCTTCGGCCTTCGCAGCGACCTTCGCATCTTCGATCATTTCGTCCGAGCGCTTCTGGGCGTTCGCGACCAACTCCTGGCTCTGCGATTTCGCGCCATTGATGAGCTCCTCGACGCGCCCTTGCGCCAGCACGAGTTCCTGCTGACCTTTGTCCGCCGCGGCCAAGCCGTCGGCAATCTTCTTCTGGCGCTGTTCGACGGCGCGCATCAGCGGCGGCCACACGAAGCTCGCCGTGAACCAGATGAAGAGTGCGAACGAAATGGCCTGAGCTATCATCGTAAAGGTGATGTTCATGCTTGCTCAGCCCTTGAATATTGCGGGGGTTCGCTACCGGTCCTGCTTAGTGCGCAACGACACCGAGCAGCGGGTTGCTGAACGCGAACATCATCGCGAGACCGACGCCGATGATGAACGACGCGTCGATCAGACCGAGCAACAGGAACACCTTCGCCTGCAGCTGGGGCATCAGCTCCGGCTGGCGGGCAGCGCCTTCGAGGAAGCGCGAGCACATGATGCCCACGCCGACGCACGCGCCGAGCGCGCCGAGGCCGATGATGAGGCCGATTCCGATGCCGGTGTAGGCTTGAATCATGGCCAGATACTGCACGTGTTCCATATCAGTTTCCTTTGTCTAGGTTGAGAGGTCGGGGTGGCGCTTCCGCTCAATGGCCCTCGTGGGCCATTGCCAGATAAACGATGGTCAGCATCATGAAAATGAAGGCCTGCAGGGCGACGATCAGGATGTGGAAGATCGCCCACCCGAGCGAGAGTATGGTTCCGAAGAAAGTGCCGACCAGACCCGTCGAGGCCCACATTCCAAGCAGCAGGAAGATGATTTCGCCGGCATACATGTTGCCGAAGAGTCGAAGGCTGTGAGAGAGCGGCTTGGAGATGTATTCGATCAGATTGAACAGGAAGTTCGGGATCCAGAGCAGCGGATTGCCGCCGAACGGCGCGCAGAACAGCTCGTGAATGAAGCCGCCTACGCCCTTGACCTTGATCGTGAAGAAAATCATCAGCAGCCATACCGAGAGCGCGAGTGCGAAAGTCGTGTTCACGTCTGCTGTCGGGACGGAGCGGAAATAAGTCAGGCCGAAAACGTTGTGATAGATCCAGGCCATGATGTCGACGGGCAGGAAGTCCATCGCGTTCATGAAGAGGACCCAGACGAAGACCGTGGCCGCGAGCGGCGCGATGAAGCTCGCGTCGCCGTGGAAGATGCTCTTGACCTGCTCGTTGATGAAATCGAAGGTCAGCTCGACGAAGGCCTGGCGCTTGTTCGGCACGCCGGCGGTGGCGCCGCGTGCGACCCAGTACAGGAACCCGAAGGCGATGACGCCGACGACGAACGACACGACGAGCGAGTCGACGTTCACGCTCCAGAACGGCGTGTTGCCGACCGGCTGCGTCATGAAGGTCAGATGGTGCTGGATGTAACTCGTCGGTGTGAGGACGTGTTCCGCTTGTTCTGCTGCCATGCTTGCCTTGTGCCGTCGTAACTGATCTTTGAAATTCTGCGTCGGGTTCGTGCCGCGCGGTCACGTGTTCCGCGTGTACCAGAGCGCGAGCCATTGGGCCTTCAACGCACCGATGACCCCGGCTATGAACGCGGGCCAGACGAGCCCCTTGGACAGCCAGCGGATTGCCAGCACCAGCGCTGCAATCGTCATCAGGAGCTTCAGGCCCTCCCCGACGAGGAAGGTCGCCGCAGGGATGACCTGCCGTTGCCGCACCTTCAGGCTCAGGCTCAGCGCCAGGATTGCGTTTGGTACCGCCACGGCGGCCCCGCCCGCGATACAGGACATCGCACCACGCTCTCCGGCGACGGCGAAGGCCACTGCCGCGAACGCGACGATGATGCCCCATTGCAATCCGAGCGTGATGAGGACGGCCGCTGTCCAGTTCGCTTTCGCCATCCCCCGCCCCTGCGGCCTCGAAATCACGCTCTGCACCCTGCGCAGCCGCCGCACGCAGATGCTCGAATCCTTCACGGTGAAACTGTGTCGGTCGTGCCGGCTCCGTGCACCGCTGCTGCGGACCGCCGCGCGCCCCACCGCGTGACTTCCGCCGCGCTTGTGCGCCGGGCCGTCTGCCGATGGTGAGGGTTGGATAGTCGCCGCGCGCGCCAGGTGGAGGTCGCTCCGCGAGCACGGCGTTCAGCCCCGAAAAATCGGCGGCAGTATAGCGACAGGGATGGTGCGAAGCAACAGAGCGAGCAAACCGCGCAAACCCATTTCCCTATCGGATATGGGCCAGAATTCCCTCCAGCTCGTCGAGCGAATTGTAGCGGATCGATACCGCCCCCTTGCCGCTCGCCCGGTGCTTGATTTCGACCGATGCGCCGAGCCGCTCCGCAAGCGAGTCCTCGAGCTGGCGCACGTTCGGGTCGACGGTCTTCGCCGCTTTGATGGTCTCGGCCGCGGGCTCACGCTTCGCCCGCACCAGCGCCTCGGCCTGACGCACCGACAGGCCATGAGAGGCGATGCGCCTCGCGATCTCGAGCTGATCGGGGCCCGGAAGACCCAGCAGCGCCCGCGCATGGCCCATGTCGATTTCGCCGTCCTCGAGCATCGCCTTGACCGAGGCGTCGAGCTCGAGGAGACGAAGCAGATTCGAGACGGCGGCGCGCGAGCGGCCGATTGCCTCGGCGACGTCCTGATGCGACATCTGGAATTCACCGATCAACCGCTGCAGCGCGAGCGCTTCCTCGAGCGGCCCCAATTGCTCACGCTGGATGTTCTCGATGAGCGCCATGCTCATCACGGCGCGGTCGGGCACGGACTTCACCATTGCCGGGATCGCGTCCAGCCCCGCGATCTGCGCGGCTCGCCAGCGGCGCTCACCGGCGATGAGCTCGTAACGCCCGCCCTCGCCGACCGGCCGGACGACGATCGGCTGCACGATGCCCTGGGCGCGGATCGAGGCCGCGAGGTCCTCGAGGGCCTCGGGCTTGATGTCGAGGCGCGGCTGGAAGCGGCCGCGCTGGATGAGATCCACCGGGATGGTCTTCAGCAGGTCGCCATTACGCTCTTCGGGGCTGGGCTTGTCGGCGCCGATGCCGAGCAGAGCGTCGAGACCGCGGCCGAGCGCGCGTTTTTTCGTCATCATTGTCGTCCTGTCCGAAATGCACGTTGGCGGCCGCCCCGGACGGCGGCCGGTCTCAATTCGCTCCCGCGGCGAGCCTCGCCTCATCGCGCCGCAACATCTCCCCGGCGAGCGCCAGATAGGCGACCGCCCCGCTCGAGGCCTTGTCGTAGAGCAGCGCCGGCAGGCCATGGCTCGGCGCCTCCGCGAGACGCACGTTGCGCGGAATCACCGTGCGATAGACCTTCTCCCCGAAATGCTTCAGCAACTGCTGCGAGACCTGATTCGCGAGGTTGTTACGCGGATCGAACATCGTCCTGAGGAAGCCCTCGACCTTCAGGTTCGGGTTCAGGATCTTGCGGATCTTCTCGACCGTATCGAGCAGCGCCGACAGGCCCTCGAGCGCGTAGTACTCGCACTGCGTCGGGATGATCACCGCGTCCGCCGCGACGAGCGCGTTGACGGTCAGCATGTTCAGCGAGGGCGGGCAGTCGATGATCACATAGGCATAGTCGACGCCCGGCGCCGCGAGGGCGTGACGCAGACGGAGCTCGCGGCCGAGCTCTTCGATCAGCCCGACCTCGGCGCCGGTCAGATCCCCGTTCGCCGGCAGCAGGTCATAGCCGATGTTCGGCAGGCGGACTATGGATTCGGCGAGCGAAGCTTCCGCCATCAGCACCTCGTAGCTCGAGCGTTCCAGCGTGCGCTTGTCGACGCCGCTGCCCATCGTCGCATTGCCTTGCGGATCGAGATCGACGAGCAGGACGCTGCGCTTCGTCGCCGCGAGCGAAGCGGCGAGATTGACGCTCGTAGTGGTCTTACCGACCCCACCTTTCTGATTGGCGATGGCGAAAACTTTGGCCATGGGCGATTGCGCTCTGATTATTCGTCGTGCCGTCCTCTCCGGTGGGCGGCAGCGCGGGCCGGGGCATTATGGCACAACTGCCGGGACTGCCTACGGCCGCCGCCGGCGCGGGGTCATGTGCCCGGAACGGTCATCACCGCGAGGTGGCGCTGCAAGCGTCCCGGCACGTGAATCGGGATCACCTCGAAGGCGGTGCGCTCCGGTAACGCGCTGATTTCGGCGGCCGGATCGGCGCCCTTGTAGACCATCAGCCGCACCCCTGGGCGCTGCAGCGCGCGGGTATCCGCGATGACGCGCTCGAGCGGACCGTAGGCGCGACACAGCACGAGCCCGATGTCCGGAGGCTCTGCCCAGGTCTCGACCCGCGAGCGCACGACGGTCACGTTCGCGAGCCCGAGCTCGATGCGCGCCTGCTCGAGGAAGCGCGTGCGGCGCGTCCGCGGCTCGACGAGCCAGAACACGGCGTCCGGCTGCGCGATGGCGAGCACGAGTCCGGGCAATCCGGCACCGCTGCCGATGTCGGCGACACGGTTCGCCGTGACGTGCGGAACGAGCGCGAGACAGTCGACGAGATGCTCGGCGACGAAGGCCTCCGGGCTCGCGGCCCCGGTCAGGTTCACGATGCGGTTCCACTTGAGCACCAGCGCCGCATAGGCCGCGAGGCGATCGAGGGCGGCCGCGGGCAACGTGAGGCCGAGCGCCGCAGAGCCGGCAGCGAGCTGCGACACGACTGTCATGCGCGCGCCTCAGGCCGAGGCCGCGCGGCGTTCGCGCTTCTCGAGATGAATGAGCAACAGCGAAATCGCCGCCGGCGTCACGCCCGAGATGCGCGCCGCCTGGCCGAGCGTGTGCGGACGGTAACGTGCGAGCTTCGTGACGATCTCGTTCGAGAGCCCGGGCACGCCCGCGTAATCGAAATCACCGGGCAGCACGCTCTCCTCGTGCTCGCGGGTGCGCTCGATTTCCTCGGCCTGACGGGCGAGATAGCCGCTGTAACGCGCACTGATCTGGAGCTGCTCGATCACCTCCGGGTCATCGAGGCCGGGTCCCGCTCCGGGCAGGCGGAGCAGCGTTGCATAGTCGACGTCCGGCCGGCGCAGCAGATCCGCGAGACTCTGATCCTTGCGCAGCGGCTGGCCGAGGATCGCCGCGGTCACGGCCGGCTCGGGCCGTTCGGGACTCAGCCAGGTCCGTGCGAGGCGTTCCTGCTCGGCGCGGAGCAGGCTTTCCTTGCGCTCGAAACGCGTCCAGCGCGCGTCGTCCACGAGCCCGAGCTCCCGGCCGAGGGAGGTGAGACGCAGATCCGCGTTGTCCTCACGCAGCATCAGGCGATATTCGGCGCGGCTCGTGAACATGCGGTAGGGCTCACTCGTGCCGCGGTTGACGAGATCGTCGACGAGCACGCCGAGATAGGCCTCGTCGCGGCGCGGGAACCAGGGTGCGCGTTCAGCAACGCGCAGCGCCGCGTTGATGCCGGCGAGCAGGCCCTGTGCGGCCGCTTCCTCGTAGCCCGTCGTGCCATTGATCTGGCCGGCGAAGAAGAGACCCGGGATCTGCTTCGTCTCGAGCCAGGGCGTGAGGTCGCGCGGATCGAAATAGTCGTACTCGATCGCATAGCCGGGGCGCGTGATGTGCGCGTTCTCGAAGCCGGCGATCGAGCGCACGAGCGCGTACTGGACGTCGAAGGGCAGGCTCGTCGAGATGCCGTTCGGATAGACCTCCTGCGTGCTGAGCCCCTCCGGCTCGATGAAGATCTGATGCGCGGTGCGGTCCGCGAAGCGCACGACCTTGTCCTCGACCGACGGGCAGTAGCGCGGGCCGACACCTTCGATGCGTCCGCTGTACATCGGCGAGCGCGAGAGCCCGCCGCGAATGATCGCGTGCGTCCGCTCGTTCGTGTGCGTGATGTGGCAGACGCGCTGCTCGGGGTGCTGGTCCACGCTGCCGAGAAATGAGAAGACCGGAACCGGCTCGTCGCCCGGCTGGCGCGCGAGTCGGGAGAAATCGATCGTCGAGCCGTCGATGCGCGGTGGCGTGCCGGTCTTGAGACGTCCGACGTTCAGCGCGAGCTCACGCAGGCGCTGCGAGAGCCGGTTCGCAGGCGGTTCGCCGGCACGTCCGCCCTGATAGTTCGCCTCGCCGATGTGGATCTGGCCGGCGAGGAAGGTACCGACGGTCAGGACCACCGTCGCAGCCATGAACGTGAGCCCCATCTGCGTGACGACGCCCGCAATGCGGCCGTCTTCGACGATCACGTCGTCCACGCCCTGCTGGAAGAGCGTGAGGCCCGGTGCCGTCTCGAGTTTGCGGCGGACGTAGGCCCGATACAGGGCCCTGTCGATCTGGGCGCGTGTCGCGCGCACCGCCGGGCCCTTGCTCGCATTGAGAATGCGCCAATGGATGCCGCAGTGATCGGCAGCCTCCGCCATGAGGCCGCCGAGCGCGTCGATCTCCTTCACGAGATGGCCCTTGCCGATGCCGCCGATCGCCGGATTGCAGGACATCGCGCCGAGCGCCTCGATGCTCTGTGTCAGCAGCAGCGTGCGCGCGCCCATGCGCGCCGCGGCGAGCGCGGCCTCGGTGCCGGCGTGACCGCCGCCGACGACGATGACTTCGAAGGATTCAGGAAAGCGCATGCGGAACGTCCAGGGGCCCGTCGGACCCGGCTTGGCAGGGCGGCACAGAATAATCCGATTCCCGGCGCCTAAAAAGCAGCGCCGCGCCGCCGCCGGAGGGGAAACTTCACGACGCCCGCGCGGTCAGTGCTTGAGTTGACGCGCCGGGGCGGCTGTGGAACAGTCCCCGCCCCCGGACCGGGGCGCCCGAGAAGTAATCGATGAGCGTGCAACCGGCCGGGCGCGCGCCGGTTTCGGCATCGCTCCATCGCCATCCCCGCCGCTGACGCGGCCCGTCGAGGACGGGGCCCGGCGTCGAGCGGTCAGCCGCTTCCGCCGGCATCGGGGACCGCGGGAAACAACAATCGAGGTCTGTGAGACTATGCAAAACCTGATCGAGGTGCGGGATCTGCGCAAGCATTTCGGCACCCTCCTGGCCGTGGACGGTGTATCACTCGACGTCCGCCGCGGCGAAGTGCTCGGCTTCCTGGGCCCGAACGGTGCGGGCAAGTCGACGACGATGAAAATGATCACCGGCTTCCTCGCGCCGAGCGCCGGCCGGGTCAGCATCTGCGGACACGACGTCGAATCCGATCCCATCGCCGCGAAGTCACGCATCGGCTATTTACCCGAAGGCGCGCCCGCGTACGGCGAAATGACACCGGCCCGCTTCCTCGATTTCGTCGCCGAGGTGCGCGGCCTCGACGCGTCACGCAAGGAGGCGCGCATCCGCGAGGTCGTCGCGAAGATCCATCTCGAAAGCGTGCTGCACCAGACGATCGACACGCTCTCCAAGGGCTTCAAGCGCCGCGTCGGACTGGCCCAGGCGATCCTCCACGATCCGGAAGTGCTCATCCTCGACGAACCGACGGACGGCCTCGATCCGAACCAGAAGCACGACGTGCGCGCCATCATCAAGGAAATGGCGCCGCAGAAGGCCATCATCATCTCGACGCACATCCTCGAGGAAGTGAATGCCGTCTGCACACGGGCGGCCATCATCGCGAAGGGCAAGCTGCTCTTCGTCGGCACGCCCGTGGAGCTCGAGGCGCGTTCGCGCTACCACAACGCCGTCACGCTCACGGTCGTGACCGCGGCAGCCGGCGAGGTCCGCGCAGCGCTCGCGGGGATCCCGGGTGTGAGCGAAGTCGAGAGCACGGCCGGCACCGCGACCACGACGCGCCTGACCGCCGTGCCCACGCCCGGCACACGCATCGCCGAGACGATTCAGGAGCGGATCCGCGGCGGCGCCTGGCAGGTCGACGAGTTATTCATCGAAGCGGGACACCTGGACGAAGTGTTCCGCAGCATCACCACCGGAGCGATGGGGGCCACCCGCACATGAGCCGCATCACGACCATCATGAAACGCGAGCTCGGCGCCTATTTCGCCACGCCCGTCGCTTACGTCTTCATCGTGATCTTCCTGTTCCTCACCGGAATCTTCACGTTCTACGTCGGCAACTTCTATGAGCGGAACCAGGCGGACCTCGAACCCTTCTTCCGCTTCCATCCGTGGCTCTACATGCTGCTGATTCCGGCGATCTCCATGCGCCTGTGGTCTGAGGAGCGCAAGACCGGCTCCCTCGAGCTGCTCATGACGCTGCCCGTCACGCTCTGGGAAGCGGTGATCGGCAAGTTCCTCGCGGCGTGGTGTTTCACGGCCGTCGCGCTCGCGATGACATTTCCGGTCTGGATCACCGTCAACTATCTCGGCCACCCCGACAATACGGTGATCATCGCCGGCTATGTCGGCAGCCTCCTGATGGCGGGCGGCTTCCTCGCGGTCGGTTCCTGCATCTCGGCGCTGACCAAGAACCAGGTCATCGCATTCGTCGTCAGCTTCGTCATCTGCTTCGCATTCAATCTGGCGGGCTTCCCGATCGTGCTCGACATCTTCCGCGCGGTCGTGCCGCAGACGGTCCTGAACGCCATCGCGTCGTTCAGCTTCCTGACGCATTTCAGCTCGATCCAGAAAGGCGTGATAGATCTCCGCGATTTCGTCTTCTTCGCGAGCCTCATCGCTTTCTGGCTCTATGCCAGCACGCTCGCCATCGAAGCCAAGAAGTCGAGCTGAGGAGCGGCACATGAACACGCGTATACAGACCACCTACGGCATCGTGATCGCGCTCGCGCTTTTCCTCGGCGTGAACATCATCGCGAACGAGACGCTGACCGCCCAGCGCATGGACCTGACCCAGAACCGGCTCTACACGCTCTCGACGGGCAGCAGGAACATCCTGGCGAAGATCGACGAGCCGATCACGCTCCGCTACTACTACTCGGCGAAGCGCTTCGCCGACATTCCGCAGTATCTCAATCACGGCAAGCGGGTCCGCGACCTGCTGGAGGAATACGTCGCGGCGAGCCACGGCCACATCAAGCTCCTGGTGATCGATCCGGAGCCGTTCTCGGAGGCCGAGGATCAGGCGGTCGGCGCCGGTATCGAGCAGTTGCCGCTGAACGCGAGCGGCGAGGTCGCCTATCTCGGCCTCGTCGGCTCTAACACGACGGACATGGAGATCCCGATCCCGTATCTCAATCCGGACCGCGAGGATGCCGTCGAGTACGAGATCACGAAGCTCGTCTACACGCTCGCGAATCCGAAGAAGCGCGTCATTGGCGTGATTTCCTCACTGCCCGTCTTCGGCGGACCGCCGGACAAGGCCACCGGTGAGCCCGGCCGCGAGTGGGCGACGATGGCGATGATGAAAGAGGTCTTCGAGGTGAAGCCGCTCGAGGGCGAGATCACGAAGATCGATCCCGAGATCGACACGCTGCTCATCATCCACCCCAAGGACCTGCCGCGACCCACGCTCTATGCGATCGACCAGTTCGTGCTGCATGGGGGCAAGGCGATGGTCTTCGTGGATCCGCTCGCCGAGGAGGATCGTCCGGGTCCGGAGGCCGCGCACCAAATGGCGATACCGAAAGTGAGCTCGGACCTCGCGCCGCTCTTCGAGAAGTGGGGCCTGAAGCTCGTGCCCGACAAGATCGTCGGCGATCTCGACGCGGCGGTCCGGGTGAGCTTCGGCGGGGAGCGCGGCTCGCGGGACGTCGACTATCTGCCCTGGCTGGCCCTGCATCGCGACCGGCTGAACCGCGACGACTTCGTCACGAACCAGCTCAAGGTCATCAACGTCGGCAGCGCCGGCGCCCTCGAAGCAGTGCCGAACACGAAGACGAAGTTCGTTCCGCTGATCTCGACCGGCCCGAAATCCGGCTTCATCGACCGCGACGCGGTGTTTTTCGTGCGCGATCCGGAAGGGCTCATCAAGGGCTTCACGGCGGACAAGAAGGACCTGACCGTCGCGGCGCGGATCAGCGGCCCCGTCGACACCGCTTTCCCCGAGGGCCGGCCGCTCGGTGCGAAGGAGAAATCCGCGCCGCCGGATGCGAATTTCGTGAAGAGCTCGAAAGGCGGCATCAACGTGATCGTGGTCGCCGACACGGATCTGCTCACGGACCGCTTCTGGGTGCGCGTGCAGCGCGTGATGGGCATGCAGGTGCCGAATCCGTTCGCGAACAACGCGGACTTCCTCATCAACGCCATCGACAACCTCGGCGGCAACGATGATCTCATCGGTCTGCGCAGCCGCGGCGAATACGCGCGCCCCTTCGAGGTCGTGGAGCGCATTCAACGCGAGGCCGAGGCGCAGTTCCGCGATCAGGAGCAGGCCCTGCAAGGCAAGCTCAAGGAGACCGAGGCGAAACTCCGCGAA
This sequence comes from Gammaproteobacteria bacterium, assembly GCA_016209015.1. GTDB lineage: Bacteria > Pseudomonadota > Gammaproteobacteria > JACQWY01. The sequence goes on along the minus strand of JACQWY010000023.1, from coordinate 95,570 downwards.
CTGCAGCAGAACGCGAAGGGCGATTCGCTGCTCACCGCGGAACAGAAGCAGGAGATAGAGCAGTTCCGCCAGGAGCAGGTCAAGACCCGCAAGCAGTTGCGCGCGGTCCAGCACGATCTGCAGAAGAACATCGAGAAACTCGGGACGACGCTCAAGTTCGTCAACATCGGACTCGTGCCGGTCCTGATTTCGCTGCTCGCCATCATCATCGGCCTCATCGGCTCGCGCCGTTCGCGCACCGCGGGCTGAGCCGGTAACGGAAAACGCCATGAAGCTACAGAAGATCGCGATCCTGGCCGTGACGCTGCTCGTCGTCGGCACGGCCGTCATGCTGACCCATCGCAACGCGCCGACCACGGATGTCACGAGCGCCCCGTTCTACCCGGGCCTCCTCGATCGCCTGAACGAGGTCACGAAGCTCGAGATCAGGAGCAAGGACCAGACGACGGTGCTGAAGCAGGCGGGCGAGGGCTGGAACGTGGAGAGCCGCGACGGCTATCCGGCACTCGTGCCGAACATGAAGCGCCTGCTCTTCGAGCTCGCGAACCTCACGGTCATCGACGCAAAGACGGATCAGCCCGACAAGTACGCGAAGCTCGGCGTGGAAGGGCTCGAGAAGCCGGACTCGGCCTCGGTGCAGATCACGGCCAGTGATGCGCAGGACAAACCCGTCGCGGCGCTGATCGTCGGCAAGAAGCGCGAAAGCAAGGTCAAAGGGGACAGCGCGCACTACGTGCGCCGCGTGGGCGAAGCGCGAGCCTATCTCGTGAAAGGCGATCTCGCCGTCAGTGCGAAACCGAACGACTGGCTGAATACCGAGCTCCTGAATCTGCCGCTCGATCGCGTGCGGCGGGTGACGCTGAATCCGTATCAGGGCACGCCCTTGATCATCACGAAGGCGAAGCGGAGCGATCAATTCTTCAAGCTCGAGAACGTACCGCAGGGCTTCGAGCCGCGCGCGCCGACGATGGTCTCGAGCGTCGGCGGCCTCTTGCAGGACGTGCGCTTCGAGACGGTCCTCAAGGCCGACAAGAACGTCGCCGAAGTGCCCCGGGTGATTGCCGAAGTCCAGACCTGGGACGGCCTCGTCGCAACCATAGAGGAGCTCGACCATCCCGACCACGTCTACACGCGGTTCAGCTTCGCGTTCAACCCGGACCTCGTCGTCGCCGAGACACCGGCGGCCGCGGACGACACGCCCGCTGCGACGCCGCCCGCCGAGGCGAAGCCGGACGTCGCGGCCGAAGCCGCGAAGCTGAACGATCTCGTGAAGGGCTGGATCTTCGGACTGCCGGACTACAAGACCCGGCTCATCGAGAAGAAGACGGAAGACCTGATCAAGCCGATGGAGAAGGAGCAGCCTGCCCAGGCGGCCGGAAAAGACGAGGACGCGCCCCCGGTCGACGCCGACGGCCAGCCGCTGAAGATGCCGCCGACGCGCAACATGCATTGAGCCGGCGGGTCCGGCCGTTCAACGCAATTCAGGAGTCCCGGCCGTCCGGCCGGGGATCAATGACGGACGGTATTCGCGTCGCGCGCCGGCAGGGCCGGAGTCAGCCGGCGCAACACCTGCCAGGCGTGCTGGCTCCCCGTGTCGTGCCAGAGCTGATAGGCGTTCATGCCGTCGATGCAGGGGCTGCCGTTGCTGAGCTCGCGGAGCGTGTGCAGGACGTCCATCACGGTCACGAATTTCGCACTCAGTTCGCGGTAGACGGGGTCTTCGGCGCGGGCGCCGTATTCCCCGTAGGCGTTCTGACCGACCTGCACGAAAAAGGTGATGGGGATGCCTTTACCGATCGCATGCTCGGGAAAGAGCCCCGCGAAGAGCAGGCACTGGTCGCCGACCATGCATGGATCCCGATAAGTGTCGGGGCCCTGCTTCAGGAAGGATTCGAGAAAATTCAGGGAGTAGGTGTCCGGGTCGCCGGGCTGGCCGACGGCGCGATACAGCAGGCAGACGAGATATTCTTCGACGGCCTCTGGCAGGTATTCGGCGGCGACAAGTTGGGCCTCGGTCAGCAGGGCCCGCCAGCCGGCTATCTCGCTCAGATGTAGGTCGAATCGCTGCATCGTCGTACTCCCGTCTTGCCCGGGAGTATCGGCCGTGGCGCGGGGCGCCTTAAGTGAAGCGCTGATATGAGCTTACGCGACTGCTCACGCGGCACGTCCCTCGCCGCAGGAAGCTCTGTACTTGTTCAGAGCTTCCTTGAATCGGGGGACCGGGCCTGCTGCCGCGTAGGCAGCGTGCGAGCCGACCCGCTATACTTCCCCGCCTTTTAAGCCTCCGCTGCATGACAGAATCGAATCCACATGTCAGACCATCCGAGTACTCCGCGCACGTTCCAGGATTTGGTGCTGCAATTGCAGCGCTTCTGGGGCGCCCAAGGCTGCGTCATCGCCCAACCCTACGACATGGAAATGGGTGCCGGGACGTTCCACCCGGCCACGTTCCTGCGCGCCCTGGGTCCCGAGCCCTGGCGTTCGGCGTATGTCCAGCCCTCGCGCCGCCCCACGGATGGGCGCTATGGCGAGAATCCGAACCGGCTCCAGCACTACTACCAGTTCCAGGTCATCCTTAAACCCTCGCCGGACGACCTTCAGGACCTCTACCTCGCTTCCTTGCGCGAGCTCGGCATCGACCCGCTCGTGCACGACATCCGCTTCGTAGAAGACAACTGGGAATCGCCCACGCTCGGCGCCTGGGGACTCGGCTGGGAAGTCTGGCTGAACGGCATGGAGATCACTCAGTTCACCTACTTCCAGCAGGTCGGCGGTCTCGACTGCCGCCCGGTCTCGGGCGAAATCACCTACGGACTCGAGCGCATCGCGATGTACCTGCAGGGCGTGGATTCGGTGTACGACTTGATCTGGACCGAGTTCGAAGGGCGCAAGGTCACTTATGGCGACGTCTACCACCAGAACGAGGTCGAGATGTCGACGTTCAACTTCGAGCAGGCGAACGTCGAAGTGCTGTTCTCATGGTTCAACGACTGCGAGGCCGAGGCGAGCCGCCTGATCGCCGCGAACTTGCCGTTGCCCGCCTACGAGATGATGGTGAAGGCATCCCACACCTTCAATCTGCTCGATGCGCGCCGGGCAATCTCGGTGACCGAGCGGCAGCGCTACATCCTGCGCGTGCGCACGCTCGCGCGGCAGGTCGCCGAGAGCTATTACGAGGCCCGCAAGGCGCTGGACTTCCCCATGCTGCGCGACGCGCAGTGAACGAGCGGCACGAGATCATGGCGACCACAGAAGACTTCCTCGTCGAAATCGGAACCGAAGAGCTGCCGCCGAAGGCGCTGAGGCAGCTCTCCGAGGCTTTCACCACCCAGCTCGGCACGCTCGTCGCGGATGCGAAGCTCGAGCACGGGGCCGTTGCCGGCTATGCGAGCCCGCGCCGGCTCGCCGTGCGCATTTCCGCCCTCGCCGTCGAGCAACCCGATCAGATCGTCGAGCGCCGCGGTCCGTCGCTCGCCGCGGCTTTCGACGCGGCCGGCAAACCGACCGGCGCCGCACTCGGCTTCGCGCGTTCCTGCGGCGTCGATCTGGAAGCCCTCGGACGCCTCGAGACCGACAAGGGCGCCTGCCTCGCGTTCACGAGCACGGTGAAAGGACAGCCGACGGCGCAGCTCATGCCCGCCCTCGTCGATCGCGCGCTCGCCGCGCTGCCGATTCCGAAACGCATGCGCTGGGGCGCGCGCAGCGAGGAATTCGTGCGGCCCGTGCACTGGGTCGTGATGCTGCACGGCGCGAGCGTCGTGCCGGCGGAGATCCTCGGCATTGCCACCGGCAACGCAACCCGCGGACACCGCTTCCTGAGCCCCGGACCGATCGTGCTCGCCCATGCGCGCGAGTACCTGGATCGGCTCGAGAAGGAAGGTTCGGTGATCGCCGATTTCGCGGCGCGGCGCGATCGCGTGCGGGCGCTCGTCGAAGCGGCCGCGATCGAAGCTGGTGGCCGCGCGATCATCGATCCCGCGCTGCTCGACGAGGTGACTGCGCTCGTCGAATGGCCGGCGCCGATCTGCGGGTCGTTCGAGCCGCATTTCCTCGAGCTGCCGCGCGAAGCGCTCATTGCGAGCATGCAGGGGCACCAGAAATACTTCCCGCTGGAGGACGCGAACGGCCAGCTCATCAATCGCTTCATCACGGTCGCGAATCTCGTCAGCCCGAAACCGGAGCTCGTACGCGACGGTAACGAGCGCGTCATCCGGCCGCGCCTCAGCGACGCCGCGTTCTTCTACCGCAAGGATCGGCAGACTTCGCTCGCCGGACGCGTACCGAAGCTCGGCGACATCGTCTTCGAGCGCCGCCTCGGCACGGTGCTCGAGAAATCCGAGCGCGTCGCCAAGCTCGCGGCGGAGATTGCGGCCGACTTCGGCGCGGATGCCGCGCACGCCGCCCGTGCCGCGCTGCTGTCGCGCTGCGATCTGCTCTCCGAGATGGTCGGTGAGTTTCCCGAATTGCAGGGCACGATGGGCGGCTATTACGCGCGACACGACGGCGAGCACGCCGACGTCGCCCAGGCGATCGGGGAGTTCTACCAGCCCCGCTTCGCCGGCGACGCGATCCCGGCGAGCGCCGCGGGGCGCTGCGTCGCCGTCGCCGAGAAGCTCGATACGCTGGTCGGCATCTTCGCGGTAGGTGGCGCACCGACCGGTGACAAGGATCCGTATGCGCTGCGCCGCGCCGCGCTCGGTTGTCTGCGCATCTGTATCGAGAGCGGCGCGACGGTGGATCTCGCCGCCGCCCTCGGCTCGGCGAAGGCCGGTTACGGCGAGCGCTTCGCCGCCGAAGACGTCGACACCCGCGTGCTGGATTTCGTCCTCGACCGCACCCGGGGCTACTACGCGGACGCCGGCGTGCGGGGCGATTTGCTCGAATCCGTGCTCGCGACTCGGCCCACGTCACCGGCCGATCTCGCGCGACGTGTCGCCGCCGTGCAGGCTTTCGTGAAGCTGCCGCAGGCGGCTGCGCTCGCGGCGGCGAACAAGCGCATCTCGAACATCCTCAAGAAGACGCCAGAACGCGGCGCAGGCCGCCGGCAGGAGCTGCTGCAGGAAGGAGCGGAAGTCGCCCTCGCTGCCGAGGTCGATGCGCTGTCCGCCGCGACTCGTGATCTGCTCGCGCGCGGTGACTATGCGAACTATCTGCTCTGCCTCGCGGCCCTGCACGACCCGGTCAATGCGTTCTTCGACGGCGTGCTCGTGATGGCCGACGAGCCGGCGGTGCGCCACAACCGCCTCGCACTGCTCGCCGAAATCCAGAACATGTTCCTGCGAGTCGCGGATATTGCGTACATCGCCTGAGAGCAAGCCCGTGCGGCTCCTGATCCTCGATCGCGACGGCGTGATCAACGCCGAGTCGCCGCAGTTCATCAAGAGCGCCGAGGAATGGATCCCGATTCCCGGCAGCCTGCGCGCGATCTGCCGCGCCACGCAGGCAGGCTTTCGCATTTTCGTAGTCTCTAACCAGTCCGGGCTCGCGCGCGGCAAGCTGGACATCGAGGAGCTGAACGGCATCCACCGTGTGCTGAACCAGGAGGTACAGCACGCGGGCGGGCGCATCGAAGGCATCTTCTTCTGCCCGCACGCCCCCGAAGCCGATTGCCGCTGCCGCAAGCCGAAGACCGCGCTGCTCGAGGCGATCGCGGCACGTACGGGCGCGGACCTGCGCAGTGCCGTATTCATCGGGGACCGGGCGAGCGACATGGAAGCCGCGCTCGCGGTCGGGGCCCGTCCGATACTCGTGCGCACCGGTCATGGCGGGGAGTATGCGGACACGTACGCCGGTGAGTCGCGGGTCACGGTCTGCGCGGATCTCGCAGCGGCCGTCACGCTGCTGATGGAGGAGGCTGCATGATCACGACGTTGCGCTCGATTCTGTTCTACTGCGGCCTCATTCCCTCCACGATATTCTTCAGCCTGACCGGCGTGGTCATCCTGCCGCTGCCGCGCAAGCTGCGTTACGCCGTGATCCTGAACTGGGCGCGTTTCGCGAGCTTCTGGCTTCGGGTCACCTGCGGACTCTCGTGGCAGGTGACGGGCCGGGAGAATATCCCGGCGGGTCCCTGCGTGATCATGTCCAAGCACCAGTCCGCCTGGGAAACAATCGTGCTGCAACTGATCTTTCCGCCGCAGTGCCAGGTCGTGAAGCGTGAGCTGTTGCGCGTGCCGATTTTCGGCTTGGGGCTCGCGAGCCTCAATCCGATCGCCATCGACCGTTCTGCCGGTGCCCGCGCCCTCAAGACCGTACTCGCCGAGGGCAAGAAGCGCATCGCCGACGGCTGGTGCGTGTTGCTGTTTCCCGAAGGAACGCGCGTGCCGGCCGGCCGGAGCGGCCGCTATACGCAGACCGGCGCGGCGCTCGCGCGCGATGCCGGCTGCCCGCTCGTGCCCGTCGCCCACAACGCCGGAGTGTTCTGGCCGAAGAATTCCCTGCGCAAGGAGCCGGGCGTGGTCGAGGTGGTCATCGGCCCGCCGATCGCGCCGGACGGCCGCTCGACTGCTGAGCTGACCCGGGAGCTCGAGGCGTGGATCGAAGCGACGTCGCGGCAGATACTGCCCCCCGGATTCACGATTCCGACGCCGCCCGGCGTTTCCGAATGAATGGACGACGCCGGTGCTGTCCGGGCTGGCGTTAACATAGACAGGCAGGCGACCGCCGAGGCCCGATCCGAACACAGGAAGCAGTCATGATTCAGCACCCGACCAGGAAGTTTCCGCGCGTCCGTCCCCGTCGCATGCGTGCCGATGCGTTCTCGCGCCGACTCATGCGCGAATCTACGCTGACACCGGACGACCTCATCTGCCCGCTGTTCGTGCGCGAAGGCCGCGGTGAGCGCGAAGCCGTGGCGAGCATGCCGGGCGTGGAGCGCCTCAGCATCGACCTGCTGGTTGCACACGCGCGCGAGCTGTACGGCCTCGGGATCCCGGCGATCGCGCTGTTTCCGGTGACGCCGCTCGATTGCAAGACGCTCGACGGGCGCGAAGCGTTCAATCCCGACGGACTCGCGCAGCGTGCGGTCGCTGCCGTAAAGGACGCCGTGCCGGAGCTCGGTATCGTGACCGACGTCGCGCTCGATCCGTTCACGACGCACGGCCACGACGGCATCATCGACGACAACGGCTATGTGATGAACGACGTCACGGTGGAGACGCTCGTGAAGCAGGCCGTATCCCAGGCGCGTGCCGGCGTCGACGTCGTCGCGCCTTCGGACATGATGGACGGGCGGATCGGGGCGATCCGCGACGCGCTCGAGCAGGAAGGTTTCGTGAACACCCGTATCCTCTCCTACGCCGCGAAATACGCCTCGGCGTTCTACGGCCCGTTTCGCGATGCCGTCGGCTCGGCGCCCAATCTCGGCAAGGGCGGCAAGCACACCTACCAGATGGATGCGGGCAACAGCGACGAGGCGCTCCGCGAAGTCGCCATCGACATCGAGGAAGGTGCCGACATGGTTATGGTGAAGCCCGGCATGCCTTATCTCGACATCGTGCGCCGCGTGAAGGAGGCCTTCGGCATGCCGACGTTCGCCTACCAGGTGAGCGGTGAATACGCGATGCTGAAAGCGGGCGCGCTCGCAGGCTGGCTCGACGAGAAAGCGGTCGCGCTCGAGGCGCTGCTCGCGTTCAAACGCGCGGGTGCGGACGGCGTGCTGACGTATTTTGCGCCGCAGGCGGCGCGCTGGCTGAACGACTGAGCAGCGAGGCGGGTGGAAGTGCTCCACCCGCCCTTCCGTCAATCCATTCCGAGCTCTTTTATTTTCCGCGTGAGCGTATTGCGGCCCCAGCCGAGGAGACGCGCCGCATCGTGACGGCGGCCGTGCGTGCGTGCGAGTGCGACGCGGATCATGGTGCGCTCGAACTTCGGCACCGCCTCATCGAGCAGCGGGGTCGGCGACGAGGTCGCGTGATGCTCCGCCCAGCGGCGTAGCGCCATTTCCCAGTCCGAGCCCATGCGATCGATCTGGACGGGATCCGCCGTCCCGTTCTCGAGCAGTTCTTTCGGCAGGTCCTCGACGTCGATCATCTGGGTCGGCGCCATGATCGTCACGCGCCGGCAGACGTTCTCCAGTTGCCGCACGTTGCCGGGCCAGCCGTAATTCCTGAACACCGCGAGCGCCGCCGGCTTCAATCGCTTCGGCTCCGTGTCGAGCTCGACCGCCGAGTGGCGCAGGAAATGGTCGGCGAGTTCGGGGATGTCCTCGACGCGGTCGCGCAACGGCGGGAGCTGCAGCCGGATCACGTTCAGACGATGGAAGAGGTCCTCGCGGAATCCGCCTTCCTTGACCCTTTTTTCGAGATCCTGGTGGGTCGCCGCGATGACGCGTACGTCCACATGCACCGGATGGTGGCCGCCTACGCGATAGAAATCACCTTCCGCGAGGACCCGCAGCAAGCGGGTCTGGAGCTCTGCCGGCATGTCGCCGATTTCATCGAGGAACAGCGTGCCACCGTTCGCCTGTTCGAAGCGCCCGACCCGCTGGCCGGTCGCGCCGGTGAACGCGCCCTTCTCGTGGCCGAAGAGCTCGGACTCGAGCAGCTCGCGCGGAATGGCCGCGGTGTTGAGCGCGATGAACGGCTTGCCGGTACGCGGTGAATGGCGATGGAGTGCGCGTGCCACGAGTTCCTTGCCGGTGCCCGATTCGCCGGTGAGCAGCACCGTCATGTTCGACTTCGACAAGCGCCCGATGGCGCGGAAGACTTCCTGCATCGCCGGCGCCGCGCCGATGATGCCCGTCATGTCGGCGTCGCCGCTCTCGGCCTGCGCCGCCGTCGCCGAATCCTCACTGCGCGTCACCGCGCGCCTGACGATTGCCACGGCCTCGTCGACGTCGAAGGGTTTCGGCAGGTACTCGAACGCCCCGCCCTGGAAGGCGGCCACGGCGCGATCGAGATCCGCGTAGGCCGTCATGATGATCACCGGGAGCTGCGGATGGAGCCCTTGCACGTGATCGAGCAGCGCGAGGCCGTCGGTGCCGGGCATGCGAATGTCCGTGATGATGGCATCGGGCTCTTCGCGCTTCAGACGCAGCACGGCCTTGTCGGCCGATTCGAAAGTCCGCGTGGCGAAATGAGCCTGCGTTAGAGCCTTTTCGAGCACCCAGCGGATCGAGCGGTCGTCGTCAACAATCCATACTTCGTGTTGCCTGGTCATATGTCGTTCCTTATCGGCAGCCACACGGTGAACACCGTGTTGCCGGGCTCGCTGGTAAATCCAATCAATCCCCCTTGGCGGTTGACGAGCGATTGCGCGATCGGCAGTCCCAGGCCCGATCCTTCGGCCCGGCCCGACACCATGGGGAAGAAGATGCTGTCGGCAATCTGCGGATCGACGCCGGGGCCGTCATCGATTATGTCCGTCCGGATCACGAGACGATGCAGGGTCGTGCCGATCGTGAACTTGCGCTGGGCACGGGTGCGCAACACGATCGTCCCGCCGTGGCCGTTCATGGCCTGCACGGCGTTGCGCACGAGGTTGAGAAACGCCTGAATCAACAGATCGCGGTCGGCGTAGATCTCGGGCAAGCTCGGATCGTAGTCGCGTTCGATGACGATGCGCCTGTCGCGTTCTATCTCCACGACCTGCCGCACGTGCTCGAGCACTTCGTGGATGTTGAACGAGCAGCGATTGAGCTCACCGCGCGGTCCGAGCATACGATCGACCAGCTTTCGCAGCCGATCGGCCTCTCCGATGATGATCTGCGTATATTCCGTGTGCCTCGGATCGTCGAGCTCGCGCTCGAGCAATTGCGCTGCGCCGCGAATGCCGCCCAGCGGATTCTTCACCTCGTGCGCGAGGCCGCGCATGAGCGCGGTCGTGATGTGATTCTGCAAGAGCATGGCCTCTTCGGCCTGAATTCGCTGGTGCCGTTCGACGCTCGCAATCTCCAGCACCAGCCCCATCGGCTCGCCGCGGACGCGCCACCAGGGAGACACCGTGCAGTTCACCTTCAGCGTGCCGAGGTGGGGCCTGAGCAGGAGGACGTCGCGCTCCGTGAACGTCCGGCTCTCGTCCAGGGACTGGCGAACGGCATCGAGAAACTTCTCGCCCTGTGGGAAGAACCGCTCCAGGGGCAGACCCGTCAATTTCGGGGCGCTCGTCTCGAACAGAGTCTCCGCCGCCGCATTTGCGAACACGAGATTCAGCACACTATCCAGCAAGACGACCGAAGTCGTGAGCTGGTTGAGCAAATTTGATGCCTCGTGCTCCGAAATCATGCGGTGAATCCAATAAACGCCCAGAATTGGGGCGCCTGCTTTCAAACCATAGAGGAGCGGCGGCCCATTGAACAATTTTTTTTATTGCCGTTCAGCCAGTTGAACTCTGAGCCCCGGCCGCTGCGCGAGGCTGCGTCGTCCGAGGAGAAACGCGCTTGATTAGCAGCGCAAGATCCGGACCAATTGCAGGACTATTTCTTGGGGTTCGCTTGTGGCTGGGGATTGATTTTAGGCGGCGGAAAGAGCTTGGAATGCTGGTACATGTAGAACGTCACGGAGGCTGACTGGCCGAGTGTCTTGCCGTCCCGCCCGACGACGAAAGCTTGCAGCGTGTGCTCCCCACGCTCGACATCCTTGATTACAAAGACGGTATCCGGTTTCGGGGCACCGACCGGCTGGCCGTCGAAATTCAAACCGACGCGATGCCCGGCCTGGACGCGGAGCTGGGGTTGAACGGTGACCGAGACCTGCACCGGCCCCTCGGCACTGTGCAAGGTCTCCTCGTCGGCCGGTGAGCTGATAGCCACGAGATCGTAGGCGGGCCCCGCGTCCGTGGGCGCGCCTCGAGGCTGGCTGGGCTCTGCCGGCGGAGTGCCCGGGAACGTGGGCGTCTGCCGCAATTCGATCTTCTCGGCGCCGGGCGAGGGAGCGTCCGAGAACACCGTTGCACCGCTAGCGTCCTTGGATCGATAGACGTCGCCCTCTGCAGCATGCACGGAGGCTCCGAGCGCGAGCGCGAACATGAGGACGGTGAGGCTTCGTGCCATGTGGTCAGGATAGACGGCGCGAAACTGGGCAACAAGCCCCGCAACCGGCACCCGGCTCCGGAAAAAGAAACCCCCGCGGGCTTGCGCCGGCGGGGGCCCGTACCAAATGAGCAGCGGCGATCAGACGCTGTAGTACATGTCGAACTCACACGGATGCGGCGTCATGCGGAAGCGCGTGACCTCGGCCATCTTGAGATCGATGTAGGCATCGATCGTGTCGTCCGTGAAGACGCCGCCGGCCTTGAGGAAGTCGCGGTCGGCATCGAGCGCTTCGAGCGCCTGATCGAGCGCGTTGCACACCGTCGGAATGTGCTTCGCCTCTTCCGGCTCGAGATCGTAGAGGTCCTTGTCGAGCGGCGAACCCGGATCGATCTTGTTCTTGATGCCGTCGAGACCCGCCATCATCATCGCGACGAACGCGAAGTACGGGTTGGCCGTCGAATCCGGGAAGCGGACTTCGATGCGGCGACCCTTCGGGTTCGACACCCACGGAATACGAATGGACGCGGAACGATTACGGGCGGAGTACGCCAGCATCGTCGGCGCTTCGAAACCTGGTACGAGGCGCTTGTAGCTGTTCGTGCTGGCATTCGTGAAGGCATTGATCGAACGCGCGTGCTTGATGATGCCGCCGATGTAGTGCAGCGCGGTCTCCGAGAGGCCGCCGTAGCCGTCACCGGCGAACAGATTCTGGCCGCCCTTCGCAATCGACTGGTGAACGTGCATCCCGTTGCCGTTGTCGCCGAGCAGCGGCTTCGGCATGAAGGTCGCCGTCTTGCCGTATTGATGCGCCACGTTATGGATGACGTACTTCAGGATTTGGAGGCTGTCGGCGCGCTTGATCAGCGTGTCGAATTTCGTGCCGATTTCGCACTGACCGGCCGTCGCCACTTCGTGGTGGTGGACTTCGACGACGAGACCCACGGACTCGAGAATGGTGCACATCGCCGAGCGGATATCCTGCAGCGAATCAATCGGCGGGACCGGGAAGTAACCGCCCTTGATGCCCGGGCGGTGGCCGACGTTGCCGTCCTCGAATACGCGCTTCGAGCTCCAGAAGCCTTCTTCGGAGTCGATTTCGTAGAAGCCGCCACGCATTTCCTGGCTCCAACGCACGTCGTCGAAAATGAAAAATTCGGGTTCCGGACCGAAGAACGCGCTGTCGCCGATGCCGCTCGCCTTCAGATAAGCTTCGGCACGGCGTGCCAGGGAGCGCGGGCAACGCTCGTAACCCTGCCCGGTCGAGGGCTCGAGAACGTCGCAACGGATGATCATCGTCTTCTCTTCGAAGAACGGATCGATCAGCGCCGTGCTGGCATCGGGCATCAACACCATGTCCGACTCGTGGATGCCCTTCCACCCTGCGATCGAGGAGCCGTCGAACATCTTGCCGTCGTCGAAAAAATTCTCGTCCACGTCCCGCGCCGGCATCGTCACGTGCTGGTCCTTACCGCGGGTATCGGTGAAGCGCAGGTCGACGTATCTGACCTTGTCGTCCGTTATCGTTTTGAGCACATTATCAACTGACATTTTTGATTTCCTCCAAGCCATGGATCACTGAACTCGACCTTCGGCAAAGCACCGCTGGGCGGCGGCGTTACATTCCCATCGATCGCTAATGGAGCGCCAGCGCCGACCTAACTCAAGGGTGTTGGAACTAGGGCATCTGGGATACTGAGGGCAGCCCCCCGCACGGCTGCCTCAGGTGCATATAGCATGCCACTGATATCGCATTGATCTCCCGAAACCGAATCGAACACCCCAATCGATCAAGCACCATTTTTGTGCGATCCCGACCAGAGTCGCACAAAAAACGAACATTCTATGCCGGCAGGGTGCACTCCCCTGCCCACAAGTCCTCGAGCACTTCGCGGGCCCGCACCAAGTGCACGAATTTGCCGTCGACGAGCACTTCGGGCGGCCGCGGTCGGGCGTTGTAATTGGAGGCCATCGCGAAGCCGTACGCGCCCGCATCCATGAGCGCGAGCCGGGAGCCCTCGGCGAGCGCCAGGTCTCTGCCGTTCGCGAGGAAATCGCCCGTCTCACAGACCGGGCCGACGAGCTCATAGCGTCGGACTTCGGCGCTGTCTGTGCGCTCGACCGGCAGTACGTCGTGCCACGCCTGATACAAGGCGGGGCGAATCAGTTCGGTCATTGCGGCATCGACGATCGCGAAATTCTTGACCGGCGTGGCCTTCAAATACTCGACGGTGGTCAACAGGAGGCCGGCATTCGCGACGATCGAGCGTCCGGGCTCGGTCACGAGTTCGTAGTCCCGTCCGACTGCATCCGACACCGCGCGCACGTACTCCGCAATCGCCGGCGGTGCTTCGTCGCGATATGTGATACCGAGTCCCCCGCCGACGTCTATTCGCTGCAGACGGATGCCGCGCCCGGCCAGCGCGTGCACGAGCTCCATGACTCTGCCGATCGCATCCACGAACGGGACCAGCGAGGTCAGCTGCGAGCCGATGTGGCAGGCGATGCCTCGAACGGCGAGGTGCGGCGAGCGCGCTGCCTGCTCGTAGAGCTGCGCCGCAGCAGCCATTGGAATCCCGAATTTGTTCTCATGGAGTCCGGTGGAAATATAAGGATGGGTCTGCGGGTCGACATCCGGATTGACGCGCAGCGACACCGGCGCGCGACGGCCGCAGTCCGCGGCGAGGCTCTCGATGCGAGCGAGCTCCGCCCCGGATTCCACGTTCAGACAACCGATTCCGACCTCGAGCGCGTAGCGGATCTCGGCGGCGCCTTTCCCGACCCCGGAAAAAACGATGTGCTGGGGATCTGCCCCCGCCGCGAGGCACCGCGCGAGCTCGCCCCGCGACACGATATCGAATCCCGAACCGAGTCTCGCGAGGATATTCAGCAAGGCCAGATTGCCGTTCGCCTTGACGGCATAACAGACGCGATGCCGGCGCGAACCGAACGCGTCGTCGTAGGCGCGCCAGTTGCGTTCCAGCGTCGCACGGGAATACACGTAACAGGGAGTTCCGAAGCGCGCTGCGATGTCGGCGAGGGGAACGTCCTCTACGAAGAGCCGATCGTCGTGGTATGCGAAAGCCATGTCCGATTCTGCGAGCCGCGCGGATCCGCTCAGGGCGTGAACTGCCCGGTGGTCTTGTCGGGCAGATACAGCTTGCCCTTCTGCCCACAAGCTGCGAGCGATCCGCAGAGCCCGATCAGGATCAAGACGAAAACGACATAGCGTCTTGCCGAGCGGAACATCTGGTTTGAAACCTCGTGGGAACCTTGCGCGGGTAGCGCATGATAAGCCCTTTGCGGCCGGATGCCCATCCAGCCGCAGGACCTGTGTCAGCGTCGTCGGCGCGGCGGAGGTCGGCGCGGCCGGCCGCGGTTCGAACTGCGCGTACGGACGATTTCCGCCGCGAGCAGATCGTCCGTGACCCGCGCCACCGGGATCCGGTGACCGAGATACTCCTCGATCGCCTGCAGGGAGAACACGTATTCCTCGCAAGCGAGACTGATCGCATCACCGGCGGCACCGGCGCGCGCGGTGCGCCCGATCCGGTGCACGTAGTCCTCCGCGTTCTGCGGCAAATCGAAATTCACCACGTGACTCACCTCGGGGATGTGCAGACCCCGCGCCGCGACGTCCGTCGCCACGAGAATCGGCAGCTCGCCTTTGGAGAACTCGTCGATGAGCTTTTGGCGCTTGCGCTGTATCACGTCACCGGAGAGCGCATTTGCGGTGAAACCGTTTGCGTTCAGGCAGTCCACGACCTCGGAGGCTGCACGCTTCGTGTTCACGAAGACGAGCGTGCGATCCGGATTGAGATGCCGGAACAATCCGATCAGGAGTGAGAGCTTCTCGTCAGCGCCGCTGTGATACAAGCGCTGCTCCACGCGATCGGCGGTCCGCCGATCCGGCGCGACCTCGACGATCTGCGGGACATTCATGTGCTCGTAGGCGAGCTCGTTCACCCGAAACGAGAGCGTCGCGGAGAACAGCATGGTCAGACGTTCCGTCGGGTGCGGCATTCGACGCAGCAGGTAGCGCAAATCCTTGATGAACCCGAGATCGAACATGCGGTCCGCCTCGTCGAGCACGACGACGCACTGGTTGCGCAGATTGATCACGCCCTGTTTGCTGTAGTCGATGATGCGTCCGGGCGTGCCGATGATCATGTCGACCCCGTCAAGCAGAATGCGCCGCTGCTTGTCGTAGTCGACTCCGCCGTACGCCAGCCCCATGCGCAATCCGGTTTCGCGACCGATCAACTGCGCATCGTTGTAGATCTGAATCGCGAGTTCGCGAGTGGGCGCGAGCATGATCGACTGCGGCGTTTTGCCGGGCGGGAACCTGCTGCGATCCGTCGTCAGCAGGCGCTGCATGGCGGCGAGCAGGAATGCCGCAGTCTTGCCGGTACCGGTCTGCGCCTGGCCGGCGACGTCGTGCCCGGCGAGCAGCAGGGGAAGAGCGCGGGCCTGAATCGGCGTACAGCGGGTATACCCGGCTGCGGTGAGACCTTTGATCAGATCAGGATGCAGATCGAGATCGGCGAATTCGACGTCAGTGAGCAGTTGGTCAAGCATTTCCACGCATGAGATCCTCGGGTGAACGGGGCTTGCAATTTCGGACTGGATCGTCCGACAATTCCTTGTACGTCAAGCATCGGAGAGCCTTTGAATCCATGAGCAGCGAGCACATTGTTTACGTGACGGACGGTTCGTTCGAAACGGACGTACTGCAATCCGAGAGGCCGGTGCTGGTGGACTATTGGGCCGAATGGTGCGGTCCTTGCAGGATGATCGCGCCTATTCTAGACGAGGTCTCCGGGGAATATCACCAGAAGCTCACGATCGCCAAGCTGGACGTCGACGACAATCAGGCGACGTCGATGAAGTACGGCATCCGGGGCGTGCCCACGTTGATGCTCTTCAAAGATGGGAACGTCGTCGCGACGCATGTCGGCGCGCTGACGAAATCGCAGCTCACTGCGTTCATCGACAGCAACATCTGAAGCTCGAGAACCCGTTCCGAATTCCGCTGAAAGCAGCGCCGCGGAGACCGTCCGCGGCGCTCGAGTTGGCGTCTGGACTGCGGGAAGTGCCCGTGCTATGGTTGAACCGTAGCATCTGATCAACCCGTTCCGGGCGCTTCCCTACTACCCTTTACAAACCTCGTCTCCGACGCCGCGCACGGCTGGTGCATGCGTTCAGACTAACCCTTATGGCCTGATCCACGATGAATCTCACCGAACTCAAGCAGAAACCGGCCTCAGAACTGATCGACATCGCTGACGAAATGGGCCTCGAGGGCGTCGCGAGATCGCGCAAACAGGACGTGATATTCGGGATCCTCAAAGCGCACGCCAAGAAGGGTGAAGACATTTCCGGAGACGGGGTGCTGGAGATACTGCAGGATGGATTCGGGTTCCTGCGCTCCGCAGACTGCTCTTACCTCGCCGGTCCCGATGACATCTACGTATCTCCCAGCCAGATCCGCCGCTTCAATCTCCGCACCGGCGACACGATTTCCGGGAAGATCCGCCCGCCGAAGGATGGCGAACGCTACTTCGCACTGCTCAAGGTCAGCGAAATCAACTTCGAGCCGCCGGAGAACGCGAAGAACAAAGTACTGTTCGAGAACCTCACACCGCTGTTCGCTCAGGAGCGGCTGAATCTCGAGCTCGGCAACGGCAGCACGGAGGATCTCACGCCGCGCGTGATCGATCTCGTGGCGCCGATCGGCAAAGGCCAGCGCGGCCTCATCATCTCGCCGCCGAAGGCCGGCAAGACCATGATGCTCCAGAGCATCGCGCATTCCGTCGAAGTGAATCATCCGGAGTGCTACCTGATCGTCCTGCTCATCGACGAACGTCCGGAAGAAGTGACCGAGATGCAGCGCTCGGTGCGCGGCGAAGTCATCTCCAGTACGTTCGACGAACCGGCGAGCCGCCACGTGCAGGTCGCCGAAATGGTGATCGACAAGGCGAAGCGCCTCGTCGAGCACAAGCGCGACGTCGTTATCCTGCTCGATTCGATCACCCGTCTCGCCCGCGCCTACAACACAGTCGTCCCATCCTCCGGCAAGGTGCTCACGGGTGGTGTGGACGCGAATGCGCTGCAACGTCCGAAGCGCTTCTTCGGCGCGGCCCGCAACATCGAGGAAGGGGGCAGTCTCACGATCATCGCGACCGCGCTCATCGATACGGGCTCGCGAATGGACGACGTGATCTACGAGGAGTTCAAGGGCACGGGCAACATGGAAATCCATCTCGACCGCAAGATCGGCGAACGCCGCATCTTCCCGGCCGTGAACATCAACCGCTCCGGCACGCGCCGCGAAGAACTGCTGACCCACCCGGACGAGCTCCAGAAGATGTGGATCCTGCGCAAGCTCCTCCACCCGATGGAGGAAATCGCGGCGATGGAATTCCTGCTCGAACGCCTTAAGGCGACGAAGAACAACGCCGAGTTCTTCGACGCGATGAAGCGCTGATCGCGCGCTTCGCCGTCCTTCATCCCGCCGCCGGATTCAGCCCGGCGGCCACTTGAAAGCCCGCCCCCCCAGCACGTGGACGTGCAGATGGAACACCGTCTGCCCTGCGCCGCTGCCGTTGTTGATCACGAGACGATACGCGTCGGCGTAACCCTGCTGTTCGGCCACCTTTCCGGCCGCGAGCAACAGCTGCCCGAGTAGCCCTGCGTCCGCCGCCGCGGCATCCGCGACTTTCGGTATCGGTTTGCGCGGCACGACGAGGGCGTGCAGCGGGGCCTGCGGACTGATGTCGCGGAACGCGATACAGTGCTCGTCCTCGTAGATGATCTCCGACGGGATCTCCCGGTCGATGATGCGGCTGAACAGCGTCTTCTCGCTCATGGATCGTCCTCGCTGGCGATGCTCCGGTAATAATCACCGAGTATACGTGCGACCTCGGGACGTGCGAACTCGGGGGGCAGACTCGCTCCGGCGGCGAGCAGCTCGCGCACCCGCGTGCCGGAAAGCTCCACGAAATCCTCGGGCCCATGATCCGGCGCGTCGCGCTTCATCACCACGCGCCCCAGCCGGCGCGAGTACGCGGTTTGATCGGCCTCGAAGATCCGGATCGCGAGTGCCTCGGCCGGCACGTCCTCGTGAAAGATCCGCTGCGCATCGAAGGGGCCGTAGTAGCTGCCGACACCCGCATGATCGCGTCCCACCACGAAATCCGTACAGCCCGCGTTCTGGCGCATCGCCGCGTGGAGCACCGCTTCGCGCGGCCCGGCGTAGAGCATGTCGAAGCCATAACCCGCGATCAGCACCGTGCCGGGCTCGAAATAGCATTCGACCATCCGCCGGATCGCCGCCGCGCGCACCGCGGCCGGAACGTCCCCGGCTATCAGCCTGCCGAGCAGCATGTGGATCAGAATGCCGTCCGCGCCCGTTCGTTCGCGCGCGATGCGGCAGAGTTCCTCGTGTGCGCGGTGCATCGGATTGCGAGTCTGGAAGGCGACGACTCCTCGCCAGCCGCGCGCGGCGATCTCGGCGCGGATCTGCATCGCCGTGCGAAACGTGTCGGGAAACTCGCGTTCGAAATAGCTGAAGTTCAAGACCTCGATCGGCCCGCCGAGCACGATGTCGCCCTGCGCGAGCAGCGTCGCGACGCCGGGATGCGCGGGATCGGCCGTCCGAAATATCCGCTCGAGCAGATAAGCGCGCTCCGCTGCCGTCAGTGCGTCGATGCTCTCCAGGCGCTGTACCGCGATCACCGGAGCACCCGGCAGGTTCGGATCACGGAGCGTGATCCGCTGTCCTGCCGCGAGACCGTCTGCCGTCGGGACGAGATTCAGACAGGGAATTGGCCAGAACGTGCCGTCCGGCGTGCGCATCCCGCGCGCGATCGCCACAGCCTCGACACGCGAGTGGAACCCTTCGAGCGGCGAGAAGTAGCCGGCGCCCAGCATGACTGCATTCGCCGCCGCGGCGGAGGACAGCACGATCGACGGCAGGTGCTCGGCCTCGGCGAGCAATACGGCGCGGATGCGCTCGTCCGTGACGATCCGCGGGCGCAGTTCGGGCGCACCGCAGGCTCGGATCATCGCGGCCGGGCGGTCGTCCGCTCAACCATGGGTGAGCCGCGGGATGAATGCCGCGCGGTTCTGCTCGCGCACGATGTCGCCCATGTGCACGCCGAAACGCGCAGCACGGCGATCCGCGTAATACAGGCGCAGCGTGTGGGAAATCGTCGGGAACGCGAGCTCGGTCCACGGGATCTCCGACTCGAGGAAGAGCCGACACTCGAGGCTCTCCTCGCCCGGCCCGAAATCGAGATCGAGCAGCCGCGAGCGGAACATCATGTACACCTGGTTCGTATGAGGGATGTTCATCACGGTATAGAGACCGGTGATCTCCACGCGCGCCTGTGCTTCTTCGAGCGTCTCGCGCACGGCGGCGTCGAGCGTCGTCTCGTCGTTCTCCATGAAGCCCGCCGGCAGCGTCCAGTAGCCGTAGCGCGGCTCGATCGCCCGCTTGCAGAGCAGAACCTTGTCTTCCCATTCCGGGATGCTGCCGACGACGATCTTCGGATTCTCGTAGTAGATCTCGTTGCATGCACCGCAGACGTGGCGTGAGCGGTTGTCGCCCGCCGGGATCGTCCAGGAGATGGCCTCGGCCCCGCAGCGGCTGCAGAACCTCATCGCGCAGCGGCTCCGGCGGCGGTGCGCAGCACTCCTTCTATCGTCGGCCAAACGGCATCGAGCAGCATGACTTGGGCTTCCTCTCTGGGATGCAGTCCGTCGGCCTGCAGCAGCTCGGGCTTCAAGGCGACGTCCTGCAGGATGAATGGTGCAATCTCCACCCGGCCCGGTACGGCGAATTCGCCGAACAGTCGGGCATAGGCGCGCGTGTAAGCCGGGCCGTAATTCGGCGGGACCTCCATGCGGGTCAGGATCGCGACCGCACCGCGATCGTGGATCATTCCGAGCAGCGACGCCAGATTTTCCTTGATGGCGGCGAGCGGCAGGCCGCGCAATCCGTCGTTCGCGCCGAGCTCGACGAATACGACGCGCGGTCGTTCCGCGTCGAGCAGCGCGGGCAGGCGCGCAAGTCCGCCCGCCGTGGTCTCGCCGCTGATGCTCGCGTTGACGACGCGATACCCGAGCCCAGCGTCGTCGATCCGCCGCTGCAGCAGTGCAGGCCAGGCGCGGGCGACGTCGATACCGTAGCCGGCACTCAGACTGTCGCCGAAGACGAGCAGCGCCGGCTTGACCTCGGCCGCGCGGGCCGTGCCTAATCCGATCGAGCAGGCGAAACAAATCAGAACGAATATCCGCGTGAGCACGCCCATCATCGTCACCGAAAATCTGCGCAAGGAATTCGCGAGCCCGGAAGGGACGCTCGTCGTCGTCGATGATATCAACATTCGCGTCGACGCCGCCGACAGCGTCGCGATCGTCGGGGCGTCGGGCTCGGGCAAGTCGACGCTGCTCGCGCTGCTCGCGGGACTCGAGCTGCCGAGCGCGGGGCGCGTACTCGTGCAAGGCGAGGATCTCTCGCGGCTCGATGAAGATGCGCGGGCGCGTCTGCGCGGCGCCCACATCGGCTTCGTATTCCAGCAGTTCCACCTCCTGCCCGCCTATACCGCGCTCGAGAACGCGATGTTGCCGCTCGAGCTCGCGGGCGAGAAGGACGCGCGCACGATCGCGCTCGCCGCGCTCGAAGCCGTCGGTCTCGCGGCACGCCGCGATCACCTGCCGCGCCAGCTCTCCGGCGGCGAACAGCAGCGCGTCGCGCTCGCCCGGGCGTGCTGCCGGCGTCCCGCACTCCTCTTCGCCGACGAGCCGACCGGCAATCTCGATCAGCACACGGCCGCGTCAGTCATCGATCTGCTGTTCCGCATGTCGGCGGATTTCGCGACGACGCTCGTCCTCGTGACCCACGACGAGCATCTCGCGGCCCGCTGCGCCCGGCGCATCCGGCTCGATGCCGGGAGGATCGTCGATGGCTGAAGCGGGAGCCGCGGCGCTCGTCCGCCTCGCGCTGCGGGCGCTGAGGCGCGACCTGCGCGGTGCACAGTTCGTGCTGATCGCCGTCGCCGTCGCGCTCGCCGTGGCGGCGCTGACCGCGGTCGATCTCGTCGCTGCGCGCGTGCGCGGTGCGCTCGCCCAGCAGAGCAGCCAGCTCATGGCGGCGGATCTCGCCCTCATCGGCAACGATCCACTGCCCGCGGGCTACACGCACCGGGCGCGCAACGTCGGACTCGCGGCCAACGACGTGGCGAAGCTCCGCAGCATGGTGAGCTTCGACGAACAGCTCGAGCTCGTCGAGATCAAGGCGGCCGGCGCCGGCTATCCGCTGCGCGGCGAGCTCCGCGTCGCGGCGTCGCGCGATGCGGCGCCACGAACTGCGCGGGCAGGGCCTGCGCCCGGCACGGTCTGGGTCGACACGCGGTTCCTCGATCGCTTCGGCAGCGGCGCAGGCGACACCGTGATCGTCGGCGAGCTGCCCCTGCGCATCGCCGGCGTGATCACGAACGAGCCCGATCGCGGGGGCGAGATGTTCAGCATGGCACCGCGCCTCTTGATGAATCTCGCCGATCTGCCGGCGACAGGGCTCGTCCTGCCCGGCAGCCGGATGCGCTACGAGCTCCTGCTCGCCGGATCCGGCGAGGCACTCGCAGCGTTCCGCACGGGACTCGAGCTCGCGCCCGGAGTCAAGCTGCTCACGCCGGCGGAGGCGCGGCCGGAGCTGCGTACGGCGCTCGATCGCGCCGGGCAGTTCCTCGCGCTCGCCGCGCTCGTCGCGCTCGTGCTGGCCGGAGTCGCGATCCTGCTCGCCGCCGATGGCTTCGCCCGCGAGCACGTCGACATGGTCGCACTGCTACGCACGCTCGGCGCATCACGCGGACGCATCCTCGCGCTCTTCGCGATCGAGCTCGGGGCGCTGGGCGTACTCGCCGCGGGTGCCGGCTGCGCAGTCGGCTATGGCGTGCATTTCGCACTCGTCGCGATACTCGGCGACTGGCTCGGCGCCACGCCGGCGCCGGTCGGTTTCGCACCGCTCGCGCGCGGCCTCGTCGCCGGCATCGTCGCGCTCGCGGGCTTCGGCCTGCCGCCGCTGTGGCGGCTGCGTGCGGTACCCGCTGCGGCGATCCTGCGCCGTGACCCCGGCATGCAGGGCGGACGCCTCGGCGGTCTCGTGCTCGGCCTTGCGGTGCTCGTCGTGCTAGCGCCGTGGCGGAGCGGCGCCTGGCAGACGACCGCCTGGGCGCTCGCCGGCTTCGCGCTCTGCCTCGCCGGGCTCGCGCTCGCGAGCTTCGTGCTGCTCGTTGCGCTCGCCGGCCTGCGACCTCGCGCGGGCGTCTACCTCGCGGCCGGTCTCGCCACGCTGTTGCGCCATCGCGCGCGCAGCGCACTGCAGATCACGAGCCTCGGTCTCGGCATCGCGGCGCTGCTGATACTCGGGCTCGTGCGCTCGGATCTGCTCGCGCAATGGCGCGCGAGCCTGCCGGCGAACGCGCCGGATCAGTTCCTCATCAATATCCAGCCGGCGGAAGGTGCGGCAATCACGGGTTTCCTGCGCGGGCACGGCGTGGCGGAACCCGAGCTCTATCCGATGATCCGCGGCCGCCTGGTCGCCATCGACGACCGCCCCGTCGACCCCGCGCGCTACGCCGACGCCCGCACGCGCGGCCTCGCCGAGCGCGAGTTCAATCTCTCGGTCGCCACGGAGTTGAAACCGGACAACCGCATCGACGCCGGGGCCTGGTGGAGCGCGGGTGCCGATCCGGCGCAGTTCTCGATCGAGACCGACATCGCGCGCGACCTCGGGATCCGGCTCGGTGATACGCTCACTTACCGGATCGCGGAGAAGACCGTGACCGCGCGCGTGACGAGCCTGCGCCACGTCTCGTGGGACAGCATGCAGGTGAACTTCTTCGTCGTCGCGCCGCCCGGGCTCCTCGAACCCTATCCGGCCACACTCATCACGAGCTTCAAGCTGCCGCCCGCGGATCGCACGCTGCTGCGGGACCTCGTCAAGCGCTTTCCGAGCGTGAGCGTCATCGACGTCGCGGCAGTCATCGGCCAACTGCGTACGATGATGGATCGCGCGGCGCGCGCCATCGAGCTCGTGTTCGGCTTCACCGTGCTCGCGGGCGTCGTCGTGCTGCTCGCCGCGGTGCAGGCCACGCAGGGCGAGCGGATCTACACGGCGGTGATCTGGAAGACGTTCGGCGCCGAGCGCCGTCAGTTGCTGCGCGCGGTGAGCGTCGAATTCGTGCTGCTGTCGGGACTCGCCGCGCTCGTCGCGAGCCTGACGGCCTACGGTGCCGGCTGGGCGTTCGCGACGCGCGTGCTGAAGATCGCCTACGCGCCGGATCTCGCGATCCTGCCGGCCGGCATCGCGCTCGCCATCCTCGGCGTCGCGGCTGCAGGCGTGTATGCGATCCGCCTCGCCTGGGCGGCACCCGTACAAAGCGTGCTGCGGCGGACCGGCTGAGTGCCGATCATTCGAGCCGCTCGTCGTCCTCCGCCCGCCACGGCGGACTGACGAGCGCGACGAACTTCAGCACTTCGTCACCGGGGTTCTCGATCCACTGCTCGGCGCGGGCGGGGATGTAGATCGCCGCACCCGGTCCGACATCGCGCGTTTCACCGTCGATGTGCATCCGGCCGAGGCCCGCGAGCATGTAGTACACTTCGGGCTGCCCGAGCCGATGCCGGTAGGTGCGCGCGCCGGGCGCCACTTCGGCGACGGCGAGCGAATACGGCAGCGCCGGAGCGCCGCGCCCGGGATGCAGCACTTCGCGAATGCGGCAACCGTCGTTCGCGACGAACTGCGGGCAGGAATGTTCTTCAACGACGATCACGAGCCAGGCCTCCGAGTCGCGCGCTTATGCGCGTTCGCATGGTACGCGCGAGCACGACGATGCCGAAGTACACGAGCACCGACAGTTTCGATCACGGCGCCCCGAGCCGCATCGGCGTGCTCCTCTGCAATCTCGGGACACCGGCCGGACCGACGCCGCGCGATCTGCGGCGCTATCTCGCGGAGTTCCTCGCCGATCCGCGCCTCGTCGAGCTGCCGCGCCTGCTCTGGATGCCGATCCTCCACGGCATCATCCTCAATACCCGGCCACGACGCTCGGCGCGTGCCTACGCGAAAATCTGGACGGTGGAAGGCTCGCCGCTGCTCGCGATCTCGCGACGTCAGGCCGCCGGCCTCGCCGCGCGGCTGGAAACGACCCTGCCCGGACGCACGGCGCTCGCGCTCGGCATGCGTTACGGCGAGCCCTCGATCGCCGCGGGCCTGCGCGAGCTGCGGGCCGCCGGCGCGCGACGCGTGCTCGTGCTGCCGCTCTATCCGCAATACGCGGCCGCGACCTCCGCCTCGATCTTCGATGCCGCGAGCGCCGAGCTCGCGTGCTGGCGCTGGGTGCCGGACTTCCGCTTCGTGAGCGCCTACCACGCGGAACCCGAGTATCTCGACGCGCTCGCTGCGTCCGTGCGGGAGCACCGCGCCGCGCACGGTACGGGAGAACATCTCGTCATGTCGTTCCACGGCATCCCGAAGGCGTATTTCCTCGCCGGCGATCCCTATTACTGCCATTGCCAGGAGACCGCGCGTCTCCTCGCCGCACGCCTCGGTTTGACGGATGAGAACTACAGCGTGAGCTTCCAGTCGCGCTTCGGGCCGAAGGAGTGGCTGAAGCCGTACACCGACGCGCGCCTCGGCGAGCTCGCGGCGCGCGGCATGCGGCGCGTGGACGTGATTTGCCCGGGATTCGCGGCGGATTGTCTCGAGACGCTGGAGGAGATTGCAATCCAGTATGGAGAGCGCTTCAAGGCGGCTGGCGGTGAACAGTTGAGCTACGTCCCTGCGCTGAACGATCGCGCCGATCATCTCTCGTTCCTGCAGGCCCTCGTCCTGCGGCAGATCCGGGGTTGGCCCGAAGCGGAGAGGGAGTTCGATGCCGCTGCCGGCAGCGCCGCCGCGGCGCGCGCCCGCGCGCTCGGCGCGCCGCGCTGAGGGCGGCTCAGCGTTCGCCGTACAGCGTGACGAGCACGCTGCGCCGGTGCGGCGCGGTGCGATGTTCCCAGAGATAGAGACCCTGCCAGCTTCCGAGCGCGAGCCGCCCGCCCGCGACGGGGATCGTCACACTCGACGACGTGAGCACCGAACGCACGTGCGCCGGCATGTCGTCGTCGCCTTCGCTGTCGTGCACGAAACCGGGATCACCATCCGGCACGAGGCGCGCCATGAACGTCTCGAGATCGCGCCGCACGTCGGAATCGGCATTCTCGCAGAGGATGAGCGAGGCGCTGGTGTGGCGGATGAAGACGTTGCAGAGGCCGACGGCGAGTCCGGCGCTGCGGACGAGCGAGGCGATTTCCGCGGTGATCTCGTAGCTGCCACGGCCACGCGTCGGAACGTCGAGCTCCTGCTGCGCGACCATGCCGTGCTCAGGACAGCTCGCTCACGATCGCCGCGAGCGGCTTGCGCGTCTGTTCCGGCACGACCGCGGGATAACCGTACCAGAACAATCCGACGACGCGGCAGACCGAGGCATCCAAACCGAGCGTCGAATAGAAGTTCGGGTCACGCGTCACCGCGCCCGTCGCCCACTTCACGCCGACGCCTTGCGTCCACAGGTACAGCATGAAGTTCTGCACGGCGCAGCAACAGGCCGCGAAGTCCTCGCGCTCGCGGATTTCGTCGGCGTTGCGCTCGCAGGTGATGACGAGCCAGCCCGGCATCGTCATCCAGCGCTGCAGCTTCGAAGCCGCCGCCTGCTCACCCTGCTTCGCGCGCTCGAGCTCGGCATTGAGCTCGGAGATGCGCTGCGCGGCCTCGGGTGCGAGGAAATAGAAATGCCAGGGCTCGGTACGGTGATGATTCGGCGCCCAGCGCGCGTGCTCGATCGCCTCGAGCACGAGATCGCGGGAAGGTATCTGCGGCCGGAATTCGTGAATCGTGCGGCGTTCGCGGATCGCGGAGGCGACGGCTGCGGCGCCGCTCGGGCTGGGGGTCTGTGACATCGTTCTACTCTGCTCGGGATCGGGCTCGCCGCACGACGGACGCGGCCGTCGCGGCGAGGCCGCATTCTAGCATCGCGCGCCATGGGAACGCCGGTTGCGCACGCGGGATCTCCCGGAGAGAATGGCGCGTCGAAATCCGTGCCCGACCATGAGACTACGCGCTCTACTACTCATCCTCTCCTTCGCCACCACAGCGCTCGCCGAGCCGGCGGCGGAAGCCGACTACAGCGCGCAGCGCCACCGTTTCGGCAACGTCTACCGGGCGATCCAGGCGGGCAAGCTCGTCTTCGCGCGCAAGATCGCCGCCGGCCTCGAGCACTATCCTCTCTATCAGTATCTCCGTTACGAGGAGATCCGCGCGCGCCTGGGCACGCTGCCGACGGCCGAGGTACGCGCCTTCCTGCACGACTACGCGGGCTCGCTGCTCGCCGGGCGGCTGCGCACGGAATGGCTGCGCGCGCTCGCCCGCGCCCGGCACTGGGAAGCGTACTCGAGCGATTACGAGCCGCAGCGCGACGCGATCCTGCGCTGCCTCGTGCTGCAGGCGCGGCTCGAGACCGGCGATACCGTGCACTTGTTGTCCGATGCGCGGCCGCTGTGGTTGAACGGCCGAGGCCAGCCCAAGGAATGCGACGAGGCCTTCACGTATCTCGTCGAGCGCCACGAGATCGACGACGAGCTCGTCTGGAAGCGCATCGCGCTCGCACTCGAGGCCGGCCAGCCTGCGCTCGCCCGCAGCAGCGCGGCGAGGCTCACGGCGCCCGAGCTTAAAGCGCTCGCCGATACCTGGCTCGTCGTCCACCAGTTGCCGGACCGGGCCTTCGGCCCGGATCCGCTCGGCCCCGACACGCCGCAAGTGCGCGAAATCCTGATCCACGCCGTGAAGGGTCTCGCCATGCGCGACGTCGAGAAGGCGCGCGCCGGCTGGGCCGCGATCTCGACGCGCTACGCCTTCACGCCGGACGAACAGGGCCGCGCCGCGCGGCACCTTGCACTCGCGGCCGCCGCGATCGATCACCCGCAGAAACTCGCGCTGCTGGACCTCGTCCCGCCCCCAGTCGTCGACGGCGCGGTCGAAGTCCAGCAGCTTCGCGCCGCGCTCGAGAGCCAGGCTTGGCGCGAGCTCGCACGCTGGACCGAGAAGCCGGCGATGCCGAAAGTGAACCCGCTCGCCTGGCGCTATTGGCGGGCGCGTGCGCTCGAAGCGACGGGCGACCCCGCGGGCGCGAAGCGCGTCTTCCAGGAGCTCGCGCGGCAGCGCGACTACTACGGCTTCCTCGCGAGCGATCGCCTCGAGCAGCCGTACGCGATGGGCGATCATGCAATCTCGCCGACCGAGGAAGAGTTAGCGGCCGTCGGCGCGCGGCCGGGCATGCAGCGGGCACGCGAGTTCCAGCGGCTCGGCCTGCGCGGCGAAGCGCGTCAGGAGTGGCAGCACGAGCTGACGCGGATGACGAACCGCGAAATCGAGATCGCCGCGCATTATGCGTACGAATGGGGTTGGTACGACCGGGCGATTTTCGCCACCGGCAAGATCGAGTCCTACGACGATCTGGGCCTGCGCTTCCCGACGGTACACAAGGACCTCGTCTACAATTTTGCGCACAAGCGCCAGATCAGGCCGGAGGTGGTGTTCAGCATCATCCGCGCCGAGAGCGCGTTCATGACCGAGGCGCGCTCCCCGACCGGCGCGCTCGGGCTCATGCAGCTCATGCCGGCGACGGGGCTCGAGACGGCGAAGAAGCTCGGGCTGCGCCTCAAGGGACCGCACGAGCTCTTCGAGGTCGAGAAGAACATCGCCGTAGGCAGCGAATACCTGCGCCAGGTGCTCGCGGGCTTCGGCGGCAGCTTTCAGCTCGCGGCTGCCGCCTACAACGCGGGACCGAACCGCGTGCGATCCTGGGTGGCGAAATCCGGTTGCGTGCCCGCCGACGTATGGATCGATACCATCCCCTTTCTCGAGACCCGGGAGTACGTCCGCCGCACCATGTACTACGCGACGATCTACGAATACCGGCTCGCCGGCCGGGCGAGTTCGATGTCCGATCGGCTCATCGCCGTCGGCGCGGATGCCGCGCCCGGCGCCCCGCATTGTTGAGACACCGGTGATGCCCCTCGTCGCGGTCCTCGGCGGCAGCGGCTTCCTCGGCGGACATCTCGCCGCCGCGCTCGCCGGCAGCCCGTGGCGCGTGCGCGTCCTCACGCGCCGCCGCGGGCATGCGCAATCATTGTGGCTCCTGCCGCACGTCGACATCCTCGAAGCCGACGTGCACGACCCTGGCCAGCTCGCGGCGGGGCTCGAGGGGTGCGGGGCAGTCGTCAATCTGATCGGCATCCTGAACGAGCGTCGCGACGACGGACGCGGCTTCCGGCGCGCCCACGTCGAGCTCGCGACGACGCTCGTCGCCGCCTGTCGCGCGACGGGCGTGCGCCGCCTCGTGCAGGTGAGCAGCCTCGCCGCCGCGCCCGATGCGCCGAGCCACTACCTGCGCACGAAGGGCCAAGCGGAGCAGGTATTGCGTGCCGCCGACGACCTCGACGTGACGATCCTCAGACCTTCTGTCGTGTTCGGTCCTGGCGATTCGTTCTTCAACCGCTTCGCCGGATTGCTGCGGCTCGCGCCCGCGTTGCCGCTCGCCGGTGCCGACGCGCGCTTCCAGCCCGTCTACGTCGGCGACGTGGCGGCGGCGATCATCCGCGCCCTCGACGATCCCGCGACGTCGGGGCACACCTACGATCTCGGCGGCCCCGAAACCTGGACGCTGCGCGAGATCGTCGATTACACCGCCGGCCTCCTCGGTGTGACGCGGCTCATCCTGCCGCTCGGGGGCGCACTGTCGCGGCTGCAGGCCGAGCTCTGCGAATTCGTCCCGGGCAAGCCGTTCTCGCGCGACAATCTGCGTTCGCTCGGCGTCCCGAGCGTCTGCGGCGCGCACCCCGGTTTCGACGCGCTCGACATCACACCCCGCTCGATCCGCGCGATCGTGCCCGCCTATCTCGGCGGCCGCGCCGAGCGTCGCCGCTACGACGACCTTCGGCGGGGTGCGCGGCGCTGACGCCGCGAGCCGTGGTGGAAATCTACGAAGTCGGCGGCGTCGTGCGCGACGGGCTGCTGGGGCGGCCCGTACAGGACCGCGACTGGGTCGTGGTCGGCGCGACGACGGAGCAGATGATCGCGCTCGGTTATCGTCCTGTCGGACGCGATTTCCCGGTGTTCCTGCATCCGCAGACGAAAGAGGAATACGCGCTCGCCCGCACCGAGCGCAAGACGGCACCCGGCTATCGGGGTTTCGCCGTCCACGCCGATCCGGCTGTGACGCTGGAGGAGGATCTGGCGCGACGCGACCTGACGATCAATGCGATGGCGCGCGACTCGTCGGGCACGCTCGTCGATCCTTACGGCGGACGCGCAGACCTCGACGCCGGGATCCTTCGCCACGTCACGGGCGCGTTCGTCGAGGATCCGCTGCGGGTGCTGCGCGTCGCGCGCTTTGCGGCGCGCTTCGATTTCGCGGTCGCGCCGGAGACGCTCGCGCTGATGCGCGAGATGAGCGCCTCAGGCGAGCTCGATGCGCTCGTCGCCGAGCGCGTCTGGACGGAGCTCGAGCGCGCGCTCGGCGAGCCGCATCCCTGGCGCTTCGTCGAAGTGCTGCGCGGATGCGGCGCGCTCGCGGTGCTCATTCCGGAGCTCGATCGCCTGTTCGGCGTGCCGCAGCCGGCGAAATATCATCCTGAGATCGATACCGGCGCGCACATGCTGCTCGCCTTGCGTCTCGCGGCGGCACGCGGCGTCGGCGTGACGATACGCTTCGCGGTGCTCGTCCACGATTTCGGCAAGGGCACGACACCGCCGGAGATCCTGCCGCATCACTACGGCCACGAGCATCGCGGCGTGCCGCTCGTGCAGGCTTTCTGCGATCGCCTAAAGGTGCCGCGCGATTACCGCGAGCTCGCGATTCTCGTCACCCGGGAACATCCGCGCGTGCATCGCGCGCTCGAGCTCAAGGCCGCGACGACGCTCGATTTGCTGGAATCGCTCGACGCGCTGCGCCGGCCGGAACGTTTCGCCGAAATTCTGGCGGCGTGCGAGATCGACGCCCAGGGCCGCGGCGGACGCGCGGACGATCCCTATCCGCAGAGCGCGCATCTGCGCGCGGCGCGCGAGCGCGTGGCGGCCGTCGATGCCGGGAAGATCGCGGCGGGCGGCGTGACCGGGGCCGCGCTCAAGGACGCGATAAGAGCCGCGCGTGTCGCCGTCCTCGAAGCGGCGGCGCGGCGCTAGCGCACGCGTTCACCGACAGACGTAATAGATGACGGAGTTCGCCGCGTCCTGGCCGGGTTCGCCGAGGACGATGACCCCATCGCCGTGCAGCGGGTAGGTCTCGCGTTTGACGAGATGACGCTCGCCGCCGCGCGGGATGACGAGCGTACCGTTCGTGCTCTTGTCCGTGATCGTGCAGCGACCCCGGCTGAACTGCGCGCTGAAGTGCTGCCGGGACACGAAATCCTGCACGAGCATCAAATCGTTGTGCTGGGCGCGGCCGACCGACACGACGGGTCGCTCGGCGTTGACTCGGATCACGCCGTGAGCCGACGAGAGCTCGACGGCTTCATAGCGCTTCGGCTCGGGCTTGCCCGTCTCCTCGACCGCGCAGGCCGTCACGGCCTCGACGTCCCAGATGATTTCGTAGAGCGCGAGATGGCTCAGCGAGACGAAATTCCAGGTCTCGTCGTCGACGTAGCGCGAGACCGCTTTGTAGATCCGCGGCAGCGCCGCCACGACCGGTTCGGTCGCGAGCGTCTGCTCGGGCTTCGCATTGCGGGCCGCCCAGTGGCCGAGCTTCGCCGTCTCCTCCGACAGATCCTCCTTGCGCCCGAAGCCCGGTCCGTAATGCATGCCGATGCGCACCGCGACCGGCGGCACCCCGGGCTCGGCCTGCGCGAGTTCGGCGAGGCGCGCGTGGATCTGGCATGCACAGGCGGCCGCATCACCGGGTTGCGCGAAGAAGCACATCAGCTCGTCGCCGAGCTCCGCGGCGATGCGGCCGTTGTTGTCGCGGGCGATCGTCGCGAGCACCTCGAGGCGGCGCGTGGTCAGCTCCCGGGCGCGCTCGTCGCCGAGCGCCTCGTAGAGCGCGGTGCTGCCCGCGATGTCGACGAACATCACGACCTGATGCGTGGAACGCGTGGTTTCGAGTATGGACATGGGCTGATCCTTCTCCCGACTGCCGGAGCTTAGCGTGCCTCTGAGGCCTATTCTTTAGCGTATACCCTTCACAGCCGGTGCCGATCGTCCCGCAGCTCGAAGCCGAGCAAGGGCTCCGCGCAGCCGCGCGCGAGCGCGATGATTTTGAAACGCGTGCCCATGTGACTCGGCAGAAGCAGCCGCTTGAGCTCGTTCGCCAGCGCATGCGCGGCGTTGAAGTCGCGTGCCAATCGCGCGGCGGCGAGATCGGTGATGCCGCAGGCGGCGAGGAAGCTCGCCTGCTCGGCGAAGCCCGCGATCGCCAAGCCGGCTTCGTCCGCGGCCTCCGCGACGGCGGTGAAATCGACGTGCGCGGTGATGTCCTGCAGCCCCGGATACCACAAAGGATCGTCGTGCGCGTGATGACGGTAGTGGCACATGAGCGTGCCGGCGCTGCGGCCCGGATGGTAGTACTCGCGGCGCGGATAACCGTAGTCGGCGAGCAACGCGACGCCGCGATCGAGAAAGCGTGCGAGATCCGCGACCCAGGGCTCGAGTCCTGCGTTGATCTCCGAAACATACGGTCCGGCGGCTGCCGTGCCCGCGCATTCCAGACGCCCGAGCACGATGGCGGAAAACTCCGCGGCGGCGGAGCGTTCGCGCCAGACCAGCCTGCTGCCTTCGTATCCCACGCCGCGCTCGAGCACAGCGCCGTGCGCGAGATGGAAAATACGCACCGGCAGCGCATCGAGGATTTCATTCGCGAGCACGACGCCGCAGATGGGACTCGCCGGCGGTTCGGACAACCACACGACACGCGGCAGCAGCGCCGGCTGATCGCGCTCGAGCAGTGCACGCTGGCGCTCGCGCAGTTCGGGACTCAGTTCGAGGATGGAATAGCGCTCCGGCGGACTGCCCGTCTCCGCGAGCGTGCCGAGGATGCTCGCGCACAGGCGTCCCGTGCCGCCGCCGAATTCGAGGATCTCGCAACCGCCGGTGCGTTCGAAGACCTGCCGGCACTGCAATGCGATGCAGGCACCGTAGAGCGGCGAGATCTCGGGCGCAGTGACGAAATCGCCGCCTGCGCCGAACTTCGGGGCGCCGCCGACGTAATAGCCTAGACCTGGCGTGTAGAGTGCGCGGGCCATGAACTCATCGAAGCACAGGAAACCGTCGTGCGCATCGATCGCCGCGCAAATGGCGGCTCGCAGGCTTTCCGAGGCCGCTATCTCGTCGGCACCGGGATCGGGTAATCTCGCGTGGTGTTCCATAGATCGTTCGGCGCGCGATGCGGGCGCCGTGTCCGCATCATAGTCGAATTCGTTCCGGGTCGGGCCCAAGCATGCAGAGAATCGCACTCGTCACCGGCGCGTCGCGCCGGGTCGGCGCCGGGATCGCGCGCCAACTCCACGCCGGCGGCTATGCGATCGCGCTGCATTGCCGGCGCTCCACGTCCGAGGCGGTCGCGCTCGCGGCCGCGTTCGAGGACGCAAGGACCGGGAGCAGCAGCGTGCACGTCGCCGATCTCGCCGAGCCGGCGGCCGCCGCGACGCTCGTCACGGAGGTGATCGCGCACTGGGGACGACTCGATCTGCTCGTGAACAATGCCGCGACGTTCGAAGAGACGCCGCTCGCCGCGGCCGACGCCTTGGCTTTCGATCGCATCATCGACATCAATCTCCGCGCACCCTATCTGCTCGCCCGCGCAGCCGCCGCCGCATTGCGGGCCGCGGGCGGTGCGATCGTGAATCTCGTGGACGTCTACGCCGAACGCCCCAAGGTCGCGCATGCCATCTACTGCAGCTCGAAAGCGGGGCTCGTGGGCCTCACGAAGGCGCTCGCGCGCGACCTCGCGCCCGCCGTCCGCGTGAACGCGGTCGCGCCCGGCGCGATACTGTGGCCGGAGCAAGGCGATGCCGGGGAACAGGCTGCGGTCCTCGCGCGCATTCCGCTCGCGCGCTGCGGCAGCGTAGAAGACGTCGCAGGCGCCGTGTGTTATCTCGCCGGCGCGCATTACGTGACCGGTCAGGTCCTCGCAGTGGACGGCGGGCGCAGCATCTACGATTGAGCTCAGCGCGCCGCGGGGCCGAATTTCGGGAGCGGCGAGCCGAGATACCAGTGCTTGCGCTCGGCGTCGTACCACCAGTACTGGTCGTCGCGCAGCGTCGAGGTCGAGCCCGAGTCGACGTCGTAGTAGTCGACGTAGCTCACGACCCGCGCCTCTTCGCCTTTCTCGGACATGATCATCTCGCCGACGTGATAGCCGACGATCTTGTAGTTGTGCAGCGTGCGGTAATCCGGCAGCGTCGTCTTGCCGTCCTTCGCCCGCACGTACTGTCCGGCCTCTTCGTAATTGCCCCAGCGCATCAGCTTGCGATACGTGTCGACGCTCGCCTGCAGCGCGCTCTCGCGCGCGCTCGCGCCGAGACCCGGCACGCGCATGGTGCCGCTGCAGGCCGCGAGCACGACGACGCCGATCAGGAGGAGACCGCGGGCGGCGCGGCGGAAATGCGTGGTGATCATGGACGGTGTCATTCCCAGAAGTTCTCGATCCATTCGAATTCCTCGCGCGCTCCCTCGAACGCCGCCCACAGCGCGCCGTAGGGCACGCCGAGTACCGGGTGGCATTCAGCGGACGCGATGTCGGCGAGCGGCCCGAGCACGAAAGCGTACTCGAGGATGTCCGCTCGTGGCAGCATGGGCTTGTCTTGGCGGACGAGCGCACCATAGGTGAGCACGTCGATGTCGAGCGTCCGCGGCGCGAATTTCGCCCCGCCGCGCGCGCGTCCTTCGGCCTCCTCGATGCCGCGGAGGATCGTCGTGAGTTCGTCGAGGTCGCGCTCCGTATCGAGCCCGACGGCGAGATTGTAGAAATCCGCGCCGGCGAAGCCCACGGCCGGCGTGCGGCAGACCCGCGAGACGCTGAGCCGTCCGAATGCCGCCTCCAGCCGGCTCACTGCACCGCGAAGATGGCGCCCGGCGTCGATGTTGCTGCCGAGACCGAGATAGACCCTCACCCGCTGGTCCATCAGCCCTCGCGCGAGCGCTCGATTACGATGCCGACGTCGCGGACGTTGCGGACCGCGCCCTGCTTGTTCAATTTCACGCGCACCCACGGCGCGCCGAATTCATCGAGGAGGGTAGCGGCGATCAGCTCCGCGAGCGACTCGACGAGCTGGAAACGGCTCTCGTCGGCGAGACGCTCGATGCGTTTCGTCACCGCCTTGTAGTCGAGCGTGTCATCGATGGCGTCGCTCGCGGCCGCCTTTCGGATGTCGGTACCGATGTCGATGTCGAGCACGAGCGTCTGGCGGATGCGCCGTTCCCAGTCCCACACGCCAATCACGGTGTCGACCCGCAAGCCATGCAGAAACACGATGTCCATGCGTCGTCCCGCCCGTCGTCTCGAGTAGCTGAAAGTGCGGCGCAGTATATCGCGTTCGGCGCCCTGCAGGCCGGCGCGCGGTGCTGCCTGTTGATTACCCGGATCGGCTGGTATCCAATACCGGGCATGCTGCTTGCACTAATCGCGCTCGTCGCGGCTTATCTTCTCGGCTCGCTCTCCGCCGCGATACTCGTCTGCCACCTCTGCGGCTTCGGCGATCCGCGCACCGTCGGCTCCGGCAATCCCGGTGCGACGAACGTGCTGCGCGCCTTCGGCAAGGCCGCGGCCGCGGCGACGCTCGCGGGTGACGTGGCGAAGGGTGTCGTGCCGGTCCTGATTGCGAAGCTCGTCGGAGCCGCGCCGCTCGTCGTCGCGGGTGTCGGGGTCGCGGCTTTTCTCGGACATCTGTTTCCGATCTTCTTCGGATTCCGCGGCGGCAAGGGCGTCGCGACGCTGATCGGCGTGCTGTTCGGAATCGAATGGCGGCTCGGCGCCGCGTTCATCGCCACGTGGCTCGCCGTCGCGGCGCTCACGCGCTATTCGTCGTTGTCCGCGCTCGTGGCCTCGCTGCTCGCGCCGGCCGTCGCGCTCTGGCTCGGTCAGCCGCCGGCCGTGGGTCTCGTGCTGCTCGGCATGACCTCGCTCGTCTTCTGGCGGCACGAGTCGAACATCCGCAAGCTGCTCGCCGGCACCGAGAGCCGGATCAGCAGGAAGAAGTCCGCTTAAGCCCCGGGCGCCGCGAGCTCGGCGAGCGGCCAGCGCGCACGCACGTCGAATGCGCCGTCGGACCGGACCGTGGCGGCGAGCCTGAGATAGCCCGCGAACGCGATCATCGCGCCGTTGTCCGTGCAGAATTCGAAGGCCGCATAACAGACCCGCACCCCGAGCTCCGCGCCGAGCGCCGTCAAGCCGGCCCGCAACTGGCGGTTCGCGCTCACGCCGCCCGCGACGACGAGTGTCCGATGGCCCGTGGCCCGCAACGCCCGCCGGCATTTGATGACGAAGGTGTCGACGACGGCTTCCGTGAAGGCGCGTGCGATGTCGGCGGGAGCTTCCGCATCGCCCTGGTTCGCGCGCACCGTCGTCAGTGCATAGGTTTTCAACCCACTGAAGCTGAAGTCGAGGCCGGGCCTGTCGACCATGGGTCGCGGAAACCGAAAACGCCCCGGCCTGCCCTGCCCGGCGAGACGCTCGATTGCCGGTCCGCCGGGATAGCCGAGGCCAAGGAGCTTCGCGGTCTTGTCGAAAGCCTCGCCCGCGGCATCGTCCAGCGACTCGCCGAGGATCCGGTAGGCGCCGACCGCGTGCACGTCGACCAGCATCGTGTGCCCGCCCGAGACGAGCAGGGCCAGGAACGGGAATTCGGGCGGGTCCGGCTCGAGCAGCGGAGCGAGCAGATGGGCTTCGAGATGGTGCACCGGGATCGCCGGCACGCCGAGCGCGTACGCGAGCCCGGCGGCGAAACCGCTGCCGACCAGGAGCGCCCCGACCAGCCCGGGGCCCGCGGTATACGCGAGTCCGTTCAAGGCCTTGAGGCCGATCCCCGCGGCGGCACAGGTCTCGCGGAGCAGGGGCACGAGCTTGCGGATGTGATCGCGCGAGGCGAGCTCGGGCACGACCCCGCCGTATTCGGCGTGGATCTCGGTCTGGCTGTAGACCCGGTGGGCGAGCAGTCCGCGGTCGCCCGCATAGAGCGCGACGCCGGTCTCGTCACAGGACGTTTCGAGGCCCAGGACGATCATCGGACGGGCCGCGGAGCGGCAATCGATCTGGTGGACATCGGGATTCGATCTCTTTAGTATTTCGCGGCTCCGGACGACCTCAACCCCAGACAGGACATCAAGAATACCTATGCCCTCAGTGAAAGTTCGCGACAACGAGCCGTTTGACATCGCGATGCGCCGCTTCAAGCGCGCCTGCGAAAAAGCGGGTGTGCTGGCCGAAGTGCACAAGCGTGAATACTACGAGAAGCCCACGCAGGAGCGGAAGCGCAAAGCCGCCGCAGCCGTGAAGCGCTGGCAGAAGAAAGCCGCGCGCCAACTGGCCCGTCGTCCCCGCCCCCACTGAAGGATCCGTCGGCGCCGAGCGCCGATCGCCTATGGCCTCCCCGCTCAAAGAGCAACTCAGTCAGGACGTCAAGACCGCGCTGAAAGGCGGCGACAAGGAGCGCGTGGCCGCGCTGCGCTTTACGCTGGCCGCCGTCAAGCAGCAGGAAGTCGACACCCGCACCGAGCTCGACGACACCGCGGTCGTCGCGATCCTGACGAAGCTCGCGAACCAGCGCAAGGAATCGCTCTCGCAGTTCGAACAGGCGGGACGGGAAGACCTCGCGGCGAAAGAGCGCTACGAGCTCGGAATCCTGCAGACGTATTTGCCGCAGCCGCTCGGCGAGGCGGAAATCGACGCGCTGATCGCCGAGGCTCTGACCGCAACCGGCGCATCCTCCGCGAAGGACATGGGTAAAGTGATGACCGCGCTCCGACCGCAGCTCGTCGGCCGGGCCGACCTCGCCGCCGTGAGCGCCAAGGTCAAACAACGCCTCGCGGGTTGAATCCCTCGCCCCCGCCGGCATCACGGCGACGGGAGTGATGGCGTAGAATCCGGTTCCTGCCAACTCCGTCCGGAGGCGGAATCCATCGCGATGGCCGGCCTCATCTCGAAATCCTTCATCGCCGATCTGCTCGCACGAGTCGATATCGTAGACGTCGTCGATCCCGTCGTGAAGCTCAAGAAGTCCGGCAAGGACTTCCAGGGCCTGTGCCCGTTCCACCAGGAAAAGACGCCGTCGTTCACGGTCAGCCAGGAGAAACAGTTCTATCACTGCTTCGGGTGCGGCGCTCACGGCTCGGCCGTGAACTTCCTCATGCAGCAGCGCGGACTCGCCTTCACCGAGGCGATCGAGGAGCTCGCGAGCGTCGCGCGCATGGAGGTCGTCTATGAAAGCGGCGGCACAGCGCCGCGCGAGGACTTCTCCGGACTCTACGGGATCATGGTGGATGCGCAGGCACTGTTCGCGAAGCTGCTCAAGGAGCATCCCACGCGCGAGCGCGCCGTCGCTTACCTTAAAGGGCGGGGCCTGACCGGCAAGACGGCCAAGCATTTCGGCATCGGCTATGCGCCCCCGGCGTGGGACACGGTCGTCGCGTCGCTGGGTACGAGCCCAGCCCGGATCGAGCTCCTGGAGCAGGCGGGACTCGTGCTGCGCCGGGACGGCGGCGGACATTACGATCGCTTCCGTGACCGGATCATGTTCCCGATCCACGACCGGCGCGGACGCGTCGTCGGGTTCGGCGGACGCGTCATCGACAACGGTGAGCCGAAATATCTGAACTCGCCCGAGACGCCGATCTTCCACAAGCGCCAGGAGGTCTATGGTCTGTACTTCGCTAAAGCGGCGAAGCCTGACTCGCTGCTGCTCGTCGAGGGCTACATGGATGTCGTGAGTCTGATCCAGCATGGTGTCGACAACGCGGTCGCGACGCTCGGGACCTCGACGACGGCGGAGCAACTCGAGCAACTGTTTCGCGTGACGCCGGAAGTCGTGTGCTGCTTCGACGGCGACAATGCCGGTCGCAAAGCCGCCTGGCGTGCACTCGAAGCCGGCCTGCCGCTTCTCTCGGAAGGGCGCAAGCTCGGCTTCCGATTCATGCCGCAGGGCCACGATCCCGACAGCCTCGTGCGCGCCGAGGGTCCGGCGGTATTCCGCGACCCGGCTGGCGCACGCAGCCTGTCGGATTTCCTGTTCCAGGAACTCGGCCAGCAAACCGATCTCAGTACCATCGAGGGCCGCGCCCGACTCATCGCCCAGGCACGTCCGTTGATCGGCAAGCTGCCGCAAGGTGCCTATCGCCACCTCCTCGCCGAGCGCCTAGCCGAGCTCGCGCAAACTTCGCTCGGCGATCCGGAACGTCTGCTGAGCCGCGAATACAGGCCAGCGACCGCCGAGTCGCGTCAGCGACCGAGTGGGTCCTCACGCCGGAGCGGCGTGCCCTCCCGCGCGCTGCGAACGCTGGTCATGCTGATCAATCGTCCTGAGCTCGTGAAGAGCGTCGCCGATCTGCCGCTAAGCGAGCTTCCGAGCGAGGGCGAGAATCGCCTGCTTGCAGAAACCCTGACCGTCGCACGGGAATCCGCCGCGACGAATACGGGCGAATTGCTGGAACGCCTGCGCGACGTGATCGCGCAGGAAGAGCTCTCGACGCTGCTCGGCACGCGGCTCACGCTGCCCGAGGATCTCTGGGAAGCAGAATTCCGCGGTGCGATCGAAGGCCTGCTCAAGATGGCGGACAGGAAGTTCCGTCAGAGCGCGCTCGGGAGTGAAGTGACGAGTCCGAAAGACCTGCCACAGGAGGTACGTGACGCACTTCGACGCGGCCGTGTCCGGGACAGTAAGTAGTGGCCTGCGTGCACTTTTTTATTTTATAATGCCCGACTATTTCCGCCCGTTCTGGCGAAACTAACTCACTAGACTAGACTCTAAGTGGCTGTGCCGAAAGGGCGCGTCGCAGCCCTGGCGTATAGACTGATCAAAGGTACCCTCTCCACATGGATCCTCTCGAAGACATCGAAACGAACGACGAGCAGTCCCAGCTCAAGCGGCTCATCGCCAAAGGGAAAGAGCAGGGCTTCCTGACGTATCACGAAGTCAACGATCATCTGCCCGACGATATCGTCGATCCGGAGCAGATCGAAGACATCATCAATATGATCAACGATATGGGGATCACGGTCCACGAGACCGCGCCCGATCTCGACTCCATATTGCTGAACGAGACGGATGTCGACGAAGAGGCCGCCGAGGAAGCGGCCGCCGCTATCGCCGCGGTGGACAACGAGTTCGGCCGCACGACCGACCCCGTGCGCATGTACATGCGCGAGATGGGCACCGTCGATCTCCTGACGCGCGAAGGCGAAATCAAAATCGCCAAGCGCATCGAGGACGGCCTCAATCAGGTGCTGTCGGCACTCGCGGACTTCCCCTCCGTCGCCGACATGTTCCTCGGTGAATACGATCGCACCGCGGCCGGCGAGGCGAAGATCACCGATATCATCAGCGGCTTCGTCGATTTCAGCGCGGACGCCGCACCGGAGCCCCGCGAGGACATCGAGATCGCGGAGCCCGAAGTCGTCGCGGGCAACGACGAAGAAGAGGAGAACAGCGAGGAAACGAGCGATCCAATCGCGAGTCAGCTCGATCCCGAGGAGGTGAAGAACCGCTTCGAGGAATTCCGCAAGCTCTACAAGAAGATCCAGGCCGCCGCGAAGCGCAACGGCCGCAGCCACGCGCGCACGATGGAGCTGCGCAAGGAGCTGCAGGAGCGCTTCCTGGAATTCAAGCTCGTGCCGAAATTGAGCGAGGCGCTTGCCGAAATCGTGCGTCGCGTGGTCGAGGAAATCCGGCAGCAGGAAAAGGTCATCATGGACGTCTGCGTGAAGCAGTGCAAAATGCCGCGCAAGGACTTCCTCAACGTGTTCGTGGACGCCGAGACGAACCCGAACTGGCTCAAGACGCTGACGCGATCGAAGAAGCCGTATGCGCCCGCGATCAAGGAGCGTGCCGGGGAGATCGAGGCCGCGCAGGCGAGGCTCGCGCTCGTCGAAGAGCAGAACGGTGTCACGATCAGCGAGATCAAGGACATCAACCGCCGCATGTCCATCGGCGAAGCGAAAGCGCGTCGCGCGAAGAAGGAGATGGTCGAGGCCAACCTGCGTCTCGTGATCTCGATCGCGAAGAAGTACACGAACCGTGGTCTGCTGTTCCTGGATCTGATCCAGGAGGGCAACATCGGTCTGATGAAAGCGGTCGACAAGTTCGAATACCGTCGCGGCTACAAATTCTCGACCTATGCGACGTGGTGGATTCGCCAGGCGATCACCCGTTCAATCGCCGATCAGGCGCGCACGATCCGCATTCCTGTGCACATGATCGAGACGATCAACAAGCTCAACCGCATTTCGCGCCAAATCCTCCAGGAGAAGGGCCGCGAGCCGACGCCGGAAGAACTGGCGATCCGCATGGATATGCCCGAGGACAAGATCCGCAAGGTGCTGAAGATCGCCAAAGAGCCGATCTCCATGGAGACGCCGATAGGCGACGACGAGGATTCGCATCTCGGCGATTTCATCGAGGACACGAACATCCAGGCGCCGATCGACTCGGCGACGTTCGAAGGTCTGTGCCGCAGCACCCGCGAAGTGCTCGAAGGGCTGACGCCGCGCGAAGCGAAAGTGCTGCGCATGCGCTTTGGCATCGACATGAACACGGATCACACGCTGGAAGAAGTCGGCAAACAGTTCGACGTGACGCGCGAGCGCATCCGGCAGATCGAGGCGAAGGCGCTGCGCAAGCTGCGTCATCCCTCGCGCTCCGAGCGATTGCGCACGTTCCTCGACTGATCCGAGACTACCCGGCGCTCCGCCAGGGGCGCCGCATTGCAGATTCCAACCGGGCCTGTAGCTCAGTCGGTTAGAGCAGGGGACTCATCGTAATGGTGCCTTCGCGTTCGAAAGGCGCGAATTGAACGGGATGAATTCAGGGAAACCGTAACAGTCACGCTGACGGCAATCCTGAGCCGAGCCGGAGGTACACCTTCGGAAGGCGCAGAGACTACCTGAGAGCTCGAGTGCTCTTAATGACAGGCCAGAGCATCCCGCACCCTACCGGCCCGTGCCGCGGGTGATGAGATAGTCCACTTCCGGTCGAAAGACCGGGTCGAGTGAATCCCTTGGTCGTAGGTTCGAGTCCTACCGGGCCCACCATCTTCTGCGCGACCCGCCGGCATGGCGGGTCCGCTTTCAGCGCCGGCGCCGTGTGCCGCCACCGAGCAAGGAGCCCAGAACTCCGCGCGTGATCTCGCGTGCAAGTGCGGAGCCGACGCTGCGCGCCGCGCTCTTCGCCATCGCACCGACCAGGCCTTCGCGTCGCCCACCACGCGGCCCCGTCGACCCGAACAGGACGTCGCTCAAGCCGCCCAGCAGCCCACCGCCGGCCGCCGACGCAACTTGCGGTGCAGGCGGCGCAACCGCTGGGGCGGTTTCGGGCGCCTCATCGCGCCGCTCGCCCGCGCGCGCGTTCAGACGCTCGAACGCGGAGTCGCGATCCACCGCCTGTTCATAGACTCCCGCGACGACCGAGCTCGCGACGAGCGCCTTGCGTTCTTCAAGTGATATCGGTCCGATGCGGCTGGCCGGTGGAACCACGAACGCCCGCTCGGTGACCGCCGGCGCGCCCTTGGCGTCGAGTAGAGAGACGAGCGCTTCGCCGACCTCGAGCTCCTGGATGGCGGCCTTGATGTCGAGCCCGGGTTTCGGTCGCATCGTGTCGGCCGCGGCGGCGACGACCTTCTGATCGCGGGGCGTGTAGGCGCGCAGCGCGTGCTGCACGCGATTACCGAGCTGACCCAGAACCT
Source organism: Gammaproteobacteria bacterium (assembly GCA_016209015.1). Taxonomy (GTDB): domain Bacteria; phylum Pseudomonadota; class Gammaproteobacteria; genus JACQWY01. The sequence goes on along the minus strand of JACQWY010000023.1, from coordinate 53,616 downwards.
TGTCCGGAATGTCGAGCGGATTCTGAGTCACGAAGTACACGCCGACGCCCTTCGAGCGGATGAGCCGTACCACCTGCTCTATGCGCTCGAGCAGCACCGGGTTCGCCTCGGAGAACAGCAAATGCGCCTCGTCGAAGAAGAACACGAACTTCGGGCGATCCCGATCCCCGACCTCCGGCAGGTTCTCGAAGAGCTCCGAGAGCAGCCACAACAGGAAACCCGAATATAGACGCGGACTGCCGATGAGCTTGTCGGCCGCGAGGATGTTCACTACGCCCCGCCCGTCGACGGTCTGCATCAGATCGTCGATGTTCAACATCGGCTCGCCGAAGAAGCGATCCCCACCCTGACTCTCGAGCTGCAGCAGTCCGCGCTGGATTGCGCCGATCGAAGCGGCGGAGATATTGCCGTAGCTCGTCTTGAATTCCGCGGCGTTGTCGCCGACGTACTGCAGCATCGCCCGGAGATCCTTGAGATCCAGGAGCAGGAGTCCGTTGTCATCCGCGATCTTGAAGACGATCGCGAGCACGCCCTCCTGGGTTTCGTTGAGATTGAGGAGCCGTGCCGACAGCAGTGGTCCGAGGTCCGACACGGTGGCGCGTACGGGATGGCCCTGCTCGCCCCAGAGGTCCCACAGCGTCACCGGACAACCGGACCAGACGGGCGCCGGCAGCCCGAGCTGGGCCAGGCGCCGATCGATCTTCGGACCCGGCGCGCCGGGCTGGCTGATGCCGGTGAGATCGCCTTTGACATCGGCCATGAAGACCGGCACGCCGAGGCGCGCAAAGCCCTCCGCGAGCACCTGCAAGGTCACGGTCTTGCCGGTACCGGTGGCGCCGGTGATGCAGCCGTGACGGTTGGCGAGTGCGGGAAGCAAAGCCACTTCGTCGGCTCCCGCCCTGGCGACTAACAAGGATTCCATGAACGCGTCCATCCCCGGTTCGAAACCGGGACAGCATATCGGGCGGGCGGTGGCCGATCGAGCCTCGCAAGAGGCCGCAAAAAGCCGCGCCCGGGGTGGCCGGGCGCAAAGGTCAGGCAGTATTCAGGGGTCGGACGAGCGCTGTATAACCATACGCGGGCATGAAGACCGTGCAGGTCCTTCCTGCGGCATCCGGATGCGGGAGCATCTCCAAGCGAATCTCCGCTTCCCCACCGCTGACCGTCCGGGATTGGATGTCCGGCCGGTCATGCGACCGCTGCGGGCGAGCCCACCATCGATCGTCGGCGAAAAAATGAAGTCCCCCTTCACTTGGCGGCTCGAAGTCTAGGTCACCAAGCGGAATCCCATATCGCCCAGATTGATTAGCACAGACACCCAGCGCCCCCCGCCGAATTCCTGCCGAAGTTCAGCCCTCGGACGCATCGCGAAGGTTGCCATCGCGGGTTCGCATCGGAACAATCCCGATCCGCGCAATCATCAGTGCCGAGCAACGGAGAGCCATGCCAAGAGTCGCGCCCGCGAAGGGCTATCACGCGTTCCTCGCCCTCGTCTGCTGCGGCGCGTTCGTCGAGCTGGCGCCGCTCGTCGCCCTCGCCGAGGCGCTGTTCGCCGCGCCGGACACCGGGCTCACCGAGTTCGCGGTGCTCGGGGCCCTGAGCGCGCTCCCCTATCTCCTCCTGCCGTCACTCGCGGGACACCTCGTCGACCGGCTGCCGCGCGATGCCCTGCTCCGGCGATGCGCCGCGGCGGGGGCCCTGCTCGCACTCGTCGAGGCTGGCGTGATCCATCTGGGACTTCCCCCCGTGGCGGCCTGCGCTCTGGTGCCGCTCGCCGGGATACTCGGCGCCATAGCGCGCGGCGCGCGTGCGGCGTATCTGCGCGATCTTGCCGGACAGGCAGCGCTGACTGCAGCGTGTGCGTCCGCGCATGCCGGCACGGCGCTCGCGCTGCTCGCCGCGCTGCTGCTCCTGCCCCCGGCCTTCGACGGCGTCTCGGGCGGCGCGCCGGCGCTCGCGACGATCCTGGCCGCAGGCCTGGGCGGCCTGATCGCGGCGTGGCAACTGCCGGCCGTGCCGCCCGCCGCCGCGGGTCTCGAATTCGACCGTCGCGCGTGGCTGCATGCCCGGTACCTGCGGGCGAATCTGGCGCGGATCGCGCAAGCCGGCGCGGTGCGTGACGCCGTGGTAGGACTGGCGCTCTACTGGGCGCTCGCTCATACCGTGCTCGCGCTGCTGCCCTGGTTCTTCCGCGACGTCGCGGGCCTCGACCAGCGCAGCGCGATGCAGGCATTGCCCGCTCTTGCAGCACTGGGCGCGTTCATCGGCGCGCGTATAACGGCCGTGAATTCGCGCCGCCACCTCGAGCTCGGCTTCATACCGATCGGTGCGCTGGGCATCACACTAGGCCTCGTCCTCCTGCCGAAATTCACCGGAGCCGGAGCGCTGGCCCTCGAAATGCTGCTGCTGGGGTCGGCGTCGAGCTTCTTCGTCGTGCCGTTGCAGACACTCCTCGTCCTGCAGGCGGACGATGCCTGTCGCGGGCGGGTACTTGCTGCCGGGCAGTTCGCGCGCCACGCGCTGATCGTCGCCTTCCTCGCCGGTACGACCGCCGCGGCCGCGCGCGGCGGATTCGGGACGCGCCCTCTGCTTGGCGCGCTCGCCGCGATCGCCGCGGCGGGGACGCTGTACACGCTCTACCGCCTGCCCCAGTCTCTCGTGCGGCTCATGATCGCGCAGGTTTTCGGCACGCGCTTCAAGCTGCGCGTCTTCGGCTTCGAGAACCTGCCCCGCGACGGCGGCGTGCTGCTGCTCGGCAACCACATCAGCTGGATCGATTGGGCGATGGTACAGATGGCCTCGCCGCGGCCGGTGCGCTTCGTGATGAAACGCAGCATTTACGAGCGCTGGTATCTGCAGCGCTTTCTCGACTTCTTCGGCTGCGTACCGATTGCGGCCGGCGATTACAACGCCGCGCTCGCGACGATCTCGCGCCTGCTCAATGCCGGCGAGCTGGTGTGCCTGTTTCCCGAAGGCGCGATCAGCCGCACCGGGCACCTCGGGGAGTTCAAGCGCGGCTACGAAAAGGCCGCTGCCGGCGCGCACGCCGTCATCGTCCCGTTCTATCTGCGCGGCCTGTGGGGCAGCAGCTTCTCGCGCTCGAGCCTCGGGCTGAAGCAACTGCGTCAGAGCGGACGGAGACGCGAAGTCATCGTCGCGTTCGGCCCGCCGCTGCCGGCAACGACGCCGGCCCCGCTGTTGAAGCAGCGCATCTTCGAGCTCTCCATCACCGCCTGGGAGGGTTATACCGCGCTCCTGCCGGCGCTGCCGCGCGCGTGGCTGCAAGCGGCGAAGCACACCCCCTCCGAAGCCGCGGTCGCGGATTCCGACGGCACGGAGTTCACGCGGCGACGGTTCGTCATCGCAGCCATACTGATCCGCGGCCTGCTGAGACGGCGCATCGAGGGCCGCAACGTCGGCATTCTGCTGCCGACGTCGAGCGGCGGGGCGTTGTCCAACATGGCGCTGCTCATGCTCGGCCGTACGGTCGTGAACCTCAACTACACGGCGCCGCGCGAAGCAATCGTGGCCGCCATCGAGCAGGCGGAAATCCGGACCATCGTCACGGCGCGCCGCTTTCTGACGCGGCTCGACGATCGCGGCATCGATCTCGCACCCGTGCTCGCCGGCCGGCAGGTCGTGATGCTCGACGAGATCCGGCGCGAGATCCGCGGCACGTCGAAGCTCCTCGCCGCCGCCGCGGTCACGCTGCTGCCGACGCGTGCACTATGCAGCCTCTATTGCAGGCGTACCGACATCGACGCGCCCGCCGCGATACTCTTCTCGAGCGGCAGTGAAGGCGTGCCGAAGGGCGTGGTGCTGTCCCATCGCAACATCATGGCGAACGTCAAGCAGATCTCGGACGTGCTGAACACCGAGGTCACTGACGTCGTCATGGCGACGCTGCCGCTCTTCCATGCGTTCGGACTCACGGTGACGACGTTCATGCCGCTCGTCGAGGGCATCCCGATGGTAACGCATCCCGATCCCACGGATGCACTCGGCGTCGCCAAGGCCGTGGCGCGTTTCCGCGGCACCATCCTCTGCGGCACATCCACGTTCCTGCGGCTCTACACCAAGAACCCGCGCGTGCTGCCGCTCATGTTCGAGCCGCTGCGCATCGTGGTTGCCGGCGCCGAGAAGCTCTCGCCGCAGGTGCGCGAAGCCTTCAAGCTGAAATTCAACAAGGAGGTCCTCGAAGGCTACGGCGTCACGGAGACGACGCCCGTCGCGAGCTGCAACATTCCCGACGAGCTCGAGTTCGGGAGCTGGCGCGTGCAGACGGGTACGAAGCACGGCACCGTCGGCATGCCGCTGCCGGGCACGAGCTTTCGCATCGTCGATCCCGTCACGCTCGCCGAACTGCCGACCGGCAAAGACGGCCTCATCCTCATCGGCGGCAGCCAGATCATGCTCGGCTATCTGAACGATCCGCAGCGCACGGATGCGGCGATCGTCATGCAGGACGGCAAGCGCTGGTACAAAACCGGCGACAAAGGCCATCTCGACGAAGACGGCTTCCTGACCATCGTCGATCGCTATTCGCGCTTCGCGAAAATCGGCGGTGAGATGGTGAGCCTCACAGCCGTCGAGGAGCGCGTGCGCCACGCGCTCGGCACGGCCGAGCTCGACCTCGTCGCCGTCGCCCTGCCCGACCGGCGCAAAGGCGAGCAGATCGCGCTCCTGGTCGCGGATCCGAATCTGGATCCCGGCTGGCTCCGCCGCCAATTGACCGGCTCCGGCGTGAACGGACTGATGCTCCCGAACCAGATCGTGACGGTGAAGGACGTACCGAAGCTCGGCAGCGGCAAGACGGATTTCGGTGCGGCAAAGCGCCTCGCCGAGGCGCTCGCGGATGTCACCTGAAACGCCCCCGATGCTCGTCTTCGCCCATCGCGGCGCTTCGGCCGCCGCACCGGAGAACACGCTGCGTGCAATCCGTCGCGCGATCGACATGGGCGCCGACTGGATCGAGATCGACGTGCAGCAGGTCCAGAACACGCTCGTCGTCTTCCACGACGACACGCTCGAGCGCACGACGAACGGGCGGGGCCCCCTCGCCGCCCGAACGCTGACGGAGTTGCGCTCGCTCGATGCAGGCGACGGTGAGCGCATCCCCTTGCTCTCGGAAGTGCTCGATCTCATCGATGCCCGCGTCGGTCTCAACATCGAGCTCAAGGGTCCGGACGTCGCGGGGCCCGTCGTCGCGCTCGTCCGCGGTCTGCTGCAGCAGCGACCCGCCTGGCGCGAACGGCTGCTGTTGTCCTCCTTCGATGTTGCGCAGACGGAGCACGCGGCCTGCGACCGGGACGGCTGGAAGCTGGGGATACTGTTCGAGGAGCGGGCTGACGCCGCGATGGAGCGAGCTATCGCGCTCGGTGCGGATTCGCTGCACGTATCCCGGGAGATGCTGAGTCCGGCGTTGCTCGCGGCCGCCCATCGCGCCGGGCTCGCGGTCTACGTCTACACCGTCAACACTGCCGAGGATCTCGCTCGCTGCCTGGCGCTCGGAGTCGACGGGGTCTTCAGCGACGTGCCGGACCGTGCGCTCGCCCTCAGGAATTCATATGCCAACACGCACGCAGGAGCCAGAGCACCATGAACAGGACCCGCCCCGCGTCGGCTTTCGGGGGTTTCGCCCCGGAGACGCTGCGCTTTCTCGAGGATCTCTCCAAGCACAATAATCGCGACTGGTTCAGCGCCCACAGGGAGCGTTACGAACGGCACATCATCGAGCCCGCACTGGAATTCATCGATGCGATGCATCTGCCGATACAGCGCATCTCGAAGCACTTCGTCGCGCTCCCGAAGCGCGTCGGCGGCTCACTCATGCGAATTCACCGCGACGTGCGTTTCAGCCGGGACAAGCGGCCCTACAAGACGAACGTCGGGATCCAGTTCAGGCACGAGGCGGGCAAGGACGTGCATGCGCCCGGGTATTACTTCCACATCGGTCTCGACGAGTGCTTCCTCGGGGCCGGCATCTGGCGGCCCGACGGGCCGGCGCTGGCGAGAATCCGCGAGTGCATCGTCGAATCGCCGCTGGCGTGGCAGAATGCGAGTACCGGGAAGCCGTTCACGAAACTCTTCACGCTCTCCGGCGAGTCATTCAAGCGCGTGCCGCGCGGCATGCCGGCGGATCACCCGGCCGTCGAAGATCTGAAGCGCAAGGATTTCATCGCCGTCATGCAGTTCGCTCCCGAGCTCCTCTTCGAGCCGACGCTCGTCCGCTTCGTCGCGGGAGCGTTCGCGAAGGCGACACCGCTCGTGAGCTTCCTCTGCGCAAGCCAGGAGCTGCCGTTCTGAAGCAGGTCAGGACGCCACTCCACGCTCACTGCCATTCGAGCTCGCGATACGCGCGGCTGGTGTTGCGTGCATGCGGCTCGGTCAGTCGCCAGCCCGGCGGTGGCGCCGCTGCCGCGGCCTGCACGGCATCTTCGAGGAACGTGCCGGCCTTGACCGCGGCCTGCGTGTCGCCGAGAAGCTTCGCCAGATAGTCGTGCTGCGGCCGCGCGCCCGCCGGCCACGGCAGCGTCGCGGGCCCATGCCCGGGTACGACGCGCTGGTAGGGCCGGGCTTCGTTCTCATCCATCCACCGCAACCAGCCCCTGAGGCTGCCGTCGAGCACGGGCAGGCGGCCGGAGAACACGAGATCGCTCGCCCACAACGTCTGGGTCTTGGCATCGTATACGGTCAGATCGCAGTTCGTGTGCGCAGTCGGATTGGCGACGAGCACGATCTCGCGTTCGCCGAGATCGAGCCGCTGCTCGCCTTGCACCGTGCGCTCCGGCACGACGATCGCGGCGTCGGTCGGAACGCCCTCCAGCTCTTTCGCGAATTCCTCGAGGAAATAATCGCGACTGCCGGCGAGCGCCGCCGGCAGCTCGGCATGACCGACGAAGCTCGGACGGTCGACGCTGAACGCCGCGTTGCCGAGCAGGTGATCGAAATGCACGTGCGTATCGATGACGTAGCAGACGGGAAGCGTCGTGCGTGCCCGAAGCGCGTCGCGCAGGCGACGACCGGTGGCGATCGAACCGCCCGGGTCGATCACCGCAGCACACTTCGTGCCGACTATGAAACCGATATTCGCGCTGTCACCGCGTGCCGGATCCTGGATGCCGACCTCGCGTCCCTCGTGGACGAAAATCCCCGGCGCGACTTCCGTCATCGCGAAATCGTCGGCGGGAACGGCCCCCGGAACGAGGCTCAACAGGATGGCGACGTGCCTGAGACGACAGCGGATGGACATACGCGGATACCTCGCATGCAACGAGGCCGCAGTTTAGCAGCGCGTCGGGAAAAGGCTCAGCCGTTGTTCGCGGCGGCGAGAGCGGTATGGGGCCGGCGCGCTTCTTCGAGATTGCCGTAGAGGCTCGCGATCACATCGCGCCCCCCCGCGGTCTGCCGCAGGAAGAACTCCGCATCGCCGATGTAGGGCGCGACGTTCGAGTCGAAGAAAGCAGGATAGGAGTAGAGCAGGTCGCCGGGGCGACGATAGCCGGTGCTCTGGTTGAAGCCGATCTCCTCGAATTCGAAGAAGACCGCGGCGAGCTTGTTCAGGTAACGGGGATCGCTCAGCTGCCCGATTAGATCGGCGCCGCGCACCAGCCCCGGATAATCCCCGGTCTGGTGGTACCACGGATCGGTGGGCACGGGGAAGCGAGTGCGCTCGATGCAGGCGAGCACGACATCCTCATCGATGAGCTTGCTGGTCACGCCGAAATGCTCGCTCACGAAGCGCTTGCCCCGGTCGACGTGGAAGGGCATGAGCGCCGCATCGCTGGTGCCCGAGGCAATCCAGGTCATGTGATTGTTGACCCCCGTCGCGAAGCGATCGAGGCCATCCGAACTGCAGATGCCGCGCACGTAGCCGACGTCGTGGCACAGCAGGCCGACGACCACGTTCAGCCAATCGCGGGGCGTGAGGTCGTGGAGATGGGCGTGGCGCCCACGCAGGATCTCGATGCCGACCAGGGTGACGTGGACGGTATGTTCGACGTTGTGATACAGCGCATCGCTCTTGCCGATGCGGGTGAGGACGTCATGCGCCATCTGGATGGCCGCGTGCAGGCGCTCGGGCTCGGCGCCGCCGAACAAATCCGCGTAATTCGCGCGTAATCGCTCGGCAACCTGCGTGGCCAACAATTCAGTGACATTAAGCATGCCTCGCTCCCACAGTCAGTCTCCGCCTGGCCGTCGCACTCCGGATCCACGCATCGGGTACTGCGACCCCGTTGCGACTAGGTAGCGGCGGTCTTGAGGCAAAGTATAGGCTCCGGCCCAGGGCGCACTTCCCCGCCGAAGACCGAAAATGTGACCGACTTGAGATCCGTCAACCGGCCTGCGCGAGGCGGCGTGGCGCGGACGCCCTCGTCGCGCACACGCGGGTTTCCATGTCGGCACGACGCAACCAATCGGCACGACGCTCATGCGCGTGGCGAGGTTGAATCCCGCACGGCGGGCGTGCTCTGATTGCGCCTCGCGCGAGTCCCCGGCCGGGACCCGCAGCCCCACTCCGGACGCGAAAGGAAGGCCCATCATGATCGAGCGCTTCATCGAATATCGTCATCAGGGCAAAGGGTTCGAAGCCTTCATGTGCCTGGACGATCGACGAACCGGACCCAGACCCGGCGTGATGGTGAGCCACGCCTGGGCAGGTCGGTCGGACTTCGAGTGCGACAAGGCTCGCAAGCTCGCCGCGCTCGGTTACGTCGGTTTTGCTCACGATTTGTACGGCAAGGGCATCCTGGGCCGCAGTCCCGAAGAGAACGGCGCGCTCATGAAACCGCTGCTCGAGGACCGGCGGCTGCTGCAGGCCCGCCTCGCCGCGGCGCTCGCCTGCCTGCGCGCGCAGCCCGAGGTGGATCCCGCCCGCATCGCCGCCATGGGCTTCTGCTTCGGCGGCCTGTGCGTCCTCGACCTCGCGCGGACGGGCGCCGACGTGCGCGGCGTCGCGAGCTTCCATGGCCTCCTCGGTGCGCCGGGCAACACCACGGGCACGCAGATCAAAGCCAAGGCCCTCGTGCTCCACGGCTATGACGACCCGATGTGCCCGCCCGACCGCGTGCTGGAGTTCGCGAGGGAGTTCAGCGAGGCGGGCAGCGACTGGCAGCTCCACGCTTACGGCGGAACCATGCATTCGTTCACGAACCCCGAGGCCGACAATCCGGAATTCGGCACCGTCTACAACGCGAATGCCGACCGCCGGTCCTGGGCGAGTCTCGTCGACTTCCTCGGGGAAGTGCTCGCCTGATCGCCAATCGTCCCGCATCGGAGCAGCGCGCCAATCGCGGGCGCGTCGTGCCTCTCGCGCTCGCCGCGCTGCTCGCGGGTTGCGCGGCAGAACGACCGGCCCGCGATTTCGATGCGGTACGGACTATCGCGGCCGAGCGCCTGCATGCCGAGGTCACGTGGCGGGGTGCAGAGGCGCGTCCGGATGTCCGCGCACTGCTGGACACGGAGCTCACACCGGGTCGCGCGGTGCAGATCGCGCTCGCGAACAATCCCGCGTTGCAGGCGGTCTACGAGCGGGTCGGGCTCGCTCAAGCCGATTACCTGGACGCGACGCTCCTGCCGAACCCGGTCGTCCACCTCGCGGCGCGCCTCCCCGATCGCCCGCCGTCAGCCACCACGATCGAGTTCAGCATCCTCGGCAATCTCGTGGATCTGCTGATGCGACCGGACCGGACGCGCATGAGTGCGTTGGGCGTCGATGCCGCGGTGCTGGACGTGAGCGCTGAAGTATTGCGCTTCGCCGGCGACGTCGAGGTCGCGTATTTCGAACATCTGGGCACACTCCACAAGCAGACCGCGCTGCGCGAGCTCGCGACCTCGTCCGCGAATTCCGCGGCGGCCGCGCATCGCCTCCAGGACGCGGGCAACCTCTCCATACTCGCCGCGGCCCGCGAGGATGCACTAGCCGAACAGGCGACCCTCGCCGCGCTGCGCAGCGAGGTCGACGTCGCCACCACCCGGGCCCGGCTCGCCCGCCTCCTCGGTCTGGGGGCGGCGGAGGCGACGCTACACATGCCGGCCGGACTTCCCGAGCCTCCGGCCACGCCGCCGCTCCCGGAGACGCCCGCGGCGCTCGCCCGCGCGCAGAGGCTGGACCTCCAGGCGGCGCGGGCGGCTGTCGAGGCGCGCGCGGCCGCGCACCGGATTACGCTCGACTGGCGCTGGCTCAATGGCGTGCAGCTCGGGATGATCGGCGAGCGCTCCGCCGATCGTCAGCTCACCGTGGGCCCGGGCGCCGACGTCGAGCTGCCGTTCTTCAGGCGCCACCAGGGTGAAGCAGCGCGAACGGAAGCCGAACTCCGTCAGAAGCAGCAGGAGCTCGCGGCGCTCGCGCTCGACATCGAGAATGGCGCCGAGCTCGCCGCTCGACACGTCAGACAACAGCATGCGATCGCCACGCGCTACCAGGCGCGCGTCCTCCCGCTCGAGCACCGGATCGAGGCGCTCACGCGTCAGCAGATCGAGCTCATGCTCGCCGGCACGTTCGAGCTCGCCGCGGCACGCAAGGATCTGCTCGTCACGCAGTCCGAGTACATCGACGCGCTGACCGCCTACTGGATCGCCGAAGCCGAGCTGCGCCGTGCGCTCGGAGGCGCGCTCGAGGCCCCCGCTGCGTCCTCCAAACCATGACGCGCACGGCCCCGAATCCGTGTCGTTGCCGAGGCCCGGCGCGCGCTGCGCAAGTGCCCGTACAAACATTGCGTTGCGCGGCGAAAATGATTAATGTGCCGGTTGGATTTCATGAGATCGATTCAAAGTTTCGCGGGTAATCGACTGCGCTGACAGGCTAATTCGACGGGAGGGGAACGGCCGTGGCCAAAGCCAAAGCGTCCAACAAGAAGGCGACTCCGAAGCGTGCGCCCGCCAAGAAAAAGGCGCCGGTGAAAAAGCGTGCCGCGCCCGCGAAGAAGGCCGCAGCGAAGCCGGTCGCCAAGAAGAAGGTGGCGGCGAAACCCACAGCAGCCGCGAAGAAGCCGGCAGCAGCGCCCGCGAAAGCCAAGGCGCCCGCGAAGCCCGCGCCAAAGCCGGTCGTCAAAGCCCCGGCGAAGAAGCCCGCAGCGAAAGCACCTGTCGCCGCTGCGAAACCGGCCGTGCCGAAGGTGCCCGCGCCGGCAGTGAAACAACGGGTAGCGAAAGCAGCGCCCGCACCGAAGGCGGCGCCCGCGAAGGCGACGGCTCCGGCGGTTGCGAAGCCGGCCCCGAAACCCGAAATACCGAAGAAAATTGACGCCGCGCCCGCGGCTCCGGCAAAGCCGGCCAAGGGCCCGTCCGAGCCGCCCATGCCACGAAAGGTCATCAACCTGGACGAAATAAAGCTTCCGCCCAACTACCGTCCTGCCGCGGGCGAAGAATACATGTGCCCCCAGCATCTCGCTTACTTCAAACGGAAGCTCGAGAACTGGCGGCAGGAATTGATTCTCGAGTCCCAGGAAACTCTGGAGCATCTGCGCACCGAAACACGGGACGTCGGTGACGAGGCCGAGCGTGCGAGCCGCGAGAGCGACAATATCCTCGAGCTGCGCACGCGCGACCGATACCGCAAGCTCCTCCATAAGATCTCAGAAGCATTGAAGCGTATCGAAGAAGGTGCTTACGGCTATTGCGAGGAAACCGGCGAAGAAATCGGGCTCGGACGCCTCGAGGCACGACCGATTGCGACGCTGACCGTGGACGCCCAGGAACGCCGGGAGCTCTTCCAGCGGCAGTTTCGGGACGACCACTAGCAGACCGGCGCGGAACGCAGACAACGCTCCGCCGATGCCCCGACGCCCTGGCTTGCATGGGCGTCGGGTGACGCGGTCCGCAAGCAGGGGCTCTCCGGTGTGCGCGTTGCAGGCCGGCCGGGACGAGCCTGTCGCGGATCAGCAGGGACGCGCAGTGTGCCGGCACCTCGGGTGCCGAACGAAGACTCATAACTAGAGCGGAACGATCCCCCGTCGCATCAGGCAGTTGCGGGTGGCTTTTCGGAAACCGGTCCCGTGTTGCGGGTGCCGGACGTCGCACAGGCGGCGGGAAAGCCACGCCCGGGGATGGAATCTGGTCCGCAACAGATGCGCGAATGCTTTATGGCGGGTGAACAGATTCTTGTCGTCGAAGATCAGCGCGCCGTCGCGGGCGCACTGCGCATGCGCTTGCGCGGTCTCGGATACGACGTCACGGCGATCGCGAAGGACGCCGTCGAGGCGATCGAGAAAGCGAGCGAGCTTCAGCCCGATCTGATCCTCATGGACATTCGTCTCGGCGAAGGCATGGACGGCATCGAGGCGGCGCATCGCATACGCTCCCATCACGACATCCCGGTCATCTACATCTCCGCGCATGTCGATCTGAAGCTGCTCGAGCGCGCGCGTGCGACGCAGCCCGCAGGCTTCATCACGAAACCGTTCACGACGAAGGATCTCATGACGGCGATCGATCTCGCCCTGCACCGCCAGAGCAAGGACACGCCGTCGGCGAATGAAGCGGCCGCCCGTTATCCCGAGAGCCCCGGCCCGGAGTTCCATGCCGTGATCAGCACGGACGTGAACGGCCGCGTCAACTTCGTCGACGCCATCGCGGAACGCAACTCGGGCTGGACGCGCCGGCAACTCCTCGGTCGGCCCATGGCCGACATCATCGCGGACATCTACGAAGCGAGTCCCGCGGAAGCGGCCACGCTCGTTCGCCGCGTGCTGCAGGAAGGCGGCGACGTACCGCTCACCCGGCCGGCGAACGCCGGCGCGCCCGACGCGAGGCGCCATCACGACACCTTGACCGCGCTGCACGACACGCGCGGGCAGGTGCTCGGGCTCGCACTCCATTTCGACACTTCGCCGGCGCCCGGTACGAAGGCTCCGCCGACGCGCGGCCGCGAACAGGCGCTTGCTACCGCGCTCGACGCCGTCCCGGTAGGCGTGCTGCTGCTGAGCCCGACACTGCAGGTACTGCACGCAAATCAGTGTGCGCGCGAGATCATCGCCCGCAATCGTGGCATCGACCTGCGCAACGAAACGCTCGTCGCAGTCGACAAGCACCTCAACGAAAAGCTGAAGATGCTCGTCCGCAGCGCTGCCGAGAAGGCCCGCCACGGTGCGTCGGCCGAAACGGGCGCCATGTTCATCAAGGCACCGATGGCCCGGGAGCAGATGGAAGTCGTCGTGTCGGGTTTCTGCAGTGCTCCGGACGACGAGCCCTGCATCCTCACGTATGTGTTCGACACGAGCGGCCAGCGCCGGACGTCCTATGAAGTGCTGACGAAGCTCTACGGACTCACGCAGGCGGAAGCGAAGCTCGTGCAGCTTCTCGTCAACGGCATGACCCTCGACGATGCCGCGCAGGAGCTGCAGATTTCCGTCAATACCGCGCGCACGCACCTGAAGCACGTCTTTCACAAGACCGGCATTAATCGCCAGACCGAGCTCATACACTGCATCGAGACGGGCGCCGCCGCCCTGCTGCTGCGTTTCGATTCCGACCAGCGCATCGATACGAAGCTGTTGAAATAGCTCGACGCGCGCCGCTTCGCGACCTGCGCGACGGCGCATCGACCCGCGCCGCGCCGGGATGTTTTCCCGTCACACCCCACCGTCGCCTCCGCTTGTTTCCCGGCCATCCGAAGCGTAGAACGTTCACGATGTCGCGCGGGACGGATCCCGGGTCCGCGACAGCAGGATCAGCTCGACAGAGTTTTCAAGGAAGAAAGAGGTATACGGACATGCACCATGCTCTCCGGCGCGGCCCTGCCGCGCCCATCGCACTCGCCCTGGCCGCCGCGCTCACGCCGCGAATCAGCCCCGCCGCCACGGTCGTCGGCTTCGATTTCGACGACGCCGCGCTGCAATTCGAGAACGCTCCCGCATTCGTCGCGCCGGACCTCGGCGCCTCGGCGTGGACCGATCTCGACGGCACGCTCACGAATCTCGGCGGCACTCCCGGGAAGGCGCTTGGCGCGAAGTCGTTCAACGACGGCAACACGCTGCAATTCACCCTGACTATCGCGCCCGGCCAGGCGCTCTATCTCGATGGTTTCGGATTCGACGCCCAGGTCTCGGCGTCGGGACCGAAGCTCTGGACGCTCGCGATCGCGGGCGACGCAATCGCGAGCGGGACGACGGCGACGAGCTTCCAGTCGAACGGCGGCAATTTCGCCGAGCGGCGCTACACCGGGCCGATCGAGGTGGCGCTGCACGGTGAAGGCGCGACCTCCACGAGCGGCACGTTCAGGGTCGACAACTTCGCGCTCAGCGGACGCGTTGCTGCCGTGCCGGTGCCGGCGGCGGCCTGGCTCGCACTGGTGCCCGGCGCGAGTCTGCTGAGGCGACGACGCTCGCGCTGAGCGCGTCGCGCTCGCGGCACAGGCAATGAAGCCGGCCGGCGGTCAGGTTCCGGCGGCCGGCTCGTAACGCCACTCACGCCAGGCGTCGAGCAGCGGGAAGTAGAGGCCGAGCGCAATCGGACGCGGGTCGAGCGCGGCCATGAGCCGGCCATAACGCGCGAGCTGCCCGCGATACCGCTCGACTTCCGCGTCCAGGAAATCCGCGAGTGCGCCGCCGCGGTGGACGCCGGTCTTGAAGTCGACGATCCATCGCACGCCCTCCGCGTCGACGAACGTGCGGTCGATCACCGCTTCGAGGCGCTCGCCGTCGAGCAGGCCCGAGAGCTGGTATTCGCTCCGCGTCTCGGCGTGGTCGGCGGCGAGCACCCAACGCCCGCGCGCGCTGGTGAGCGTCGCGGCGAGCGCGTCGGCGACACGGCTGACGGCCTCCTCCAAGCCGGACGGCGTGACGCCCAGGCTGCGCAGCGCGAGCGCGATGCCGGCACGCGCCGAACCCACACGAGCGGCGTCCCAGTGCTGCAGCCCTTCCTCCGCGATGGCCTGCAGCAGGCGGTGCGTAACCGTGCCGACGTGTTTCGCGACCGGGCTCGCCCACTCGAACTCCACTGTCGCCGGCGGCCGGGCCGTGACGGGAAACGCCGGCGCCGGCGGTGGCAGCGCGGCGCTCGCGAGCCGCGTGCGGATGGGGCGCGCGAGCGTCGTTGCCGCCTGCGGCGCGGCGGCAGCGGCTTCGAACGCGGCGCCGAGCACCGGCCACAGCAGGGCGGCGAGACTGCCGCTCCGCGGTTTGCGCTCGTCCGCGCCGCAACCGCCCGAGAGCAGATGGAGCCGATGCTTCGCCCGCGTCACGCCGACGTACAGCAGGCGATACGCCTCGGCAGCACGCGCCTCGCTGCCGAGCGCACGCAGGTAGGTGTAGAGCGGATCCTTCGCACCGCCGCGCTCCGGATGCGGCGCGACGAGGAGCCGCGAGCGCCCCGCCGTCTCGAGCCGCTCCTGCCAGAGCAACAACGAACTGCTGTCGTTTTGCGGCGGACGCCCGAGGCCGGGCACGATCACGACGTCGAACTCGAGGCCCTTCGCGCGGTGGATGGTCATGATCTCGACGACGCGACCGGGACGCGGCGCGGGCGGCGCGTAGTGGCGCGCGACGGCCTCCATGAGCGTTGCGGCGGACAGGTCCCGGCGGCCGCGCTGGAGGCGCCCGAGCACGTCGAAGTAGCGGAGCGCATGGTCGAGGGCCTCGTCCGTGACGGCACGCGCGCCGCCGAGCTCGACCCAGGCCGCTTCGACGAGCGCGGCGAGCGGGACGCGACCCACGAGTGCGAAGGCGCGCCCCAGCACCGCGCCGAGGTGTTCGAGTCGGCGGCGCGCGTCGGCCCCGAGCCCGGCCGCGGCGTCGGGAGCTGCGAGCCGCGTCCAGAGCTCGGCCGGCGTGCGGGGCGTCTCGTCGGGCAGCGCGAGCACGTGCACGTCCTCGAGCGCGAGACCGACGAACGGGGCGCGCAGCAATGCGAGCCAGGCGACGCGATCGCCCGGCTGCAGCAGCGCGCGCGTCAGCGCCAGCAGATCGCCGACGACCGGCAGGCGGCTGAGCGGGTCGATGTCCGCGGCTGCGACCGCGAAGCCCGCCTGCGCGAGCATGGCGGGGATGGCGGCGAGGTGCGTGCGGCTGCGTACGAGCACCGCGATGCGCGCGTCCGAACGCGCCGCGAATTCCGCCTCGACGATCGCGAGCACGGCCCGCGCTTCGTCGGCATCCGGCGCGAGCGCGTGGAGCAGCGCGCCCGCCTCGGGCTTCGCCTCGCAGGCCGCGCTGAGGTCCACGAACGCCGGCAGATCGACCGCCGCCGCCGCGAAGCACGCGGGCAGCGTGGCATTGAACCAGGCGATGAGCGCAGGATCGCTGCGGAAATTAGCGGTCAGGCGCAGGCGCTCGAGCGCCACCGAGCCGAGCCGCCCGGCCTCGGCAATCGCCAGGAACTGACGCACGTCCGCCTGGCGGAAACCGTAGATCGACTGCAGCGGATCGCCGACGAGGAACAGCGTTCGACCATCCGCGCCGGTCCAGCCCGCGGTCAGCCGCTCGATGAGGCCGTACTGCACGACGGACGTATCCTGGAATTCGTCGACGAGCAGATGCTCCAGCCGGCGGTCGAGCGCAAGCACGAGCTCGCTCGGCTGCTCGGGCGAGCCCAGCGCGTCGAGCGCGGCGAGCGCGATCGCGACGAAGTCCGCCTTGCCGTGGTCCGCGATCACGAGATCGAGCGCCGCGGCGGCGAGCTTCAGTACCGCGTAGAGCGCTTCGAGCACGGACCACTGCGCGTCCGTATAGCGCGCGGGCGGCAGCGCGCGCGTCGCGTGCAGCAGGCGAACGAAGCGCGGGGCGGCGGCGAGACGGGCTGCGAGGTCCTCGAAGTCGGCCTTGAATGCCGCCGCCTCCTGCCTGTTTTCCGGCAAGCCACAATTCTTGTCGACCTTCTTCCGCACCGTCCCGTTCGCCGTCAGCAGCAGCTCGGCGAGGCCCGCCCACAGCGGCTGATCCTCGGGAATCGCGCGCGGCGGGCCGTCGAGCGCCGCCAGACGGGCGATGGATTTGTCGATGCCGCGCTCGATCATCGTGATCGCCGCGCGGCGTCCGAGCGCTGCGAGCGCCGTCAGCGCCGGCCGCGGCGCCGCCGCTTCCAGGGCCCTGAGCTCAGCCGTGACTATCGCGCGCAGACCGGCCTCGAGGGCGGCGCGATCGGGCGTGTCGCTCGCGAAGCGCAGCCACTGCTCGCGCTGCGGCAGCATTGCTGCGATCAGCGTTTCCAGATGAGCCCAGTCGTTGTCGAGATGACCGAGGAGCCGCGCCACGTGCGCCGACCACTGGCTCTCGTCGACGAGCTCCGCGACGGTCAGGCGCGCGGCTTCGAGATAGAGCTCGGCCGCGTCGTCGACGACCTCGAGCGCACCCGTCGCGCCGGCGAGCAGCGGGAGCTGGCGCGCGAGGCGTGCCGACAGTGCGTCGATCGTCTGGATGCCGAGCCGCCCCGGGTTGTCGAGCAGGCCCCAGCCCCGCGCCCGATCGCGCGCGAGCACCCGCGTGCCGAGCTCGTAGAGCGTGCGCTGGTGCGCCTCGGCCGGCGGCTCGCCCGCGGCGAGCCTGAGCGCGGCGAGGATGCGACCGCGCATCTCCTCCGCGGCCTTGCGCGTGAACGTGATCGCGAGCACCGACTCGGGCTCGTCGACGGCGGCGAGCACGGTCAGGAAACGCGCCGTGAGCAACGAGGTCTTGCCGGAGCCCGCAGGCGCCTCGACGAGAAACGAGCGCGTCGGATCGCGCGCCGTGGCCCGGGCGACGGCATCCGCGGGTCCCTCAGCTCGCGTCATCGGCGACCTCCTCGTCTTCCGCCGCGAGTGGACCGGCCTCGTTGACGCGGCAGAACAGCGCGAGCTCGCAGTAGCGACATGTCGTCGCACCGTCCTTCGGCTGCACTACCGCGTGACCCGCCAGGTACTCGCGGGCGAGCGTCTCGAGCTCCGCCCGCCACATGGGCAGCGCCGTCCGCCACTCGGCTTCGCGCTCGACGCTCTCGCCGCCGCAGACGATGCCCTTCGGAAAGTCCTCGAACGCGCATTCGCCCTTGCGGACCGCGCCGAACGCGATGCCGCGGAGCGCGGCCTCGCGGGCGAGCGCATACAGCGGGAGCTGCGGTTCATCGGGACGCGGCGGCTCCCAGCTCGCGCGCTTCGCGCGGCCGGTCTTGTAGTCGACGAGCAGCTCACCGCCGTGCGCGAGGCGATCGATGCGATCCGCGCGGAGGCGGAGCGGCAGACCTGCGAGGTCGAGTTTGAATGCCTCCTCGAGCGCGACGACCGTGAAGGGCGGCCGTTCGAGCTCGCCGGCGAGCCATTCGCAGGCGAGCGCCGTGACGCGCGTCTGCTCGAGGCGCCAGAACTCGGCGCCGAACAGCGCGCGGTGCGGATGGGCCTCGATTTCCGCAGCGACGGCCGCCGCGACGAGACTCTGCCGGCCGGCGTCGTCGAGCGCACGCAAGCCTTCCTGGTCACCGACCCGCGCCCAGAATTTCGCGAGCACGCCGTGCACGAGCTCGCCCCGGGCGCGGGCGTCGAGTCCGGGGCCCGCCTCCTCCACTTCGACGGCGCGGAGCCGGTGTCTCGCGTACGCCCGGAACGGGCAGGCGGCCTGGTCCTTGAGCAGGCCCGAGCCGCCGCCGAGCCGCTCCGCCGGCAGCGGCGGGACGCGCGTCGGATCCCGGAAATCCTCACGTCACCGAGCTTCGAGGCGGCCGCGGCGACGTCTTCGCCCGGCCGCGTGCCGGGCACGCCGGCCGCGCGTTGCGGGCCGAACGGCAAGAAGGGATTCGGATCCGCGCGGCGCGGCCAAGCGGCATCGTGCAGACCGAGCACCCAGACGTATTCCGGACGCAGCGCCGCGGCATCGTCGACGCTCAATACCTCGATCGCATCCGCGGTCACGGGCTCGAGGTCGGCGCGCCCGGTCAAAGCGCTGCGCACATGGGACAAAGCGTCGCCGAACGTACACGGGGCGGTCACGGCGTCGAGCGCGGCCGTCGTCTCCAGCGCCTGGCGCCAGTGTTTGAGCGCCTGCTCGTCCGCTTCGGTGAGCGCACTCTCACCAGGCCAGCCCGCGAGCGCGAGCGCCTCCTCGCAGAGTGCCATCCAGGCCTGGAGCGGCTGGCGGCGCGGCGCCCGCGCGGCGCGCTCGCGCCACTGCCCGAGGCGTGTGGCGAGGTCGGGACAGGCGTGGCCTTCGCCCTGGCAGCGCTGGAGCAGCGAGCCCGCCGTGTGCGTCTCGACGACCGTGGATTTCAGATCGGCGTCAATGCGCGCGCGCAGGAGCCGCTCGGCAGCGCCGCCGCCGAGGTAGGGGCTCATCACGAGCGGGCCGGCCTCGGCCGCCCGCAGCCGATGACCGAGGCGCAGCCAGGCGAGCGCCGTGCGCAGCACGGGCACGTCATGCAAAGCCGTCGCGCCCTCGAGCGCATAAGGCCGGGGTGCGCGCAGCCCGTCGAGCGGTGTCGCGGGCGCGAGGTCGCGGAGCGCGCGTTCCAACACGTCGCGGTCGGCGCGTGGATCGGCGAGCGCGAGGACGACGGAGGCCGCCGGATCGGCAGCGCGACGGGCCGCGGCCCAGGCCACGGCCGCGGCGCACTCGGCGCCGGCATGGGCATGCACCGAGCGCCCGGGCTCCGCGCCCGACGGCGTCTCGAGCGCGGCGAGTGCGAGACCGGCAGCCTCGAGTTGGGCGAGCAGGCGGCGGGCGGCGGGCGGCAGCCCGGCGGCGTGGGGCACGAGCAGGGTGCCCCGCTGCGGCGGCAGCGCGGCCTGGCCCGCGCGCGCGAGCCAGGCCGCGCGATCGATCGCGCCGAGCTCGCGGCAGCGGGTGACGAAGCGGCGCGACCACTCGGCGAACGCCTCGAGCTCCGGGCTCGCCGAGTCCGCGACGAGGCGGGCGACATCGAGGTCGTAGGCGAGCGCGGTGGCGCGCGCCTGCATGGCGAGACGGGCGAGCCGTTCACGCTGCAGGGGCGAGACGACGCCTTCGTCGATCGCCCGCATCCACAGGAGCCTTTCCTGTTCAGCGCTCAGCAGGAAACCGGCCTCCGCGGCGCGCCCCGTGAGCGTGAGTGTCTCGTGCAGGCGGCGCAGCCAGGCTTCCCAGGGCAGGACATCCGGCGCGGCCCACACCGCCGCGCCGGCCGCGGCCATGGCGCGGGCGTGGCGCGCGCGCAGAGCGAGTGTGGCACGACGCGAGGGCATGACCACGGTCACGCCGGCCTCGAGCGCCGCGCGGAGATCGGCATAGCGCCGCATGTTCGGGCCCTCAGCCGGCTGATCGACAGTTGATATACTGCCCCCGTTTATACGGCAGGATCGGACGCCCGTGAAGTATGCGATCACCGCAAGTGCCGGCCTCGCGCTCGTCCTCGCGAGCGCCGCCGCGACCGCGGATCTCTATCAGTGGACCGACCCCGCGACGCGCGTCCGCCAGCTCTCCGGGAGACCGCCCGCGTGGTATCGCGGCGAAGCGCCCGGCCCGCGGGTGCGGGTGTTCGCGCACGGCCAGCTCATGGACGACACGGCGATCGCCGTCAGCACCGACGAGGCGGCCACGCTGCGCGCCCGCGCGTTCGGCACGCCGGCCGCCAGCGAGGCTCGCCCCACCACCGCGGAGACCGCCCCGCCGGAATCCACGGTCGTCCTGCCGCCGCCCCCACCGCCTCCGGCCACGGCCGCGCCCGGCGCGAACGCGGCCGACATGAAAGCGCTCATCGAAGCCTGGGATCGCGATCGCGAAGCGCGGGCGCGCTCCGTGCTGCGGGAGACGAGCCCGCCGCCACCGCCGGCGGACGGCGCGCCGCGCTGATCCGGCGCTCAGCTCTTCTTGAACAGGCCGCGCACGGTGTCGAGAAATCCGTGCGACGTGGGCGTGGCGAGATCGCGCAGCACGAGCAGGGCCTCGTTGCCGGGATCGATCTGCAGTCCGATGCTGATGTAGCGCCGCGCGAGCTCGTAGTGGTCCTGGGCGACTTCGCGCTCGGCGAGCATCGCATAGCCCCTCGCGATCCGGACCAGGCCGCGCTTCGCCTCGGCGTTGTCGGGCTCGAGCTGCAACAGGCGCGAGAAATAGTAGTGGGCATTGTCCTTCGGCGGTGCCGTCAGCCGGTTCTCGTTCAGGCTGTGCTGACCGAGCCAGAGCAGCGCCGAGACGACCTCGCGCTCCTGCGGACCAGCCGCCTGGCCCGTCTGCGCCGGCGGCGGGGCTTCGAGCTCCGCCGCCGTCGCCGGGCGCGGCGGCGCGGGCGGCGCGTTGATGTGCCGATCCGCGAGATAGACCGCGCCGTAAGCGAGCGCCGCGCCGGCGAGCGCGATCCACACCGCACGCCGCACGCGCGGCGGCTTCGGTAGCCGGTCGAGGCTCACGCTGCTGATCGTGGTGTCCGTCGCCTCGAACGTGCCGGTCGTCGTGAACTCGGGCACGGCGGCGGTCTTCGCGAGATCCTTGTAGCCCTTCGTGCGCTTCAGGTCCGCGATGTAGCGCATCAGCGCCTCGCAATTCGGGAAGCGCCGCTCGCGATCCTTCGCGAGCATCACGTCGATCATCTCCTGGAACGGCGCGAGCGGCGCCGGCAGGCGCGGGATCGGCGCCTCGCGATGCTGGTAGATGACGTCCACGACCGAGCTCGACTGGTACGGCTTCATGCCGGTCAGCATTTCGTAGAGGATGACGCCGAGCGAATAGATGTCGGCGCGCGCGTCGATCGGCGCGAAGTCCGCCTGCTCCGGCGCCATGTAGTTCGGGCTGCCGACGAACACGCCCGTCGCGGTCAGATCGCCGTCCGTTTGCAGACGCTTCGCGATCCCGAAGTCGCTGAGCAGCGGCGTACCGTCCTTGCGGAACAGCACGTTGCCCGGCTTCACGTCGCGATGGACGATGCCGTTCGCGTGCGCGACCGCGAGACCGGAGGCGATCTTGCGGACGATCTCGAGCGCCTCGGCGGGATTGAGCGTCTTCTGCTGCTGCAGGCGCGATTTCAGATCGCCGCCGTCGACGTATTCCATCGAGATGTAGATCTGGTTGCCGGCGCGGCCGACGTCGTAGATCGTGATGATGTGCGGATGCTGGAGACCCGCGACGATCCGCCCCTCGTTCAGGAAGCGCTCGACGGTCTGCGGTGAATCGTGGATCGAGGTGTCGAGGATCTTCAGGACGACCTTGCGGCCGAGCGAGGTCTGTTCGGCGAGGAACGCAGCGGCCATGCCGCCCTGACCGATGCAGCGCGTGATCTTGTAGCCCTGGATTTCCATCGGGCGATTATACCGGGCCGTGACGGCGGAATCGGACAGCCCGCGGCGGATTTTACGACTCGTTACCGCGGGGGCCCCTGGCGCGATCGGCGCGCGGGCGGCTAGTGCCGGAGGCCCGGTTCGTGCCAAGATCCGGGCTGACATCGTGAGTATCCCAGGACATGACCAAGAAATCGGAAGCCGCCCACCATCCCCGCACCAAGACCCGGCACCTCATCGAAGGCATGCTCGAGGAGCGCAAGCGGATGCTGGTGCTCTTGTGGGAGCTCGCCAAGCTCGATCTGCACCACATCGACGACCAGACGAAGGAGATGCTCGAGGACTTCCTCGAAATCCTCGTCGACTACATCGCCGCCGGCCACTTCGGCCTCTACCAGCGCATCGTCGAAGGCAACGAGCGCCGCACCTCGGTGCTGAAGACCGCCGCGGAGATCTACGAGCAGATCCAGGACTCGACCGACCTCGCCGTCGAATTCAGCGAACGCTACGAGAGCGCGGACACCGAGACCCTGAACCGCCGCCTCGCGGGCGATCTCTCCAAGCTCGCCGAGCGCATCACGACCCGCATCGAGCTCGAGGACCAGTTGATCCTCGCCATGCTCGGCCAGGACTACGCCATCCCGAGCGTCGCCTGAACGCCGCCGGCCCGACCGGCGTCACGCCCCGTCGAGCGCGCGCAGTTTGCAGCGGATGAGATCTCCGTGCGAGACGTGCAGCAGATCGGCGATCTTGCGGATGTAGTACTCCTCGTAGTGATCGACCCGCCCGTCCGCCGCCGCGACGCGCCACAGGTTCGCCACGAGCTCGAGCTTGCGCGCGGGCTCTAGGCCGGCATTCAGCACCGAGGTGAATTCGAACAGCGAGACGGAGCGCTCGACGGCGCTCTCGGCTTCGGCGACGAGCCGGGCGACGGCGTCCTCCGGAAGACCGAGCGCCGGCCCGAGCGCGCGCGCCATCGCGGTACGCTCCGCGGGCTCGATACGCTCGTCGGCGCGCGCGACTTCGACGAGCAGCGCGGCGGCCGCGAGCGCCAGGCTCAGCGGTGACGCCGCCGCCCCGCCGCCCGTAAACTGCTCGCGGAGAAATTCCTTGATTGAAGAGAACATGACTACACGGAGTATGCCGCGCGCCGTGGGTTCCCGTCATGCGGGGTACGGATGACGACGCGTCTCTACGTCGAGCTGCCGCTCGCGGTCGGTGCCCGGATCGAGTTGCCGGCCGCCGCCGCGCATCACGCGGCGAAAGTGCTGCGTCTGCGCGCGGGCGAGCCGGTCGTGCTGTTCAACGGCGCAGGCGGCGAATATGCCGGCCGCCTCGCCGCGGTGTCGGCGCGCGCGGCGAGCGTCGAGCTCACGGCCTACGCCGAGCCGGCACGCGAATCGCCGCTCGAGCTCGTGCTCGCGCAAGGCATCTCGCGCGGCGAGCGCATGGACTACACGCTGCAGAAAGCGGTCGAGCTCGGCGTCGCGGCGATCGTGCCGCTGCATACGCGGCGCTGCACGGTGCAGCTCGAGGACGAGCGTGCCGCGAAGCGCCTCGAACACTGGCGCGGCGTCATCGTCCACGCCTGCGAGCAGTGCGGCCGCACGCGCGTGCCGCGTCTGGCACCGATCGCGACGCTCGAGGAGTTCACCGCGGCCGGGCCGCAGGGTGCCGCCTTCTGTCTCGACCCGGACGCCGCGCACTCGCTCGCGACGGCCGGGCTGTCCTCCTCGGCCGCGACCCTCGTCGCGGGCCCCGAGGGCGGGCTCGAGGCGGAGGAGATCGCGCGGCTCGCGGCGGCGGGCTTCACGGCAGTACGCCTCGGACCGCGCATCCTGCGCACGGAGACCGCCGCGCTCGTCGCGCTCGCGGTGCTGCAGGCGCGGGCCGGGGATCTGGTGTGAGGATCGGCCGCCCCGCGAAGACGCGATCGATGCGTCTCCTGCGTCGGCACATCCCATAGGAACCTCTACGGACCGGGCCTGCCTCCGGCCGTTACGGACTGCGCAGGCGCTTGCGGACCTGCCCCAACAGCCGCCGGCTGACCGGCAGCGCGATGTCGAGATCGCGCAGCCGGACGCTCACGTTGCCGAGACGGTCGCGTTCGAGCGCGACGACGTAGTCGACCGCGGCGAGCGCGTTGCGATGGATGCGCAGGAAGCGCGGCGCGAACTCCTCTTCGAGCGCGCGCAGCGATTCCTCGATGAGCAGCACGCCGCCCGGATGGAACACCGAGACGTAACCCTGATCCGCCTGCAGGCAGCGCACCTCGCTCACCGGCACGACCCGCAGATCGCCCTTGACGAGCGCGCTCAAATGCGTGCGCGCGGACTGCGCCGCCTGCTGCACGCCGGCGGCGCGTGCGCCCGAGAGGATCTGCGCGCGGCCGAGCGCCTGGCGCAGCCGGTCGACGCGTATCGGCTTCAGGAGATAATCGACCGCGTGCGCCTCGAACGCGGCGAGCGCGTGCTCGTCGTAAGCCGTCGTGAAGATCACGGCCGGCGGCGCGGCGAGGCGACAGAGATGGCGCGCCGCCTCGATGCCGTCCATGCCGGGCATGCGGATGTCGAGCAGCAGCACGTCGGGCGCGAGACGCTCCGCGAGATCGATCGCCGCGAGCCCCGTCGCGCCCTCACCCACCACCATCGTCTCGCCGATTTCCGCGAGCTGCGCGCGCAGGCGATCGCGGGCCAGTGGTTCGTCGTCGACGATCGCGACCTTCAGCACCTCACGCCCCTCCCGTCCGCGGTGCGCGCGGCAGCGTGACCGTCACCCGGTACTCGCCGTCCCCGGCGGTGATGTCGAGGCGGCCGGCGTCGCCGTAGTGGGCCGCGAGACGCTGGCGCACGTTGTCCTGCGCGAGCCGGTTGCCCGCGGCATGCGTGCTGCCGCCCGCGGCGAGCGGATTGCTGATCGAAATCTGCATGTGGTCCCCGTGTAGCGCGCCGCCGATCCGGATCGTCCCTCCGGCCGGGGCAGGCTCTATGCCGTGGTAAATCGCGTTTTCGACCAGCGGTTGCAGGCTCAGTTGCGGAATGAAAACGTCGTCCGGCGGCGGCGCGAGCTCCCAGGCGACGACCAGCCGCGACTGCAGTCGCAGCGCCTCGATGTCGAGATAGCGCCGCACGAGCGCGAGCTCCCCGGCCAGCGGCACGAGCGCGCGCTCCTCATCGAGCGTCGCGCGGAACAGATCCGCGAGGTCCTCGATCGCCTGCTCGGCACGCGCCGGATCGCTGCGCGTCAGGCTCGCGATCGCGTTCATGCAATTGAAGAGGAAGTGCGGGCGGATGCGCGCCTGCAGCGCCTGCATCCGGGCCCGCGCCTCGGAGGCGACGCGGAGCTGCCAGTGATGCTGCACGTAGAAATAGCGCAGCACGAGCGCGCCGACGATCGCGCCGACGGTCGAGGTCCTGAACAGGAAGCTCGCATGCGTGCCGGCGATGAGCGGGCTCCCCGCGCCCTCGGGATGGGCGATCCACCAGGCGATCTCGCAGACGAGCACGACGACGGCGAGGATCAGTCCATACGACACGACGGCGACGCCCGCTTCGGGCAGGCGCTGCAGCCAGCGTCGCGAGAAACACAGCACGGCCGCGGCCGAGAGTCCGATCCATTGCACGAAGAGCGAGACGAGCGCGAGATCGCTCGCCGCGTCGTCGAAGTTGCCGCGCGCGAGCGTCAGGATGAAGGCGACGAGCTCGCCGACGATCACCACGGCGAACAGCGCACGGATGCCGCAGAGATCGGGGATGAACATGCCGGGCCGCGCCGGTTCGGCCGTGCCGCGCGCGCGCCCGCCGCTGCGGTCCTCCTTCATGCCGGCCCCCCTGCGAATGCTGACAGTCTTATAGTGGCTCGCGCCGAGCCCCGTCAACCGCCCGGCGCGCGGCCTTGCGATATACTGCCGCTCTCATCCAGCGCGGAACTCTCGCATGTCAGACTCCTCTCCTCCGGAGAAACTGTGGGGCGGCCGTTTCACCGGTCCGACCGACGCTTTCGTGGAAGCGTTCACCGCTTCCGTCGCCTTCGACCAGCGGCTCTATGCCCAGGACATCCGTGGCTCGATCGCGCACGCCACGATGCTCGCCGCGGTCGGCATTCTCACCGGCGAGGAGCGCGATCGCATCGTCGCGGGCCTGACCGCGATCGAGGCCGACATCGACGCCGGCCGCTTCACGTGGTCGATCGCGCGCGAGGACGTGCACATGAACGTCGAGGCCGCGCTCGTCGAGCGCATCGGCGAGGTCGGCAAGAAGCTGCACACGGCGCGTTCGCGCAATGACCAGGTCGCGACCGACATCCGGCTTTATCTGCGCGATCAGATCGACGGCATCCTCGCTCAGCTCGTGCGGCTCGAGACCGCGCTCGTCGAGCTTGCCGAACGCGAGGCCGAGACCGTGTTGCCCGGCTTCACGCACCTCCAGGCCGCCCAGCCCGTCTCGTTCGGCCATCACATGCTCGCCTGGTTCGAGATGCTCGAGCGCGATCGCGAGCGCCTGCGCGACTGCCGCAAGCGCGTGAACGTGCTGCCGCTCGGCGCGGGCGCGCTCGCCGGCACGACGTTCCCGATCGACCGCGAGCTGACGGCGCGCCTGCTCGACTTCGACGGCGTCGCCGACAACTCGCTCGACGCGGTGAGCGATCGCGATTTCGCGATCGAGTTCGCGGCGTGCGCGTCGCTGCTCATGGTTCACTTCTCGCGCATGGCCGAGGAGCTCGTCCTCTGGAACTCGCAGCAGTTCGCGTTCGTCGATCTCGACGACGCGTTCTGCACCGGCTCCTCGATGATGCCGCAGAAGAAGAACCCCGACGTGCCCGAGCTCGTGCGCGGCAAGTCGGGGCGCGTGGTCGGCCATCTCATGAGCCTCATCGTGCTCATGAAGTCGCAGCCGCTCGCGTACAACAAGGACAACCAGGAGGACAAGGAACCCTTGTTCGACACCGTCGACACGGTCCGCGACTGCCTCAAGGCGTTCGGCGATCTCGTGCCGACGCTGAAAGTGCGCCGCGAACGCATGCGCCAGGCGGCGCGCGCCGGCTTCACGACCGCGACGGACTTCGCGGACTATCTCGTCCGCCGCGGCATTCCGTTTCGCGACGCCCACGCCGTCGTCGGCCAGGCCGTGAAGCTCGCGGTCGAGCGCGGCTGTGATCTGCAGGATCTCACGCTCGCCGACTACCAGGCGCTCGCGCCGCAGATCGATAATGAAGTCTTCGCCGCGCTCGACGTCGGCGCCTCGTTGAACGCGCGCAATCATCGCGGCGGCACGGCGCCGGCGCAGGTCCGCGCCGCGGCGGCGCGGGCCCGGACGAGGCTCGCGAGCGCCTGACAACCGCATCCGCGGCGTGAGGCGCGCCGCACGACATTCCCAAGGAGTACGGCCATGAAAGCAGTGAAAGTCCTCGCGATCGTCGGCGGCGTGCTCGTCGTCCTCTTCCTCGCGGCTCTCGCGGCCGTCGCCGTGCTCGCGGATCCGAACCGCTATAAATCGGAGCTTGCGGCGAAGGTCGCGGCGAGCACGGGCCGCGCCCTCACCATCGAGGGTCCGATCGAATGGGGCTTCTTCCCGAAAGTGCGGCTCGAGGCCGGCCCCGTCACGTTCGGCAACGCCGAAGGCTTCGGGCCCGAGCCCTTCGTCGCCGCGAAGAAGATCGCGGTGTCCGTCGCGACGCTGCCGCTGCTGTCGAGCCGGATCGAGATGGACACGTTCAAGCTCTACGGCGCCGAGGTGCACCTCGTCCGGCACGAGGACGGCACGACGAACTGGACGGATCTCTCGAAGTCCGGCACGGCCGGCGACAAGACCGCGAACGGCGGCGGCAGCGCGGCCGGGCTCGCGCTCGGCGGTGTGGACGTGCGTGATGCCGCGTTCACGTTCCGCGACGAGCAGAGCGGGCGCCAGTTCTCACTCACGAAGTTGAACGTGACGACCGGCCCGTACGCCGTCGGCGCACCGGTCGAGTTCAAGCTGACGGGCGACGTCGCGGCGAAACAGCCGACGCTCTCGGGCCCGCTCACGATCGCGGGCACGGCGAGCTACGACCCCGGTGACGGCCGCTACACCATCAAACCCTTCGCGCTCGATTTCGCGGCCCAGGGCCCGGATCTGCCGGGCGGCAAGGCGGACGTGAAAGCGGCCTTCGCGCTCGACGCGAATGCGGACGAGGGCACGCTCGAGCTCACCGGCCTCACGCTCGACGGTCCGGGCGTCAAGCTCGCAGGCGAAGTGCACGCCGATCATCTGAACGCCGCGCATCCGGGCGGCAAGGGCCGGCTCGCGCTCGAAGGGACGGACATCGCCGTGCTGTTCAAGGCGCTCGGTCTGCCCGCCGCCGGCCGGCTCGCACAGCTCGGGGATCGCAGTTTCGGCCTGAAGACGGACTTCGACGCGAACATGGAGAGCGGCATCGTGAAAGTGCCCGCGCTCGAAGCGAAGCTCGTCGGCGCGACGCTCACCGGAAACATCGATGCGGAACGCGCGAACACGGACGAGCCTGCCGTGCACGGCAGGCTGCATGCCGCGGGCGCGGATCTGCCCGCCGTCGTGCTCGTCGCGAGCCAGTTGCAGGGCCTCGACGCGAAGCAGAGCGAGGCGCTGCAACAGGCGCTCGCGAAAGCCGGCGACAAGTCCTTCGACGTCGCGACCGCACTCGACGGCGATCTCGCGAAGGGCGAGATGAAGCTCGATCAACTGCAGATCCGCGTACTCGGCAACGAGCTCGGCGGCCAGTTCGCGGCGGACGGCAAGGGCGAGAAGATGAGCGTGAAAGGCACGCTCGATGCGCGCGGCAAGGATCTGCCGGCACTGCTCGCGGTCGCCGCAGGCTTCGGCGGCGGCGCGGGCCTCGCGGAATTCGCGAAGAATCTCGCCGGCGTCGCCGACAAGTCGTTCACGCTCGCGATCGGTTTCGACGCGACGCCGAAAGCCGGGCGCATCAGCGTGCCGAAGCTCGAAGCGAAAGCGCTCGCCGCGACCGCGTCGGGCCACTTCGAAGCGAACAAGGACGCGCTCGACGGCCAGTTCACGCTCCGCGACGAACAGCCGGGCGCCGTGCTCGCCGCGCTCGGCCAGGCCGACATGGCGAAGTCCGTGAAATCGCTCGCGCTCGACGCGGCCGTCAAGGGCACGCGCGCCAATCTCGCCATCAGCCCGCTGAAGCTCACCGCCGCGGTGAACGGCGTGGGCGATCTCGTGCTCGGCGCGGGCAACGTGAAGCTGAGCCTCGCGAACGAGACGGCGAACGTGCAGGATCTGAGCCTCACGGGCCTCGGGCTGAATCTCGAGGGCGCGCTCGAGGCGACGAAGATTTCGAGCGCGCCGGAATTCAGCGGCACGCTCGATCTGCCGGCGGCGAATCTGCGCAAGGCGCTCGTCGATCTCGGCGTGAAGCTCGGCCCGATGGCGGATCCGAACGCGCTCTCGGCCGTCGCGCTGTCGACGAAGTTCAAGGGCACGGCGCGGAGCGTCGCGCTCGATCCGCTGAGCGTGAAGCTCGACGGCAGCACGCTGAACGGCAACGTCGCGGTAAGGGATTTCGCAGGCCCCGACGTCGCCTTCAAGCTCACGCTCGACACGCTCGACGCCGATCGCTATCTGCCGCCGAAGCGCGGGAAGGAGACGCGCGCCGCGACACCCGAGGCCGCCGCCGCGGGTGCGGCGCTGCTGCCCGTCGAGACCTTGCGCAAGGTGAAGCTCGACGGGCACTTCGACGCGGGCGCGCTGCAGGTGTCGGGACTCAGGCTCGCGAACGTGAAGCTCGGCGCGACCGGCAGCGGCGGCAAGCTCGCGATGAGCCCGATCGCCGCCGATCTCTACCAGGGCAGGTACGACGGTCACGCCGCGATCGACGCGACCGGCGCGGAGGCGAAGCTCGACATCGACACGAAGCTCACGAACGTCGCGCTCGAACCGCTGCTGAAGGATCTCGCGGACAAGGACGTGCTGTCCGGCACGGCGAACCTCGACGTGCGCCTCTCCGCGCTCGGCGGGACTTCGGCGCGACTCGAGAACACGCTCGGCGGGCAGATCAAGGTCAACGTGCAGAACGGCATCTTCCGGGGCGTCGACGTGCCGGCGATCCTGCACGCGGCCGAGGTCGCGATCGAGAGCAAGAACGTGCCGCCGCTGCCGACCGGCGGCCAGACGCAGTTCCAGTCGCTGACCGGCACGCTCGATCTGCGGCAGGGCACGATCACGACGAAGGATCTCCTGATGAACGGCGCCGGCTTCAAGATCACGGACAGCGGCATGCTCGCGAATCTGAACGACATGAGCTGGAAGCACGATCCCCAGATCTCCGTCGACCAGGCGAGCACGACGCAGGGCGCGAAGACCTACAAGCTCGGCGGCTACACGATCCCGCTGCGCTGCCGCGGCGAGATTTCAGGCAAGAGCTGTCTGCCCGATTTCGGCGACATCGCGAAAGCGGCCGCGACGCAGGCGATCAAGAAGCAGATCGAGAAGAAGGGCGGCGACGTGCTGAAGAAGCTCTTCAACGGATTCTGAGGAAAGCACGCCCGGCGCATGGCGAAGAATTCCGATTTCGCGGGCGCGCTGCTTGCCTGGTTCGACGTGCACGGCCGCCACGATCTGCCCTGGCAACGGGACCCGACGGCCTATCACGTGTGGGTCTCGGAGATCATGCTGCAGCAGACCCAGGTCGCGACCGTCATCCCCTACTACGCGCGCTTCATGGCGCGCTTTCCGGACGTCGCGGCGCTCGCCGCCGCGCCGCTCGACGAGGTGCTCCACCACTGGTCCGGCCTCGGCTATTACGCCCGCGCGCGCAATCTCAAGCGCGCCGCGGAGCGCATCGCCGCCGCGCACGCCGGGGCATTGCCCGGGACGCTCGAAGCGCTCGCCGCGCTGCCCGGCATCGGCCGCTCGACGGCGGGCGCGATCCTCTCGCTCGCGTTCGGGCAGCGCGTGCCGATCCTCGACGGCAACGTGAAACGCGTGCTGACGCGCCATCGCGGCCTCGCGGGCTGGGTCGGGAACGCGGCCGTGCAGCGTGCGTTGTGGACGCTCGCCGATGCGCTGATGCCGGCTGCGCGCCCCGGCGACTATACGCAGGCGATCATGGATCTCGGCGCGACGCTGTGCGTGCGCCGCAATCCCGAATGCGGGCGCTGTCCCGTCGCCGCCGCTTGCGTCGCGCGCATCGAGCACCGGCAGCACGAAATTCCCGCGCCGCGCCCGAAGCGCGCGGTGCCGGTGAAGCGCACGCGCTTCCTCGTCGCCGAACGTCCCGACGGCGCGCTTCTGCTCGAGCGGCGGCCACCGGCCGGGATCTGGGGCGGCCTGTGGAGCTTTCCGGAATTCGAGAACGACGCCGCGGCGAGTCTCGCGAAGCTCGGCCTCGGCGCGGCGCTCGTCACCCGCGAGCTCGCCCCGATCTCCCACACCTTCACGCACTTCCGCCTCGAGATCGCCCCCGTGCACGTGAGCGTCGACGGCACGTCCGCGACGCTCATGGATTCGGCGGACCGCGTTTGGTATAAGGTCACGACGCCGCGGGCGATAGGCCTCGCCGCGCCGGTGGCGCGGCTCATCGAGAGTCTGCGCGACGCGACGCAGCGTCGCGGCACGAAGGTCACATCGGCTTAGAGGACGGACATGGCACGCACGGTCAATTGCATCAAACTCGGACGCGAAGCAGAGGGGCTCGCGATGCCGCCTTATCCCGGCGCGCTCGGCAAGCGCATCTTCGATCAGGTGTCGAAGGAAGCGTGGGCCGGCTGGCTCAAGCACCAGACGATGCTCATCAACGAGTATCGCCTCACGCCGATCGAGCCGAAGGATCGCAAATTCCTCGAAGCCGAAATGGAAAAATATTTCTTCGGCGACGGCTCGGCCGCGCCCGATCAGTACAAGCCGCAGACCTGAGCGCGCGGCGCCGTCAGACGACGAGCGCCACGCCCCAACCGAGCAGCGCGAGCCCCGGTCCCCAGCTCGCGACACGCCCCGACGGCAGCAGACGTTCGAGCAGGATGATGGCGCTCACCGCGGCCATCGTGCCGAGGCTCATTACACCGCCGGCGAACATCACCGCCATCAGCGCCGCGCAGCAGCCGAGACAGTAACGGCCGTGCGCGAGGCCCATGCGGAACGCGCCGGCCGTGCCGTCGCGCCAGTGCCCCAACAGGAAGCCGAGCGGCGACTGGCAGTGCGAGAGGCAGGCGCTCTTGAACGGCGTGAACTGATAGAGGCCGGCCGCGATCAGGATCGTGCCCGCGGCGCGCGGTGAGGTCGCGAGCGCGGCGGTGTGCAAGGCGTTCGCCCCGTGCAGCCACCACTGCAGTCCCGCGGCGAGAAGCCCGAAGCCGGACCACAGCACGAGATAACCCGCCGCGAATGCCGCGAGCTGCGCCGTGCCCGCGCGCTGCCGGCCCTCGAGACGCGCGAAGACGAGCAGTGTCGGCAGGATCGCGGGCGTCATCATGGCGA
The DNA here is from genome assembly GCA_016209015.1 of Gammaproteobacteria bacterium. Lineage (GTDB taxonomy): Bacteria > Pseudomonadota > Gammaproteobacteria > JACQWY01. The sequence goes on along the minus strand of JACQWY010000023.1, from coordinate 21,018 downwards.
TCATCATCGCGATCCACATCACGCCCGCGGCCGCGAGATAAGGGCCGGCGGCGGCCGGGCTCATCATCAGCATCATGAGCGTCATCAGCAGGCCTTCGCCGCGCATGCTCGTCATGAGCGAGGCCGTCTCCGCAAGCGCCCACCAGCAGCCCGCGGCGACGACGACGAGCGCCCCCGCGGCGAGGAGGCGTGCGAGACGATCGTGCACCGCGCCGCTCAGATCGCCTCGCCCTGCCAGGAGAAGCGGGCGAAGTGTCCGTCGCGCCGCGGCGCGGCGGCCGGGTCGTCGCCCCAGTCGATGCCGAAGCAGTGGATGACGTTGCGCACTGCGTGGGCGAGAGCGAGCGGCGGATCCGCGGTGGGCACGGTGCAATCGATGGCGAGGAACTCGCCCGGCCGTTCGCGGCTCGCCAGACCTTCGACGATTTGATCGAGCATGCCCGGAACGTGAACGCGACAGCGCGCGCCGTCGGTGACGAAGAAGATCGGCGCGCGCTCGACGCCCGCGAACTGCCCGGTGAGCTGGCCGAGGCGCGCTGGCGGGCCCCCGGCCTGCCCGCTCGCGACGCGCGTGAGCGCCTGCAGTTGGGCGAGGTTCGCCCGCTCCTCGACGATGACGCCGAGTCGCCAGCCGCCGCGCGCGAGCGCGCCCGGCGTCGCCGCGACGACCGCGAACGCGAGCGCGTCGAGCGGCACGGCGCCGAAGTGACCCATCTCGATGCGGAACGTCAGCGCGAGCTTGCAGGACAGCGCCGCCGGCGTCGTGCCGGGCGAAGAATTCACGACTTCGGAATGGCAACTGCACGCGTGCGCGTACTCGCCTTCCATCGACCACGGTATGCTCATGTCGCACCTCGTTCACACCGCTTCCGTCGGAGCTCGGGCCGTCGCGGCCCTCCCGGCCACGCGCCTGGCACCATTATGCCCGTCGTCCGCCGAACCGGACATCAGGTTGACTCGACGGGGCGGCGCCTGTCTAATAGCGCCCTCGCCGCGCGGGGCACGCCCCCGCATCACGGCGCGCCCACTCCCTGGCCAGGTAGCTCAGTTGGTAGAGCAGCGGATTGAAAATCCGCGTGTCGATGGTTCGATTCCGTCCCTGGCCACCATTTCCCATCCTCTATTTCAAGCGGTTACTGAAGCTCTCACGCGCTACGGAACAAGTCGTGCGGCTCGTGTTTCCAAATTGTTGCCATTTCACTTCGGCCGGCGGTCAGCCTTTGCCCGCGCTCGTGGCGCGACAGGCATTCGTGAGTCGCGATGCGTCCGCCATGCGGGCCGTGTAATCTCGCTTCAACATCCGTAGGTCCTGGACTTTTCAGAGCACGGTCGGCAAGAAGCGTGGTTCTTGCCGACCTTACGTGAACAATGGCTTACGCCACTGTTCACGGCGGCACATCCCTGTGCCGCCGGAAGCTCTGAACTTGTTCAGAGCTTCCTTAGTCGGGAATTGCCGGTGAAGAACCCATTGGACCAAGGACCGTTGTCCGATGCGGAAGTCGAAGAACTCGACAACTTCCTGCTCGATGCCGAGGGCATCGACGAGTCGATGGACGTGTCGTCGCTGGACGGATTTCTGACCGCTATCGTCTGCGGCCCCAACTTGATCATGCCGAGCGAGTGGCTGCGCTGGGTGTGGGACATGGAGCGTGGAGAGGACGATCCGGAGTTCGAGAACGAGCCGCAGGCGCAGCGCATCCTGGAACTCGTGATGCGTCACATGAACGACATAGCGCGCACGCTGCCGGAGACACCGGAGCACTACGAACCGCTGCTCATGGAGAGCCCGAACGACGGGGATCCGGTTCCCGTCATCGACAAGTGGTGCTGCGGCTTCATGAAAGGGGTGGCGCTCGATTCGCAAGGCTGGCTGTCCGTCGTCGCAGGCCATCCTGACTGGCTTTCGACAATCATGCTTTACGGGACCGAAGCAGGTTGGGACGCGCTGAAGACGAAGGACTTGTCATTGGACGAACATCGGGCGCTCGCGGACGGCTTGGGGGATACCGTTCGAAAGGTCCACACGCTTGTTCTGGAACAACGCAAGAAAGCGTTGGCCGAAGGGCGGTCGCCCGGTATCGTGCGCCGGGAGCCGATCCGCAATCCGGAGAAGGTGGGCAGAAATGCACCATGCCCCTGCGGCTCAGGCAAGAAGCACAAGCACTGCCACGGCAAGAGCAGCCACTTGCACTAATTCCGGCCGCTTGGCGCGCGAGCGGGCGTAATCTCAAGATCATCGATGCCGATTGCGCGGTGCTGTTCCACCTGCTCTGCAAGCTCTATGACCGAACTGCCGTCGCCATAACGCTGAAACCTACCTCGGCGTGTTGTCTGTATGACCCAGATCGATACGACGGCTCTGACGCGGTACCGATTGCAGGACCCTTCGCAAAGCAGAGACAGAACCACACGCGCTTTACGCTGCCTGATCTCTTCAATACGTTTGTGGAAAAATTTGTGCAGACTCAGCCGCAAGCCCTGCGCTCGAATAGAAGGAGACCGACGTGACCACTCAGTCAACTATTGAATGGACCGAGCAGACGTGGAACTAGGCGCTTGGAGACGAAGTCGAGCATCTCGCGGTGATCGGCGCTGCTCTCATCGCCATCATCACCGCCGAACAGGTCCGTCTGGCGCTTCTGCACGTAGAACGCCTGCCGCCATTCGTCGGTGCCCAACACACGAGTCAACGATGCCTCTTTGTCGGCATCCAGAGCATCGGCGTTGTCCGCCGCCTGCCGGTAAAGCCCAGCGTAGGGGAAGAGGTGCTTTCAAGGCAGCATTGGCGTCGCTCGGAATAACTTCGATGGTCTTGCCCGGATGCTCCGCTCCAAGCGCTCGGAGTGCGACAAGCTTCTTGGGAAGGAGCTCGATGAAGCAGTACTTGTGGAACCCGGGATCGGCGGCCAACGCGCGCCGGGCCGACCCGTCGATGCTGGTCTTCGCACCGTTCACCGAGATGTCGCATCTGCCCGTGCCTGCAAAGGCATCGATATAGATGCGGGTGAACTGCTGCTTGCTCAGGGCAGTGTTGAACGCGACAAGATACTTCTCAAGTGCTTCAAGCTTGACGCGCGTCCAGACGCCCCCGAACAAGTGCTGGTCGTCCGGACCGTTGGCGGCGCCTTCCTGGTCGAGCAAGTCACCTCCCCCATTGGTTGGCTTTCCCATGGCGCTCCCTTCGCTTGTGAATGAGTTGCTGAACGTTCGAAGCATTACGTGCCGCCAGGGTCTGCAATCCTCCCTTTTATGGTGGCCACTGCGTTCCAATTGTGACTCCTCGAATGAACACTTGCGCTTCCCCTCTCCTGCAATCCAATGAGCGCCTCTGTCCAGTACGCCACGACGGCACGACGCACCCCTTCTAGAGCAATAAACTCCATAGCAGTATCGAAATTTCCTGTGAATACTACCGCCGTAGAACGAGGCAAGGCGCTTGGATACGTGCCGTTGTAGAAAGCGCCGTCTCTCTTGCTGATCCAAGATTGCACTTTCTTGAAATCATGGATAAGCCGGTCCATGTAAATCATATGAATCGGCAATTCGTCTGCTCGCGGGATTGTCGCGTATGCGACTTCGTGCCGACCGATGTTCATCGTGAAATATCGCCCATTTCCGGTCGCCGGGAACAAGTTGAATGTCCACGCGCCCTGCAGGTCGAGCCAGTTCAGAAGGCCGGTGAGTCGAAAGAGCTTTTGAACGTATTCGAAAAACTCTGCATCTTGGAACATACGGTCGATTTTATATTGCTTTATTGTCGACTGACTTGAACTTGACACGAGCTGTTGAGAAGCGGCTCGGGGAGAAATAGCGAACAGCTCCTTTTGCATTTGCACTGTTTTTACAAGGTGGGCTCGAAAAGCGTACTGGACGTCATATTCGACTTTGCGCCAGTTGCTCACGTGACGGAAGTCATACAGCGTCCACGGCCCTAATTCGCGATATGGAGTGCAGACGTTTATTTCTTTTATCCGCTTCATCGGCGCGGAGCCAGTTCCGCCTATTTTCACGTACTGGCTGTTCGGTGATGTCAGTATGTAGACATGCCCGTCCATTGCGCTCATTCACATCTTTCCTTACACAGTAATTTTTCTAGCTTCGTACCGGTAATCCGGAGCGCCGGCCCCCGGCGTCAGAGCCGGCAGGCCCGGGCCGACCTGCTGTCATTCGATGGCAGCCTCCGCTCGGGAAAAATTTACCTCTGCAGGCGCGACGACGACACCCGCCTCCAGCAGCGACGAATTGCGAACAAGTTGACCCCGCTACCCGGGATAGGTCACGTTACATGGCGCTGCCGATGGCCGTCAAAATGGAGGACCTACTCAGACCGACCGGCATAGCTTCTTCGTGCATCCCTTCAGCACCCGCCGTTGCCAGAAATGTTTCCATTCCAACAGCAGCACGGTTATTCACCGTGATCCAAACGATGATAATGTCCGCGTAACTGGCTTGATTCAGTTGCAGGGACCGCTCCTGCATAAACAGACAGCCATTTTTGAAAATCCGCGTGTCGATGGTTCGATTCCGTCCCTGGCCATCCTTTCCTTCCGTCGCTGATCGCTCCCGCTGCGCGCTCCCGCCCGCAAGCGCAGCTCGCTTCGCCGCACCGCCGTTGCGGCTATAGTTCCGGCACAGCCATCGTGCGGGGAGCCATCATGTCCATGTCATTTTCCCAGGACGAGCAGCGCCTGCTCGAAGCGAACGATTGCGTGGTCGCGGCTCTCGCCGGGGTCGCGGCGGAATGCGATCGCGACCGATGCCCGCCGCGCGAAGCCTGGACGGCCTATGTCGCCGCAGGTCTGAAAGGACTTCTCACGCCTAAGGACAAGGGTGGGCATGCGGCGCGCGCCGCCGTCATGACCCGGATGTCCGAGGCGCTGGGCGCGGTCGACCCGATAGGCGCGATCACATTCCTGCCTCAGGAGTATTGCATCGCCGCCATTGCGCAGTTCGGCCAGCACGCCTGGCACGACGAAATCCGCGCGACGCTGCTCGCCGGCGCGAAGACGACGGGCTTCGTGCTGACCGAGCCCGGTGCGGGCTCCGATGCCGCACGGATCACGACGCTCGCGAGCCGCACTTCGGAGGGCTGGCGGATCGACGGCGTGAAGGCGTGGGTGACGAACGCACCGTACATCGACGAGTACTTCGTGTTCGTGCAGACCGAAGCCGGCAGCGGCGCGGCCGGCATCGCCGGCTTCCTCGTGCCGCGGGACGCACCGGGTCTCACCGTGAGCGCGCCGTACGAACTGCTCGGCGGCCACATCGGCAATATCTGCGACCTGCATTTGGACGACGTGCGGATCGCGCCGGAGCGCCTCGTCGTGCCGCCCGGCATGGGCCTGCGCGCGGCGCTCTCGGCCATCGATCTCGCCCGCATCAACGTCGCGGCGATGTGCTGCGGCGCGCTCGCGACGGGTCTCGCCGTCGCCCTCGACTACACCACGCAGCGTCACGCGTTCGGCCGGCCCATCGCGCAATTCCAGGGCTTGCAGTGGCAGCTCGCGGAAGTAGCGACGGATCTGCACGCCTCACGGCTCATGACCTACGACGCCGCCGACGCGCTGGACCAGAGCGGCCGCGCGAGCGTCGAAGCGGCGCACGCCAAGAAATTCGCGACGCGCGCGGCGCTCAGAGGTCTCGACGTCTGCATGAGTCAAATGGGAGCGAACGGCCTGAAGCGGGACTGCGGACTACCGCGCCTGTTCGAGCACGTGAAGATTGCACACAGCCTGGACGGCACGACGGACATTCAGAACGTCGTGATCAGCCGGGCATTGCTGGCCCCTTACCGGGAGCGGCTCGGGGCTTGAGCGCGTGACGACGCGTGGACGGCGACTGCTGTCGCGCACGCCCCACCCGTCGGGATTTTCCGATGCCTCGCGACCGTGGCAGGGGCGATGCCGATCGCGGCGGCGCTGGTCGGATCGCCCGCGACCGCACCGGACGATGAATCCATGACGACGTGCTTCGACACCCCGTTCTCGCCGGCAGGATGTGAACAGTGCCGCAATCCCGAAGTGCTCGGCTTCGATTTCACGATGGCGTTCCAGCCGATCGTGAATCTCGACACGAACGCGCCGTTCGCCTACGAAGCGCTCGTTCGCGGCCTGAACGGCGAAGGCGCCGGCGCGGTCCTCGCGAAGGTCAACGACGACAATCGCTATCGCTTCGACCAGGCGTGCCGCGTGAAGGCGATCGAGCTCGCCGCGAGTCTGCGGCTCCACGCCATCCCGGGTTGCCACCTGAGCATCAATTTCCTGCTGAACGCAGTCTACCGCCCGGAAACCTGCATTCGCTCGACGCTCGCGGCCTGCACCGCGTTCGGCTTTCCCTCCGAGATCCTCATGTTCGAGGTCACCGAGGGGAACGCGTGAGCGATGCTTCGCACCAGCCTCATCAACGCCCCAATGACGAAAGATGCGTAGAGCGAAATGGGGTCAGGTTCCATTTCGCGCACGACGCGGGCGACCCTTGTCCGGTCGGTCGCCTGCGAAATGGAACCTGACCCCCGTTTCCCGTCGAAACGGATCATGTCGTCCAGGTGTGGCGGCTCCGGCTGGCACGCTTCCAACCACAGGGAGAGGACGCTCGCGCGCAGTGCGCGATACTCGGACGCGAGCTGGTTGATGTCGTAGCCGCTCTGTTGGCGCAGGACGCCATGAGTCTGCGCCGCGGTTTCGCGTGCCGGAAGGGGAGCCGGCGCGAGTCCTTGCGACTTCGCGACCTGCTGCTCGGCTGCCTGGGACCCTCCGAGGTCGGCGGCGATCGCTTCCAGGATCTGCTGTCCGTGATCCCGGAGCTGCACGGCAGTCATGGAGGCGGCAGCGGGCAGACGGGTGGCCGCGAAGGCCTCCCAGCGCTCGAGAATGTTCGCCATGTTGTGAAGTAGGAAGGGTCCCAGGCACATCTCAGTCTTCAGCCGATGTGTCGGATTTCGCGGCCATGATGCCACGCCGCGATCGCGGCGGAAAAGATTCGGACGTTGCCGCGGGCGCCGCGGGGAAACGCCCCCCGCGTCCGGTCGCGCCGCCGGGCCGGGATCCCGTAGTATCCGAACCACGACGTCGAGCCGGGAGGAGCCCGGACATGAGCGACAACATCGCAGGCAAAGTCATCGTCATCACCGGCGCGAGCAGCGGCCTCGGCGAAGCGGCCGCGCGGCATCTGTCCGCACGCGGCGCGACGGTCGTGCTCGGCGCGCGGCGGCTCGATCGCATCGAGGCCCTCGCGAAGGAGCTCGCGGCGCACGGCGGCCAGGCCCTCGCCGTCGGGACGGACGTGACGGTGTTCGAACAGGTGAAGCAGCTCGTCGACGCGGCGGTCGCGACGTTCGGGCGCCTCGACGTCATCATCAACAACGCGGGCCTCATGCCGCACTCGCCGCTCGCCCGCTGCAAGGTCGAGGACTGGAATCGCACGATCGACGTCAACATCAAGGGCGTGCTCTACGGCATCGGCGCCGCGCTGCCCCACATGCAGAGCCAGAAGTCCGGCCACATCATCAACGTCTCCTCCGTCGCGGGGCACAAGGTGCGGGCCGGCGGCGCGGTTTACGCGGCGACGAAGCACGCGGTGCGCGTGATCTCGGAGGGGCTGCGCGAAGAAGTGAAGCCCTTCGACATCCGCACGACCGTGATCTCGCCCGGTGCCGTCGCCACCGAGCTTCCCGACAGCATCACCGAGCAGGACATCGCCGCGAACATGAAGAAGTTCTACGCCCAGTTCGCGCTGCCGGCGGACTCCTTCGCGCGCGCCGTGGCTTTTGCGATCGAGCAGCCGCCCGAGCTCGACGTGAACGAGATCCTCTACCGGCCGACGCGGCAGGAGTTCTGACGCGGCTCGATCACACCCGCCGGTGCCGCGCGATCAGCACGAGACCGATCCCGCCGAGGATGATCGGCACGCTGAGCGCGAGCCGCGGCGTGAACGGCTCGCCGAGGATCAGCACCCCGCCGCAGGCGGCGAGCACCGGCACCGCGAGCTGCGCCGACGCCGCGAGCAGGGCCGTCAGGCGCGGCAGCACGAGATACCAGAGCGCATAGCCGAGCCCCGAGGCGACCGCCCCCGACAGCACCGCCATGGCGAGCCCCTGGCGATCGAGATGCAGGCGTGAGGGATCGAAGGCGAGCGCGAGCACGGCGATCGGCGTCGCGAACACGAAGTTCCAGGCCGTCGCGGTCAGGGGCTCGCGCACTTTCGCGCCGACGAGCGAGTAGACGCCCCAGCCGACGCCGGCGAGCAGCATTTCGACCGCCGGCAACAACGGCGGCGCCGTGACGCCGGGCGACAACAACCACACGAGCCCGCCGCTCGCGATCGCGAAACCGGCCCAGGCGAGCGCGGTCGGCCGCTCGCCGCGCCACAGCGCCGCGCCGACCATGGTGATCTGGACCGCGGCGAACAGCAGCAGTGCGCCAGTCGCCGCGTCGAGCCCGAGATAGGCAAACGAGAACAGGACGGCATAAGCGTTCAGCGCGAGCACGGCCCGCGGGTCGACCGGCACGCGATTCAGCGTGCCGCGCAGCGCGAGGATCACCATCAGCACGACCGCGCCGCTCGAAATCCGGATCGCGGTGAAGGACAGCGGATCCGCCGCGCCGCCGCGCAGTGCGATACGGCAGGTCAGCGAGTTCGCCGCGAATGCCGTCAGCACGAGACACAGGGGTGCGATCAGCGCCGAGAGCCGGTTCACGCGAGGTGCGCTGCGGCGGCGTCAGCGCGGCGCGGTCTTCCAGGGCGGCAGCGCGCTGAACGCCGCATGATGCCGCGGCAGCCGCGCCCGCCCCGGGCCGAAGAACTGCTCGCGCAGCGTCGCACCCGGCGTGAGCGCATGCAGCCGGCCCCGACGCCTGAGCTCCGGCACCACGAGCTCCGCGAAATCGCGGAAGCCGCCGGGCTGGGTGATCGGGACGAGGTTGATGCCGTCGATGCCGGTCTCGTCGATCCAGCGTTCGAGCTCGTCAGCGACCGTCGCCGGGCTGCCGACGATCTTCGGCATGATGCTCGCGACGGAGATCCATTCGCCCATCTCGCGCACCGTCCAGCGCCTGTCGGGGTCCACGTCCTTGAAGTAGGACAGCACGCCCTGGATCGCATTCGAATCCAGCGTGTCGAGCGGTCGATCCGGCTCGACGGTCGAGAGATCGATCCCGGCCCAGCCGCTGAAGAGCGCGAGGCTGCCCTCGGGGCTCGCGTAACTGCGGCAGGTCTCGAGCTTCAATCGCGCCTCGGCATCCGTCGGCGCGACGACGACGGAGATACCCTGGCAGACCTTCACTTCGTCCGGCGCGCGGCCTGCCTTCGCGATCGCCGCGCGAAGCTTCGCGACACCACGCGCGCAGACTTCGAGATTCGCGTGCACGCAGAAGATGGCCTCGGCGTGTTTCGCCGCGAAGTCCGTGCCGCGGCCCGATTGTCCGGCCTGGAACAGGAACGGCGTGCGCTGTGGCGAGGGCTCGCACATGTGCGGGCCGGGCACCTCGTACCAGCGCCCGACGTGATCGATGGTGTGCACGCGCCCGGGATCGGAGTAGACGTCGTGCCCGACGTCGCGCACGACCGCGTCCTCTTCCCACGAGTGCTCCCACAGCTTGTAGACGACGTCCATGTACTCGTCGGCGCGATCGTAGCGCTCGTCGTGACCGAGCTCCTCGCGGATCCCGAAGTTCGCGTTCGCGTCCGCGAGATAGGACGTGACGATGTTCCAGCCGACGCGGCCGCGTGCGAGATGATCGAGCGTCGAGAAGAGCTTCGCGGTCTGGTAGGGCGGAAAGTAGGTCGTGCTGTAGGTCGCCGCGAAGCCGAGCGTGCGCGTCGCGTGCGCCATCGCCGGGATGATCACCGTCGGCTCATTGCTCGGGAACTGCACGGCATGCCGGACCGCCGTCTCGCGCGAGCCGCGATAGACGCTGTAGGTGCCGTGCACGTCGGCGAGGAAGAGACAGGTGAAGCCGCCCTGCTCGAGCAGGCGTGCCAGATCGACCCAGTAGTCGATGTCGCGATAGCCGCGCGCGGAGCCGTCGAGCGGATGTTTCCACTGGCCCTCGGAATGATGGTTGATGCAGCACTGGGTGAAGGCATTCAGATGAATCTTCTTCATCGGGAACCTCGGGCGAAGTGGCGGCCTGCGGCGTCCTGCCTCCGGAGATCGGCGCGCTCATCGTACCCGGTTTCGGGCGGCCCGGGGGTCCGAACGAACGCTGCGGTCGTGCGTCGGGCCCGCGTTCCTCGTACGTCCCTGGTGACGCCAGCGTCCCAGTCGGGCGTCGGGGACGTTCGCCGTGCCGCAGACCCGCTCCGCAGCGCCCCGACGCAGCGCGGCGTGTGACCGCTGCCCGCGCCTCGCACGCTTCGTCCCGCACGCTGTCGATACTCCCGGGCGCGTAGCTCGCGTCCGAGCGAGGACGCGATGGCGGTCGACTCCCCTACACCCGACGCACCCGATATCCCCACCCGCCTCGATCGCCTGCCCTGGTCGCGCTGGCACGGGCGGATCGTCGTCGCGCTCGGCATCGCCTGGGTGCTCGACGGTCTCGAGGTCACGCTCGTCGGCGCGCTCGGCGGCGTGCTGCAGCGGCCCGACACGCTCGCGCTCACGACCGCCGAAATCGGCTGGTCGGGTTCGCTCTACGTCGGCGGCGCCGTGCTCGGCGCGCTCGTCTTCGGCCGGCTCGCGGACGTGCTCGGCCGCAAACGGCTCTTCCTGGTCACGCTCGCCGTCTATCTCGGCGCGACGGTCGCGAGCGGCTGCGCAATCGGTTATGTGAGCTTCGCGATCTGCCGCTTCTGCACCGGCCTCGGTATCGGCGGCGAATACGCGGCGATCAATTCCGCGATCGACGAGCTCGTGCCGGCGCGCGTGCGCGGCCGCGTGAACCTCGCGATCAACGGCAGCTTCTGGCTCGGCGCGGCGCTCGGCGCGCTGCTCTCCCTCGTGCTGCTCGACGAGCGCGTGCTCGGCCCCGTGCTCGGCTGGCGCGCCGCGTTCCTGCTCGGGGCGGTGCTCGCGATGGCGATCCTGCGTGTCCGGCGCGACGTGCCGGAGAGTCCGCGCTGGTTGATCGCGCAGGGTCGTGCGGAAGAAGCGGCGCGCATCGTGGCGGCGATCGAGTCGCGACCCGAGGCGCCGCGCGGGGCGGACACGGCAGCCGCCGCGGTGCGCGATGCGCTGCCGGACCTGCGCGAAGTCCTCGACGTGCTCGTGCGGCGCTATCGCCGCCGCAGCCTCGTCGTACTCGCGCTCATGATCTCGCAGGCGTTCTTCTACAACGCGATCTTCTTCACCTACGCGCTCGTGCTCACGCGCTTCTACGGCGTGGCCGAGGCGCGCGTCGGGCTCTACGTGCTGCCGTTCGCGGCGGCGAACGTGCTCGGCCCGCTGCTGCTCGGTCCGCTCTTCGATCGCCTCGGCCGGCGCACCATGATTGCGGCGACGTATGCCGGCTCCGGCGTCGCCTTGCTCGCCGCCGGCGTGGCGTTCCTGAGCGGGCGCTTCGATGCGGTCAATCAGACGCTCGCGTGGTCTGCGGTGTTCTTCCTCGCCTCGCCCGCTGCAAGCTCCGCCTATCTGACGGCGAGCGAAGTCTTTCCGCTCGAGATGCGCGCACTCGCCATTGCCGTCTTCTATGCGCTCGGCACGGGCGCAGGCGGCTTCCTCGCGCCCGCGTTGTTCGGTGCGCTGATCGCGAGCGGGGATCGCCTGCACGTCTTCGCGGGCTATGCGTTCGGCGCGTGCGCAGTTATCCTCGCCGCCTTCGTCGCATGGCGCTGGGGCATCGATGCGGAGCGGCTATCGCTCGAAGCGATCGCGCCGCCATTGCGCTCGCGCACGGTGCGTTGAACGCGAGCAAAACGGCTGCTCCACCTGCAATTTGCGTGTTTGGGAACTGCATCTCAAACAATGCAAAAGAGTGTAAAGACTCACTCGAGGCACGTCGAAACTAAGCCCGGTTTCGGAATTCGTACGCGTGCTCGAAGTGAATGCTCGGCAGCGCGCGCGACGAAGAGGAGCCATGGAGCTGCGGCGAGTTCGCATCGATGCCTCGGGGAATGGCGGACTCGATGACCACGCGCCGTGCGCGGGACAGCGCACGGTACGCATAACTACGGGATGATCGACATGAATGCATTGGACGCCGCGCGGTGCAGGCCTGCGCGCAAGGGGGATTTTTTCGCCCGAAAGGGCGCGGCGGGCGCAGACGAGGCGCGTTTCCACGCCCTCGGCGAGCGTCTGCAGGGACTGCAGCTCAGAATGGCGGAGCGCGGTCGCGGCCGGCGCGATGCGCGCCCGAAGCAGGGCTGAACGTCCGTGCCGCGGGACGCTGCCACACCGCGCCGATGCGCCCGTGAAGCGCGCGGACGCCCGCAGATGCGCGCATGCCGGAGCATGCGCCGACGCCAGGAAAGGGCCACACGGCCAAGTCTGAACGGCGCCGCGCGCGCCGGCACCCTTGCCCCCGCCTCGCGGCGCGGGGCGCTGCGCAGGGGATCGTGCCGGGCCGCGACGGGCGCACCCACGGGCCATTCACTCGGGACGCGCTTCTTTTGCCGCGCGCTCCCGGATTACCACCAGGCACCGGCGCGCTCGTGTGCGCCGGCTCTGACACCTCAGGTGACTGATACTGATTAGGAGTTCACATGCGCTTCCAACGCAAGAGCTGCGCCCTGCTGAGCGGTCTGCTCGGGATCATGCCGATCTCGCACGGCGCGACGCTGACCTTTACAACGTTCGGCACCGGTGGCACGACGACGACCACCGTGACCACGACGACGAATACGACGACCACCACCAGCACTGCGCCCACCGCGACGCAGAAGCTCACGGACTTCCAGACCCGTTGCGCCGCGACCGGCGTGCTCGTCTGCAAGGGCTTCGACAGCACGACGGATTTCACGCCGGCTGCGGGCGGCGGCGGTTATGCGAGCGGCCTCTATCCGACGGGCAGCGATCGCACCTACCAGGGCGTGCGCGACACGACGACCATGGCCTCCGGCGCCGGCTCGCTGAAGTTCAACATCCGCCCCGGCAGCACGCTGCCGTTCTCGACGAATCCCGCCGGCTACTGGATGCAGCAGTTCGGAACGGACGGCGCGGCGAAAACCTTCGGCGAGAACTCGACGCTCTATCTGCAGGTGCGAATGCGCGTCGATTCGAACATGCTGAACTACGACTGGACGAAGGCGAGCAACGAAGGCTGGAAGGCGTTCATCGTCTACGGTCCCGTGCCGGGACCCTCGTGCACGGGTGATCAGTTCGTGCAGGAGAACAGCTACCAGCGCAACATCCTCAGCGGCTACACGTCCTGCGGTGCGCCGGGCCTCGTCACGAACAACGGCCTGCCGCCCTACACGTTCCAGCAGGGCGATTACAACTGTGCCTACGGCACGAACTACGCGACGGATCCCGGCTGCTTCCGCTATACGCCGAACACCTGGATCACGGAATACTGGGTCGTCCGCATCGGGACGTATGGTGTGGCGAACTCCTCGTTCACCGTCTATGCGGGCAACGAGGGTCAGCCGCTCAAGAAGGTCATCAATGTCTCGAACTTCAAGTTCGGCTCGGCCGCGAATCATTCCGTCGGCATGATGGCGATGATCCTGCAGCCCTACTTCTCGGGCGCGATCGCCTCCACCACGACGCCGGCGGCGGCGATGTGGTTCGACGAGCTCATCGTGAGCCAGCAGCCGATCGCGACGCCGATCGCAAACCCGCCGACCACCACGACGACGAGCGGCGGCGCCACGTCCTCCTCGACGTCGAGCACGACGACCACGAAGGCGCTGCCGACCGGGCTCGGCTGGCACGAGCTGCCGAATACGCGCATCGCCGACGTCTGCCCGCGCAGTCCGGCGCCGCCCGGCAGTTGCTCGGCCGTCGTCTCGGCCTGGGCCGGCGGCGTCGCCGACACGAACCGCAATCGTCTGCTGATCACCGGCGGGGGTCACAACGACTACGGCGGCAACGAGTGGTATTCGCTCAATCTCTCGAACCAGACCATGACGCGCCTGCTCGATCCGAGCCCGGTGCTCGCCTACGGCTACGAATCGAATCCCGACGGACGGCCCGCCGCGCGCCACAATTACGGCGGCCTCGCTTACGTGCCGACGCGCGATCGCGTGTTCCTGCACGGCGGCTCGTTCTACGGCCCGGGGCCGGGCGATCAGAGCGTCGCGAACTGGCTGATGGACGTGCCGACGAAGACCTGGACGCGACTCGATCCGGCGCGCGGCACGCCGCCGGCGCTCGGCTGCTGCGCGCACCAGAACTTCATGGCCTACGATCCGAACACGGATGCGATCTACATGCACGACTACTCGGGCGCGACGTTCCGCTACGACGACGGCACGAATGCGTGGACGAAGATCGCACCGGTGGTCTACGGCTCCGACGTGCCCGGTACGGCGGTCGTCGACGAGGGCCGGAAGTACTTCTGGTTCATCGGCGGCGGCAGGATGTTCCGTGCGAACATCGCGACCGGCGGCGCGACGACGCTGCAGCCGGTGACGCCCGGCGCCGGCTGCTCCGCGCTCGTGACGAAGGGTGCGCCGGGTCTCGCCTACGATCCGGTGACCGGGAAGATCGTCGGCTGGATCGGCGGTGGCACGGTCTACGAGTACGACCCGGCGACGAACACCTGCGCGACGAAGACGTTCGCGGGCGGCCCGGGAGAAGCCACACCGAACGGCATGTACGGCCGCTTCCGCTACTTCCCCGGTCTCGGCGTGTTCGCGGTCGTCACGGACGTCACGAAGAACGCGTTCCTGCTCCGGCTCCATTGAGCGTCCGCTTCGGGAGTCCGCTCCGGGCTCCCGAAGTTTCCCGTTTTTCTCTCACGGCGGCCGCGGGCGCACCGCGGCCACCGCTCCCGCGCGATCGACCGCGCGGCTGACCCGCCCGTCCCGGATCGCGATGCTAAGATGCGATGAGCTTACGACGGAGGGTGTCCCGATGATCGACGTCTACTACTGGCCCACGCCGAACGGCTGGAAAGTCACCATCATGCTCGAGGAGTGCGCCCTGCCGTATCGCGTGCACGCCGTCGACATCGGCGCGGGTGATCAGTTCAAGTCCGAGTTCCTGCGCATCAGTCCGAACAACCGCATGCCCGCGATCGTCGACGACGAGCCGGCCGGCGGCGGTGCGCCGCTCGCGATCTTCGAATCCGGCGCGATCCTCGAATACCTCGCCGACAAGACCGGCCAGTTCCTGCCCACCGCACCGCGCGAGCGCTTCCGGGTCCTGCAATGGGTGTACTGGCAGATGGCGAATTTCGGTCCGATGATGGGCAACGCGAACCATTTCAAGAACTACGCGAAAAACCTCGTCGACGATCCGGCGCAGCTCGAGTACGGCCGCAAACGCTTCGTCGGCGAAGTCGATCGCCTGTGCGGCGTGATGGACGCGCAGCTCTCGGCGCATGCGTATCTCGCCGGCGACGACTACTCGATCGCGGACATGGTCACCTGGCCGTGGGCGATCCTCACCGAACGCCTCGTCGACGAAGAGGCCGGGAAGAAGTACTCGCATTTCAAGCGCTGGCTCGACGAGGTCGGCGCGCGACCGGCCGTGCAGAAGGGCCGCGCAGTCCACAAGGAGTGGGGCGAGCGGCAGCTCACGCCCGAGCAGGAGCAGGCGCGCCGCGAGCTGCTGTTCAACCAGACGAGCGAGAAGGTGCGCAAGGCCAGGGAAGAGGCGGCGCGCGGCGCCGGCGTCTGACGCATGTGGGTAACTCGCTTGCGAGTCATCCGCGTGGGCCATACCCCGGCTGCCAGAGCGCGCCGGAGGGATCTTGAACGCAGAAATCGAAGACGCGATCGATGCGCCTCCTTCGTCGGCACATCCGATGGGCGGACTCCCTACAACGCCCCAATCCGCTCCTTCGCGAAGCCCTTGTCGTAAGGCGAGAACGCGCGCACGTCGAGTGCGAGCAGCTTGAACATCCAGCGCCCGCCGACCCGCACGTACTCCTCCTCGTACTTGCCCATGATCCACACCGCGATCGGCTCCGGCTCCTTGACGATGGGCGCCCACAGATCCCAGCGGCCGGTCGCCGTATCGCCGTTCACTTCGATGAGCGGATTCGTCGCGTAATGATCGACGAAGCTGATGACCTTGCTCACGCCGCGAAAGAATTCACGGATCGCCTCGCGGCCCTCGTGCCGGCCGAAAGGGCCGCCGTCCCACACGCCGTCCTCGACGAACAGGCTCGCGATGCCGTCCGGGTCGTAGTCCTGATCGGCGAATGCGCAGTAGCGCGCCTTGAGCTGCTTGATGCATTCGATGTCGTAGAGCCATTGCAGTTTCTGTGCGTCGTTCATCGCGTTCAGCGCCTCTTTCGATGTCTTCAGCGGAATGCGGGGATCACCTCTTCGCCGAACAATTTGATCGAGCGCTCGAGATGCGCCGTCGGGATACCCGGCAACTGCATGCGGCAGATGACCTCGCTCGGCGCGAGCTCCGCGACGAGCTTTGCGATCGACTCGCGCACGCTCGCCGGATCGCCCACGATGTAGCGCGAGGCGAACGTGCGGTAATCGACCTCCGCGACGTCCTTGATCACCTCGCCCGCGTCGTTGCGGAGCACGCGCTCGCCCTCCGCGCTCTTGCGGCCGTAGAGACCGAACAGGTGGACGATCGCCGGACCGGCGAGGCGTTCGGCTTCTGCCGTCGTCGGCGCGACGAAGACCTCGCGGATGATCGGCCGCTCCCGCGTCGCGAAGCCGACCTTCGCGGCGGCTGCGTCGTAACGTGCGTAGTGCTCGGCGAGCTCGCCGTTCGTGTGGCGCGGTGAGGCGGTCACCGGGCAACCGCGGCGCGCCGCGCGTTCGAGCAGCTTCGGGCCCGAGACGCCGTACCAGATCGGGATCTCCTGCTGCACGGGGCGCGGCATGACGCGCACGCGCGGCACGTCGTAGTACTTGCCGCGGTATTCGAATTCGGCGTCGCGCCAGGAAGCTTGCAGGATGTCGAGGATCTCCTCCGAGCGCGCAAAGCGTTCGGTATAGGGGATGCCGTAGGCCACGCATTCCTCCGAGACATAGCCTGGCGAGACGCCGAGCGTGAGGCGTCCGTTCGAGAGGTTGTCGAGCGTCGCGACGTCCTCGACGAGGCGCAGCGGATCGTAGAGCGGCAGCAGGAGCACGTTCGTCACGAGGCGCATGCGGCGCGTGAGTCCCGCGGCCTGCGCGAGGACGAGCAGCGGGCTCGGGGTCCAGCCGTTCGACTGCAGGTGGTGTTCCGTGGTCTGGAAGGAATGGAAGCCGACATCCTCGGCGAGCGGCACGAGCCGGTCCATTTCGCGGAACGTATCGAGATGGGTCATGCTCGAGCCGGGCGGCACGATGAAACTGTACATGAGACCGAAATTCATGGGCTCTCCTTTCGGTGGCGCGACTGCGACCAGGGGTCGCGCTACTCTACTGCACGCGGCCGGCCCGCTCCATCGGAGCATTTGAACGCGCGCTTCGATCGCACTAGCATGCCGGCCGATCCCGACCGGAAGCATCGTTCGCGGCGCCGGTCTCCACGCCCAGCACGAGAGCATCTCCTCATGACAGGCTTCCTCGTTCCGACGAACACGATGACGCGGCCCGCGGCCGGCGCGCTGCCATGAGCGACGCGGCCGGAAGCACCGGGGACTTTGCGGGCCGCCGCTGTCTGCGGCTGCTCGCGCGCGAGGCGTGGTGGCAGGGCTGGCGGGAGAGCGCGGCCGTCGCACTCCTGCTCGAAACGGACGATGGCCAATGGCACGAATTCCACCTCGATGCGCCGACGCGACGCTGGTGTCACGAACCGCTCGCGACGGCGCCGCCCGGCCACGTGCCCGGCGACGATGCCGAGAAACGACATCCGCTGCACGACGTGGGCGCCGAATTCGCCACGGACGGCAAGCGGCTCCTCCGGATCGACGCGCGGACCCGCGGCGATCTGGCCGAGCTCGTCATCGAGTTCGACGACGGCTCCGCACTGCTCGCGCATCATCGCGACCCGGGCGGCAGCTCGCTCACGTATACGCTGCCGCCTTGAGCCCGGCGTCGTGACGCGCCGCACCGTCGCCTTTTTCGACGGGATAGGTTAACGTCGCGCGAAACGACAGGCCTTCGGCCCTCCGGGACATCCTCCATGTACGCGCTCCGTTTCCGCCTCGCCCGCTGGGTGCTCGAGTACCGCAAGCTGTCGTGGGCCGTGTTCATCCTCCTCACCGCCTTCTTCGCCGCCGGCCTGCCGCGCGTGCAGTTGCGCACGATATTCTCGGACCTCCTGCCGAAGGACGATCCCTTCGTGCAGGTCTTCCAGGACCATCCGAACTTCGGCAATCCGCTGACCATGGTCGTGATGGTCAAGCGCAAGCACGGCGAGATCTACGACGCCGCGACGCTCGCGAAGGTCTTCAGGCTGACGCGCGACATCGACCTCGCGCCCGCCGTCGACCACGACACCATCCTCTCGATCGCGAGCACGAAAGCGCGCTACAGCGAATCGACGCCGGAAGGCATCGACATGCGGCCGCTGATGGAGGACAAACCGCCGCAGACCGCCGCGGAGCTCGCGCGCTTCAGAAACCTCGTCGACAAGTCGCCGAGCACGCGCCAGTTCCTCATCTCGCACGACGAGACCGCGACCATCGTCACGGCGCAGTTCATCGAGAAGAAGCTCGATTACGGCGTCGCCTTCCGCTACGTCCGCGACCTCGTGGAGAAAGCGCGCGACGCCGATCACGACGTGTTCCTCGCCGGCGAGCCGGTACTGATCGGCTGGGTCTACCAGTACGAGCGCGAGATGATCGGCATCTTCGCCGTGACGCTCGGGCTGCTCATCCTCGCGCTCGCGCTCTACATGCGCAATCTCGTCGGTGTCGTCACGCCGATTGTCACGAGCGCGACGGCGGCGATCTGGGCGTTCGGTCTCGTCGGCTGGCTCGACATCTCGATCGAGCCGCTGCTCATGATCGTGCCGCTGCTCCTCACCGCGCGCTCGTTCTCGCACTGCGTGCAGTTCACCGAGCGCTTCTACGAGGTGTACTCGCAGGTCGGCGATCGCCTGAAAGCCGCCGAGATCACCATGAGCGTGATGATGGCGCCGAGCGTGCTCGGAATCATCACGGACATTCTCGGCATCTTCATCGTCGTCGCCGCCCCGATCCCGGCGATGGTGCGCCACGCGATCTTCTGCGGCATGTGGGCGGTGTGGCTCATTCCGACGGGCGTGGTGATGATTTCGCTCCTGCTCGCCTCGCTGCCGGCGCCGCACAACGTCGAGCAGCTCATCGGCCATGGCCGGAAATCCGGCATTCACCACAAGTTTCAGGACACGCTCGCCTGGATCGCGAGCTTCGCGCACGGACGGCGAGCCCGCGTCACGACGCTCGTGGTCGCGCTCGCCTCGGTCTACTTCGTCTACACCGCGCTGCAGATCAAGATCGGCAATCCCGTCGAGGGCACGAACCTGCTCTGGCACGATTCCGATTTCAATACGGCCGTGCGCGCCATCAATGCGCACTTTCCCGGCGTGAACACGCTCGAGATCGTGCTCGAGGCGAAGGACCGCAAGAGCCTCGAGTTCCCGATCAAGAAGGTCGACGCGATGCAGACGCTCGAGGCCCTGCAGCGGCACATGGAGAGCGGATCCGAGCCGCCGCGCGCGACGCTCTCCTTCATGGACTACGCCGGGGAGGGCAACCGGCTCTACAACGGCGGCAATCCGAAATGGCTGCCGATCGACGCGACGCAGCCCGCGATGAGCGCGGCGGCCTTCGCCGTCACCATGGGCTCGAGCGCGAAGAACTTCAATTTCCTCGTCGACGACAAATGGCGTGACGGCACGGTCTCGCTCTGGTATCGCGACAACAGACAGGAGACTGTCGATGCCGCGCTCGCCGCCGCGCGTGCCGCCGTGAAATCCGTCGGCGAGGATCATCCCGGCTTCAGGGTGCGTCTCGGGACGGGGACGATCGCGCTGCAGCAGGCGGTGAACCACGTCATCGAACGCTATCACTGGGTCGTGATCGGACTCCTGAACGTCTTCGTGCTGCTGTCCTGCTCGCTCGCCTACCGCTCGCTCGTCGCCGGGCTCATCCTGCTGCTGCCCGTGAATCTCGCGAACCAGGTGCTGAACGCCTCGATGCATCTCCTCGGCGTCGGTCTCGACACGAATTCGCTGATCGTGGCGGCGATCGGCGTCGGCGTCGGCATCGACTACGGCATCTATCTGCTGTCGCGGATCTGCGAGGAATTCCACGCCCGCGACGGCGACTGGGGTCAGGCCATCACCGCGGCGCTGCGCACGACCGGCAAGGCCATCATGTTCACCGCGACCATCATGGCGGTCGGCATCGCGCCCTGGTATTTCCTGTCGGGGCTGAAGTTCGTGGCCGACATGGGCCTGCTCCTCATCGTCATCATGGGCATCAACATGGTGCTCGCGCTCGTCGTCCTGCCGCTGCTCGTCTGGCTCGTGAAGCCGCGTTTCGCGGCGCGACGCGATCTCCTGCTCGGCGAAGGCGCAGATCTCAAATTGTTCACTGCGCAATTCACCGAGGCCGCCCCCCAGCACGCCTGAGCACCTGCTGCCCCCGAAAGAAGGGTTCTTCTCCAGCCTGCGGGGTCAGTCGACGCATCCCGCCTCGGCTGATCCCTGTCGCCCTCGCGCAGGCGAGGGCCCAGTCGGTGACCCACGGCACGCACAGTGAACCTCGGACTTTCGCGAGCTCCGTTCCGGACCGCGCTCGTCTTCTGCGCTGGCCCCGCGGTTCGGCCTCGGCGCCGCGGCTGAACGACTGGGCCCTCGCCTGCGCGAGGGCGACACGTGGGAAATGCGCGCCGCGGTGTGCCGAGGAACAGTCGCACGGTTCGGAGAAGCGCCAAGAAAATGGTACTTCTCCAGACTGCGGGGTCAGTCGACGCATTCCGCCTCGGCTGATCCCTGTCGCCCTCGCGCAGGCGAGGGCCCAGTCGGTGACCCACGGCACGCGCAGTGAACCTCGGACTTTCGAGCGCTCCGTTCCGCACTGCGCT